>NZ_JBWKDJ010000013.1:60751-219328 GCF_056436025.1 Streptomyces sp. NPDC043853
AGACACGGAGGCCCCCCCATAGACGGAGAGTTCTTGGGGTCGTGTGGTCGGGCGGTCTGGGGGTCTGGCGGTGTTTGGGGTTCCGCGGACCGGCGCGGCCGGCCGGCACCGGTGCCGGCCGGCCGCGCCGTTGTCAGCCGCTGTCAGGATCCCCGCTGCCGGGCCGCCGGAGAAGAGGGCCCCCCGGAGCGTGGCGCTCCGCCCCGGACAGCGCCGCCAGCGCCAGGGCGGCCCCGATCAGCCAGCCGCCGAGCACGTCGGACGGCCAGTGGACACCGAGGTGGACCCGGGTGAACCCGACCCCGAGCACCGAAACGAGCGCCGCCCCCCACGCCCACCGCGAGCCGGGCACCAGCCACAGCAGCAGACCGCACACCACCGTCGCGGTCAGCGCGTGCCCCGACGGATAGGACGCGTAGTCGGCGCTGTCCAACGGGTCCGGCCACAGCGGCCTTTCACGCCCGACCGCCGCCTTTACCACCTGTTGCACCACCACGGCCGCCACCAGCGTCAGCAGGAAGCGGACGGACAGGGCCCGTTCGCCCCGCCACCACAGCCACCCGCAGACCGCCACCAGCAGGGCGCGCATCGTCCACGGGTCCCACACCCAGTCGCTCAGCACCCGGTTGACGGCGGTGACCGCCGGATGGGCGACGGCATACCCGTGCAGCGCCTCCGCGGTCCACAGGTCGAACCGGACCAGCGGCGGCACCCGCAGGACCACCAGCAGAGTCAGTGCCGCCGCGAGCAGTACGCAGCCGGCGCAGGCCCGTCTCAACCGATCGGTGGTGCTCCGCATAGCTCGGCATCCTCGCACCGGGGCGCCGCCCTGTCCGGGCGCCGCACACCGCCGGCGCACGGCCGTGTCGGATCATGTCGAGGGGGAAGCCGTCGAACCGTGGAGGTGGTGTCATGCCGACGCCGGAGCGGATGCTGCACGTGAACGGAGTGGACCTGGCGGCCCGGACGTTCGGGGACCCGGCCGCGCCGGCCCTCCTGCTGATCTCAGGGGCCGAGGCGACGATGGACTGGTGGGACGAGGAGTTCGTGGCCCGGCTCGCGGACGGCGGCCGGTACGTGGTGCGCTACGACACCCGCGACACCGGACGTTCCACGACCTGGCCGGTCGGGGCCCCCGGGTACGGGCAGGCGGACCTGGTCGCCGACGCGCTCGGCGTCCTGGACGCACTCGGCATCCGTGCGGCGCACCTCGTGGGCATCTCCATGGGCGGCGGCATCGCCCAGCGGCTCGGGATCGAGCACCCCGACCGGGTGGCGACGCTCACCCTCATCGCCACGAGTCCGGGCGGCCCCGGCGGGCCGGAACACCCCGACTTGCCGCCGATGAGCCACGAGCTGGCGAAGGCCCTCGCAGAGCCGGGCGAGGGGCCGGACTGGACCGACCGGGAGTCGGTGGTCGACCACTTCGTGAAGGTCGAGCACGCCTTCGCGGGCACGATCCCGGTCGACGAGGAATCCCTGCGGCGGACCGCCGGGCGGGCCTTCGGCCGCAGCCCCGTGCCGGCCGCCGCCGGCAACCACTGGCTGATCGAGGGCGGCACCCCGGTGCGGGACCGGCTCGGTACGATCGTCGCCCCCACGCTCGTGCTGCACGGCACCGGGGACCCGCTCTTCCCGTACGGCCACGGCGAGGCGCTCGCCCGGGAGATCCCCGGCGCGCGGCTGGTCCCGCTCACCGGCATGGGGCACCAGATGCCGCCGCGCGAGGTCTGGGACACCGTGGTGACCGAGATCCTCGCGCACACCGGTCCGGCCTGATCCGGAAGACGCGGCCTACCGGGTCAGGGCGCTGAGCCCCGGCCCGAAGGCCACCAGCAGGGGCAGCGCCGGCACCAGGGCCGCCGCCGCGGTCAGGCCCAGCCGGCGGCCCGGCGACAGCCGCGGGGTCGCTGCCAGCAGCCGGTTGACCCGCTGCGGGACGTGCGCCTCCGGCGGCGCCCACGGCCCGAACACGCCCCGGTCCTCGTTCAGCCCCACCAGCGCCAGCGCGGTGGTCAGCCGGCCGAACCGGCGCGAGGCCACGTCGTCGGCGGCCAGCTCCACCAGGTGGTGCATCTCCTCGCGGAACGCGGCGAACACCCGCACCTGCGGGAACGCCCCCGACAGCGCGCGCGAGCAGTTCAGCAGCCACTCGTGCCGGGCGACCGCGTGTCCCTGCTCGTGCGCGAGCACGGCGTCCAGCTGACGTCCCTTCAGCCGGTTCAACGCGGCGGTGGTCACCACCAGTTGCGGGGCCGCCCCCGGCACCCACCACGCTCCCGGCCGTTCGCCCTCCAGCAGGACCAGCCGTACCGGACCCGGGTCCTCTCCGGGCAACAGCGGTGCCCGCACCAGCAGTTCGGACCGGCGGGCGCGCCGCCGGGCCCGTGCCCGCAGCACCTCGCGGGTCAGCATCGCCCCGGTCCACACCGCACCGCCGGCCAGCACCACCGCGGTCCCGGCTGCCCACGGGTCGCCGGTGACCGGCCCGTACGCCTCGGCCACCCCGTGCGGGGCCGACGCGAACAGCCGCCCGCGCACCTCCTGCCAGGCCGTGGCCGCGCTCAGCAGCATCGACAGGCCCAGACAGAGCAGCACCCCGGCCACCGCGCACTGCCACGCCCACAACGCCACCACCGGCTCGCGTTCGGGCCATGCCGCGCGGCCCAGCAACCGGGGGGCCACGACGGCCGTCAGCGCGCCGAGCAGCAGCAGAACGGCGGAGACCATCATGTGACCACCCTATGAGCGGGCGACTACCTGCCGGTACGCTCCGGTGGCTTTGGTGACGCACGACACGTTTCGCTGGGCGGGAGCCGGTGCTCGCACCGTGGTGGCGCCGTGTTGCACATCGCGGTCCTACCGCGGTCCTATCGCGGTCACATGGTCAGCAGCATGGCGAACATGCCCATGCCCATGGCGAGTCGGCAGGCCCGGGTCAGTCCGTCGGGCGCACCGGTTCCGGCCGCGACCCCGCCGCCACCCGCAGCCCCCGCCGCGCCGGCCGCGACCACCGCCGGTCCCGACGCCAGCCGGGCACCGGCCAGCAGCACGTATCCCGTGCAGTAGAGGAGCAGCGCCCCGGTCAGCGGCTCCACCCCCGGCGAGAACACCATGTGCACCATCCCCAGCGACCCGACCAGATGGTGCGCGTGATGGCGCCCCCCGGTCCGTAACCGCCACAGCGCGTGCACCGAGGCGACGCAGAACACCGCCCCGAGCGCGAGGTGGAGCCCGCGGGCGCCGGCCGCCTGCGGCACCGCCATCACCGCCATGCCCAGCCCCATCACCCCGTCCGCGCGGTCCGCCGCTCTGCGTCCGCGCAGCAGGCAGTACCCGCCGCTCGTCGCGCACAGCAGCACCAGCAGCCAGGACAGTACGGGCGGTGCGGAATGGTGCACGGCGGAACCTCCCGGTTCGACGGTGACACCGGAAGAGATGCCCGCGCCGCGCCGCCCGCACGCCGGACCGGGTTAGGCTTCGGCGAGCAGAACACATGAACGGAGCCGCCGATGTCCACGCCCGCAGCCCTCAGCTTCCGCAGCGCCACCGCAGCCGACGTCGACTCCCTGGTCGAGCTCGTCGAGTCGGCGTACCGGGGCGAGAAGAGCCGCGGCGGTTGGACCACCGAGGCGGACTACCTGGACGGTCAGCGCACCGACCCCGACGGCGTCCGCGCGATCGTGGAGAGCCCGGACTCGCTGCTGCTGGCGGTGGAGCGCGACGGCGGGCTGGTGGCCTGCTGTCAGCTCGAACACCGCGGTGACCATGCCTACTTCGGCATGTTCGCGGTCCGGCCCGGTCTCCAGGGCGGCGGCCTCGGCAAGGAGATCCTGGCCGAGGCCGAGCGGCACGCCGCGCAGGACTGGGGCGTGAAGGAGATGCGGATGACCGTGATCAACATCCGCGAGGAGCTCATCGCCTACTACGAGCGGCGCGGGTACCGCCGCACCGGCGAGCTGAGCCCCTTCCCGTACGGGGACGAGCGCTTCGGGCGGCCCCGCCGCGACGACCTGGCCTTCGAACTGCTGGTGAAGCCCCTCTAGGCCAACGGCCCGGGCCGGTCCGCCCTGCGGGTCCCGCCCGTCCTGCCCTGTCCGGTCCGAGTCGGGCAGGGCAGGGGACCAGGGGCCGGCTAGGCGGTGAACCTGCCGGTGAGCCGGATCTCGGGGAAGTCGGTGGCCGCGCCGTCCAGTTCGAGGGCGCGCACCAGCCGCAGGTGCTCCATGGTGTTCACGGTCCAGCCGGTGACCCGCAGCCCCGCGGTGTGCGCGGACTCCACGGTCTCCAGCGTCAGCCGCCGGATGTTCAGGGAGACCGTTTCGGCACCGGCGGCCAGGGCCCGGTCCACGATGTCCTCGCCGTACCGGCCGGCCGTCAGCGTGGTCCGCACACCCGGCACCAGCCGGGAGATCTCCGCGAGGGCCGCGTCCTGCACGGAGGCCACCTCCACCCGCGCGGTCAGGTCCAGCCGCAGCAGCACGGCGGCCAGCGCCGCCGCGACCCCGCGGTCCGCGACGCCGACCAGCAGCGGGGTCCTGACCGCGTCGAGCACCTCCTCGAACAGCGGCACCCGCTCGCCCAGTCCGGCGTCGAGCTCGCGCAGCTCGGCCAGGGTGAGGTCGGCGACCGCGCCCGACCCGTCCGTGGTGCGGTCCACATCGGGGTCGTGCAGGACGACGAGTGCGCCGTCCTTGCTGACCTGTACGTCCAGGCCGATGACATCCATGCCGGAGCGTTCCGCGCGGACGAACGACCGGAGGGTGTTCTCCGGTTCGACACCCATGACTCCGCGGTGACCGATGGTGAGGAAAGTCAAGGTTCTCTCGCTTCCGTCGACGGCGGCTCCCGGCGAGGCCCGGTGTCCCGACCGAACCGCGCGGGTGAGGACGCATCGTAGTGCGCCGGAAGCGGGATGTGACCGGTCGTGCAGGGCCCCGGCAGGGCCGTCCGGCCGGTTCCCGCCAGGGCCGGACCGGCCGCCTCCGGGCCCGCGCGGGCCGGTCGCGTCACCCGGGCGTGGGCGCGTCCCCATCGGCTTGACCCGGACCTTCGACCTCAGGTCCAGGGTGAGAGCCGGGGGCCGTTCCCGGCCGCACCTCCAGGGCCGCGAGGTCCGCCAGCAGGGCCTCGGCCAGTTCCAGTTCCGCCAGGTGCTGCCGCTCGCTCCAGCGCAGCGCCAGAGCGGGGAACGCCCACTCCGGCACCTCCGCCGCGTGCGCCATGGCCTCCCGTACGGACGCCAGCTCGGCGCGGGTGCGCTCCTGGTGCTCCGCCACCATCTCCCGCAGCCGCTCCGGCTCGGACAGGTGCCCCAGCCAGACCCGGAGCAGCAGCCCGTGCTTGAGCACCGGCGGCCCGGCCTCGGCCGAGCCGGCCGCCCAGCCGGCCAGCGCCTCCCGCCCGGCGGGGGTGATGGCGTACCGGCGCTTGGTCCGGGTCTCCTCCGGGCCGGAGCGCTCGGAGGCGGCGTAGCCGAGCTGCTCCAGACGGCGCAGCTCGGCGTAGATCTGGCTGATGGCCGGCGACCAGTAGAAGAAGCGGAGGGAGGAGTCGGCCCACTTCTTCAGTTCGTAGCCGGTGCGGGCGCCCGGGAACGAGAGCAGCCCGAGGACCGCCCACGCGGTCGGCGGAAGGTCTTGCTTCTTTGGCTTATGACTACTAGTCATATTCCGAATTGAAGTGTGGCCGGACACGGGACGCAACCCTGGAGGCACCGTGAAATTCTCCGTGATCTTCGAGGCTCAACTGGCAGACCCGACCGTCGAACGGGAACATCAGGTCATCCGCGACTGCGTCGAGCAGGCCGTACTCGCCGAACGCATGGGCTTCGACCGGATCTGGGCCGTCGAACACCACTCGCTGAAGTGGTATGCACACATGAGCGCACCCGAGGTGTTCCTCAGCTTCGTGGCGGCCAGGACGAACACCATACGCATCGGCCACGGGGTCGTGTGCATGCCCTTCAATTTCAACCACCCGGCCCGGGTGGCCGAACGGGCGGCCATGCTCGACCTCCTCTCCGGCGGCCGGCTCGACCTGGGCGCCGGACGCGGCGGCACCGAGCAGGAGACCTCCCTGTGCGGGGTGGACCGGCAGCGCACCGCCCAGGAGGTGGAGGAGGCCCTGCGGATCATCGGCAAGGCCTGGCAGCGCGACGAGCTGGAGTACCACGGCGAGCTCATCGACATCGCCCCGCACCCGATCCTCCCCCGGCCCGCGCAGACCCCGCACCCGCCGCTGTTCCTCGCCTGCAGCCGCGAGGAGACCCTCGTCCAGGCGGCGGAACTGGGCATCGGCGCGCTGGTCATGGGCTTCGCCGGGCCGGAGTCGATCGCCGGGATGCGCGCCGTCTACGACGCGGCCCGCACGCGACGGGACGGCAGCAGGTTCGTCTCCACCGCCGTCAACGACCACTTCTCGGTGCTGTGCCCCACGATCGTGCTCGACGACCCCGAGGAGGCCCGCCGGGTCGGCATCCGCGGCCAGCGCTTCTTCGCCCAGTCCATCGGCCACTGGTACGGGGGAGCGGGCGTGCCCGACGAGGCGGTGGTGGAGGGCACCGACGAGGCGGCCGAGATGCGCCGGGCCGCGGAACAGGTGGCGGCCCGGCTCAACGAGCAGCGGATCCCGGTACGGCCCACCTCCACCGCCACCTTCAACGCCGACCACGCCTACGGCAGCGCCGACGACGCCATCGCCTACGTGGAACGGCTCCGTGACGCCGGGGCCGACGAGATCATGTGCCTGGTCCAGATGGGCACCGTGCCGCAGGAGGCCTGCATGGAGACCCTGCGGCAGTGGGGCGAGAAGGTCATCCCGCACTTCCGCGGGGCCGAGCGGCCGGGAGGCGCCGCATGACCGCCGCCCGCCCCGACCCTGTCGGCCGCCCCGACCCGGCCGCCCCGGCCGACCGCCTCGACCCCGCCGCGCGGCCCTTCGTGGACGCGCTCACCGCCGTCTTCCCCGACGTCGGCGGGGCCGTCACCGATGCCGTCGAGGCCCGGCGGATCCTCGCCGCCGCCCCCCGGACGCCCGGCGAACCGCCTCCGGTGGGGGCGGCGTGGGACCGGACCGTCCCCGGGCCGCCCGGCGCCCCGCCCGTCCCGGTCCGGATCTACCTACCCGACCCCGAGGAGTGGTCAGGCCCCCGCCCCACCGTGGTCTTCAGCCACGGTGGCGGCTTCGTCCTCTGCGACCTCGACACCCACGACGCCACCGCACGCCGGCTCTGCCGGGCGGCCGGTGCCGCCGTGGTCTCGGTGGACTACCGGCGGGCTCCCGAGCATCCCTTCCCGGCCCCGGTCGAGGACGTCCACGCCGTCCTGTGCTGGGCCGGGGAGCAGATCGGCGGACTCGGCGGAGACCCGGACGCCCTGGTGGTGGCCGGGGACAGCGCGGGAGGCACCCTGTCGGCGGCCGCGCTGCTGCTGGCCGCGGAGCGCGGCGGCCCGTCGGTCGCGCTGCAGGTGCTCGCCTACCCGGCGCTCTCGGCCGGCCTGGACTCCGCCTCCTGCCGGCGCAACGGCACCGGCTACTACCTCACCACCGCCCACCTCCGCTGGTTCTGGGCGCAGTACCTGGGGGTCCGCGGCGGCGCCCGCGACCGCCGCAATGCCCTGGCCTCGCCGCTGCACGCGTCCGGCGAGGCCCTCGCGGCGCTGCCGCCCGCGCACGTGGTGGTCGCCGGATGCGATCCGCTGCACGACGACGGGGTGGCCTGGCACCGGGCGCTGCGCGCTCACGGAGTGCCCTCGGCCCTCGACTCCCACCCCGGGATGTTCCACGGCTTCCTCGCCCTGGCGGAGTTCCTGCCCCCGGCACGTACCGCTCTGGAAAGAATCGGCGGAGCCGTCGCCTCCACGGTTGCCCACGGGAAGTCTTCCGGTGAAGTGAGGGGGACGACAGGATAATTTCCGGCTTCCCCTCTTGAGCGGGAGAGCCTCACATGTATACGTTGTCCATACGTGAGGTTCTCCTGTGGAGGAAGTGACATGACGGAAACTCTTGTGCCGGGCGTCGGCGGGGCCGTAATAACCGCCGGGTCGCGGGTGGTGGACCACCCCGCGTGGCCCGCGCTCAAGGCCGCCGTGGAGGAGATCCGCCCCTGGCAGTCCAAGGACGGCTCCATCGACTTCGAGGCCGAGGGCGCCCCCGAGCGCGGTGACGCGGAGGACGCCGTCCGCCGCGTGATCGCCGCCGTCGAGGAGCTCTCCCCGCTGCTCCCGCACGCCACCGCCTACCACCAGGCCCTCGTCACCGACCTGCGCAAGTGGGCCGAGAGCGGGTTCCCGGTGCCGGACTTCCTCGACTCCCTGCTGGCCTTCCAGCCGGCGGCCGAGCGCGTCGAGGGCCGTCAGCACCTGGTCGTGTTCCCGATGTACACGCAGAACGGCAACCCGGACCGCAACTTCGAGGCCGTCGTCCTGAAGATGGTGTGGCCCGAGTGGCTCGCCGAGCTGGAGCGCACCCGGTACGACAACCCGCTGTTCCTCGGCATCACCTTCGAGGACTTCACCGCGGGCTACGACACCAACTCCGCCGTGCTCTTCCCGGAGACCATCGCCGTCCGCGAGGCCCCCGAGCGCTTCACCTGGGGCGGCATCTTCTGCGACCGCGAGGCCGCCCGCTTCCGCAAGGTGACCGAGGCCGCCGTGGAGACCCTGGGCATGGAGCTGCCCGAGGACATCGCAGCGATGATCACCGACCAGGAGCGCTGCGAGAAGGCCTTCGTCCTGTGGGACATGGTCCACGACCGCACCCACAGCCACGGTGACCTGCCGTTCGACCCCTTCATGATCAAGCAGCGCCAGCCGTTCTGGATGTACGGCCTGGAGGAGCTGCGCTGCGACCTCACCGCCTTCAAGGAGGCCGTGCAGCTTGAGGCCGAGGGCAACGTCCACGGCCGCGACGTGCAGTACGCCGTGCTGTTCGACCGGATGTTCCGCTTCCCGCTCACCGGCGACCGCAACCGGAACTACGACGGCCTCGGCGGCCAGCTGCTCTTCGCCTACCTCCACAAGCACGACGTCGTGCGCTGGACGGACAACAAGCTGCGGATCGACTGGGAGCGCGCCCCCCGGATCACCAACCAGCTGTGCGCCGAGATCGAGAAGCTGTACCGCGACGGCATCGACCGCCCCAAGCTCGTCCACTGGTTCAAGGCGTACGAGCTGGTCTCCACCTACCTGGCCCCGCACCCGGGCTCCAAGTGGGCCAAGGGCCCGGACGCGCTGGACCTGACGCAGCCTCCCCGGAAGCTCGTGGACGACGTGCTTCCCGACGAGTTTCCGCTCAGCATGTTCTTTGAGGCGCTCGCCAAGAAGCTCAAGGGAGTGATCGCCTCCACGAAGGGGATCACCGCGCAGAACGCCGACCTCGCTGACGCCGGCGCGACTGCCGCGTGATTCCTCGCCCACAGGAGGCTTACAACATGAACAACGGGAACGGGACGCTCAGCGGAGCCGTGGTCGCGGTGGCCGGAGCCGGCGGCCCGGCCGGCCGCGCCGCGCTGCTCCGCCTCGCCGAGGCCGGCGCCACGGTCGTCGCGTCCGACGCGGACCCGGCCCGCCTGGCCGAGGCCGTGGACGCGGCCCGCTACGCCCACGGCGGGGCCACCGTCACCGGTGACACGGTGGACCTCCTCGACCTGGAGGCCACCAGGGAGTGGGCCGCCCGTACCGAGAAGGAGTTCGGGCGGGTCGACGGCCTGGTCCACCTGGTCGGCGGCTGGCGCGGCAGCAATTCCTTCACCGAGACCGACCTGGGCGACTGGGACTTCCTGGAGAAGCTCCTGATCCGCACCGTCCAGCACACCTCGATGGCCTTCCACGACGGGCTGATGCGCAGCGGCAACGGCCGCTACGTGCTGGTCAGCCAGTCCGGCGCGCACAAGCCGGTGGCGAACAACGCGGCGTACAACGCGGGCAAGGCCGCCGCCGAGGCCTGGACGCTGGCGATGGCGGACTCCTTCCGCAAGGCTGGGGGCGAGGACGGCCCGCGCGCGGCGGCTGCGATCCTGATCATCAAGGCACTGGTGCACGACGCCATGCGCGCCGAGCGTCCCAATGCGAAGTTCGCGGGCTTCACCGACGTCAAGGAGCTGGCCGAGGCCATCGTCGGCGTCTGGGAGCGGCCCGCCCCGGAAGTGAACGGACAGCGTCTGTGGCTCACCCCGCAACCCTGAAGACCGATGCCCGCCGGCACCACGACCCGGCGGTGCGCGGCTTCGCCAGCGACAACTACGCGGGAGCCCACCCGGAGGTCCTCGAGGCCATCGCCCTCGCCAACGGCGGCCACCAGGTCGCCTACGGCGAGGACGAGTACACCGAACACCTGCAGAAGATCATCCGCAGCCACTTCGGACCGTACGCCGAGGCGTTCCCGGTCTTCAACGGCACCGGCGCGAACGTCACCGCCCTCCAGGCGATGACCGACCGCTGGGGCGCGGTCATCTGCGCCAAGAGCGCCCACATCAACGTGGACGAGGGCGGCGCGCCGGAGCGGATGGCCGGCCTCAAGCTGCTCGCCGTCCCCACCCCGGACGGCAAGCTCACCCCCGAGCTGATCGACCAGGAGGCCTGGGGCTTCGAGGACGAGCACCGGGCCATGCCGCAGGTCGTGTCGATCACCCAGAACACCGAGCTGGGCACGGTCTACACCCCGGAGGAGATCCGGGCGATCTGCGAGCACGCGCACGCGCTCGGCATGAAGGTGCACCTCGACGGTGCCCGGATAGCCAACGCCGCGGCCTCGCTCGACGTGCCGATGCGCACCTTCACCAACGCGGTGGGCGTCGACGTGCTGTCCTACGGCGGCACCAAGAACGGCATGCTGTTCGGCGAGGCCGTGGTGGTGCTCAACCCGGACGCGGTCCGGCAGATGAAGCACATCCGCAAGATGTCGATGCAGCTCGCCTCGAAGATGCGCTTCGTGTCGGTGCAGCTGGAGGCCCTGCTGGCCAAGGACCTGTGGCTGCGCAACGCCCGGCACGCCAACGAGATGGCGCAGCGGCTCGCGGCGGGCGTGCGCGAGGTGGACGGGGTGGAGATCCTCTACCCGGTCCAGGCGAACGCGGTGTTCGCGAAGCTTCCGCACGAGGTGTCCCGGCGGCTGCAGCAGCGGTACCGCTTCTACTTCTGGGACGAGGCGGCCGGTCACGTCCGCTGGATGTGCGGGTTCGACACGCAGATCGAGGACGTGGACGGCTTCCTGCAGGCGCTGAAGGGAGAGATGGCCCGCTGACCCCCGTGCCGTCCACGGCCGCGGGTTATCGATAGACATACGAAAATCTGCATAGGTATGCTCCTGGATCATGGAACTGATCCAGGAGCATTCCGACGTGTCCGCGTACCTCGCGGCGGACGAAGTCATCGACCACGACCACCCGTTGGTCCAGGAGACCGCCGACGCCCTCTGGACCGCCACCGGCGACGCGTACGCATACGCCAAGGTCGCCTTCGAGTTCGTCCGCGACACCGTCCCGCACTCCGCCGACTCCGGGGACATGCGGGTCACCTGGCGCGCCTCCGACGTGCTCGCCACCCGCAACGGCATCTGCTACGCCAAGTCCCACGCGCTGGCCGCGCTGCTGCGGGCCCGCGGCATCCCCACCGCCCTGTGCTACCAGCGGCTCACCGAGGACGACGGCGCCGATCCGGTGGTGCACGGCCTGGTCGCCGTCCTGCTGCCCGGTGAGGACGCCTGGGCGCGCCAGGACCCCCGGGGCAACAAGCCCGGCGTGAACGCCCAGTTCTCCCTCGGGCCGGAGCAGCTCGCCTTCCCCGTACGCCCGGAGCTCGGCGAGGCCGACTACCCGGTCCTCCACGCCGCCCCGCACCCGGCCGCGCTCCGGGCGCTCCAGGAGTCCCCGGACCGCCCGGCCCTCTGGCGGAACCTGCCCACGGAGCTGTAGCGGCCCTACCCCGGCTCCGCCGAGCCGGCCTTCCGTGCCGGCTTCCGCGGCTCCCGTACGAGGGCCGGAGCGGCATCCGCGGCCGGAGCGGAGCGCGCGGCGGGGGACCGGCCCCGCACGCCCCGGTGCAGCGCCGCCGCGGCGAGCTGGAGCCCGGCGATGCACAGCAGCAGCCCCCGCGGCGACGCGGAAGCGGCCAGCCCGGCCAGGGCCGCGCCCAGCGCCGCGGCGGTGACCTTCAGCCCGGCCCCCAGCGTGAACACCTGGGTACGGGCCCCCGCCGGCGCGTGCTCCGAGCGCAGCCGCAGGGTGGCCGTCAGCAGCGGCCCGTCGCACACCCCCGCCACGCCGAACAGCACCGCGACCACCGGCAGTGACGGTCCGGCAGCCGCGGCGGCGAGCGCCGCCCCCGTGCCGGCCAGGGCCCAGCGGGCCAGCCGGCCCGGCTCCACGGACGTGAGCCGGCCCAGGGTCAGCGACCCCGTCAGCGCCCCCACCGCGAACGCCGTCAGCAGCACGCCGCCGCCGCGCGGACTCAGCAGGACCGAGGTCGTGCTCAGCGCCCCGACGCCGACGAAGGCCAGCGTGGTCGCCGAGGTGATCGCGCGCAGTTCGCGCACCCGCCACAGCGCGGCCAGCCCCGCCGCCATCCCGGACCCCAGCGAACCGCCGCCTCCCGCCGCCGGGGCGTACGGCAGCGTCGCCGCCAGCACCGCCGCCACGGCCGCCCCCGACGCCAGCAGCAGCACCGCCGGGCCGGCCGACCCCAGCGCCGCGCACGCGCTCACCACGACCGGAGCCGTCACCGAGGCCGCGTTGTAGGTCGCCGCGTCCCAGCCGTAGGCCCGGTCCCGTCCGGGGCCTGGCGGCACCAGCCCCGCGACCAGGCTGGACATCCCGCCCGTCACCATCGGCCCGCAGGAGCCGCCGACCAGGGCCACCGCGAGCACCACCGGCGTCGGCCCCCGGCCGACCAGCAGTGCCAGCGCGGCCATGGCCGTGGCGAAGCCGGCCAGCGCTCCCACCTGGAAGACCCGCGGACGCCGGCTGCGGGCCGCCAGCGCCCCGGCCACCGGCGCGGCCAGGACGTGCGGCGCCAGCCACGCCGTCAGCACGAACGCCCCGTGCGCCGCACTGCCCGTCCGCTCCAGCGCCAGCAGCACCAGCGCGATCCCCATGCCCTCGGAGGCAAGCCGCGCGGCCAGCGCCGCGCCCAGATATCGCCGTAACGCCTTCATGACCCAAGACGTTACACTGCGGGTGTGAACGGTTTCGACCCCGCGCTGCGCCTGCTCGACATCGCCGAAGCGGTCCGCGTCAGCCCCGACCTGCCCCGGCTCGAACTCGCCGCCCTCCTCGCCCAGCACGGGGAAAGCCCGCAGGACCTGGACGAACCCGCCTTCACCGAGGCCGACGCCGCCGAACTGCGCGCGGCCGCCCGCCGGATGGGCGAGGTGCTCGCCGAAACCGACGCCGACCGCGCCGCGCACTCCCTCAACGCGGTCTTCGAGGGCTGCGGGGCCCGCCCGCGGCTGAGCCGCCACGACGGCCACGCCTGGCACCTCCACGTCGACCGGGAGGGCGCGGGGTGGGGCGACTGGTTCCTGGCCTCCGGGGCCCTCGCCCTGGCCGGCCTGCTCACCGGGCACGGCCGCACCGCCTGGGGCGCCTGCCCGGCGGCCGGCTGCGGCCGCTACTTCCTGGGCACGGGCCCCGGCAGCCCCCGCCGCTACTGCTCGGCCTCCTGCTCCGGCCGCGCCCGCGTCGCCGCCCACCGCCGCCGGCAGGCGGCCTCCGGCTGACCACAGGCCACCCGCCCGGCGCAGAGCTCCGTCTCCGGATGGCCGAGGCGTGTACCCCGTGGGGGGGCTGCCGGGAGGCGCTCCCGGCGGACGGCGATGAGGCTGGCTGCGACCCCCTCGTCGAAGGAGACCTGGATGAACCTGCAGTCCGGCGCGGCCCGAAGGCCCTCACACAGGGCCCGGCGCACGCCCGTCCTCGCCAGGAGCGCGGCCGTGGCCGCCCTCGCGCTCACGCTGACCGCCGGCGGGATCGCCGGCACGAGCGCGGCCCCGGCCGGCTCCGCGGGCGGCGGTGAGGACCGGGTGTCCCGCCTGGCCTTCCACGACCAGTCGCGCAAACTCTGGGAGGACCACATCACCTGGACGCGGCTCTCGATCGTGAGTTTCGCCGGGAACCTGCCGGACCTGCAGCCCACCCTCCAGCGGCTGTTCCGCAACCAGGACGACCTCGGCAACTCCTTCAAGCCGTTCTTCGGCGAACAGACCGGCAACGAGCTGAGCGCGCTCCTCCGGGAGCACATCCAGGGCGCGGTCGACATCCTGGTGGCGGCCAGGGCCGGGGACCAGCAGCAGCTGCAGGCGGCCATCGCCGCCTGGTACGCCAACGGGGAGGAGATCGCGGACTTCCTCCACGAGCTGAACCCGAAGTTCTGGCCCCGGGACGAGATCCGCGCCGCGATGCGCGAGCACCTGGACCTGACGCTTGAAGAGGCCACCCACCGCCTGCAGGGCGACTTCGAGGCGGACATCCAGGACTACGACGAGGTGCACGACCACATCCTCGGCTTCGCTGACTTCCTGTCCTGCGGGATCATCAAGAAGTTCCCGGACCAGTTCAAGAAGAAGCCCGGGCAGGACGCCATCTGTCCCTGACGTCCCCCGTGACGCCGTACGGGACCGCCGCCCCCGGTGGGGCGGCGGTCCCGTACGCGGGTCGTGACGGTCAGCCCGCCTCGGCCGCCTGGGCCGCGGTCGGCGCGGTGCCGCCCAGGTGGGCCGGGAGCCACCAGGAGTCCTCGGTGCCCTTCGGGCGCGCCGGATAGGCGCGCTGGGCGGCGTCCAGCAGCTCCTCCACCCGGCCGCGCAGCCGCCGCGTGAGCGCGCCCGCGTACTGGTCCTTCGGCGCCTCCATCGGCTCGCCGACCCGCAGGGTCACCGGGATGTGGCTGCGGCGCAGGTCCTTCGGGCGGCCCTTGGTCCACAGCCGCTGGGTGCCCCACAGCGCCACCGGGATCACCGGGACGCCGGCCTCCTGCGCCATGCGCACCGCGCCCGACTTGAAGCTCTTCAGGGTGAACGACTGGGAGATCGTCGCCTCCGGGAAGACGCCGATGATCTCACCGCCGCGCAGCGCGGTGAGGGCCTGCTGGTAGGCCGCCTCGCCCTGCGCCCGGTCCACCGGGATGTGCTTCATCGCACGCATCAGCGGGCCGGACACCTTGTGCCGGAACACCGACTCCTTCGCCATGAACCGGACGAGCCGCTTGGACGGCCGGGCGGTCAGCCCGGCGAAGATGAAGTCGAGGTACCCGATGTGGTTGGAGACCAGGACCGCACCGCCCTTGCGGGGGATGTTCTCGGTGCCCTTCATGTCGATCCGGACGTCGAGCGCCTTGAAGAGGGTGTGGGCGGCGCCGATGACCGGCGGGTAGACGAGTTCAGCCATGGTGGGGGACATCCCGCTTTCTGCCTGGGGAGGTGGGAGGTGCTCCCGGCTGTAGGTGCTTGAGGGGTGCCGCGTACCCGGGGGGACGTACGCGGTGTGTTTCCGCAGTGCTTCGAGTGCACAAGTTACGCCGACGTAGGTTACGCGCCCCCGTGGATGGTCTCCCAAACGGCCCCCGCAGGCCACCCCGCGGGGCCGTGCCGCGGGAGATTCTCGTCACGCCGTGAAGCGCGCGGGGAATGCGGCGCATCCCCGCGGCGCTCGGACCAGCGTACGAGCACACCGGCGACAGGAACGGGAGGGTACGTGGGCGCGGAGCGGGACGGCCGGCCGGACGAGCGGGCAGACGGGCGGCCGGAGGGGCCGGGGTGCGGGCACCGGCTGGGGGCCGGGGAACTCGGCAGCGAGCCGGGGGAGCGGGCCACCCTGGTGCAGTTCTCCAGCGCCTTCTGCCGCCCCTGCGTGGCCACCCGGCGGATCCTCGCCGAGGTCGCCGCCATGGTCGAGGGCGTGGCGCACATCGAGATCGACGCCGAGGAACGGCTCGACCTGACCCGCCTGCTGGGGGTCGAGCAGACCCCGACGGTGCTGGTGCTGGACGCGTCGGGCCGGATCGTCCGCCGGGCCACGGGGATGCCCCGCAAGGCCGACGTGATCGCCGCGCTCGGCGCCGCCGTGTGACGGCGGGAGCCGCGGCCGCGGGGGTCCACGCCCGGGAGCGCGCGCCGGGGGCCCGTCAGTGACGCGTCTGACATCTGCGGGCCTGCGCTTGACGCCGTACACCGGTGATCGACAGGCTGATCGCACGCGGTACGAACAGAAGGAATTGTCGATGACGGCCCCGCCCGCACCAGCCGAGACCCAGCAGGGCTCACCCGAGCTGCTCCGCTCGGTCTTCCGGCAGCACGCCGCCGGCGTGGCGGTGATCACCGCGGCCCACGAGGGCCGCCCGGCCGGCTTCACCGCGACCTCCCTCAACTCGGTCTCCGCCGAGCCTCCGCTGCTCTCCTTCTCCGTGGGCACCGGCTCCTCCAGCTGGCCGGCGCTGGCCGCCTCGGACCACGTCGGGGTGCACATACTCGGTGAGCACCAGCGGGACCTGGCCGGGCTGTTCGCGCGCAGCGGCGCCGACCGGTTCGGCCCGTCCACCGACTGGCGCTCCGGCCCGCACGGGGTGCCGCTGCTGGACGGGGTGCTGGCATGGCTGGTGTGCCGGGTGGTGGCCCGGGTCCCGGCGGGGGAGCACCGGGTGGTCATCGCGGAAGTGATTGCGGGCGACCCGCTCGGGGAAGGCCGCGGGCAGGGGCGTCCCCTCCTGTACCACGGGGGCCGCTTCAACGCGCTGCGGGACTGAATCGTCCCGATCCGCTCCGTTGGCAAGGTCACAGTCCATCGGCCTTGCAACCTGGCGAAACGCACGCTGTACTGACGAGTAACATTTCGATCGGAGCGCGGGCCGCCCCGACCGGGAGGCGGCCGATTAGGCGCCTATGCTGCCAGCTACAAGGCAGCACCAGAAAAGACGATGCAGTAGGAGAGCCGGCGTGAGCTTGAGGATCGTTGTCTGTGTGAAGTACGTGCCCGACGCCACCGGCGACCGGAAGTTCGCGGACGACCTGACGGTCGACCGGGACGACGTCGACGGCCTGCTGTCGGAGCTCGACGAGTACGCCGTCGAGCAGGCGCTGCAGATCTCCGAGAACTCGGACGACGACGTGGAGATCACCGTCCTGACGATCGGCCCCGAGGACGCCAAGGACGCGCTGCGCAAGGCGCTGTCGATGGGCGCCGACAAGGCCATCCACGTCGAGGACGAGGACCTGCACGGCACCGACGTCATGGGCACCTCGCTGGTGCTGGCCAAGGCCGTGGAGAAGGCCGGGTACGACCTGGTCATCGCCGGTATGGCCTCGACCGACGGCACCATGGGTGTCCTCCCGGCGATCCTGGCCGAGCGCCTGGGCGTCCCGCAGGTCACCCTGCTCTCCGAGGTCAAGGTCGAGGACGGCACCGTCACCGGCCGCCGCGACGGCGACTCCGCCAGCGAGCAGCTCGAGGCCTCCCTCCCGGCGGTCGTCTCCGTGACCGACCAGTCCGGCGAGGCCCGCTACCCGTCCTTCAAGGGCATCATGGCCGCCAAGAAGAAGCCGGTGGAGTCCTGGGACCTCTCCGACCTCGACATCGAGGCCGAGGAGGTCGGCCTGGAGGGTGCCTGGACCGCGGTGGACTCCGCCGCCGAGCGTCCGGCCCGTACCGCCGGCACGATCGTCAAGGACGAGGGCGAGGGCGGCAAGCAGCTGGCCGAGTTCCTGGCCGGCCAGAAGTTCATCTAAGGGCTTCGGTCACCTTCCCGCCCCCTCATACTTCGCAATCGCAGGAGAGCAGTCCCATGGCTGAAGTTCTCGTCTACGTCGACCACGTGGACGGCGCCGTCCGCAAGCCCACCCTCGAGCTCCTGACGCTCGCCCGCCGCATCGGCGAGCCCGTCGCCGTCGCCCTGGGCGCCGGCGCCGAGGCCACCGCCGCGACCCTCGCCGAGCACGGCGCGGTCAAGGTCCTCACGGCCGACGCCCCCGAGTTCGCCGACTACCTCGTGGTCCCGAAGGTGGACGCGCTGCAGGCCGCGTACGACGCGGTGTCCCCGGCGGCGGTGCTGGTCCCGTCCTCCGCGGAAGGCAAGGAGATCGCCGCCCGCCTGGCGGTCCGTATCGGTTCCGGCATCATCACCGACGCCGTCGACCTGGAGGCGGGTGAGCAGGGCCCGGTCGCGACCCAGTCCGCCTTCGCCGCCTCCTTCACCACCAAGTCCCGCGTCTCCAAGGGCACGCCGGTCATCACCGTCAAGCCGAACTCGGCCCCGGTGGAGGCCGCCCCGGCCGCCGGCGCCGTCGAGGCGCTCGCCGTCACCTTCGGCGCCCTGGCCACCGGCACCAAGGTCACCTCGCGCACCCCGCGCGAGTCGACCGGCCGCCCCGAGCTGACCGAGGCCGCGATCGTGGTCTCCGGCGGCCGCGGCGTCAACGGTGCCGAGAACTTCGCGATCATCGAGGCCCTGGCCGACTCGCTCGGCGCTGCCGTCGGCGCCTCCCGCGCCGCCGTGGACGCCGGCTGGTACCCGCACTCCAACCAGGTCGGCCAGACCGGCAAGTCGGTCTCCCCGCAGCTGTACATCGCGTCCGGCATCTCCGGCGCGATCCAGCACCGGGCCGGCATGCAGACCTCGAAGACCATCGTGGCCATCAACAAGGACTCCGAGGCCCCGATCTTCGACCTGGTCGACTACGGCGTGGTCGGCGACCTGTTCCAGGTCGTCCCGCAGCTGACCGACGAGATCAAGGCCCGCAAGGGCTGAGGTCCGGCCGCCGGCCGCAAGAATCGGCGCGTCTGCCGCCGGGTCCATCCTGACCTGCGCAGACATACGGTCCCGGGGCCGCGTGGTGATGCTCGCCACGCGGCCCCGGGCCGTTTGCATGCACCATTGACTGAGCGGAATGACCTGACTAAATTCTGCTATGCGGATCAATGCTTCCGTGAAGCGGAAAATAGGAGTGTGCAGGATGGGTCAGCAGGAGAAGGTGGCGACGAGCCTCGCAGGTGCGGTCAGCGAGGGCATCAGCGCTTCCCTCGCACCGGTGGACGCGGAGCTCGCGCGCCGGTACCCGGGCGACCCCGGCACCCGCCAGCCGATTCACACCGTCTACGTCCCCGGTGACGTCTTCGCCGCGGACACCATCCGCAGCTGGGGCGACCAGGCCCTGGCCGCGCTCGACGAGCACGCCCCGGACGCCGCCACCTTCGGCAAGGTCCTCGGCATCTCCGACGAGCTCGCCGGCACCGTCTACGAGCGCGTCCGCGCCAAGCTCGCCTCCGAGCCGATCGAGGACCTGCGCATCGACTTCGAGGACGGCTTCGGCGTCCGCTCCGACGAGGAGGAGGACCAGGCCGCCGCCCGCGCCGCCCGGCTCGTCTCCGAGGCCTACTCCAACGGCACCAACGCCCCCTACATGGGCATCCGGATGAAGTGCATGGAGTCCAACGTCCGCGACCGGGGCCTGCGCACCACCGACGTCTTCCTGTCCGGCCTGCTCGCCCACGGCGGCCTCCCGGACAACCTGGTCCTCACCCTCCCCAAGGTCACCTACGCCGAGCAGGTCTCCGCCTTCGTCAAGCTGCTGGAGGCCTTCGAGTCCGCCCGCGGTCTGCGCCCCGGCCGCCTCGGCTTCGAGATCCAGATCGAGACCAGCCAGTCCATCCTGGCCTCGGACGGCACCGCGACCGTCGCCCGCATGATCGACGCCGCCAAGGGCCGCGCCACCGGTCTGCACTACGGCACCTTCGACTACAGCGCCTGCGTCGGCGTCTCCGCCGCCTACCAGGCCAGCGACCACCCGGCCGCCGACCACGCCAAGGCGATCATGCAGGTGGCCGCCGCCGGTACCGGCGTCCGCGTATCCGACGGCTCCACCAACGTGCTGCCGATCGGCACCACCGAGAAGGTCCACGAGGCCTGGAAGCTGCACTACGGCCTGACCCGCCGCGCCCTGGCCCGCGCCTACTACCAGGGCTGGGACATGCACCCGGGCCACCTCCCGACCCGCTACGCCGCGGTGTTCACCTTCTACCGCGAGGGCCTGGAGGCCGCCGCCGCCCGCCTGAAGGCGTACGTCGCCAAGATCGAGGGCGATGTGATGGACGAGCCCGCCACCGCCAAGGCCCTGGCCGGCTACCTGGTGCGCGGCCTCGACTGCGGCGCCGTCGGCGCCGACGAGGTCACCGCCCTGACCGGTCTGAGCCGCGCCGAGCTCGACGCGTTCGCGATCCCGCGCCGCTCGGCGACCCTGACGGCCACCGCCTGACCTGAGGGCCACCGCGGCCCGGCTCCGGTTTCACCGGGGCCGGGCCGTCCCCGTGTGCCGACCCGGCAGCAACCAGCGCCTCAGGGTGCCGTCGTCCCCGGCCGTGGCGAGCAGGCTGGCGTCGGGGGAGAAGGCGACGCCCCACACGGCGGAGGTGTGCCCGGTCAACGGCAGGGCGACGGCGGACTCGCCGGTCCGGACGTCCCACAGCTGGGCGGTGCCGTCGGCAGCCGCACTGGCCAGCAGCCCGCCGTCAGGGGAGAAGGCCAGGCCGTACACCTGGCCGGTGTGCCCGGTGAGTCGTCGGCCGACCCTCGGCCGGGCGGTGAGGTCCCACAGCCGTACCTCACCGTCGAGGTCGCCGCCGGCCAGCAGGCCGCCGTCCGGGGAGAAGACGAGCGTGCGTACGTCCGCTTGGTGGCCGTCCAGAACGGACTCCACGGGAACCCGCGGGGACAGGTCCCACAGAACCACGCTCTCGTCCTTGCCGACCGCCAGTCGTCCGTCGGCGGACAGGGCCACGGGGGATGCGCCCCACACCCGGTCGGGCTCGACGGCCGCCAGGGATCCGGCGGCGTCGGTCCGCACGGTCGACCACGCGCCGTCCCGCCCGGCCACGGCGACCACGCCGTCGGCCCCGAACGCCACGTTCCGCAGCAGTGACACGGGATGGGCCAGGACGCCGGGCGGGGCCGATTCCGCGGTCCACAGCCGCGCCGGGCCGCCCGTCGCGGGGAACTCCAGTCCCCACGGGTCGACCGCCGGCACCTCCAGTACCTCCGGCAGCGGCTCGCAGGTCTCCGCGTCCAGGGTCAGTACGGTCCGGTCCGCGGTGTGGACGAGGAGTCGGCCGCCGTCCGGTGAGAAGGCGAGCCGGCGCAGCGGCGCACCACTCCGGCTCGTCACGGCCGGCAGGGGTACGGCGTGCCCCCCGCGCAGGGCCGCCGCGAGGGCTGAAGAGCCCAGCGACCCCGAGAGCTCGGGGACGGGGCCGCGCCGGTGCAGCAGGACGGTCCCGTCATCACCGGCGGTCGCGAGCAGCCGTCCGTCCGGCGAGAAGGCGATGGCGTTGACGGCGAGGGTGTGCCCGGTCAGCGGCGGGCCCACCGGGAGGCCGGTGGCCGTGTCCCACAGCCGTACCGTCCGGTCTCCGCTCCCCGTCGCGAGCAGCGCCGCGTCCGGGGAGAACGCCACCGCGTTCACGGCGTTGTCGTGCCCGGCCAGGGGTGCCCCTACCGGCCGGCCCGTAGCGACGTCCCACAGCCGGGCAGTGGTGTCGTGGCTCCCGGTCGCCAACAGGCGGCCGTCGGGGGAGTACGCGAGGGCCTCGACGTTGTCCGAGTGACCGGCCAGTGATGCGCCGACGGGCTCGGCGGTGGCCGTGTCCCACTGCTGGACGGAGTCGCAGCCCTCGGCGATCACCAGCAGCCGACCGTCCGCCGAGAAGGCGAGGGCGTCGGCCTGCCCGCTGTACCAACCGTGGGCGGGACCCCGCAGCGTGTCGGTGTGGAGGTCCACCAGCTGCCGGCCGGAGAGTTCCACGGCCGTGCCGAGCAGGTGCCCCTCGGCGTCGAAACCCACGCCTCCGGCCACGCTCCGGTGCCACCCGGCAAGCGGGACGGGCGCCAGCGTGCGGGCGTCCCACAGGTGCGCGCTGCCGTTGTCGGAGAGCGCGGCCACTCGGTCCCCGACGGGCGAGAAGGCCACGTGGAGCACGGGCTGGACGTACGGGTCGCCCGTCAGCGCGCCGGTGGCCCGGCCGTCTGCGGTGCTCCACAACCGGACCGTCCCGTCGTTGCCGGCGGAGGCCAGCGTGCGGCCGTCGGGCGAGAACGCGAGCCGCCACACCAGGCGTGTGTGGCCGACGAGCCGGTGGGTGATGGCGAACTCCCCGCCGTCCCCCGCCGCCCCGACCGGTGCCGGAACCGGCGGCGCGGGTGCGGCCGGGGCCGGCGGACCCGCACGCCGGGCCGCGTCGGCCTCGAGGGCGGCCAGCGCGCGCCACCGGCGGCGCCAGGGCTCCAACTCCGCGGAGTTGTGGGGCGGGACGGGACGCTCCTGCCCGAACTCGTCGTAGGAGTACAGGATCCGCACGAGGCCCATGAGCCTGTCCAGTCCGGGCAGCCGTTCCCCGCGAAACGCATCGCTCTGGGTGGACACCGGAAGCCGGATGCCCGTCGAGGACTTGGCCGCGCGCGCGGCCAGATCGCGGTACGACCGATTGCCGCGGTCCAAACGCAGTTTGCGCAAGTCCGCCGCGAACGCCGCGAGTTCTTTGCTGAATGCAGGCACGCTGTTCATCACCGCACAGGTTAGGCGCGGTGACGGCCCGCCGTCGGACGATCCCGAACAGGGCGGAACGGCACCGGTGCCCCGCGGAGTCCGGTGGCGTCCGGCCGTGATCCGGATTCGTTCGGCGGATGCCCCGGACCCACCGGACCGGCGCTGTCATCGGGGCATGACCACACCTTCGGGCGAGGATCCGCCCTTCCTGACCCTGCACACGGCCGTCGTCCTGCTGCTCGCCCTGTTCGCCGGTCTCGTCGTCGGCTGCCTGAGCGGGCTCGGCGGGGTGCGGCCCCCGCTCGCCGTGCTCAGCGGTCTGACCGCCGCCGGCGCGGTCGTGCCCGCGGCGCGCGGACTGATCCGGTGAGTCTCAGAGGAGCGGCGGGAGTTCGCCCGAGCCGCGGGCGATGAGGCGGGTCGGGAGTTCGATGCGCTCGGGCGGCAGGTCCGCGCCCGACAGGCGGGCGAAGAGGCGCTCGGTGGCCACCCGGCCCAGGGCCGCCGCGTCCTGGGCGACCACGGTGACGCCCGGGCGCAGCAGATCGGCCAGTTCGAAGTCGTCGAAGCCGACCAGGGCGACCGGGCGGGGCAGGGCGGCCAGGACCCGGACCAGCGTCACGGTGACCCGGTTGTTGCCCGCGAACAGGGCGGTCACCGGGTCGGGGCCGGCCAGCATCGTGGTGGCCGCCGCCGTCACCCGCTCCGGTGCGGTCGAGCCCAGGGACACCCGGGCCTCGTCCACCGGCAGGCCGGCGTCGGCCATCGCCGCGCGGTAGCCGCGGAGGCGTTCGGTGGCGGTGTGGATCCGCGGGTGGTCGCCGATGAAGCCGATGCGGCGGTGGCCGTGGGCGATCAGGTGGGCGACCCCGTCGCGGGCGCCGCCGAAACTGTCCGAGAGCACCACGTCCGCCTCGATCCGGCCGGCCGGGCGGTCGACGAACACGGTCGCCACGCCGGCCCGTATCTCCGGCTCCAGGTACCGGTGGTCGTCGCCCGCCGGGATCACGATCAGGCCGTCCACGCGGCGGGCGCACAGCGCGAGCGCCAGCTCCCGCTCCCGGTCCGGGTCCTCCGCGCTGGAGCCGTTGACGAGCAGCGCGCCGTGCGCCCGTGCGACCTCCTCCACGGCTCGGTTCAGCGGCCCGTAGAAGGGGTCGGCGAGGTCTTCCAGGACCAGGCCGACGGTGGCCGTGCGCCCCTTGCGGAGGACGCGTGCGCTGTCGTTGCGGCGGAACCCGAGCGCCTCGATGGCCTCCTGGACCCGGCGTTCGGTCTCCGGGGTGACGCCGGGCTCGCCGTTCACCACCCGGGACACGGTCTTCAGGCCCACTCCGGCGCGGGATGCCACGTCCTTCATCGTCGGCCGGTTGCCGTAGCGGGGGTCGGACGGGCGGCGGGACTGGGGCACGGTGGCGGGACCTCCGAGGGGGTGGGCGGGGGGATCGGATACGGAGAGCGGGTGCGGAACGGGTACGGAGCGGAGGGCCCGCTCCGAGGTCGAGCATAAGCAGTCGGGGACGGGCACTCGGCCGACAATCGGGTTTCCCTGCCGGGGTGTTCCGGGCAAGCCCACTGGGGCGTCAGCGTCAGCGTCAGTGTCAGCGTCAGTGTCCGCGGAAGAGGGGTAATCGTGATTGTCTGGATCAACGGCGTCCCTGGCGCCGGAATGACCGGCACGGCCCGCGAGCTGACCGCTCTCGTCCCGGACAGCACCCTGTACGACCCCGAGACGATCGCGGACGCGGTGCGTGCGCTGCTGCCGGGCAAGCGGCTCGTCGAGGGGGCGGACCCTGAGGACCTGGCCGTGTGGCGGCGCCTGGTGGTGGACGGCGCCGCGGCGCTGCTGGCGGAGCTCGGCGGGGTACTGGTGGTTCCGATGGCCCTGCTGCGGCAGGAGCACCGCGACGAGATCTTCGGCGGGCTGGCGGCGCGGCGGATCCCGGTCCGGCATGTGCTGATCGTTTCTGGCGAAACGATCCTGCGGGGGGAGGAGGGGGAGCGGGCGGAGCAGGTGCCGGAGCGGGTGCCGGCGTCGGTGCCGGAGTGGCTCGCGGCGGATGCGTACGTGGTGGACACCGCCGGGCTGTCGCCGCGGGAGGCCGCGGAGCGCATCTCCGAGGCCGTGCGAACGGATGCCGCCGGGGTCTGCGAGATCGTGCAGACGCCGGAACCACGGGCGGAGACGGTGGCGGCCGGGGTGCTGCTGTTCGACGAGCGGGACCGGGTGCTGCTCGTGGACCCGACGTACAAGCCGGGCTGGGAATTCCCGGGGGGCGTCGTCGAACGGGGTGAGGCCCCGGCGCGTGCGGGGGTGCGGGAGGTCGCCGAGGAGCTGGGCGTGGACCTGGGCGGTGTGCCGCGGCTGCTGCTGGTCGACTGGGAGCCGCCTGCGCCGCCGGGGTACGGGGGGCTGCGGTTCCTGTTCGACGGGGGGCGGCTGTCGGCGGAGGCGGTGGCGGGGGTGCGGCTGCCGGGGCCGGAGCTGCGGGAGTGGCGGTTCGTGACGGAGGGCGAGGCGGCGGAACTGCTGCCACGGCTCCGCTTCGACCGGCTCCGCTGGGCGTTGCGGGCGCGTGAGCGCGGCACGGTCCTGAACCTGGAGGCGGGGATCCCGGTCGGCTGACACTGCCGCGGGGCTGGGCCGGGCCGGGCTGGGCGGAGCTGAGCTGGGCTGGGCTGGGCTGTGCCATGGCTTCTCGCCGGGGGTGTTGGCTGCCGGGCCGGGCAGGGGGAGCGGGGCGGCTTCGGGTGCGGGGGCCGTGGGCTCCGGGTGGGGGCGTCCGGGACGGCATGATTTACGGCGCGTTGCGCGGAGTCCGGTTGTTGAGCGGGGGCGCGCCACAAATCACGCTTTAGTGTCCCGGACACCCCCACCCTCCACCCCCGACCCCCTTTCGTAGCGCTCCGGCCTGTCCGCGAGGTGTTGGTCCGGCAGGCGTCCCGCAGGGCGATGGGGGCCTGTTCGAGTCAGGCCGGGGTGGTTGCTGCGGCTGTGCGGAGGGTGGCCGCCGTGTCCTGGGTCAGCGGGTCGCCGTGGCCGAAGCAGGCCACCGAGGGGGCGAGTGCCGCGAGTCGGCCGAAGGAGGCGATCGCCTGGGCGCGGTCCACGTTGAACACACCCAGCATCACCTGCTGGACACCCGCCACGCAGTCGCCCGTGAACAGCACGCCGTGCTCCGGCAGGTGGATGCCGATGCTGCCCGGCGTGTGGCCGGGGGCGTGGACGATGCGGGCGCCGCCGCCGAAGGGGAGCTCGTCCTCGTCTTCCAGTTCTCCGTCCACCCGGGTCGGCGGAGCCTCCGGGACCGTGAGCCCGTGCTCGTACAGCGGGACCTCCCAGTCCAGCAGGACCGGGTCCGGGACCGGGGCCCCGCCCCGGATCGCCGGGGCGTCCAGGCGGTGGGCCAGCACCTGCGCGCCCCAGCGGGCGGCCAGTTCCTCCGCCGCGCCGATGTGGTCGCGGTGGCAGTGGGTCAGGACGATCCGCTCCAGGCGGTCCGGGCCCAGGCCGAGCGAACGTATCGCCCGCTCGATCTCGGCGGCGGATTCCGCGTTGCCCGCGTCGATCAGGGTCAGGGCTCCCTCGTCCTGCCAGAGATAGGCCTGGCCGATCGGGAAGCGCAGCATGTGGAGTCGGCCGGGGAGTACTTCGACAAGATCCATGCCGGCGACCGTATGCCCGTCGTCGGCGGTTCGGGCGGCTTGTACGCCGGGGGCTTAGTTCCTACGCCGAGAGCGCACGGCCCGCGCGACCGGTCGCCGCGCGGGCCGTCGGGGCGTCAGGCGCGCTTGGACTCCGCGTAGTTGAGCAGGAACAGGGCCTCGGCCACCGAGAGCCGCTCCAGTTCCTCGGGGGACACGCTCTCGTTGACCGCGTGGATCTGCGCCTCCGGCTCGCTCAGCCCGATCAGCAGCATCTCCGCCTCCGGGTAGAGCGAGGTCAGCGTGTTGCACAGCGGGATCGAGCCGCCCATACCGCTGATCTGCATCTCCTCTCCGGGGTACGCGGCCTCCAGCGCGGCCCGCATCGACGCGTAGGCCGGGCTGGAGGTGTCCGCCTGGAACGGCTGGCCCTGGCCGACGACCTCGACCTCCAGGCGCGCCTTCCACGGGGTGTGCGCCACCAGGTGCGCCTCCAGCAGCTTGATCGCCTCGCCGGTGTCCACGCCCGGCGGCACCCGCAGGCTGATCAGCGCGGCGGCGCTCGCGTGCACCGACGGGGTGGCGCCGACCACCGGAGGGCAGTCGATGCCGAGGACGGTGACCGCCGGCCGGGCCCACAGCCGGTCCGCGACCGTGCCCTCGCCGATCAGCTCGACCCCGTCCAGCACCCTGGCGTCGGCGCGGAACTCGGGCTCCGGGTACTGCAGACCCTCCCAGACGGCGTCCGAGGCCAGCCCGTCCACGGTGGTCGAACCGTCCGCGGCGCGCAGCGAGTCCAGGACCCGGATCAGGGCGGCGAGGGAGTCCGGCGCGGCGCCGCCGAACATGCCCGAGTGGAGGTTCCCGCCGAGCGTGTCCACCTTCACCTTGAGCAGGCACATGCCGCGCAGGGTGGCGGTGACCGTGGGCAGGCCCAGCCGGAAGTTGCCCGCGTCACCGATGACGATGGTGTCGGCGGACAGCAGTTCCGGGTGCGCCTCGGCGTACTGCTGGAGGCCGCCGGTGCCCTGCTCCTCCGAGCCCTCGACGATCACCTTCACGCCCACCGGAACCCCGCCGTTGGCCTTCAGCGCGCGCAGCGCCAGCAGGTGCATGATGAAACCGCCCTTGCAGTCCGCCGCGCCCCGCCCGTACCAGCGGCCGTCGCGCTCGGTCAGCTCGAAGGGCGGCGAGACCCAGGCGGCCTCGTCGAGCGGCGGCTGGACGTCGTAGTGGGCGTAGAGCAGTACGGTCGGAGCGCCGGCCGGGCCGGGCAGGAAGCCGTACACCGACTGCGTACCGTCGGGGGTGTCGAGCAGGGCGACGTCCGTGAAGCCCTCGGCGCGCAGCGCGTCCGCCACCCAGTTCGCGGCGGCCTCGCTCTCGCTCTTGGGGAACTGGGCCCAGTCCGCGACCGACTGGAAGGCCACCAGCTCGGCCAGCTCCGCGTGGGCGCGGGGCATCAGCGAAGCGACGGTCTCGGCGATCGGGTGGGGCGACATGGGCACGCTCCTGTTGGGTGCGACGTTGTGCAGTGACGTAGGCCGGGTACGGCGACGTGTCACCGATCCTCGCACAGCGGGGCGGGGCGACTGATCGCCGTAGGATTTTCCCGACATCGGAGCAACCGGGTGATGGGGAGCAGCAGCACATCGTGAGCAGCGACGACGTACGCGACGAGGCAGGACGGCAGGCGGCGGACGGGGCGTCCGGCGGGGCGGGGGACGGGCTGCCCGGGCGGGCGGGGGGCCCTGCGCCCGACGGGGCGGCCGACGGGGCGCCCGAAGACGCGGACGCGGTGGCGGACGCGGTGGCGGACGGGGGGAGCGGAGAGGCCGAGGTCTGGGACGTCGTGGTGGTCGGCGCGGGCCCGGCCGGTTCCTCCGCGGCGTACGCGGCGGCGACGGCGGGACGCCGGGTGCTGCTGCTGGAGAAGGCCGAACTTCCCCGCTACAAGACCTGCGGCGGAGGCATCATCGGGCCCTCCCGGGACTCGTTGCCGCCGGGCTTCGTGCTTCCCCTCCAGGACCGGGTGCACGCCGTCACCTTCTCGCTGAACGGCAGGCTGGCCCGGACCCGCCGTTCCAAGCACATGCTGTTCGGGCTGATCAACCGGCCGGAGTTCGACGCCGGGCTGGTGGCCGCGGCCGAGAAGGCCGGAGCCCAGGTGCGTACGGGCACCGCCGTCGCGCGGGTCGAGCAGCACGGCGCGGCGGTCCCCGACCGGCGCACGGTGGCGGTGGTCCTCGCCGACGGGGAGACCGTGCTGGCGCGGGCGGTGGTCGGCGCGGACGGCAGTGCGAGCCGGATCGGCGCGCATGTGGGCGTGGAGATGGAGCAGGTGGATCTCGGGCTGGAGGCGGAGATCCCGGTTCCCGCGACGGTCGCGGAGGACTGGAAGGGGCGGGTGCTCATCGACTGGGGCCCGCTGCCGGGCAGTTACGGCTGGGTCTTCCCCAAGGGCGACACCCTCACCGTGGGTGTCATCTCGGCGCGCGGCGAAGGCGCGGCCACCAAGCGCTACCTGGAGGACTTCATCGCCCGGCTGGGACTGGCCGGCTTCGAACCGGCGGTCTCCTCCGGTCACCTGACCCGCTGCCGGACCCCTGATTCGCCGCTGTCGCGGGGCCGGGTGCTGGTCGCGGGTGACGCGGCCGGACTGCTGGAGCCGTGGACCCGGGAGGGCATCTCGTTCGCGCTGCGCTCGGGGCGGCTGGCGGGCGAGTGGGCGGTGAAGATCGCCGAGGCGCAGGACGCGGTGGACGCGCGCCGTCAGGCACTCAACTACGCCTTCGCGATCAAGGCCGGGCTGGGTGTGGAGATGGCGGTCGGCCGCCGGATGCTGACCGCGTTCGAGGCCCGGCCGGGGCTGCTGCACGCGGTGATCACCGGCCTGCGGCCGGCCTGGCGGTCCTTCGCGCGGATCTGCCGGGGCTCGACCACCCTGGCCGAGCTGGTGCGTACGTACCCGCTGGCGCGGAAGGCCTTGCACCTCCTCGACGGGCGGCAGGCGCGCGCGGCCGAGGCCGCGGCGGCAGCGGCAGCGGCAGAGGCGGCGGCCTCGAGTGAGGGCGAGGGTGCGGGTCGGCCTGCCGGTGCGGAGGCTCCCGAGCGGGGCTGAGCGCCGAGGTGACGGATTCCGGGGTCTGACCTCGGCGGCCGTGGATTCGGGGGCCGAGCCCGGCCGTCGCGGGTTTCGGGGCTGAAGGCCGCCGCGGGGAATCCGGGGCCGAAGCTGCATGGGCTTCCACCTCGGCACTGATCCCGCCTCGGCCCCGGTTCCCGCCTCGGCCCCGGTGCCGGCCTCGGCCCTGGCGGCCCGGGGCGGCCCCTGCCGGTAGCGGCTCCTGTGCGTGCCGCGGCTTTCGGTGGCTGTGACTCCCCGTAGCCGAGATGGTCCGTGGCCGGGCGCCCGTGGTCGTGTGCCCGAAGGCCACCGGCGGCTGTCACCGTGGTGCTGTGCCGTCCCTGTGTGTGACTGAGGTCGTTGGCGGCGGCGACCGCCCGTGGCTGCGAATGTCGGTCGCCGGGCTGACGGTGGCCGGGCTGCTGCCGCCGGGCTGCCCGAAGGCCGCGGCCGGCCGTCACCGGGCCACCGTGATGCGGAAGACGGGGTGGTCGGCGGCGGCCGCGCGCAGTTCGGCGTCCGAGGATGAGGCGGTCACGCCCTGGAAGAACCGGCCGACCTCCCATCCCCACTTCTCCAGGTAGCCGCGGAGTACGGCGGCCTGCTCGGCGGGGTCGGTGATCTCGATCGCGGTGAAAACGCGGACCTTGCGTCCGACGCGGAGCTCGCCGCCCCCGGCCACCCGCATGTTGCGGACCCACTGGGAGTGGCCCCGGGCCGAGACCAGGTACTGGGCGTCGCCGTGGGCGTACGGGTTCACCGGGATGCGCTGCATGGCGCCGGAGGTACGGCCGCGCACCGAGAGCTCGGCGGTCCCGGCCAGGCTGACGCCGAGCCGGGCCAGCCGGCCGATGAAGCGGTTGAAGCGCAGCTCGAAGCCGGCGCCCTGGACGTAGTACGGGCTGTTCGCGGTCATGGGTGCTCCTCGGGGCGGCGTGTTCCGTCAGCTCATTTCGAGAGCGGTGCTCTCTCTTGAGATCAGTGTGCACGGATCGGTGCGCCGAAACAAGAGCAGTGCTCTCTGATTGGTGCGGTGTTCTTGTTCTTGGGCACTGCTCTGACCCGTGGCAGACTGGCGACCATGAGCACCGTGCGAGGAGCCCGGGAACGGGCCCGGATCGAGGTCACCTCGGCCATCAAGGAAGAGGCGCGCCGGCAGCTCGCGGCCGAGGGCGCCGCCAAGCTGTCGCTGCGCGCCGTGGCCCGCGAACTCGGGATGGTCTCCTCCGCGCTGTACCGCTACTTCCCCAGCCGCGACGACCTGCTGACCGCGCTCATCATCGACGCCTACGACAGCGTCGGCGCGGCCGCCGAGGCCGCGCTCGCCGACACCGCGGGTGCCGCTCCGCGCGCCCGCTGGGTGGCCGCGTGCACCGCCGTCCGCGCCTGGGCCCTGGCGCACCCGCACGAGTACGCCCTGATCTACGGTTCCCCCGTGCCCGGCTACAGCGCCCCCGCCGACACGGTCGGACCGGCGTCCCGGGTCGGCAACGTCTTCATCGCCGTCGCCCGCGAGGCCCATGCCGGCCGGGGTCTGGCGCTGCCCCCGCTCCCGGCCGGGCTCCGCGCCGAGGCGGAGCGGATGGCGGAGGACTTCGCCCCCGGGCTGCCGCCCGAGGTCACCGCCGCCCTGGTCGCCGCCTGGGCGCAGCTGGTCGGGCTGATCTCCTTCGAGCTCTTCGGCCAGTTCCGGCGGGTGGTCGAGGAATCCGAGCGGGACCGGTTCTTCGTGCACAACGCGGACCGTCTCGCCCACGAGGTCGGGCTGCTCGGGACCGCGACCGCCGTATGACTTTCGGCAGTGCCGCCGGCCCGCCTCTCTCCGTAGGGTCGCGCGGGTGAGACACATGATCCCTCCCGTTCGCGGGGTCCGTCCGGTCCATCAGGTCCATCAGGTCCGTCCGGTCCGTCGGGCCCTCGTCGTCCGGCTGTTCCGCGTGCTTCGGCTCGCACCCTCACGGTCGGTGGCGTGGTCGGCGTGGTCGGCGGGGTCGGCGCGGCCGGCGGGGGTCCCGGGGCCCGTGTTCGCGGGAGTGTCGGCGGTGGCAGCCGGTCTGAGCGCGGTGAGTCTGTGGTGGGCCCTGCCCGCACTGGCCACGGGCTTCCTCGCCGGAAGCCGGCCGGGGCGCGTGCGGAGCATCGCACTGGCGCTGGCGGGGGTGACCGCGACCGCCGTGGTGGCCACGGCCCTGGTGCCCGCCTGGATGAGCGGCGCGAGCCGCTTCGTGGCGGTGCTGGTGGGGTTCGCGCTGGTGCCCTGGTTCGCGGGAAGGTTCTTCCGGCAGTACCGGGAGCTCGTACGGGCCGGATGGGAACGGGCCGAACGGATGGAACGGGAACAGCAACTGGTCGCCGAACGCGCCCGGTTGCGCGAGCGGGCCCGGATCGCACAGGACATGCACGACGCCCTGGGCCACGAGTTGAGCCTGATCGCCCTGTCGGCCGGTGCGCTCCAGCTCGCCCCCGGACTGCCGGACGCCCTGCGGCCCGCCGCCCGGGACGTCCGGGCGAGGGCCGGTGCAGCGGTGGAGCGCCTCGGCGAAGTGGTCGGCGTACTGCGGCAGGACCCGGCGGACCTGCCGGCCCGTCCCGCCGGGGCGGGCATCGCCGACCTGGTCGCCCAGGCGGCGGCGGCCGGGCTCGCGGTACGGCTGCACACCGAGGGCGAACCGGCGCCGGACACCCCGGCGGTGGCCGAGCAGGCGGCGTACCGGGTGGTGCAGGAGGCGCTGACCAACGTCGTCAAGCACGCGCCCGGCGCGGAGGCGACGGTGGAACTCCGCTACACCGGAGAGCGCACCGAGGTCCGGGTGGTGAACGGGCCGCCCGCGGCAGGCCATCGCTCCGGCCAGGGCCCCAAGGCGTTCGCCGACTCGGGCGGCGACGAACCGCCGTCAGGCCTCGGTCCGGGCTCCGGTTCGGGGCTGATCGGGCTGGACGAGCGGGTCCGGCTGGCCGGAGGACGGTTCGATGCGGGACCTGCGGGACCTGCGGGAGCTGCGGGGTCCGTCGGCCCGGTCGGCCCCGTGGGGGCCGCAGGGGCACGCGGCGGTACCGCGGAAGCCGCACCCGGGGGCCGTGGCGCGGACGGCACCGGTTTCGCCGTGCACGCCGAGCTGCCGCACCGCCCGCCGCCCGCCGGGACGGTGCCGCCCGGACGGCCCCTGCCGCCCGGACCGCCCGTACGGTCCGCGCCGTACCGCACGGCCGGCGCCGCGCTGCCGCCCGAGCACCTGACGGCCAGCCGCCGGCTGCGGCGTACCGCCCTGGCCGCCGTGATGGTGCCGCTGCTGACCACCGCGCTGCTCGTTTCCGGGGTGCGGGTGTGGGACACGGTGACCGCCCGTCAGTCCGTGCTCGATCCAGGGGACTTCGCCGCGCTGCGCATCGGCATGCCCCGGGCCGGCCTGGCGTCCGTACTGCCGGAGCGGCAGACGACTCTCCGCCCCGCCCGGCCCGCCCCCGTGCCGTCCGGTGTGGACTGCGCGTACTACGTGCAGACCGCCGATCCCTTCGACGACCGGTCCGGCGACCTGTACCGGCTGTGCTTCCGGGACGGTCTGCTGCTCTCCGCCGACACCTACTCCGGGAAGGACGTCCGATGACCCCATCCACCCCCGCCCTGCCCACCCCCACGGCCGTGATCCGGATCGTGATCGCGGACGACGAGCCCATGATCCGGGCCGGAGTCAGGGCCGTGCTCGCCGTCGACCCCGGGCTGGAAGTCGTCGCCGAGGCCGCCGACGGCCACCGGGCCGTGGAACTCGTGCTCCGTCACCGCCCCGACGTCGCCGTGCTCGACATCCGCATGCCCGGCCTGGGCGGGATCGAGGCGGCCGCCGAGCTCCGCCGGGCCGCTCCCGCCACGAAGGTGGTCATGCTGACCACCTTCGGCGAGGACGACTACATCCTGCGGGCCCTGAGCGGCGGTGCCGCCGGCTTCCTCATCAAGTCGGGTGGACCCGAGGAGCTCATCGCGGGTATCCGCGCGGTGGCGGACGGCGCGGCCTACCTGTCACCGAAGGTGGCCGCCCGCGTCGTGGCCCATCTCGCGGCGGGCGGCGCCGGGGCCGCGGCCCATCGCCGGGCCGCGGCCCGCGAACGGGTGGAGGCGCTGACCGCCCGGGAACGGGACGTTCTCGCGCACCTCGGCGGCGGGCTGTCGAACGGTCGGATCGCCCGCCGGCTGCGGGTCGCGGAGGGCACCGTGAAGGCCCATGTCAGCTCGATCCTCGCCGGGCTGGGCGTGGAGAACCGCGCCGCCGCGGCCGTCGTGGCGCACGAAGCCGGGATCGTCGTCCCCGAAGCACCGCCAGTGCCCTGAAGGCCGTCCTGGCTGTCCTTCCGTTGTCAGTCGGCCGGAGGCGCCCGCTCCAAGGCCTCCCGAAGCCGCCTCACTCCGTCGACCAGCCGCGGTAAGTCCTGGCGTGCGCGCCAGGATCCTCCTCCGCATCAGCGCGGAGCCGGACGGAACCACCGCTCTCGGCGTCGGCCGTGTTCTGGTTCCGGCCCGCGCCAGGGTGTCGGCCCGGCTCCGATGTCGGCCTGCGGCCCGGTGTCGGGCCCTGCCAGCGTCGGCCGTTGCCGTTGCCGTTGCCGTTGCCGTTGCCGTTGCCGTTGCCGTTGCCGGGGGCGTGGAGCGTGGCGCGGGTGTCGGCGTCGCCCTCGCGTCCGGGCTCGTACGGATGCCCGGAGCGGGCGCGCGGCAGCCGGGTGAGGACGGCTGCGGACAGCGCCGTCGCGGTGGCCCGCCCCAGGAGCGTCAGGACGCCGGCCGCAGTGGCCCCGAGCACCGCCCCGGCCAGCACGTCGTGCGGATAGTGCGCCCCCACCGCGACCCGGGACAGGGCCCCCGCCGCCGCGAGCGGCAGGACCGCGGCGGCGAGCCGCGGCCGCGCGAACGCCAGGCCCACGGCCAGCGCCGCCGCCAGGGTGGCGTGGTTGCTCGGGAAGGACCAGTCACCGGGCTCCGGGCAGTCCACCACCGCCCGCGCGGCGCCGGGCACCGCACGGCACGGCCGTTCCTCGTCCACCACCAGCTTCAGGGCCTCGCTCAGCGCGTACGCGAGCACCGTGCCGGCGGACGCGGTCAGCGCGCCCCCCAGCCCCACCGGGTCGCGGCGCCGCCGGGCGGTCCACGCCACCAGGAGCAGCAGCCCGCCCAGGGCCAACAGGATCCCTTCGGTGGCCAGTTCCATGGCGCCGCCCACCCAGCCGGGCGCCTCCGCGACCCGTCCGGTCAGTGCGCGGTAGCCGGCGGCCGACGGTCCGTCCGCCACCCGCACCGGTTGGGCACGCCCGAAGCCACCCGGAGCCAGCCACAGCACCGCTCCCGCGCCGACCGCCGCCCAGCAGCCCGCGACCGCCGTGCGCGCACCCGCACCCGGCCCCGCACCCGCACCCGGCCCCGGCCCCGCACCCGGCCCCGTACCCGGACCGGGGCCCGCATCCGGCCCCGGACCCGATCCCGCGCCCACCCCCGCCGCCGAGCCCGTTCCCGCACCATCGTTCCTGCTCGTGTGCCTGTTCATGCCGCGACGGTAGGAACGGCCGGGGCGGGGCCGCCCCTGCCGAACCGCCACGACCCGCCCCGACCATCGTCGGGGTTGACATCCGCCGGGAGGCGGGTGCCGGGTCACCTGCCGTCGTTCTCCGGGCGTCGCGCGAAACGCCGGAGCAGGTGCACCGCCCGCAGCACGAACACCGCGGCGGCCGCCAGCCCACCCGCCGCCGGCAAGCCCCGTTCCAGTACTTCCGGCAGGTCGAAGAGCAGGGCCGGACCCGCCACCGCGCCGAACACCAGCGCCGCCGCGAAGGCCCCGCTGAACACGGCGTACCCGATCTCGACCGTGATGGCGTCCCGGTCCGCCTGGCTGCGCCGGCCCATCAGACGCGCGAGGTCTCGTTCCAGAGCCGGGCCAGCTCCAGGTCACCGGTGACGGCGGGCCCCTCCAGCGGGATCCGGTTCCACAGCGCCGCGTACAGCCAGGCCGCCTCGGCGGTCACCTCGCAGTCCGCCGGGCCCAGGTCACCGACGACCGTGCGCGGCGGTTCGTGCGACAGGTGGACGGACCACACCGCGGCGGTGTCCGCCGCCCGGATCCGCAGCAACTTGGGCTCCTCCGTACGGACCCGGCTGCGGCCCCGGGCGTGGAAGCCGGTCAGCAGCTCGTCCACACCGTCCTCCGCGAACCCCGGTTCCACCGGCCCGAACTCGTGGAGTTGGAAACCGCGCGCCGACTCGGCGTCCAGCCGGTGCACCGTCGTCTCGTGGGCCTGCCGGCGCGCCCAGAAGCCCAACGGCGTGGGCGCGGTGGGCAGGAAGGTCCAGCACTGTACGTCCGCCGGGGCCTCGGACAGCACCCGGACCAGGTCGGCGTGCCCCTCCCGGTACCAGGCCACCAGTTCCGCACCGGTCAACTCCGGACCGTCGCCGGGAGGCACCGGGTCCAGGCGCCGCTCCGACACGAACCCGGCCGCCCACCGGTGCACCGCCCCGGTGTGCCGCAGCAGGTCGGTCACGCGCCACCCCGGACACGTGGTCACCAGGGCATCCGTGCCCACCTGCTCGGCCGTGTCCGCCAGCAGTCCGCCCTCGCGCTCCAGGGTCTTCACGTACTCGGTGATCTCCATGCCGGGCAGTCTGGCACGCGCCTCGCGCACCATGGGGGTGTGATGGCGAAGTGAACGGAGAACCCTTCGAGCTGTTCCCGCGCGAGCGCACCGAGATCGCGCCGGGGGCCGTGCACGTACCCGGCTGGCTGGACGAGGACCGGCAACGGCGGCTGGTCGAGGCCTGCCGGGAGTGGGCGCGCGCCCCGGCCGGGCTGCGCACCGTACGAACCCCCGGGGGCGGGACGATGAGCGCCCGGCAGGTCTGCCTCGGGCTGCACTGGTACCCGTACGCCTACGCCACCACGGCCGTGGACGGTGACGGGGCACCGGTGAAGCCGATGCCGGGATGGCTGTCGGAGCTGGGCCGGGAGGCCGTCCGCACCGCGTACGGTACGGATCCGGTCGGCGCCCCGGGCCGCTGGCCGGAATACCCCGGCGCCGGTGACGCCTACGACATCGCACTGGTCAACTTCTACGACGCGGACGCACGGATGGGCATGCACCGGGACGCCGAGGAGCGGTCCGGCGCCCCGGTCGTCTCGCTCAGCCTGGGCGACAGCTGCGTCTTCCGGTTCGGCAACACCGCCACGCGCGGACGTCCGTACCGGGACGTGGAGCTGCGCAGCGGGGACCTGTTCGTGTTCGGCGGGCCCGCCCGGCTCGCCTACCACGGGGTGCCGAAGGTGTATCCGGGCACCGCCCCGCCCGGCCTGGGGCTCACCGGCCGGCTCAACATCACCCTGCGCGTCGGCGGACTCGGACCCACCGGCCCCGCAGGACCCGCCGGCCCCGCGGGATCCGGCGGATCCGCCGGATCCGCGCCCCCCGGCGCCCCCGGCGGACTCGACGCATGAGCGGTGCGCCGATCATGCGAGGATCGCCTCTATGAACGGCAGTGGCAACGGCAACGGAAGCACCGGCTCCTCGCGCACCAAGCTCGAACGGGGCAGGGGCGCCCTCGGTCCCGCGCTGGAGCTCGTGCACACCGGCCGCGCCCCGACCCGGGCCGTGCTCACCGCCGAGCTCGGCGTCACCCGGGCCACCGCCGGGGCCGTGGCCGCGGAGCTGGAGGCCCTCGGCCTGATCCGGGTCGACTCCCGGCCCGGCGCCACGACCGGCGGCGGCACCCAGGGCCGCCCCTCGCACCGGCTGTCCGTGGACGAGAACGGGCCCGTCGCCCTGGCCGCGCAGATCCACCCGGACGGCTTCCGCGCCGCGCTCGTCGGGCTCGGCGGCCGCATCGTCGCCACCGCGCCCGGCCGGACCGTGTCCGCCGACCCGGCCACCGTGCTGCGGGAGGTCGTCGAGACCGGGGCCGCGCTGCTCCACCGGAGCGGGCGGCGCTGCGTGGGGGCCGGGCTGGCAGTGCCCTCCGCGGTGGCCGAGCCCGAGGGAACGGCCCTCAACCCGCTGCACCTGACCTGGCCCCCCGGGGCTCCGGTACGGGCGATCTTCGCCGAGTGCGTGAAGGCGGCCGGGATCGACGGGCCGGCGCTCACCGGCAACGACGTCAACCTGGCGGCCCTCGCCGAGCACCGGCACGGGGCCGGGCGCAGTGCCCAGCACCTGTTGTGCGTGGCCACCGGCCACCGCGGGGTGGGCGGCGCGCTCGTGCTGGACGGCCGCCTGCACAGCGGCAGTTCCGGCCTCGCCCTGGAGGTGGGGCACCTCACGGTGAACCCGGAGGGCCGCCCCTGCCACTGCGGCAGCCGGGGCTGCCTGGACGTGGAGGCGGATCCCCTGGCCTTCCTCACCGCGGCCGGCCGCACCCCCGGACCGGAGGTGTCGCTGCTCGCCCAGGCCCGGGACCTGCTGCGGGCCGAGTACGGCGACCCGGCGGTCCGCGCGGCCGCGGAGGAGATCGTCGACCGGCTCGGGCTCGGCCTGGCCGGGCTGGTGAACATCCTCAACCCGGACCGGATCATCCTGGGCGGCCTGCACCGGGAGCTGCTGCACGCCGACCCCGAGCGGCTGCGCGCGGTCGTGGCGGACCGCAGCCTGTGGGGGCGCAGCGGGGGAGTGCCGATCCTGCCGTGCACCCTGGACCACAACAGCCTGGTGGGCGCCGCCGAGCTGGCCTGGCAGCCGGTCCTGGACGACCCGCTGGGTGCCCTGGGGCCGGTCGGCTGACCCGGGCCGGGCCGCGGCGTGGCCTGGCACGGCTTGCCCGTCCGGGACCTTGCCCGTCCGGGACCTTGCCCGTCCGGGCCCGTGCCGCTCCGTTCAGCCCGGTGTGGTCGGCGCCGTCGCCTGGGCGCCGATCCCGAGCGCGAAGGTCCGTACCGGATCGGCGATCACGACCGGTTCGGGAGTCGGCACCGCGAGGATCCGTACCGGATGCGGCGGAGGGGCGGGCGGATCCGCGGCGTGCAGGGAGAACCAGACCACCTTCCCGGCGACGCCGGCCAGGTGCTGGGCGCCCCAGTTCTCACTGACCGCCTCGATGAGCGCGAGGCCGCGCCCGCAGGTGCCCAGCGGATCGGCCGCCGTCAGCACCGGCAGCCGCGGGTCGTTGTCGTGCACCGAGACGGTCAGTCGGCCGAGCCGCAGTTCCATCTCGACGGTGCACGCCTTGTCGGGCTGCGCGTGCCGGTGGACGTTGCTCAGGAGCTCCGTGACACCGAGGACGGCCCTGTCTATGAGCGGGTCTAGCTGCCAGTAGCGCAGTTGCGCGGAGACGATCCTGCGGACCTGGCCGATGCGCGGGGGCAGGGCCTGCAGCTCGACGGTGCAGTGCCTGCGGGAAGGACTGATCACGGCTGCGACTCCCCGACATGAGTGTTACGGGTGGTGCACCCTCTGTGATGCCACACCAGGGTCACCCAGGGACCCTCCCGTCGCAACCCGTCGTGGGTGACGGGATTCCGGTGCCGTCACCGACCGGATTCCCGCACAGTCACCGACCGGGTCCGGGCGCCCCGGCGGACAGGGGTCAGGCGCGGGTCCAAGAGATCCCTATGCAAACCCAAAGTGACTGTTTGCGCAGGTGGGAGAGGTACATTGCGAAGACGGGGCGGGCTGACGACAGAGGAGCAGGACATGAGCGCGACAGGCATCACCGAGGGCATCACGGAGGACGTGGACCGCAGCGACCCGGACTACCGGGCCTGGCTGAAGGAGGCCGTCCGCAAGGTCCAGGCGGACGCCAACCGCTCCGCCGACACCCACCTGCTGCGCTTCCCGCTGCCCGAGGCGTGGGGCATCGACCTGTACCTCAAGGACGAGTCCACGCACCCCACCGGCTCCCTCAAGCACCGGCTGGCGCGCTCGCTGTTCCTGTACGCGCTGTGCAACGGCTGGATCCGGCCGGGCAGACCGGTGGTGGAGGCGTCCTCCGGTTCCACGGCCGTCTCCGAGGCGTATTTCGCCAAGCTGATCGGGGTGCCCTTCGTGGCGGTGGTGCCGCGGACCACCAGCCCCGAGAAGTGCCGGCTGATCGAATTCCACGGCGGTGCCTGCCACTTCGTGGACGACCCGATGAAGGTCTACGAGGAGTCGGCCGCGCTCGCGCAGCGCACCGGCGGCCACTACATGGACCAGTTCACCTACGCCGAGCGGGCCACCGACTGGCGCGGCAACAACAACATCGCCGAGTCGATCTACCAGCAGCTCCGGCTGGAGCGGTACCCGGAACCGGCCTGGATCGTCGCCACGGCCGGCACCGGCGGTACCTCCGCGACCATCGCGCGGTACGTCCACTACATGCAGCTCGACACCCGGGTCTGCGTCCCGGACCCGGAGAACTCCGTGTTCTTCGAGGGCTGGACGACGCACGACCCGGACGTCACCGGCGACTGCGGCTCCCGCATCGAGGGCATCGGCCGGCCCCGGATGGAGCCGAGCTTCGTGCCCGGCGCCATCGACCGGATGATGAAGGTCCCGGACGCCGCGAGCGTGGCCGCCTGCCACGCACTGGAGGCGGCCATCGGCCGCAAGGCCGGCGGCTCGACCGGCACCGGCCTGTGGAGCGCCCTGAAGATCGTCTCCGAGATGGTCGCGGACGGCCGCACCGGCAGCGTGGTCACCCTGCTCTGCGACCCCGGCGAGCGGTACCTGGACAAGTACTACTCGGACGACTGGCTCGCGGCCCAGAACCTGGACATCGCCCCTTACGCCAAGACGATCGAGACCCTCCTGTCGACGGGCGTCTGGCGCGAACCGGGCGCCTGACGCCGTCCAGCCCCGCCCCGCACGAACCACCCCGCCCCGTCCCGGGAATTCGCTCGCCGGGGGCGGGGCGCGCGGGTAGCGTGTGCGCGTTCGTGCAGGCCGGCCAGGTGGGGGCGAGATGGCGCGGGACCGGGACGCCGGGCTGGTCGTACGGGAACTGCGGTACGGCGCACGGGAGATGCGCGAGGCGGCGCGGGCCGGGCGGCGGCCCCGGCCGCAGCGGGTCCGCGTGGTCCGGCAGCCGGCGGAGTCGGCCGACGCGGCGATGGACTGCTACGAGATCACGCTGGAGCGCGCGGCCCGGCAGCGGCTGCGGCTGAGTGCCGGGCAGCTGCGCCGGCTGGTCAACACCCCGTGGGGGCCGCTCCGGATGGCCGGGGCCGATGCCGTGGACGTGCTGCCGGTACGCCATCGCCACGCCGCCGACGACGACCGCACGCCGCTGTCCTACTGGCGGCCCCGCCGCGACTCCTGACCCGCCAGCAGGCCGTCCAGGGTGCGGACCGCCTGCCGGAAGGAGAGGCCCAGACCCGGCTGGGCCGCGGTCAGGGCCAGCCGGAACGGGGCGTTCCCGTCGGCCGCGAAGGTCCAGCGGACCCGGGTGCCGGAGCCGGCCGGTTCCAGTCGCCAGTCCTCCAGCAGGGCCCGTACCCCGGGGGCGTTCGTCTCGTCCACCCGGTAGGCGTACCGCCGCTCCGGATCGGCGGCCATGATCGTCTCCTGGAAGCGGACTCCGCCCCGCAGTCCGATCTCCCGGCCGGAGCCGTCGTGCGTGGGCCGGGCCAGGGCCACCGCGCGGAACCACCGCGGCCAGCCGGCCACGTCCTCCGCCAGCGCCCGGTAGACGTTCCCCGGGGCGGCGCGCGCCGTGGTGGTGAAGGCCATCCTGATCGGGGCGGAGTCGGCGAAGTCGAGCCCGACGGGGCGGAGTGCGCGCGCCATGGGATGCTGCCTCTCGGTCGTCCGGGGGTTCGGGGGGTCCGGAGTGTCGCCGCCGCATCATAGTTGACGTGGTGTCAGATATCTGCGGTGGGAAGGCGGATCGTCCGGAGCGGAGAACGGGCATATCACTGACGTTCCGTCCCGTGAGGAGGGAGCCCCCGACGTGACCGAACCCGCTCCCGGCCCACCCCTTCCCGCCGCCACGTCCCCCGGCACGTCCCCCGGCACCTCCACCCCCACGGCCGCCGCCGCACGTCCGCTCGCCCTCGAACTCCACGTCCACGGCGTCGCCGGCGCCTCCCCGGAGGAACTCCTCGGCGACCCGCACACCGTCCGTGTCACCGGCGACGACACCGCAGCCGTCTTCCGCCGCGCCGAGGACGCCGACGCCGAATCCCACCCCGAGCGGTACGAGGGCCACCCCGTCCCCGAGGCGTACTGCTGGTCCCGGCTCACCTCCGGCAACGGCGCCCGCGCCCTGTGGCTGCTGCTCCTGCCGTTCATGGTGGCCAACCTCGCCCACTGGGCCCGCCCCGCCGGGCCCGCGGACGGCAGGGCCCCGCGCGCGTACGGCGTACTCGTCCGGCTCATCGCCCTCAGCCTGACCGTGCTGCTCGTCGCCGCCGCCTGCGAGGTCGCCCTGGACCTGGCCGCCTGGCAGTGCGCAGGCTCCGCCCACTGCACCGCCGCCCGCTCCCGGCTCGGCCCCCTCTCCGGCCTCCAGCCGGGCCGCCGGCTCGCGCTCGCGGCGCTGGCCCCGGCGTCGCTCACCGGCCTGCTCTGGTTCCTGTCCAACCGCACGTGGAGCGCGTACGAATCCCAGGCCCCGCCCCGGACGGACCCCGGCCACCCCCACCCGGCCCCCGGTGACGGCGCCCCGGTCCTGGGCCGGCCCGGCTTCTGGTACGGCCGCCGGCTCGTGGCCCGGCTCCGCGCCGCGCACACCGCCGCCGGACTGCTCACCGTCGCCGCCGGGGTCACCGTCCCCGCCGCCGGGTACGACCGGCGGACGGCCGACGGCCCACCGGACCTCCTCGGCTGGTGCGCCCAGGCGGCCGTCGCGGCCGGCGCCGCCGTGGTGCTGTGGGTGGTGTGCCGGCGCGGCCGCGCCGAGACCCGGCTCGACCACCGGATCGACCGGGCCGTGGTCACCCTGCTGCCCGGCGGCGCGCTCGCCCTGCTGGCCCTCTGCACCGGCTACGCCTGCTGGTCCCGCCCCGGCTGGACCGCGACCGGACGGCTCCCCAGCGACGCCGCCTTCGGCCTGATCATGCTCGGCCAGGGCTGCTGCGCACTGGCCCTGGTGGCGGTCACCGTGTCCCTGCGCCGCCGGGCGGGGCCGCCGGCCGACCCCCACGCCGTCGACACCCGCACGGCCGCCGTCCGCACGCCCGCCGTCCGCACCGCCGACGCCGTAGCCCCCGGCACGCCGGCGCTCGGGGGACTGGGCGGGCCGGCCGTCGCCCTGCTCGCGTGCGCCCTCGGCGGGGTGATGACCGGCGGGGTCGCCCAGCGCGTCGCCGACTGGCTCGACGGCGGCGCCACCCCGGGCATGGCCGGGGCCCCGCTACCCGGGCCGCCCGTGCTGCTGTCCTGGCAGGCCGCCGTACTGCCGCCGCTCCTGCTCGTCCTCCTCCTGCTCGCCGGATGCTTCGGGGTGCGCGGGGCCCGGCTGCGGCGCCGGATCGCGGCCGGCGTGGCGTCCGAGTACCCCGGCCAGCCCTACGACCGGGACCGCAGCCGCCGTATCGCCGCGGCCCGCGCCACCGCCGGACTCACCGACTCCGCGCCCTGGTTCGTGGCCGCCGTCTCCGGGCTGACCCTGGTCCTGGGAGCCGGCGCGCTGGCCGGCGCCTGGCTCACCGGCAAGGTGCCGGGGGAGGCCGCGCGCGGTACGCACCCGCTGCTGGAGGCCGCCGCGGGCGCAGCCCAGGACGCCGGATCGTGGCTCATCGGCTTCGGCTTCCTGCTCTTCGTCGCCTGGGGCCGGCGCGCCTACCGGGACAGCTCCGCCCGCCGCACCGTCGGCATCCTGTGGGACGTCGGCACCTTCTGGCCGCGTGCCGCCCACCCCTTCGCCCCGCCCTGTTACGCCGAACGGGCCGTCCCCGACCTGACCTGGCGGATCACCGGCTGGACCGCCCGCACCGGCGGCCACCTCGTGCTCTCCGGGCACTCCCAGGGCAGCGTGCTGGCGGCGGCGGCCGTCTGGCAGCTGCCGCCGGACGTCCGCCGCCGCGTCGCGCTGCTCACCCACGGCTCCCCGCTGGCCCGCCTCTACGGGCGCTGGTTCCCGGCGTACTTCGGCCCCGCCGACCTCGCCGCCCTGCACCGGGAGGTGGACTGCTGGCGCAACCTGTGGCGGGCCACCGACCCGATCGGCGGCCCGGTCCTGTCCGGCACCGGGAACCGGGAGCACGGCGAGGGCGAGGGGGAGGGCGAGGGGGACGGGGAGCCGGGCGTCGATCGCGGCCCGCTCGCCGACCCGCTCGCGTACGGGCGTACGGAGCTGCACCCGCTGCCCGCTCCGCTCCTCGGGCACTCCGACTACCCGGCGGACCCCGTCTTCGCCGCCGAACGCGCGGCCCTGCTGAGCCGGCTCGCCGCACGGGAGGCGACGGCGGCGACCACGGCCGCGGGCACGATCGCAGGGCACGGAGCCGGGCACGGTGCGGGGCCCGGAAGGGAGCACGGGGCGGGCGCCCTGCCCGGCCCGCGCCTCAGCGGGAAGCGGGCAGCCCCGGCACCTCGGGCAGTGCCACCACGGCCGCCCGGAGCCCCGGAAGGGCCGGCAGCTCCGGAAGGTCCTCCGGGAACAGCAGGGTGAGCTCCTCCGTGCTCGGCTCACGGTCCACGGACAGCTGTGCGACCCGTCCGGCGTGCCGCTCGACCATCGACTCGAAGGTCTGCCGGGCGGTCCGGCCGTTGCCGAAGGCCGGCCCCTTGGGGAGTTCGGTGAAGTACGCCAGCAGGGCCTCGCCCGTGTCCGCGCCCAGCCGGTACTCGTGTTCCTCGGCCTGCTGCTCGACGATCCGGAGCAGCTCCCCGGGCCCGTAGTCCCCGAAGGTGATCGTCCGGGAGAACCGGGACGCCACCCCGGGGTTGACGGTCAGGAAGCGTTCCATCTCGGCGGTGTACCCGGCGACGATGACGACGACCGCGTCACGGTGGTCCTCCATCAGCTTCACCAGGGTGTCGATGGCCTCCCGGCCGAAGTCCCGGCCCGAGTCCTCGGGGGCGAGCGCGTAGGCCTCGTCGATGAACAGCACGCCGCCGCGGGCCCGTTCGAAGGCCTCCTGGGTGCGGATCGCCGTCGATCCGATGTGCTCTCCGACCAGGTCCACCCGGGACACCTCGACGAGGTGGCCGCGTTCGAGCACCCCTAGGGAGGCGAGGATCTCCCCGTACAGCCGGGCCACGGTGGTCTTGCCGGTGCCGGGGGAGCCGGTGAAGACCAGATGGCGGCGGACCGACGCGGCCTTCAGGCCGGCCTGCTGCCGGCGGCGGCCCACCTCGATCATGTCGGTCAGCGCCCGCACCTCGCGCTTGACGCTGTCCAGGCCCACCAGGGCGTCCAGTTGACCGAGGACCTCGGTGGAGCGGCGAAGGCCGGCGCTCCGGCCGGACGGCTCCTGCCCGCCCGCCGAACCGCCCGCCGCGAGGCCGGCGGGATGGCCGATGCCCTGCCCGATGCCCTGCCCGGTGTGCCGTTCCACGGGCTCTCCCGCGTGCGCCCCGGGCAGGACCGGCACCGCAGCCGTCCGTACATCGGCGGCCGACGGGAACCCCGCAGCCGGTGCCGCGGCCGGTGCCGGATCCGCGACCGGGTCCCGCGGGGAGGGGCGGAGACCGCCCGGCGCGGGCGCGGCGGCGGAGAGCACCGCGGCCCCGGCAGCGGTGGCGCCCGCTCCGGAGAAGCCCAGGACGCCCGCGCGCTGCGGCGGTTCGTCGCTGGTGCAGTCCCGGGCGACCGGCCCGTCCTCCGCGAACTCGTACCCGCCGCGCGCACAACGCTCGGTGTGGCAGCGGGCCAGTTCCGTGCGGCAGCCGTCGATCACGTGGAACCCGAAGCCGCTGCTGCCGGTGACCCGGCAGTCGGTGAAACTCCCCTGGCCGCCGGCCGACACGTAGAACCCGGCCTCCACCGCGGAGCCGACCGTGCAGTGCTCCAGCACCGGGTCCGCGCCCTTGGTGACGATCACGCCGGTCTGCACGGTGTCGACGGTGCAGCCCGACAGGGTCCCGCCGCTGCCGTGGTCGCGGAACCACGCACCGGTCGCCGCCTCCCGGATCCGGCAGTCGTCCAGCCGCGCGGCGGCCCCGTCGCTCACCGAGACGGCGGTCCTCGCGACCCGCTCCAGGTCGCTGTCCACCACGTCGACCCGCGAGCCCCGGTCCAGTACGAACAGCGCGTCCGGCACGTCCCGGACCCGGCAGGAGGCGAGCGAGGCCGTCGCGCCGTCGCTGACCCACACCGCCGGGTAGTCGCCCGTACTGTCGTGGATCTCGCAGGAGTCGGCGTCCACCCGAGTCCCCGGGTCCCACACCGACAGGCCGTTGCGGCCGAACCGGCGCACGCTGGTGCGGCTCAGTGTGAGGACCGAACGGGACCGCAGGTCCACCGCGTTCTCGGGGACGTCGTGGATGTCGCAGCCGGTCAGTACCAGCACCGCGTCGGTGTCCAGGGTGACCCCGTCCGCGGTGGTGCGGTGCACCGTGCAGTCGGTGAGCCGGGCCGCGGCCCGGGCCGCGATCTGCACGCCCGTGCCCCGGATCTCGTACACCTCGCAGTCCAGCGCCTCCAGCGCGGACCCCTCGCCGGTGACGCCGAGGCCGGCGCCGGTGCCGTGGTGGATCCGGCACCGCTCCAGGCGCGGATGCCCGCCGCCCCGGACCAGGACCCCGGTCTGTCCGGAGGCGGCCACCTCGCAGTCCTCGAAGACCCCGCCGCCGCCGTCGAGGACGGCGATACCGGACCCGGCGGGATTCTCCACCGTGCACCGGCGCACCACCGGCCGGGCGCCGCCGCGGACTTCGATGCCGGCCGAGGAGCGGGCGCTCACCCGCAGGTCGCTGATCTCGGGAGCGCCGTCCTCCACGAGCAGCGCGGGCGCCGTCCGGTCCTGGCCCTCCAGGTGCAGGTCCTGGATGACGGCGGAGGCGGCCACGGTGAGCGCCACCCCGTCCGGCGGGGCGATCCGTACGGCACCGGCCGGCGATCCCTCCGGCCCGCGGAGCGTGACGGCATGACGCAGCACCAGGTTCTCCCGGTAGGTGCCGGGAGCGATGGAGAGGACGTCGCCGTCCCCCGCGGCGGCCAGGGCGGCGGCCAGCGTCGGATATTCCCCGGAGCGGCGCCGCCACCGCGAGGACCCGCCGTGCGTCACCTGGACCGTGCCCTGAGCCATGGTGCTGTCGTGCCCCCGCCTTCGTCGCCGTCGACGTCGTGTGTCTTCCGGTGCGTCGGTCCACCGTAGCGCGCGCGGGGCCGGTGGGTTGCCAGGTCCGCCGGGAGGCCCCCGGCCGTGGGTGCGCGGCCGCCGGGCGCGGGAGGACCGGCCGGGGGTCGACCGTCGGCGGTCAACTGCCCGCGCCGGTGCGGCCCCAGTCCGGTCCGACGAGGGCCCAGGCGCGGTCCAGGCGCTGGTACCGGCGGTGCACCAGCCGGCGGAGGACCATCCGCCGGACCGTTTCCACCAGCGCGGCGACGGCGAGCGCGGCCGCGAGTCCGACCAGCCCGGCGTGCAGGGCGGCCGTCGACGGCTCCAGCGGCCGGGCGACCGGCGTGCCCCCGTCGTCGGTCCACATCCGGAACCGGTCGCCGGGGTGCGGCGGTTCCTCGGCGGCCGGTACGGCTCCCTGGTGGGTGCTGCCGTCGGGAGCGGTCCAGGCCGCGAGGATCCTGGTCCGCTGCGGCCCCTGGTGCGGCGACCGCTGATCCCGCACTTGTTGCTCCTGCTCCTGCCGGCCGGGACGGTCGGCGGTCTGCGGCCGGAGCGCCTGGTCCGCCTCCGGTCCGGCCGGCGGTGCGGCCACCGCGCGGACCACCACCGCCGGCACCAGGTGTCGTTCCCGCCGCTGTTCGCGCGCGGCGCGCTGCAGGGTCTCGTCCACGCATCGACCGGAGATCCAGCCGACCGCCGGAGCCAGGGCGAGCAGGCACACCAATGCCGTCAACGCCACCCAGGCCTCGATCAGGTCGGTCCGCCGGCGCAGCGGATTCCTCCGCCACCGCCACACCCCTGTTGCCATCCACACGGTCCGGCACCCCCTCCGCCTCCCTCGGCCCGCGCGCCCGGTCACGGCGGGCAGGCCATCGGCCCAGCCTCCCCCACACGCGGCGAGTGCGCATTCCGGGAGGCGGGAGACGTGCGTCACCCGCACGTCCCGCACGGATCAACGCGGCCCTTGGGCACGGTGGTTCCACAGAGACGGAAGAACAGCCCGAAGGTGGTGTTCCGGTGGCCGGCGGGCGGACCGTTCAGGGCGTCCGTCAGGCGGAGACGCGGACCTCGTCGCCCACCCGGATCGTGCCCGTCCGTACCGGCACCAGCAGCCGGCCGAAGGCCAGGGACCTGCCGATCCGGCGGTGCCGTGCCAGCGTCCGCAGGGGCTCCTTGCCGCGCCGTGCGGTCTGCTGGTCGGTGGTGGTGACGATGCACCGCCCGCACTCCCGGGCCCCGCGGAAGACGGCTTCGCCGATCTCGACCCGCTGCCAGCCGTCCTCGGCCCAGGCGGTCGCCCCGGCCACGACCACGTTGGGGCGGAACCGGTCCATGGGCAGCGGCCCCTCCTCGGCACGGCCGCCCTGCGCGATGAGCTCGTTCAGGGCGTCCAGCGAGGCGAGGGTGGTGAGGAGCAACGGATAGCCGTCGGCCAGGCTGACGGTCTCGCCGGGCAGCGCGTACTCCGGGTCCACCGGACGTCGCACGGCCGGATCGTCCATGTGCACCAGACGGGCGGGCTCGCCGAGCCAAGAGGTGAACCAGGCGTGAGCGGCCTCGTCGGCGAGGACCGTGTCCACCTTCTGACCGAAGAGCGCGACCGGTTCGAGTATGTCCGGTTCGGGTACCTCGACCCTGATGTCGGGCATGCCCGGTGCGGACAGCGAGATCCCGCCGCCCCCCAGCGGACGGGCTCCCGCCAATGCCAGCCTCGGCTGCTGGCGTTGGGTGATGACATGACCCTCGGCGTCGACGACGGCCCACCGTCGGTCCCCGGCGGGCCCCCAGGGCTCCACAGCCACCTCGTCGGGAGCTGTCCCCGCTACCGACTTGACGGGGTGGACATGGAGGGCCTGGACGTACATCTGCGACATGGGTGCATCCTGCCAGCCGCACAGCCGGCGCCCCACCCGGTTCCCCGGGCCCTTGGGCCCGGAGCGGAAGGGGGATGCCGCGCCGGTGCGGTCGTCAGTACCCGCGACCGCCCTGGTACTGGCGGCCGCCGTACGGGTCCTCGAAGGACGGGACCGGCACCTGGATCTGCACCGGAGCCTGCACCGGCCGAGGCGAGGCCGGACGCATCGCCTCGTAACCGCCCGCCCCGACCGGCCGCATGGGCTGCGGCTGGGGCTGGGGCTGCGGATGCGCCTGCGGGTGATGGGTGTAGCCGCGGGCCGGGGCCTGCTGCTGCGGGATGAACGGGGCCGGCGCCTGTTGGAGCGCCATCGGCTGCGGGGCCTGCTGGTACGGGTACCCGTACCCGCCGGTGCCGTGCTGCGCGGGCACCGGCGCCGCCGGCAGGGCGGGCAGCGCGGCCGGCAGCGCGGGCAGGGACGAGGCCAGCGCGGGCAGGTGACTACTCGGCCCGCCGCTCTGATAACCGCTGCTCGGGGCGGGGTCGTAGGCGGCGGGCACGCGGATCGGAGCGATCTGCGGGGTACCCCGTTCAGCTACGAGCGAGTCGTAGATGGGGGTGTCCGGGAAGGAGGGCGCGGAGTAGTAACCGCCGCCATACGTGGAGCGGGGGGAGGTCATGGTGCATAAGTTAAGCCCACGGGTTCACGGGGTCCAGAGCAAGAGCTCCCGAACCCTGCTCTGACCTGCATATTCGCAGGTCAGCGCCACACCATTCACTGGACGTTCACGTGCACGTTTCGTCACTTCCACCCCTGATTGCCACCTCTGGTCCCCATACACGCCCGTGCCCCGGCTTCCGGTTTGACGGTGCGCCAGGTCGGCATGATGCCTGCTCAGAGGTCGGTTGCGGCTCCGGTGCGGACCACGGTCAGGCATCGCTCGGGCGGGCGTAGGTGCGCCCCTTCCACGCCGCCCCGCGGCCCCGGTAGTGCCGCCCCGCCGAGTCCACCGTCATCAGCAGATAGAGGAAGGCGGTGAGGGGGAGCAGCGGAGCCATGACGACGCCGAGCCGGTAGTAGCGGAGCATCGGGACGTACGTCGCGGACATCACCAGCCAGGCGAGCCCGCCGGCCACTGCCGTGACCGGAGAGCCCGCGCCCAGTCCGGCGACGAGGGCGGCGGGCGGGACCAGGTAGACGAGAACGAGTCCGGCCACCGTGCCGATCAGCAGCGTCGGCCGGTGGCGGAGTTGGGCGTAGGCGCTCCGGGACACCATCCGCCAGAGGTCGGCCAGCCGCGGGTAGGGGCGGACGCTCTCCACCCGCTCGGCGAGCCCCAGCCAGATCCGCCCGCCGGACCGCTGCACGGCACGGGCCAGCGACACATCGTCGATGACCGCCTGCCGGACCGACGCCGGCACGCCCGCCCGCACGGCGGCCCCGGTCCGCAGGAGGACGCACCCGCCGGCCGCGGCTGCGGTACGGGCGCCCGACCGGTTCACCCTGCGGAAGGGATAGAGCTGGGCGAAGAAGTAGACGAAGGCGGGTACGACCAGCCGCTCCCAGAACGTGGCGACGCGCAGCCGGGCCATCTGGGAGACCAGGTCCAGACCGTGCGACTGCGCGGCGGCCACCAGGACGCGGAGGCTGTCCGGCTCGTGTGCGATGTCGGCGTCGGTGAGCAGGAGGTACTCGGGCCCGGTCCGCCGCGCGAGCGCGATGCCGTGCTCCAGGGCCCACAGCTTCCCGGTCCAGCCGGCCGGGGGGTCCCCGGGGGAGCTCACCGTGAGCGGCAGGCCGCCGGCGACCCCGTCGGCCAGGCTCCGGGCGACGGCGGCGGTGCCGTCGGTGCTCCCGTCATCGACGAGGAAGACCTCGGCCGCCCCCGGATAGTCCTGACCGAGCAGCGAGGGAAGGCTACGGGGCAGCACCTCGGCCTCGTCCCGGGCGGGAACGACGACGGCAACGGAAGGCCAGGACGAACCGACGGGGCGGGCGTGCGGGGTGGCGGGCAGCCGGACGTCGGTGCGCCAGAACATCCCGTTGCACAACAGAAGCCAGAGCCAGGCGGCGAGCGAGACCAGGGACGCGGCAGTGAGGAGGCCCATCCGGGCAGTTTGCCCGAGGCGCACCCCGGCCCGGGCGCGGACGCGCGGCGGACGGCCGGGGGAGCCGTCCCGAACGGCGGGGCGTCGATTAAAGTGACCGGGTGAAGATCGCGCTCATGGACTCCGGAATCGGCCTTCTGGCGGCGGCGGCCGAGACACGCCGACTGCGCCCCGACGCCGATCTCGTGCTGGCCTCCGACCCCGACGGGATGCCCTGGGGACCGCGCACGCCCGAGGACCTGACCGGGCGCGCCCTACAGGTCGCCCGCGCCGCCGCGGCCCTGGCGCCGGACGCGCTGATCGTCGCCTGCAACACCGCCTCAGTCCACGCGCTCGCCACGCTGCGCGCGGAACTCGAACCGCACATCCCCGTGATCGGGACCGTGCCCGCCATCAAGCCCGCCGCGGCGAGCGGCGCCCGCGTCGCGATCTGGGCCACGCCCGCCACCACGGGCAGCCCCTACCAGACGGGCCTGATCCGCGAATTCGCCGCCGGCGTCCAGGTCACCGAGGTCCCCTGCCCGGGCCTGGCGGACGCCGTGCAGTGGGCGGACGAGGAAGCCATCGCCCGCACGGTCGCCGCCGCCGCCGACCTCACGCCGCCCGACGTCACCGACGTGGTGCTCGGATGCACCCACTACGAGCTGGTCGAGGACGCCGTCCGGGCAGCCCTCGAGGAGCGCACCGGCGGGGCGGAGATCACGTTCCACGGCTCGGCCCGGGCCGTGGCGGTACAGGCACTGCGCCGGGTCGGCGCCGAGCCCGCGGAGAACCTGCCGGCCACCGGACGGCTGACGGTCCTGCTCAGCGGCCGCGAGTCCCAGCTCCCCTCCGAGGCCCTGGCCTACGCGGAAGGCCGCCTGCTGGCGGCCGCGGAGAGCGCCCCGGTCGCCGGCTGAGCCGACCCGGCGGAGCGTCACGGGCGACCGGTGCCCCTGGCGGCCCGCACCCGCCACCGAACCGGAGCGCGTAGCGATCGTGGGCGCTTCTCCCCGGCCCCCGGCGGCCCGCACCCGCCGTCGGGCAGGAGCGCGTAGCGATTTGGTGCGCCCGGACCGGCCCAAATTACGTAGAACTGATCCACTTCACCACTGCCCCCGCCCGGAGGGCGGCTGGCCGAGCGGAGCCACTGCCCGTGCCCGCCAACGCCAGACCACCAGGATCCGAAGACTCCTCCCATGCCATCCCCGGGGGCGGCCCGACAGTCCTTGTCGTTGCGTGACGGTCGTCGGTGTCAAGGGTGGCCCGAAGGGCCATCGGCTTGCCGACGCGACCAACGGGAGCGCCCTTGACGCCGGCGACCGTCACGTAATGACACTGGGACTGACGGGCAGCCCCCGGGCACCCGCTCGCCCCCGCCCAGCCGAACCCGGCTCCGTACACGCCGCCGGGGCCCCTGCGGGGCGATTCCCCCACCCCGCCCCTTCCCGGCAGCACCGATATGCGGCTCCGCCGCAGGGGGGCTCCGCCCCAGCCCAATCCCGGGGCTCCGCTACCCCTACGAGCCACGAGCCCCGAGCCCCGAGCCCCGACCTACGAGCCGTCCGGCGGGAAGATCGCGTCCAGCAGGTCACGAGCAAAGGCGTCCAGGTCGTTCAGACCCGCCGCCGCCAGGGTTTCGGGCGTGCCTGCCAGGAGGTGTGGCAGCACGCCGTGCAGGGCGAGGGTGAGGGTGCGTGTCCGGGCCGGGTCGGACGGCAGGCCCGCCGAGGCCAGCAGGGCCGCGTGCGCGGCGAAGTCGCCCGCGCCGATGACGTCGAGGAGTTGCGCCAGCCAGGGGCGGCGGGTGGCCTCCGTCTGCAGCTCCAGGTAGGCCAGGACGCGAGCCCGGCCCGGGCCGGCCACGTCCCGCAGCAGCCCGGCCAGCAGGGCGGCGAGCCCGGCCCGGTCCGCCGGGCCGGGGCCGGCCATGGCGGAGGCCAGCTCCCGGTACTGCTCCAGGCAGCGCCCGGCGACCGCGCGCAGCAGCGCGTCGCGGGTCGGGAAGTAGTTCTTGGCGGTGCCCGGCGGCACTCCGGCCGCCGCGTCGACCGCGCGATGGGTCAGGCCGCGGCTGCCCGCCTCCGCAAGCACCTCGATGGCCGCGTCCCGCAGGCTGTCTCTCCGCTCAGGATTCACACCGGCAAGTCAATCACACGATTCACCACATCAGTGGTACCCCACCTGTGGTACCACTGATGTGGTGGTCATCGGCCTTTCGGGAGGGAACTCCATGGAACAGGGAAACGCGCTCGTCGTCGGGGCCGGGGTCGGCGGCCTCGCCACCGCCATCGGCCTGCGCCGGGCCGGGTGGGCGGTCCGCGTGCTGGAGCGGCGTACGGAGCCCGAGCAGTACGGCACCGCCTTCGGACTCCACCCCACCGCACAGACCGCCCTCGACCGGCTCGGTCTGGGGGCGGCCGTCACCGCCGGAGCGGTGCCGTACCGAAACGCCCGCATCCGACGCCCCGACGGCACGGTCCTCGCCGCACTCCCGTTGGAGCGCATCGAACGCCGGGCGGGCCGGCCGGAGATCCTCGTGTCCCGCCCCCGGCTGATGGACGTTCTGCTCGACGGGCTGGACGCGTTCGGCGTTTCCGTCGAGTACGGGATGCAGTTCGGCGGGGCGGGTGTGGAGCCCGGCGCAGACCTCGTCGTCGGCGCGGACGGCATCAACAGCGTCGTCCGCGCGGACTCCTTCGGCGGGCGCAGCGCCCCGCGCGAGATCGGTACGGTCGCCTGGATCGGCATCGCCGGCTTCGAAACCGGCGTCTACGGCGAGACCTGGGGCCGCGGCAGGTTCTTCGGCATGACACCGGTCGAGTCGGGACGCACCAACTGGTACGCCACCGTCCCCGAGGCCACCGACGCAGAGGAGCTCCGGGACCACTTCGCCGACTGGCACGACCCGATCCCCAGGATCCTCGCCGAGACCGACCCGTCGACCTGGATCAGGTACCGGATGCGCCACCTGTACCCGGCACTGCCCGCCTTCGTCCACGGCGACCGCACCGCTCTGGTCGGTGACGCCGCGCACGCCATGACCCCGAACCTGGGCCAGGGAGCCTGCACCGCCCTGCTCGATGCCGAGGCGCTGACCCGGGCCGTGGCCGCGCACGGCCGCACCGCCCTGCCCGCCGCACTCGCCGCGTACGACGCCGAACGCCGCCGCAGCGCCCAGCGCGTCGCCTTCGGCTCCCGCACCCTGCACCGCTTCATGACGGCCCGCCGTCCCGCCGTGCGCGACGCGCTGCTCCGCCTGCTCCCGGCGTAACCGCGTCCGCCGACCCGCCACCCAGCGGTTGCCGGCCGGGGCGGATCGGCCGATCGGATGACGGGCGGATCGGCCGATCAGCTGATGGGCGGGTCGGCCGGGCGGGTGGGGAGGGAGGGACGGCGGGGGGACCGGCCGTCGCTCCCGGCCGGGCCACGATGGAGGGCATGAACCCGCACGACCGACTGCTGCTCGACGCCGCCAAGGCCGGGGACACGGCGGCGGTGCGCGCCGCGCTCGTGGCCGGCGCCGCTCCCGATACCCGCGACGAGGACCGCCGTACGCCGCTGCTGCTCGCGGTGCTCGGCGACCACGTGTCCGTGGCCGAGGCCCTGGTCGCCGCCGGCGCCGACCCGAACGCCCCCGACGCCCGCGAGGACAGCCCCTGGCTGGTCACCGGCGTCACCGGCAGCGTGCGCATGATGCGGGTCCTGCTCACGGCAGGGCCCGATCTGACGCAGCGCAACCGGTTCGGCGGGATCTCCCTCATCCCGGCCGCCGAACGCGGACACGTCGGTTACGTGCGGGCCGTGCTGGCGGAGACCGACATCGACGTCGACCACGTCAACCGGCTCGGCTGGACCGCACTGCTGGAGGCGGTCATCCTCGGCGACGGCGACTTCCGCCACGAGGAGGTCGTCCGGCTGCTGCTCGCTGCCGGAGCGGACCCGTGGCTCGCCGACTCCAAGGGCGTGACGGCGCACGAGCACGCGGTGCGGCGCGGTTTCGACGGCCTGGCCCGGCTCCTGCGCGCCGCGCAGCAGGAGTCCGGCGGGTCCGGCGGGTCCGGTCACACCCGTGGGGGCGCGCGGTGACCCGCCGGCCCCACCGGCCCCGCCGGCCCCACCGGACCCGCCGGGCTTCGGTCGGGGCACGCGGGCGGTCGCGCGCGGTGCTCGTCGTCGTTCCCGTCGTCGCCGCACTGCTGGGTGGCTGCAGCCCGGCCCGCACCGGCACCGGTAACGGCACCGGCACCGAGGGCGGTGGCACGCGTGCCACGGCCTCGCCCGCCCCCGCCTCGCCCGCCCCCGCATCGCCCACCCCCGTATCGCCCACCCCCGCCGGAACCCCGTTGTCCGTCGGCCGCCCCACGCCGGAAGGGACCCTCCTGGTCGCCGACTTCGGCGCCGACACCGTCACCTTCGTCGATCCACGGCGCGGCCCGGCCGGCTCCGTCCCCGTCGGCACCGCGCCCTACGGACTGGCCGTCGGCCCGGACGGCCTGGCCTGGGTGGCCACCGCCGAGGGCGTCGCGGTGGTCGACACCCGCACCCGCACCCGGGTGACCCGGATCCCGTACACCACCGGCACCGGCACCGGCACCGGCACCGGCACCGACACCGGCCCGGCCGACACCGGCGAGTACCGGGGCGGCGGCATGGGCATCGCGCTCTCGCCCGACGGCTCGCGCGCGTACGTGGGCGTCAACGTCCCCGGGCGCCGGGGCGTCCTCGAGGTGATCGACACCACCACCCGCAAGGTGACCGCCACCGTGCCCGTGGGTCGGCGCCCCTTCGACGTGGACGTCGCCGTCGACGGCGGTGAGGTGTACGTGACCGGCCACGACTCCTTCGACGTCACGGTGGTCGACGCGGACACCCTCGCGCCGCGCAGCATCGAGGTCGCCCCGTACGGCACCGAGGGCGGACTCGCCTCCTGGCTCAAACCGCACTACGCGGTCGTGCGCCCCCGCGACGGCCGACTGCTGCTGCCGTTCGAAGGGGAGCGGCTCGCCGTGGTGGATCCCCGGAGCGGCAGGATCGACGTGCAGCCGATGACGGCCGACACCCACCAGCACGGCACCGCCCTGACCGCCGACGGCCGTCTGCTGGTCGTCGGCACCGGCGCCGTGGAGGAGGGCAAAGGCCCCTCGCTGACCGTCAGGTCACCCGACGGCACCGAGCGGGTCCACCCGCTGGACGGCCCGCACGAGGACGTGGCCGTGTCCCGCGACGGCCGGACGGCGTACGTCACGGGCGGCTACACCCGCGAGGGCTACTGGAACGGGCTGACCGTCGTCGACCTCGTCGACGGCGGCGGCCGCCGCCTGCCGGCCGGCACCCGCCCGCTGGGCATCGCCGTGCTCTAGTTGCGGTACCAGGGCCTTTCCGGCGGCTCAGGGCCGGGTCCGGCCCCGAGTTTGGCCGGGGTGCATCCGGGCAGACGGCGGTTGTCGGCCCCTGCACCAAGTGGCCGAGAGGCGGTGGCGTGCGTGCGGAAGCTGAGTACGCTGCGAATCATGACGGGTCACCCTGGTCACCCCCCGGGCCCGCTGTGGACCGGCCGTGCGCAGAACCGCGGGCAATGGCTGCTCGCCGGAGTCGGCGTCGCCTGCATCGTCCTCGGCGTGGCACTCGCCGTCGGCTCCTCCTGGGCCACCGGCACCGTGGCCATGGTCATGGCCGTCGTCGGCTGTCTGGCGGTCGGCCTGCTGATCCTCTACGGCACCCTCGCCTTCGTCCACGTCCACGTCACCGTCGACTCCGAAGCGGTGGAGGTGCGCTGCGGGCACATGGGCCTGCCGCGCCGCCGGATCCGGCTCGCCGAGATCAGCGCGGCCGAGTTCGTGCCCAAGGTCACCCCGCAGCAGTGGGGCGGCTGGGGGCTGCGCTGGCGCCCCGAGAAGGGCACCTGCGTGGTGGTCCGCCGGGGCGAGGCGCTGCGGCTCCGGCTGGACGACGGGAAGTTCTTCACCGTGACGGTCGACGACGCGGAGAACGGCGTCCGCGTCATCCGCGCCCACCTCCGCGCCCTCGCGCCGTGACGCGGCACGGGTGACGGCCGCGCCGGGCGCGGCAGCAGGTGACAGGCTGGGCAGGCGCCGGGGCGCGGCAGCAGGCGACGGGCAAAGCAGGCGACGGGCGCGGCAGCAGGCGACGGGCAAGGCAGGCGGCACACGGCAGGCAACGGGCGAAGGGCGCCGCGCTTCGGGCCGCACAGCCCGGCGACGTACACTCCGCGAATGAGCAGCAGTGCCACCAACGTGGTCGACAACGAGCCGCCGCAGCCCCCGTCCGGTGCCCCCGCGACCACCGACGCCCTCGCGACCACCGACGCCCCCGCCACCGACGCCCCCGCCACCGCGCGGCCCGGCGGGAGCCTCGCGGACCGCGTGCGGTCCGGCCGGGCGGCGGTCCTGCTCCGCGCCGCCGGCGCCGCGCTCTCCGGCGGCCTCCTCTACCTGAGCTTCCCGCCGCGCCCCCTGTGGTGGCTCGCCCCCTTCGCTCTCGCCCTGCTCGCCGGCTGCCTCCACGGACGCCGCGCCCGCGCCGGCTTCGGCCTGGGGCTGCTCGCTGGCCTCGGCTTCCTGCTGCCGCTGCTCGTGTGGACCGGCGAGGAGGTCGGCCCGGTGCCGTGGCTCGCGCTGTCCGCCCTCGAAGCCGTCTTCATCGGCCTCACCGGCCTCGGCATCGCGCTGGTCAGTCGGCTCCCCGCCTGGCCGCTGTTCGCCGCCGCGGTGTGGATCGCGGGCGAGGCGCTCCGGGCCCGGGTCCCGTTCGGCGGGTTCCCCTGGGGCAAGCTGGCCTACGGCCAGGCCGACGGCGTGTTCGTGCCGCTCGTGGCCCTCGGCGGCACCCCGCTGCTGTCCTTCGCAGTGGCCCTGTGCGGGTTCTCCCTGTACGCCGTCCTGCGCGCGGCCCGCGCCCACCCCCGCCGGGCCGGCGCCGTCCTCGCCGCCCTCGGCGTCGCGGCCCCGCTCGGCGCGGCCCTCGCCGCCCGGCCGCTGGTCTCCGACAGCGCCCAGGACGGCACCGTCACCGCCGCCGTCATCCAGGGCAACGTCCCCCGGCTCGGCCTCGACTTCAACTCGCAGCGCCGCCAGGTCCTCGACAACCACGCCAAGCGGACCGTGCAGCTCGCCGAGGACGTCAAAGCCGGCCGGGCCGCCAGGCCCGACTTCGTGGTCTGGCCGGAGAACTCCTCCGACCTGGACCCCTTCGCCGAGCGCGACGCGTACGAGGTGATCGACAAGGCGGTCAAGGCGATCGGGGTGCCCGTCGCGATCGGTTCCGTCCTCGCGCCCGAGGACCGGCCCACCCTCCGCAACACCATGATCCTCTGGGACCCGGTCAAGGGCCCCACCACCACCTACGACAAGCGGAAGATCCAGCCCTTCGGCGAGCGCATCCCGATGCGGTCCGTGGTCCGGCTCTTCAACTCCGACGTGGACCGGGTCCGGCGCGACTTCGGCCCGGGCAAGGAGCCCGGCGTCTTCGACATGGCCGGCAGCCGCGTCGGCATGGTGACCTGCTTCGAGGCCGCCTTCGACGACGCCGTGCGCTCCACCGTCCGGGCCGGCGCCCAGGTCATCGCGGTCCCCAGCAACAACGCCACCTTCGGCCGCTCCCAGATGACCTACCAGCAGCTGGCCATGGACCGGATCCGGGCCGTCGAGCACAGCCGGACCGTCCTCGTCCCGGTCACCAGCGGCGTCAGCGCCGTCATCCGGCCCGACGGCGAGGTGGTCGCGCAGACCGAGATGTTCACCCCGGACGCCCTGGTCACCCGGATCCCGCTGCGTTCCGGCGAGACCCCGGCCACCCGGCTGGGCCCGGCGCCCGAGTACGCCCTCCTCGCCGTCGCCGCGGCCGGGTTCGTGCTCCTGGCGGTACGCCGCCGCGGCTCCCGCGGCTCCCGGGGCACCGCCGCGTAGGGGCACTGCGGGCGGTCGCGCCGGGCGGCCGGGCCGGTCGCCGGGCGGTTGCGCCGGGCGGTGGCGCCGGGCGGCCGGGCCGGTCGGCCGTGGCAGGCCGGGCCGCGCGGGGCGTTCGCGGCGGCGCACCGGTCACCGCGTAGGGTCGGGGGATGAGCACCCCCGAGTACATCCGCAGGATCCGCGCCACCGCGGGGCGGCAACTGCTCCTGCTGCCCGGCGTGACCGCCGTCGTCTTCGACGACGAGGGCCGGGTGCTGCTCGGCCGTCGGGCGGACACCGGGAAGTGGTCCGTGATCGGCGGGATCGTCGAGCCGGGCGAACAGCCCGCGCTGACCGCGGTGCGAGAGGTGTACGAGGAGACCGCCGTCCGGTGCGAGGCGGAGCGGGTGGTGCTCGTCGAGATGCTCGCGCCCATCACCTATCCCAACGGAGACGTCTGCCAGTTCCTGGACACCACCTTCCGCTGCCGGGCGACGGGTGGAGAGGCCCGGGTCAACGACGCCGAATCACTGGAGGTGGCCTGGTTCCCGGTGGACGACCTGCCGCTGCTGCCCCAGTTCGCCGCCCACCGGATCCGGCAGGCCCTCAAGGACGAGCCCACCTGGTTCGAGCCGGCCGCCGCGCCGGACGGGGGCACGCCATGAGCGGACCGGCCCGGACCGGTCGGCCGCGCCGGCCGCGTTGGACACGCTGGGCGCTGCTCAGCGCCGCACTGTACCTGCCGGTGTTCCCGGTGGGCTGGACGATCGGCGCACTGGGGATGGCGGGGATGGAGGAGGGGCCGTACGGCCCGGCCTTCGCCGAGCTGTGGACGGCCATGCCCGGCTTCGCCGCGGCCTTCGGCGGGCCGTCCCTGGCGATCCTGCTGCTGTGCGGCCGGTGGCGGCACCGGGACCGGGTCGGGTTCCGGTTGGCGGCAGGCCTGCTGCCCAGCCTGCCCCTGCTCCTGCTGGTGCCCTTCGCGCCGCCGCTCGCCGTGGCGCTCGGGCTCGTGCACCTGGTGTACGCGCTGACGGTCATGCCGGCGTACGGTCCCGGCCCGGGAGTTCTGCGCACGCTGCGGGAGAGCATGACGGAGACCTTCCGGGCCGAGCCGGTACGCGAGCCCGTACGCGACTGACCCGGGGCTCAGTCAGAGCTGCGGATCCTGCGGATCCCGGAGGACTTGGGGAAGCAGGAGGCCGCGTCGAAGTTCGTCGTGGTCGGTGCGGTCCGCGTCGACACGATGGTGAACCGGGGGGCGGTTCCGGTCGCGTCCTCCACGCGCAGCCGGAAGAGCTGCCCGGCATTGCGGAAGAGGCCGAGGTCGCCGTTGCGGTGGACGAACACGCCGCCGAAGTCGGAGCCTCCCGGAAGGACACCGGGGAAGAAGTCCACGCTCTCGTCGGCGATGTCGATACGGGTGAGGGCGCCCGAGTCGGTCGACCCCCAGAGGAAGCCGTCGCGGAAGGCGATGTCGAAGATGTCGAGCGACGGGTCCTGGAGTTCGGGGACGTCGACGGTTCCCGTCACGGAGCGGCTGACGACGTCGATCCGGTAGATCACCCCGGTGTCGTCGGCCAGGACGTAGTAGTTTCCGGCGTCGTCGAACGTGCCCGAGATGTAGAGGGCGGGCGGCAGACCGGCGATGGGGCCTAGCGATTGGGAGGTCCCGTGGCGGTCGAAGCGGATCAGGACGTTGCCGCCGGTGCCGAACGTGGTCGCGTAGACGAATCCGTCGCGGGAGTTCTGCCCGAGGGCGTTGTAGAGGGTGGTCTGCCGGGACAGCTCCTTGAACTCGACCGTTCCCGGTCTGCTGACGGCGGTGGCGAACACGTTGGTCGGGTTGCCGAACGAGACGTACACCTTCCCGTTGCACGCCGCGGGCCGCGCGGTGAGACCCCCGCGCGCGTCATCCGCCGCCGCCGGCACGCCCGACGCGAGCCCTGCGACGAGGCCGACCACGCCGAGCGCGGCCAGTGGCCGCAACCGCCTCTTCCTCCGGTCCGCCCCGATCCTTCCTCGGTTCATGCCCATGTCCCTTCCACTGGGTGCCGGGTGCCGGTGATACCGGAACACAGGCGAACACAAGGGACATCGGGTGCGGGCTCACGGCTCGGGTATCCGGCACGGAGTTCCCTCCAATGCCAGACCGCCCGCGCGCGGCCGGATTCCCGCTCGCGGGAACAGTTCGCGGGCCGGGGCGGCCAGTACGGCGCTGTACGACACGTCCGGGTCCGTGCCCCCGCCCTCGTGGCCGCCGAGCACGCCCGCCAGCGCTCCGTCCACCAGCCATGGGCTGCCGCTGGTGCCGCCGCTGAAGTCCGGGCACGCGATGCGGCGCTGACCGGCCCGCCACAGCCGGGTGCGGTTGGTGCAGCGGAGCGGGGAATCCCGGGAACTCGGGTAGCCGAGGAGCGTGACCAGCGCGTCGGCCGGCTGCTCCGGCGCGACCGGGAAGCCGCCGACCACGTCCTCGATCCGCCGGCCGTCCAGCGGGGCGACGGTGGCGAAGGCGATGTCCGCGTCCGGGTCCCGGGTCTGCCGCCAGGCGGGGGCCACCTCCGCTCCCGTGAGCCGCCACGTCCCGTACGGGGCGGTCCCGTCGCGGTAGCCGGGGACGAAGACGGTGCCCGTGCCCGTGTCGGTGTCGGTGCCGGTGCCGGTGACATCGCCGAGGCAGTGGGCGGCGGTGGCGATCACGTCGCGGCCCGCGCTGTGCACGACGGAGGCGGTGCAGAAGTGGCCGCCGTCCGGTCCGCCCGCGAAGAGGGCGCCGACCCGGTCGGCGACCGCGCCGGGCGAGGCCCCGGCGGTGGTCCCGGGCGGCGATGCCGCGGAGGCGTCCGGCACGTCCACCGAGAGCAGTGCGGCGACCGCGACCATCGCGAGCGCGGCCCGCCCGGCGATTCGGCCGGGGCGGCGGAGGCGATGGCCGGGCCGGCAGGGGCGATAGCTGGGCCGGCGGGGGCTATGGCGATCCATGGGCCGACCCTCGACGCCCCACCTGTGCGGGACCCCCGGGTTCCCTGGGAATCACCTGTGAATCCGACCCTCCGCGTTGGCGAGCCCCTGCCTTTTCGCCGCGCGCGGGCGATACTCGCTGAGGTCGGTGCCCCCGCCGACCGGCCAGCTCGGTGGCTTCGCCGGGCCCGGCCAGGGCGGTGGCTTCGCCGGGCCCGGCACGGCCCGGAGCGGGAGTTCCGCCCGGACGGGGTCCGGACCGCTGCCGGACCGGGGCGGGGGGTGGCTGCGCGAGCCCTCGCGGGGCCGGGGTGCCGTGTGCCCACCCGTGCCGCCCCAGCGGCACGACTGCCCACACGGCCGGCGGGACGGGGCCGGCGCGCCCGACCCACACAGCGGCGGCAAGGGGGCCGGCACGCCCGCCCCGCGACCGTGGCAACAGCCGACACCCTCCTATGGTGGCGGGGTAGGGCAAGCCTGCCCACACGGCGGCGAGGGGTCGGCGCGCCCGCCCCACGGCCGTGGCATCGGCCGACACCCCTGCGGGGGCGGGGGCCGGCGGGCCTGACCGCACCCGCTGCGGGGGTGGCAACGGCAGGAGGTCGGGGTGCGGGCACACGCCCGCAGGAGCCGGCCGCGCCATGGCCTGCGCCGCCGGGGACGGGTCAGGGCTTGCGCTCGTAGAGCGTGACTCGGCGGCCGCGGACCTGCTCGTCCGCCACGACGGTGAACCGTTCGCGAAGGACCGCCAGCTTCATCCGGTCCCGCGCCGCCGAAGCCGGCTTCGCCACCCTCGCCGCGTCCGTGACCAGCAGGATCCGCCGCTGGCCCAGCATCGCGGCGCGGATCCCCGCCGGGTCCCCCTCCTCGCCCTTCAGGGTCCCGGAGGCCACCGGGGAGCGGTCCAGGGCCAGGTCCGCGAGGCCGGCGAAGGCTTCGGGGGAGACCAGCGCGGTGTCCCGCCGGGCCGCCGGCACGAACAGCACCCCGTCCCCCGCCCGCTTCAGCCGGTCCACCTCCGCCGAGACGGCCAGGACGTCGTCGACCCGGCTGCCGGGCGCCCGCTTGGCCAGCTCCACCGGCAGCAGCGCGACCACCGCCACGCCCACCACCACCGGCACCAGCGCCCGCGCCGCGCGCGGAGCCGGCCCGGCCAGGGCCCGTACGCCCGCGCCCAGAGCAGCGCCGATCAGCAGCGCCAGGCCCAGCATGCCGAACAGCACGTACCGGTCCAGGAACAGCGGCTGGAACAGGGACAGCCCGATCAGACCCAACTGGGGCACCGCCAGCAGCGGCAGCCCGACCGCGGCCGCGGACAGCCGCCGGGCACCGCCCGCGTCCGCCCTCCGCGACCGGAGGTCCAGCCAGGCGCACAGCCCGCCGATCGCCAGCAGCACCCCGGGGCCGATCATCATGTGCCAGGTCAGGGGCGGTATCCACGACACCTGGTCGGACTGGGTCCGGCTGAACAGGATCAGCGGGAGCGCTCCCGCGACGGCCGCCGCCGAGGCCGCCGCCCAGCGCAGCCACAGCGCACGCCCGGCGCGCACCCACCACAGGGTGGCCGCGTGCGCGGGCAGCAGGAGCAGCGACAGCCAGTTCAGCAGGGCGCAGAGCAGGACCAGGGTGCCGTACGCCGCCCAGTACGGCCACGTCCGCGACCGGGTCGGCGTACGAGCGGCCCCGAGCTGCCGGACCAGCAGCAGCGTGGACAGTCCGGCGCCCGCTGCGACCAGTGCGTACGGCCGCCCCTCCTGGAGGTAGAACTGCACGGCCGGCAGCAGCCCGAGTGCCAGGCCGCCGCCCAGCCCGGCCCAGTGGCCGGCCAGCCGCTGCCCGATCACGCCCACGCACGCCGCCGCGACCGCCATCGCCAGCACCGACGGCAGCCGCAGGGTCGCCGTACTCGCGCCGAACACCTCGAAGAGGAGGTGCATCAACAGGTAGTAGAGGCCGTGCACGGCGTCCACGTTGCCGAGCATCTGCCAGATCTCGCCCGCCGACCGGCCCGCCACCTGCCAGGTCGCCGCCTCGTCCCGCCACACGCTGTCCTGCCGGGACAGCCCCCACAGGCCCAGCCCGAGGGTCCACAGGGCCGGGATCAGCCACACCGTCCAGGGGCGCCGGGGCCCGGACACGGGCGCGGCTGTGTGCGAAGTCATGAAACGGTCCGGTCCTCGGTGCGCTCGTCTTGGCGGAAGGCACCAGTCTATGGACGCCACGGAGGGGTTCCGGACCCCTGGTTGTGCACCGCGGAGCGTGATCGTCCAGGCCCCCCGCGCCTAGCCTCACCGCCAGGAGCAGCACCCGCGGCGCACGCAAGCGCCCCGGCGAGCGTCTTGAGCGAGGGCCTTGGGCGCCCGGGTGCGCGGAAACGAGGGGCGGTACCTGGTGAACTGGCTCATCCACGACTACCGCGAGAGCGATCTCGCCGCGGTCGTCCACCTGATCGACACGACGGCCGAGCTCGGCCAGGAGTCCGTGTTCTCGCTCGCCGAGTGCATCAGCGCCCTCACCGACCGGCAGCCCGCCGTCGTCGCCGTGCACCAGGGGGTGCCGATCGGGGCCGCCCTGGCCACCGTCTCCGGGGAACGGGCCTGGGTCATGCGGATCGCGATCGCCTCCGGCTGGCGCGGCCGCGGGCTGGCCAGCGCGCTGCTGGTCGAGCTGGAGCGGCGGCTGATCGCCGCCCGGGTGGGCCGGATCGCCTACGTGCTTCCCGAGGAGGACCTGCTCGGCGAGGGCCTCCTCAACGCCGGCTACACCCGGCAGCCCGCCGTCGCCTACTTCGAGAAGACGGAGCCGCTGCACGGGCCCGCGGCCGGCCTGCTCGACGACCTCGGAGGCCGCTTCCTGCCCAACGACCTGTGGGTCAAGGTCGCCGGGATGGAGACCGAGAAGGACCTCATCGAACGCCGCGTGGTGCTGCCGCTCGCCGAACCCGAGCGGGCCGCGCAGCACGGCGTGCAGCCGCCGCGCGCCATCACCCTCTTCGGTCCGCCCGGCACCGGCAAGACCACCTTCGCCCGGGCCATCGCCTCCCGGCTCGGCTGGCCGTTCGTGGAACTGCTCCCGTCCCGGCTCGCCGACGAGGGCAACCTGGCGGCCGCGCTGCGCACCGCGTTCGCGCGGATCGCGGAGCTGGAGCGGGTGCTGGTCTTCATCGACGAGGTGGAGGAGATCGCGCCGGTCCGCACCGAGCCGGCCCAGCCCGGCGGCATCCACGGGGTCACCAACGAACTCCTCAAGCTGATCCCCGGCTTCCGGGAGGGCGGCGAGCGGCTGCTGGTGTGCGCCACCAACTCGATCCGTTCGCTGGACCCGGCGTTCCTCCGGCCCGGCCGTTTCGACTACCTGATCCCCATCGGCACGCCCGACGCGGGTGCGCGGGCGGCGATCTGGTCCCGCTACACCGCGGGCCGGGCGGACGTCGACGTGGCGGCGCTGGTGGGGGCGACCGAGCTGTTCACCCCGGCGGACATCGAGCACGCGGCACGGATCGCGGCACAGGTGTCCTTCGAACGGGACCTGGGGGCGGTCGGTGCACGCTCGGTCTCCGCGATACCGCCCGGCGCGACCACGGAGGACTACCTGGCGGCCGCCGCCCAGTGCCGGCCCACCGTGACCCCGGCCATGACGGGCGAGTTCAAGGCGGACATCACCGCCCACGCCCGGGTCTGAGCCCCGCCCGACCCGGCCCGACTCGGCCCGACCCCGCTCCGTCCAGGCCCCGCCCCCTGGCCTCAGCCCTCAGCCTCAGGCCAGGGGCCGCCGGGCCCGGGGCCCGGGGGCCGGTGGCATACGCTCGCGCCATGGGATTCGTCGTCTTCATGACCCTGCCGGGGTTGGCGCTGCTGCTGACGGCGATGGCCTTCGCCGACCAGGCGCTCGTACGCGCCGGCCGGGCGGGCGTGCTGCCGTGGCGGTGGAACGGGCGGCAGGGCCAGATCTCCTCGACCGGGTTCGAGCAGCTCCACGCGAGCTTCTCGCCGGGCAAGCAGAACGAGCTGCGCGAGCGGCGGAGCGCGCTGGTCATGCGGGACGACGAGGAGGACGGCGCCCCGCCGCGCACCCGCGTGGACCTCGACTCCGGTACGGCGGTGATCCGCCTCCCGGGCACGCCCTGACCCCGCGTCGGCGCCCGCACGTCCGTTCAGGGGAATGAGGCGCGGGCCGCTCAGGTGCCGCGAGGGGCCGCCCGATAACCGGGACCGGAGCCCAGAGATCCGTCCCCACATCGGGAGGCACGATGTCACACCCCGCCGACACCTCTGCCCCGGACTTCATCCCCCGCGCCGCCCCACCCGTCCGCGCACACCTCGCCGCGTCCACGGGGCTGACCGAGTTCCTCGCCGGAGCGGGCACCCTCACGCTGGACGAGCGCCGGCTCATCGTCGACCAGGCACTGCTCATGCTGGAGCAGAACTACGTCCACCTGCCGCTCAAGACCGCGATGCACGCGGTCAACCCCCTGCAGCGCCTGCGCTTGCTGCGCCGCCGGCTGGACCGGCAGACCCGGACGACCATGCCCGCGGAGTGGATGTTCCACGCCGAGATGTCGGAGATCTTCCACTCCTTCAGGGACCTCCACACCAACTACCTGCTCCCCGCCCCCTACTCCGGCAAGGTGGCCTTCCTGCCGTTCCTCGTCGACCGGTACGAAGAGGGCGGAGCCGAGCACTTCATCGTCACGCATGTCGCGCAGGGCTTCACCGCCCCGGGCTTCGAGCCCGGCGTGGAGATCACCCACTGGAGCGGCATCCCCGTCGCCAAGGCCGTCGAGCTCAACGCGGCCCGTTTCGCCGGCAGCAACCCGCCCGCCCGCCGCAGCCGCGGGGTCCAGTCGTTGACCCTGCGGCCGCTCCGCATGCACCTTCCCCCGTTCGAGGAATGGGTGACCGTCAGCTACGTCGACGCGGGCGGCACCCAGCGCGAGCTGCGGGAGATCTGGCGGATCGTGGACAACATCGCCCTCCCGGCGTTCCGCGGCGACGCGCGGGCGCCGATGGGCACCGCGCTGGCCGAGGGCCTGGACCTGGACATGGACGAGGCCAACCGGGCCAAGGTCATGCTGTTCGCGCCGAAGGTCCTCGCCCGGAAGAGGGCCCTCGAAGCGGGCGAGGCCGCCCCCGAGGTACGCGCCGGTGAGATCCCCACCTCGAAGCCCGACGTGTTCCGGGCGCAGGAGGTGCAGACCTCCTCCGGCACCTTCGGCTACATCCGGATCTTCACCTTCATGGACCGCGACGTGGAAGGGTTCCTCGCCGAGTTCGTCCGGCTGCTCCAGCGCATGCCGGACCGCGGCCTGATCCTCGACGTCCGGGACAACGGCGGCGGTGTCATCTTCAACGCCGAGTTCGCGCTGCAGACCCTCACCCCCCGCCGGATCACCCCCGAGCCGGTGCAGTTCATCAGCAGCCCGCTCAACCTGCGGATCTGCCGGAAGTTCCCGCAGGAGATGGGAGCCTGGCTGCCCTCCCTGGAGCAGGCCGTCGAGATCGGTGCGACCTACTCCAGCGCCGTGCCCCTCTCGCCCGAGGACGGCGCCAACCGGATCGGGCAGCAGTACTCCGGCCCGGTCGTCCTCATCACCAACGCCCGCTGCTACTCGGCCACGGACATCTTCGCCGCCGGATTCCAGGACCACCGGATCGGCCCCGTACTCGGCACCGACGACAACACCGGGGCCGGCGGCGCCAACGTCTGGGAGCACAAGCTCCTCGTCGACCTCCTCGAGGACGAACCGGACACACCGTACGTGCCGCTGCCCAAGGGAGCCGGCATGCGCGTGTCGATCCGCCGCACCCTGCGGGTCGGCGCCAACTCCGGCACCCCGGTGGAGGACCTCGGCATCACCCCCGACGAGACGCACCGGATGACCCGCCGCGACCTGCTGGAGGGCAACGCCGACCTGTTCGACCGCGCCGGACAGATCCTCAAGGGCGTCGAACCGCACGGCGTGGCCATCACGGACGCGACCGCGGCCGGCGATGCCCTGCGGCTCAAGGTCAAGACCACCAACATCGACCGGTTGGACGTCTACGTCGACCAGCGCCCGCGCGCCTCCGTCGACCTCTCCGACGGTCAGGCCGACGTCACCGTCCCCGAGGCGGGCGCCGCCCGGTCGGCCCGGGTGGAAGGCTTCGCCGCCGGAGAACTCGTCGCGAGCATGACCGCTCAGCTCAACTGAGGGTGGATCGGTCGTGACCCCAGCGGTGGGCCGCGGACGTGGCGCACCGCTGGGCCTGGCGCACCGCTGGGCGTGGCGCACCGCTTGACCTGCGAGGCAGTGGCCGCGTGGCTTGCGTGGCGGTGGAGGCCGGCGGATAGTCCGAGGTATGGACGAGCGCGAGGCCGCGCTCCGGCAGGCGTACGAGCACGCCGTCCGCTGGCTGGCCGGTCTGTCCGATTGCCGGATTCCCGCCCGCGCCTCGGTCGACGAGGTGGTGCGCGCACTCGGTGCCGCACTGCCCGACGGTCCCGCCCGCCCTGCCGAGGTCGTCGACCTGCTGGCCACGGCCTGTGAGCCGGGGCTCACGGCGTTCCCCAGCGGCCGGTTCTACGGCTTCGTGGTCGGCGGCACCGAACCGGCCGCACTCGCCGCGGACTGGCTGGTCAGCGCCTGGGACCAGAACTGCGTGATGCGTTCCGTCTCGCCCGCCCACACGGCGGTGGAGGACATCGCCGGCGCGTGGCTGCTCGACCTGCTCGGCCTGCCGCGGGAGAGCGCGGTCGGTTTCACCACCGGTGCCACCATGGCCAACTTCACCTGCCTCGCCGCCGGGCGCGACGACGTGCTGGGCCGCGTCGGCCGGAACCCCGCCCGCGACGGTCTCGCCGGCGGGCCGGGCGTCCGCGTCCTCGCGGGCGCGGACCGCCACATGGCCGTCGACCTGGCCCTGCGCTACCTCGGCCTGGGCCGCCCCGAACTCGTCCCCGCCGACGCCCAGGGACGCATCGAGCCCGGACCGCTGCGGCGGGCCCTGGCCGCCGGTGGGCCGCGGCCCACGCTCGTGGTGCTGCAGGCCGGGGACATCCACTCCGGCGCCTTCGACCCCTTCCCCGAGGCGGTCCGGGCCGCCCGGGAGGCCGGCGCCTGGGTGCACGTCGACGGAGCGTTCGGGCTGTGGGCGGCGGCCTGCCCGGCGTACGCGCACCTCACGGCGGGCTGCGCGGACGCAGACTCCTGGGCGACGGACGCCCACAAGACCCTCAACGTCCCCTACGACTGCGGCCTCGCCGTCGTCCGCGACCCGGCGGCGCTCCGGGCGGCGATGGGCCTGCGCGGCGACTACCTCATCCAGGACGAACGCGGGGACCCCGTCGACAAGGTCCCCGAGCTGTCCCGGCGCGGCCGCGCCTTCACCGTGTGGGCCGCCCTGCGGTCGCTGGGCCGGTCGGGCGTGGCCGACCTGGTCGGGCGACTGTGCGGACACGCCTGCGCGTTCGCCGCCGGCATCTCCGCGATCGAGGGCGCGAGGGTGCTCAACGACGTGGTGTTCACGCAGGTCTGTGCGGAGTTCGGCGACGAGGCGCGCACGGACCGGGTCATCGCCCGGCTGCTGGAGGACGGGACGACCTGGATCAGCGGCTCCGTCTGGCACGGACGCCGCGTCATGCGGATCTCGGTGAGCAACTGGTCCACGACCGACGAGGACGTGTCCCGCACGCTCGCCGCGATCCGCCGCGCCGCGGCCGACGTCTGACCGGCCCCCGTCCCGCCGAAGGGCACCGGGGCCGGTCGTCCGGCCCCGGGCCCGAATCGCCCGATCAGTAGGTGCCGGCGTGCACGAGGTGTCCGTAGAACCGGTTGCCGACGGGGGAGTTGGGGTCACCGGTGAACCCGTACGAGACCGGCCGGTCCGCGGCGTCCGCGCGGAGCCGGGCGATGACCTGAGCAGGGGTCATGCCGGCACAGGGCCCGGTGAGGCACAGGGCGGCCACACCGGCGACGTGCGGCGAGGACATCGAGGTGCCCGACAGGACCGTGGTGGTGCCGCCGGAACCCCGGGTGAACCGGGTGGACAGGATGCACACCCCCGGAGCGGCGATGGTGTGGGCGGCGTCCGCCGACCCGATGGCGGTGAAGTTGGAGAACGCCGCGAACCGGTCGTCCGTGTACAGGCGGGCACCGGGCGCCGTCCCCACGACGTCCGCGTCGTTGTCCTCGGCCCCGACCGTGCCGGCGACGTGCGTGCCGTGCCCGTTGTCGTCCTGCGGGTTTCCGGGCCGCCCCATGCAGGAGAACCCGCCGGCCACGTTGAGGTCGGGGTGGGTCATGTCGATGCCCGTGTCGAGGATCGCAACGCCGGCATCCACCGAGCCGCTGCCGTCACCGGCCCGCGTGCTGCCCTGGTCCGCTTCGATCCGGTCGACTCCGGAGGGCAGGACCTGGGCATCGGCCCGGACCAACCGGTCCTCGCCCACCATCAGTACGCGGGGATCCGCCCGCAGCCGCGCCAACTGGGACTGCGGGATCATCGTGGAGTAGCCGGTGAAGGCGTGCCGGTAGCGGAAGCCCGGCTCGCCCTGGTAGCGGCGGCGGTGGTCCTCGACGACCGAGTCGAGCCGGGCCCGGGCGGAGTCCCGCAGGACCACCACGTAGTGGCCCATGGCCTGCTGCCCGCCCGCGGGTTCCGCTGCCACCGGCCCGGCCGACGTCCCGGCCAGCACCCCGGCCCACACCACCGTCGCGGCGGCCAGCTTCCGCGGCAGCCGCTTGCCCCATTGTCCGAACATCACGCCTGACTCCCGTTCCCGTCACCGGCCGCGCCCCGGACCGTCCGGATGCACACAGGAGGAAAGCGCACGGCCGCCCGCGGATGCGCCCGGGAAGCCCGGGCTCCGGCGAGGCTCCCCCGAAAGGCCCACACCCGCACGCCCGATGGGCGGCATCCGCGCGCCCGCAGCCGCCGAGCCACCGCACCCGGTGGGGGAGCACCTCACCCCAGGGGGGTATTGTCGTCCGGTCACGGACGGCAATCGGATCGTCTGTTCAACCCGAGGGAAACGACATGACCGATCTGAACTCGCTGCGGGCAAGCCTTGCGTCGGGTGAGCACGAGTTCGCCGACACCCTGGCCTTCGTCGCCGCGCACTACGAGTACCGGCCGCAGGCGTTCCGCAACGGGGAACTGGAAAATGCCGCAGGCGAGAACGAGGGTTCCTGCAAGACGCTGGGACTGGCCCTGCTGGAAGGGCTGAGCGACCAGGAAGCGCTGCTGGCATTCGGTGAGCACTATCGCAGTGTGCTCGCGACGCCGAACGACACCGATCACGGCAACATCCGCAACCTCATGGCCCACGGCCTGGCAGAGGTGAGCTTCGCGGAGCAGCCGCTGACCCGCAAGAGCTGAACGGCGACGGCACCGTCAGCGGGGTGGGTCCGGCCTTCCCGGCGCGCCCCGGGCCACGGCGAGCGCGTCCGACGAGCTGCCCGCGCCCGGACAGACCCTAGGCGCAGTGGTAGGTGAATTCGGCGGCGGCCGTGCGGGGTTGCGGTTCCAGGAGGTGGACCTCGGCTCGGGCGGGGAGGGTGCCGCGGCCCCGGAAGGTCCACAGCAGGTGCAGCCGGGCCTCCGTCTGGCCGCTGGTGACGCGTTCGGTCAGCGGGGCGGAGCGGGTGCCGTCGCTGCGCACCCAGCGGTAGCGGATCGTTCCGGGGCGGCCGTCGGTGCGCACCACGGCGGTGACCTCGGCGGCCGAATCGCACGCCGGGCCCTTGGGGTCGGTGCTGACGGCGAGCTCGCGCACCTCGACCGCCGGCCCGTACCGCTGCCAGCCGAGGTAGAGCAGTACGGCGGCCAGGACGGCGGCGGCGAGCGCGTACCGGCGCAGCCCGCGGCGCCGGACCCGCGGTGCCGCGTACGCCTCCCCCACCGGGAACCGCAGGGTCGCGTGCGCGGTCACGCCGGGGCCGAACCGCAGTACCGAGCCCTCCACCCGGTCGGGGCGCGCGTCCGGCGCCGGCGCCGGGCCGGAGAACCACTGGCTGCCCAGGACGGTGGCGCTGTAGTCGTCGTCGCTCATGAGATCGTGCACCGCCTGATGAAGACCTGCTGGTACGAGGAGCCGTTGCCCGCCGCCGGCCTGGTCGTGGCCCGCACGGCCCAGTAGCAGCCCCGGCCGGTGAAGGTGTGGCTCCGCACCGAGGGGGCCGCGCCGCCCTGCTCGTAGGGGAGGGTGTCGGTGCCTTCCCGGGTGCCCAGGACGCCCTTCTCGTCGCTGGTGAACCACTCCAGTACCACCGTCACCGGTGATCCCTTGGCCTCCACGGACACCGTGGCCTGTCCGGTGGTCGGACCGGTCTGCCGGAAACCGGTCACGGACACCGCCCCCACCACCGCCGGGGGCGTGGGGGACGGCGGGGGAGTGGTGGGCGGCTTCGTGGTCGGGCCGGTGGTGGGTGTGTGGCGCGGATCGGTGACCGTCGGAGCCGGACTGGGCCTGGTGGTCGGCCAGTGGGTCGGCGTCGTCGACGTCGTGGGCGGCGCCGGCGGCGTCGATGGCGGGGCCGTCGTGGGGGCGCCGGGTGTGGGTGGGGGCGTGCTCGTCGGGGAGTGGCTCGGGGAGGCGGTCGGCGAAGGGGACGACGGCGGAGCAGGGGCCGGGGAGCCCGGCTCCGGGGCGGCCGGGCTCGTCGTGGCGAAAGAGCTCAGCGCCTCCGCACCGCCCGTCTGTCCGCCCGCGGCGGCGTCCGCGAAGACCAGCAGCGCCCCCACCACCAGGGCCGCGCCCGCGGCGAGCCAGCCGCGCCGCCCCGGCGCCCACCCGGAACCGGGGCCCGGGCCCAGTGAGGTGTCGGCCAGCGCGGTGGTGCCCACGGCCGGCACCCCCGCGGAGGGGAACAGCAGCGGCAGCAGCGCGGCCAGCGCTGCGAGCTTCCGCTGCCCGCGCTCCTCCCAGTCCGGCCCGTACGCGGCCCGGGCGACGCCCTCCAGTTCGGCCACGAACGCCTCGGCGTTCTCCGGCCGTTGCTCCGGGCGCTTGGCCAGGCCCCGCCGGATCAGCGGCCGCACCGGCTCCGGTGCCGCGTCGGCGGGAACCGGGGCCTCGACGTGCTGCAGGGCCAGTTCCGCGAAGTTCGCCCCCGTGTACGGCTTGTGCCCGGTCAGGCACTCGAAGAAGACGGCCGTCGCCGCGTACACGTCGGCGGCCGGGGAGGCCGGCCGGCCCTGCCACTGCTCGGGCGCCATGTAGGAGGGGGTGCCCGCCACGCCGGGGGTGGTGCCGCGGCCCGCGGCGATGCCGAAGTCCACCAGCTTCGACGTGCCGTCCGCCGCGACCAGGACGTTCTCCGGCTTGTAGTCCCGGTGCACGACCCCGGCCCGGTGCGCGGCGGCCAGCCCGAGGAGGGACCCCTTGAGGACCGTCAGCGCCGCCTCGGCGTCCAGCCGGCCGCCGGCCGCGGCCTCCTGCGCGAGCAGGGCGCGCAGGGCGAGGCCGTCCACGAGCTCCATCACGATGGCGGCTCCGTCGGGCGCCTCCACGTACTCGTACAGGCCCACCACGTAAGGCGAGCGCAGCCCGCCGAGCAGTCGGGCCTCCGCCCGGAACTCCGCGACGAAGGCGGGATCGCGGCGGAACCGGTCGCTGAGGTACTTCACCGCGACCGGCGTGCCCGTGGCCGTGTGCAGCGCCAGGACCACGCGGCCGCTGCCGCCCGAGCCCAGTTCCCGGGTCTCGGTGTAACCGGGGACCGTCCATGCGTTCATCGGTGCGCCGCCCCCCTGGGTGTCCTTGCGAGTGGTCTGCCGACCGTGGCTGCCGACCGTGTGCCGGCCGTCACTGAGGACACGGTTTCCGCCACGGCCGGTTCCCAACCTTGTGGTTGACGGGGGCGTGCCCCCGCCGCCGTGTGGGCAGGCGTGCCGCAGGGCGATGGGGGTCCCCCGGACGGAGTCTGGGGGAGGTGGGCACACGGCACCGGCCCCGCGCCGCACGCGCAACACCGCTTCCGCCCCCGGTTCGCCTCCGGCGGGTCAGGCCCGGTCGGGCGGGGCCGGAAGGCTTGGCCCCCCCCTGCGGCGGCACGCCCGCACACGCGGCGGTGGGGCGGCACGCCTGCCCACGTCGGCGGCGTGGCGTCAGGCTGCCGCGCGGGTGGCGCGGTTGGTGATCAGGGTGTGCAGCCGGTCTGCCGCGGCTCGGCCGAAAGCCGGGTCGTTGATGTGCGTGTCGTAGTCGAACACCTCGGTGCCGCTGCCCCGCAGGCCCTCGCGCAGAGCCGTGAACAGGGCCCGGTCCGCGGACGGATCGTGGTACGGGCCCTCCGGCGCGCCCAGTGTGGACAGCCCGCGCAGCGGTACGCACACCTCCGTCGGCCCGGTCGCCCCCCGCAGCTTGTCCGCCACCAGCCGCCCGAGGTCGGCGCATTCCTCCGCGGTGGTGCGGATCACCGTGATGGACGGGTTGTGCACCCGCACCCTGCGGTACCGGGCCCGCTCGGGCAGCGTCTCCGGCGGCCCGAACTTGACCATGTCCAGTGCCCCCAGGCTCACCACCTGCGGGATCCCGGCCCGTCCGGCCGCGGTCAGCCGGTCCGGACCGGCCGTCAGGATGCCCCCGCACAGCTCGTCCGCGAGCTCGCTGAGCGTCAGGTCGAGGACCCCCGCGAACACCCCCTGCCCGGCCAGGGACTCCAGGGTGCGTCCGCCCGTCCCGCTGACGTGGAACACCAGGACCTCGTAGCCGAGTTCGGTCAGCCGCTCCCGGGCCGCGTCCACCCCCTCCGTGGTCACCCCGGCCATGCTGGCCGCGACCAGCGGCCGCCCGCCCGAGCCCAGCTGCCCCGGCCTGACCTCCCGGGAGGCCTCGGCGAACCCCTTCGCCATGCCCGCGGCCGCGTCCGCCGCGTTCGCCAGCACCGGAGCGGAGACGCTGTTGATGCCCGCGATGTCCACCACGCTGTACATCATGGTGATGTCCGAGGAGCCGACGTACAGGGACACGTCCCCGGAGGCCATCGAGGACACCATCAGCTTCGGCACGCCGAGGGGCAGTGCGCGCATCGCCCGGGTGGCGATGGACGTGCCGCCGCTGCCTCCGATCGCGAGCACCGCGTGCAGCCGGCCCTCGGCGTGCAGGCGTAAGAGGACGGCCTCCGCGCCGCGCGCCATCGCGGTGACGGCGGCGCCGCGGTCGGCGGCCGCCCTCAGTTCCGACAGTTCCGTTCCCGCCGCCCGCGCGACCGCCCCGCGCGGGACCTCCGCGGGCACCCGTGGCTCACCCATCACTCCCGTGTCGACCATCAGGACATCGACGCCGGCGCGCTCGAGCCGCTCGCGCAACCAGCCGTACTCCAGACCTTTGGTGTCCAGACATCCCACCAGCACGACGTTCGTCATATGAGCAATGTCCAGGCGGACGGCACGGCTGACAAGCCCGCCGGGGATCATTCGGCCAGCAGCCCCGCCAGCCTTTCCAGGAACGGCGCCTGGGCCGCGATGATCAGCTCCCGGGCGGCCTCGGGACGGAACCAGGCCACCCGGTCCAGCTCGGGGAACTCCTGGTACCGGCCCGAGCCCTGCGGCCACTCCAGGGTGAAGGTGCCGGGGCGCACGTGCTCCGGGTCGAGGTCCGCCTCCACCGCCCAGACCGTCACCAGCTTGCCGTTCGTCTGCAGCACCTCGCCCAGCGGCAGGTACGGGCCCTCCGGCGGCGGCAGGCCCAGCTCCTCCCGGAACTCGCGACGGGCCGCCTCCTGCGGCTCCTCGTCGTACGGCTCGTACTCACCCTTGGGGATCGCCCAGGCCCTGGCCTCCCGACGGGCCCAGAACGGCCCGCCCATGTGGCCGAGCAGGACCTCCACCGCGCCGCCGCCGGCCGGACCCGTGCGCCGGAACAGCAGCAGCCCGGCACTGTACTTCCGCGTCATGGGCCGAGCCTTCCCCGGGCGGAGGCCTTCCAGGCCACCTTTCAGTGGTCGTGCGGGCCCTCGCGGTGCACCGGGCCGTGCGGGGCCGAGCAGTGCGGGTCGGCCGGATCCGGCTCACCCGGACGGCCTACGCTGAGCAGAGCCTCCTGGGCGTGGTCCACCTGGAGGGTGGTGTGGCTGATGCCGTACTCGGCGCCGAGCAGCTTCTCCAGGTCGCGGCGGACCGCGTGGCAGTCACCGGCGGGTTCCACCAGCACGTGCGCGGACAGCGCCGCCTCGCCCGAGGTGATCGTCCAGATGTGCAGGTCGTGCACCTCGGTGACCGGGCCGTGCGCCACGAGGCGGTCGCCGACCGCGTCGGGGTCCACGTGTGCGGGGGCCGCCTCCAGGAAGATCCGCCCGGACTCGCGGACCAGCCCGTAGCCCGCCTTCACCATCAGCACCACCACGACCAGCGTGGCGATCGCGTCGGCCTGGACGAAGCCGGTGGTCAGTACGATCAGGCCGGCCACGGCGGTGCCGATGAACGCGTACAGGTCGTTGAGGATGTGCTGGTAGGCGCCCTCGACGTTGAGCGAGGTGCGGTTCGCCCTGGAGATGCACCAGGCCGCGAGCACGTTGACCACGATCCCGGCCAGGGCGGTGACCAGGACCAGCCCGCCCGCCACCTCCGGCGGATCGAGCAGCCGCCGCACCGCCTCGTAGGCGAGCCAGACCGCGAGCAGCAGCAGGGTGAGCCCGTTGGCCTGCGCGGACAATATCTCGGCGCGCTTGAGCCCGTAGGTGAATCCGCCCCGGGCGGGCCGGGCCGCCAGCCGCATCGCGATCAGCGCCAGCACGATGGACACGGCGTCGGTCAGCATGTGGGCGGCGTCGGAGATCAGGGCCAGCGAGTCGGCCACGATGCCGACGACCACCTCGGCGGCCATGAAGGCGCAGATGAGGGAGAGCGCGAAGGCGAGCCAGCGGCGGTCCGCGTCGGCGGCCACGCCATGGCTGTGGCCCCCGTGGCCCCCGTGCCCGCCGTCGCCGTCGTGCGAGTGACCGTGGTCGTGATCGTGTCCAGCCATCTCTTCCCCCGCGTGTCCGCCGGGCCGCGCCCGGGGTGCCCGTGTCCGCCGACCGCCGACCGCCGACCGCCGTTCGTCGTTCGTCGGCTGTCGTCCGTCGGCTGTCGTCCGTGTCCTGACGCGTGAAGTGAACCTCACCTTCGCGAGATCGGCAAAGGCTGCAACGGGGACCGTTGTCATTACCCATAAGCGTGCTCTGACCTGCGGTTATGCCCCGACGGAAGGATCGTGGGAAAATCTGCTCATGGTCCAGCGCCCGAGTGTGCCGACCGCGCCCGAGCTCGTCCTGGAGACCGACACGGGCTCCACCGTGATGAATCCGGGCCGCGTGTACCACGTAGGCCGGGACCCGCTGAGCGACGTCTTCCTCGACGACGCCCGGGTCTCCTGGCACCACGCCAACCTCCATACCGACGGGGACCACTGGACCCTGGAGGACGAGGGGAGCACCAACGGGACCTGGGCGGACGGCCACCGGGTCCGCGAGTGGGGCGTCGGCCCCGGTACCGAGCTGCGGTTCGGCAGCGTGTACGACGGCCCGCGCGCCGTCCTGGTCGGCCGTGCCCAGGAAGCACCGGCGTGGTCGGCCCCACCCGCCGCCCCCGCCCCACCCGCATCGTCCACCCCGGAGTCCCCGGCCGCTCCGCCCCGTGCCGCCGCTCCCGGCTTCGCGGGGCCCGCCCCCGCGGGTGCCGCCGGCCCGACCGGCGTGGCCAACCCCTCGCTGACCGCCACCTTCCGCGAGCCGACCACCGTCCGGCCGGTCCCCGCCCGGACGGCCGTGCGCATCGGCCGCTCCTCCGAGAACGACCTGGTCCTCGAAGACCTGGTGATCTCCCGCCGGCACGCCGAGTTCCGCGCCCTCGCCGACGGCACGTACGAGATCGCCGACCTCGGCAGCCACAACGGCACCTACCTCAACGGCACCCGGATCGACCGGGCCGCCGTCGCCCAGGGCGACATCATCGGCATCGGCCACCACTCCTTCTGCCTGGTCGGCGACCAGCTCCAGGAATACGTGGACACCGGCGAGGTCTCCCTCGACGTCCAGGACCTCACCGTCAGCGTGGACGGCGGCCGCCGGGTCCTCCTGGACCACGTCTCCCTCCCGGTCGGCGCCAAGTGCCTGCTCGGCATCGTCGGCCCCAGCGGCGCCGGCAAGTCCACCCTGCTCGGCGCGCTCACCGGCCTCCGCCCCGCCGACCAGGGCACCGTCCTCTACGACGGCCGCGACCTCTACCACGACTACGCCGAACTGCGCAGCCGCATCGGACTGGTGCCCCAGGACGACATCCTGCACGCCCAGCTCACCGTCCGCCGCGCCCTGTCCTACGCCGCCGAGCTCCGCTTCCCCGAGGACACCGTGAAGGCCGAACGCCAGGCCCGGGTCGACGAGGTGATCCGCGAGCTCGGCCTGGAACAGCGTGCCGACCTGGCGATCCACAGCCTCTCCGGCGGCCAGCGCAAACGCGTCTCCGTCGCCATGGAGCTCCTCACCAAACCCTCCCTGCTGTTCCTCGACGAACCCACCTCCGGCCTCGACCCCGGCATGGACCGGTCCGTGATGCACATGCTGCGCGGCCTCGCCGACGACGGCCGCACGGTCATCGTCGTCACCCACAGCGTGCTCAGCCTGGACGTCTGCGACCGGCTGCTGGTCCTGGCCCCGGGCGGCAGGACCGCCTACTACGGCCCGCCGGACCAGGCCCTCGGCTTCTTCGGCTACGACCAGTGGCCGGAGGCCTTCGAGGCGTTCGAGGCCCGCACCGACCGCGACTGGGCGGCGGAGTACCGCGCGTCCGCCTTCCACGACCAGTACGTCGCGGGCCTCGCCCGGCAGCCCCTGCTGTCCGCGGAACGCCCCGCCGCCGAGGGCCGGACGGCCCCGCCGCCGCCCCCGGCCCGGAGCTGGGGTGCCCAGCTCTCCACCCTGGTCCGCCGCTACGCCGCCGCGCTGAGCGCCGACCGCACCTTCCTCGCCATCATGGTCGGGCTGCCGTTCGTGATGGGCGCGATGGTGCGCGCCCTGGCCGGCTCCGAACTCACCCCCGACACCGCCACGAACGCCCTGCTCATCCTGTGCGTCGGCGGAGTGCTCACCGGCGCCGCCAACGCGGTCCGTGAACTGGTCAAGGAACGCGTCATCTACCAGCGGGAACGGGCCGTAGGACTGTCCAGATCCGCCTATCTGACCTCCAAGGTGGTCGTCCTCGGCGCGATCACCGTCGCCCAGGCCGTGCTCCTCACGGTGGTGGGACTGGCCGGAGTGGACCTCAACGCCCCGCGCGGCCAGGGGGTGCTGATGCCACCGCTGATCGAGATCACCCTCTCCGTCGCGCTGCTGTCCTTCTCCGCGATGATGCTGGGCCTGGTGATCTCGGCGCTGGTCCGCAAGGAGGAGGTCACGATGCCGCTGCTGGTCCTCCTCACCATCGTCCAGGTCGTGTTCTGCGGAGCCGTACTGGACCTCGAAGGAGCCATCGTGCTGGAGCAGATCGCCTGGCTCGTGCCCGCCCGGTGGGCCTTCGCCTCCATGGCCGGCACCATCCAGCTCGGCGCGATCGTGCCCCGCCCCTACACCAAGGACCCTCTCTTCGCCCACGACGCCGACGTCTGGCTGACCAACATGGGTGTGCTGGTCGTGCTGTCGGCGGTGTGCTGGGTCCTGGTGAGCCGCCTGCTGCGCCGCCAGGAACCCGCCATCATGCGGAAGTAGCCGCCCATGACCAGTCCCGATGCCGGTCCCGAATTCTCCGCGCTCCCCGACTTCCACCCCACCCACGTGGTCCCGCGGGAGGGACTGCCCGCCTGGGAGGCGCCGGACGCCTCCCGCCCCACCATGCCCCTGGACGCCTTCCTGCCCGTCCGGCTGCTCTCCCGGCGCGGCGCGTGGGGCGAGGTCCAGTGCGCCAACGGCTGGACCGCCTGGGTCGACGGCCGGCTCCTGGTGACCGTCCCGCAGCCGCCCCCCACCGGCGGACGCCCCCTCGAACGCTCCGATGACGTCCGCCCGCTCCTCGCCCGCTCCGCCGACTCCCTGGACCGCTACCGCCGGGCGGCCGAGGACCACGCGGCGGGCCACACCGACCCCGACGCCTTCCGGACCGCCACCCGCGGCCTGCGCGCCGGCATCGTCCTGGACGGCGAACAGGTCTGGCTGTACGACGAGTCCTCCGGGCGCTGGATGTACGGCGACGGGACCGCGCTGGCCACCTACGCCGTCGCCGGCGGACCGGAGCGGACCGGACCGGGGGCCGCCGCAGCCCCCGGCGGAGCCGCGGGCTCGGCGGCTCCCGCGTCCGCGGCCTCCGCTGCGCCCGCCGCGGACTCCGGTTACGGGCCGCCCACACAGGTCGACGTACCGCGGGAGGACGCCGCACCGCCCGGCGGACCCGGTACGGAGACCCCGGACCACGCACCCACCCGGGTCGACCACCCGCGCCCGCCCGACGGAGGACGCTGATGCCGGCCCGGCCCGGTGATGACAGCTCTCCCTTCGTCGACGGCCGCCCCTCCGGCCTCCAGGGCAAGCAGTTCGCCGGCTACCGGGTGGAGAACGAAATCGGGCACGGCGGCATGGCGGTGGTCTACCGGGCCACCGACCTGCGCCTGGACCGCACCGTCGCCCTGAAGCTGCTCGCCCCCGAACTCGCCCGCAACGACACCTTCCGCAAGCGGTTCGCCCACGAGTCACGGGTGGCCGCGGCCATCGACCACCCGCACATCGTCCCCGTCTTCGAGGCGGGCGAGGCCGACGGCATGCTCTACATCGCCATGCGCTACGTCCGCGGGCTCGACCTGCGGACCCTGCTGGACCGGAGCGGGCCGCTGCCCCTGGACACCGCCACCCGGATCACCGGACAGGTCGCCTCCGCGCTGGACGCCGCCCATGACCACGACCTCGTCCACCGTGACGTGAAACCCGGCAACATCCTCATCGCGGAGGGCACCGACCCCGACCATCCGGAGCACGTCTACCTCACCGACTTCGGGCTGACGAAGAAGTCGCTCTCCCTCACCGGGTTCACCAGCGTCGGAGAGTTCGTCGGCACCCTCGACTACGTCGCCCCCGAGCAGATCTCCGGCAAACCGGTGGACGGGCGCTGCGATGTCTACGGCCTGGGCTGCGTGGTCTTCGAAGCCCTCGCCGGCGGCCCGCCGTTCGAACGCGACGACGACATGGCCCTGCTGTGGGCCCACCTGTACGATCCGCCGCCCCCGGTGAGCGCCCGGCGGCCCGGCCTGCCGCCCGCCCTGGACGACGTACTGGCCAAGGCGCTGGCGAAGGTACCCGAGGACCGCTGGGCCACCTGCCTGGAGTTCGCCGCCGCCCTGCGCCGCGCCGGGGCCGGCCACACCGACGCCGGCCCGGACCCCGGCGGCACGCAGCCGCTGCCGCCGGCGGACACCGGCCCGGCGGCGCCACCGCCCGAGCCGCCGCAGTGGGCACTGCCGGTGTTCCGGCGCGACTAGGCGGTGTCTGACAAATGATCACGGACTGGTTCACGGAGCCAGAGGATCAGTGAGGCCAGGACCACTCCGGCGCGGTAGCGGTCGGCGAGCTTGTCGAACCTGGTTGCGATCGCGCGGAACTGCTTGAGGCGAGCGAAGCATCGTTCGACCACATTGCGGTCGCGGTAGACCTCCTTGTCGAAGGCGGGCGGCCGGCCGCCGATGCGTCCTCGGCGCCGGCGGTTGGCCGCTTGGTCGCGGCGTTCGGGGATCGTTGCGGCGATGCCCCGACGCCGCAGCAGGTGCCGGATCGCCCGGCTGGAGTAGGCCTTGTCGCCCAGGACTCGGACCGGTGTCGTGCGCGGGCGGCCGGCTTCGGCTCGCGGAACACGGATCCCGGCCAGGACCTGGCCGAACGCGGTGGCGTCGTTGACGTTGCCGGGCGTGAGCACGATGGACAGGGGCAGGCCCCGGCCGTCGACGGCGAGGTGGACCTTGGTGGTCAACCCGCCTCGGGACCGGCCGAGGGCCTGGCACGTCTGCGAGCGGCCCGAATTTTCCACTTCACCCCCGTCTGCGACCCCTTTTTACGTGCGCCGGCGGCGTGCTGGTGGGCCCGGTTGATCGTGGAGTCGACGGCGATGGTCCACTCCACCCGGCCCACCGCGTCGTCACGGACCTGCACATGCTCCAACAGCCTTGCCCACGTGCCGTCCGCCTCCCACCGGGCGAACCGCTCGTAGACCGTCTGCCACGGCCCATAGCGTTCGGGCAGGTCACGCCACGGAGCCCCGGTCCGCAACCGCCACAGCACACCATTGACCACCTGCCGGTGATCACGCCACGGCCGACCACGCCCGTCCGCCTGCGGCAACAAGGGCTCTATCCGCTCCCACGCCACATCCGCCAACTCACCTCGACCTGCCACAAGATCAATTATCGGACAAGCCTTGGCGCGCTCTGCAGGTGCCGCCCAAGCAGGCTGGCGGCACCTGCCTGCCAGGGAGAGCAACCTGTCGAGCAACAGCTGTGCCACAGGGCGCGTTTCCCTCTGGCGTGGCAAATGCCTATCCCTGTTGAATGCCTGGGTAGCTGCTTCTAGTTGGGTGTTCGACGGGGGGCCAGTGAGCACAGGGGCGGGGTCTGAATCCGAAGCTCCGACCGAGGCATCAGGCCCACCGCCGGTCGCACCACGCCGACCAGGCAGGCTGGGGGAGATCGCGGCAGTGCTGTCTGCTCTCGCGGCCGTAGCCGGCGTGCTGCTGGTGGTCTTCGGTGTCGCGAGCCCTCAGCCCTCGAAGGGCGGGGGCGGATCTGCTTCCCAGCCTGAGCCGACGGTCACTGCACCCCCGACGGCAGCCGGCTCTGCACCACTGTCTTCACCGCCGCCGACTACACCACCAGCGTCGCCATCTGTGCCGCCTGGCACGGTGCTTCGCACCGAGAGCTTTGACCTCGCCAATGGCTACGGGTTCAAGGTCGGCAGCGCGCCACTGCGTCCAAAGCCGAACGACACCGAGCACGATTGGCATGTGTGGAACAGCGACGTGTCGATGACCACCCTCCAGGCGGTGGGAGGAGCGCACTTCGTGCTCCTAGGCCAGGACGAGGACCCCAGCTTCGCAACCTGCCAGCGCCGCTCCGCGTACGTGGATTATCTCGAAAGCAACAAGCTGGACGGCAGGAATGTCTGCGTCTACACCACAAAGGGCATGATCGCCCTGATACACGTCGACTCAAGTACCCGGCTGGACCAGTACTCCTACAATTTGGGAGTGACGGTCACGATCTGGTCGGCCTGAATCAGAGCCGATGTATCGCTCGCGGCTCCTTAAACTTGGGGCATGACCCCCCATGCTCTGGCTCCGCTAACCCAGCCAGGTGACCATTTGTCAAACAGGCTCTAGGCCGTCATCAAGCAGTGGCGCGACCTCGCCACCCGATCCGACAAGACCGCCACCACCTACCTCGCGGCACTCCACATCGCCGGAATCCTCGTCTGGTCCGCGAGCTGATCCAACGCCTCAGGCCACCGCGCCAAGAACCGCCAAGGTCAGGGCGATACCGGCCGTTGCCCCCAATACCAGAGCGGCGACAGCCGCCGCCCGGCCGACACCCTGCTCGAACGGGACACTCTGCACAACCTTGTGCAGCACGGGCGCCACCACCGCGATGAGGCCGAAGCCGAGAGCGTGGAGTCGACTGCGCCGGCGCCGCGGCCCATCAGCGAGCGGCGTCCGGCACCGCAGCCCGCCGCGGCCGCCGCCGGGCGTGCGGAGGAGCTCACCCCGTGGTGCGGTCCGTCCTGCGCCGCTGCACCGGCTTCGCCAGCAGGGCCCCCAGGAACCCCGCCACCGCCCCCCACAGCAGCGCGAGGCCGACGGTGCGCCAGAGCACCGCGCGCAGCTCGATCCGGCCGCCGAGGGCGTCCGTCTCGCCCAGGCCCAGCAGGGACAGCCCGAACCGGGCCTCGATCCGTCCCAGCAGACACACGGTCAGCACGGCCAGGGCCAGCGCCACCGCCAGGTGCAGCGAGTGCTGCCAGGGCCGTACCCGCGCGGAAGACCGTACGGCGGCCAGGAAGCCCGTACCGAGCAGCAGTACGGCGGCCAGGACGACCAGCCACCAGGCCCGGGCGTCGTGCTCGGCGAGCGCGTGCACGTCGAGCGTGGACACGCTGCCGTCCGGGGTGCGCAGCACACGGTCGAGGGCCGGGGGCATGGGCAGGCCGAACGGGCCCTCGACCCGGCCCTCCCAGGCACCGCCGAAGCCCACGGTGAACGCGAGCCAGGCCAGGTTCGGCAGGCCGAGCAGGATCACGGCGAGGGTCTCGGGCGTCCGGTCCCGGGTCACCGCGGTCACCAGCCCGACGACCACGCCGATCGCGACGTACGCGAGGAGCAGCACGACGGTGGCGTAGGCGGCGGGCCGCACCGCCTCGTGGAACCGGACCAGTCCGGCGGGCAGCGGGGCCCGCCGCGAGACCAGCAGGGTGATCAGCAGCAGGCCGAGGATCCACAGCAGGCCGAAGAGCAGGGTCTGCGGGACGTCGGCCCGGAACCCGAGGGTGGGGGCGGTGTCGAGGAGGTCACCGAGGTCGCCCAGCTCACCGAGATCGCCCAGGTCGGAGGCGTCACCGGGGTCGCCCGGGTCGGTGGACCCGTCGGTGCCCTCATCCTCGTCGGTGTCGCCGTCCTGGCCCAGCGGGGTGCCCACGGAGATGCCGAAGGTGTGGCGGGCGGCGAACGCGAACCCGGTGAGCACCACCAGCCAGAGCACGACCAGGGGCGCGGCCCGCAGGAGGAGTTCCCCCGGCGCCGCGACGGCCCGGCCGCGCAGCGGCCGCAGAAACCGGGAGCCGGTGGCGAGCGCCCCGGCCAGGCTGACGGAGAGCGGCAGCACCGAGAGCACGGCCTCGGCGCCCGCGAGGAAACCCGCGTCGCCGGACACCTCGACCGAGCCGCCGGCCGCCATCACCACCACCGCGGCCACCACCCGCGGATAGGCCCCGCCGGGCAGGTCGGCGGCGCCCGCGAAGGCCAGGCCGGCCGCGGCGAGCACGGTCATCGCCGCGAACCCCGCCAGGACCGCGAGCGCGGCATCGCCCCAGGTGCGTTTCGCGGAAGGGCGCAACGGTTGGGTCACGTGCCACGGTAGGCATCCTCCGCTTGCGGGCACCACCGCAGCGGCGCACACAATGGTTCGCAGGAGTGACAGCAGCGACAGGGGGTCGGCCGGCCGCTCGGGAGGGCATCCGTGACCACACAACCCTCGGGCACACCTCCGTCGGAACGCCCCACCGGACCTCCGGCAGGCCCGCTCTCGGGCGGGTCCTCAGACGGGTCCTCGGGCGGCGGTCCGCCGCCCCCGCCGCCTCCGTCCGCCCAGGGACCCCCCAGCGGGCCCATCGGACCCGCCGGTACGGGCGGGACCGGCGGGTCCTCCGGCGGCGGTACGGGCGGCCATGGCGGCCCCGGCGGCCCCGGAGGGGACGGAGGCTCCGGTTCCGGTGGGGAGAACGGGCGCCCGTGGTGGCGGTCGCTGCCCCGGGCGATCACCGCGGTGGTCGTCCTGGCGGCCGCGGCGGTGCTGGCCGTGGTGCTGATCCGGCCGGCCGGGACACCGGTGACCGGCGGCGAGCTCTTCCTCCAGCCGGCCGGGTCCACCGGCCAGGACCCCTTCACCGAGTCCACCGCCACCACCGGCGGCGACCAGATGCCCCCGCCCGCCACCGGCAGCACCCCCACCGCCCCGGCGACCGGCATCGTGGCCACCCGGCCGGTCAGCGGCGGTGAACCGGGCCTGTACGGCGGAACGAGGGACCAGGCCAGCTGCGACGTGGAGAAACAGATCGCCCTGCTGACGGCGGAGCCGCAGAAGAACGCGGCCTTCGCCTCCGCCCTCGGAATCCGGCCGGCCGCCGTCCCCGGCTACCTGCGCTCGCTGACCCCCGTGCAGCTGCGCGTCGACACCCGGGTGACCAACCACGGCTACCAGGACGGCCGCGCCACCAGCTACCAGGCCGTGCTCCAGGCGGGCACGGCCGTCCTGGTCGACAACCGCGGCACGCCCCGGGTGCGCTGCGCCTGCGGCAACCCGCTGAGCGAGCCGGTGGCCCTGCAGCCCGACTCCAAGCGGTACGGACCGCTCTGGCCGGGCTACCACCCTCAGCAGGTGGTGGTGATCGCCCCGTCCAGCACGATCGTCAAGACGGTCCCGATCTACGACCACAGGGAGGGGCGCTGGTTCGAACGCCCGCCCGGTGACCACAAGGAACCGGACAAGCCGATCCCGCCGCCGGTCATCAGACTCCCCGAGATCCCGCCCCCGGTCACCGGCACCCCGACGGGCTCGGGCATACCCACCGGCTCGGGCATACCGACGGGGTCCGGTACCCCCACGGGCACGGATACCCCCACGGGCACGGGTACCCCGACCGGCACCGGTACCCCGACGGACTCGGGTAAGCCGACGGGATCCGGGACGTCGACGGAGACCGGGAAGCCAACCGGATCCGGGACTCCAACGGAGACGGAAACGGGCACGGGTACGCCGACGAAATCCGGGACCGCGACCGAGCCCGGTACGCCGACGAAATCGGGGAGCGCAACGGACACCGGTACGCCGACGAAGTCCGAAGCGCCAGAGACCGGGACGGCAACGGACACCGGAACGCCCACCGGCACGCCCGCGAAACCCGGGACCGCCACGGAAACCCGCACCCCCACCCCCACCGGCACCCCCACCGGCTCCCGTACGCGCACCGTCACCCCCGGGGAGACCGGCACGCGCACGCAGAACGAAGAGGAGGAGGGGGAGGACAGGGGCGAGGAGACCGGCACTCCCGCCGAGCCCCGGCGGACAGGGCCGAGCAGGCCCACCGTAACCCCGCCGCCGGCCACCTCCACGACGCGCCGGCCGACCGTGCCCCCGACCGCCTTCCGGCCCACGTCCCGGCCGCCCACCCCCTCCCCCTCCCTCTCCCAGTCCTCGTTCCGTCCGTTCCGGACCGACTCCGGAACGCCGAACACCCCGCGCTGACCGCCGACCAGACCAGACCAGACCAGAGCAGGCCAGGCCAGGGATACGGTCAGGAGATCCGCTCCACCGACGCCGCCACGTCCGCCAGGTCCTTGGCGATCGCCTTGGCCACCGCCCTGGAGCCCAGGCCACCGAGCAGCCGCGCGAGCAGCGGCAGCTTGCCGCCGGGCAGCGGCCGGGCCGAGAACGTCATCCGCACCGCCGTCCGGCCAGGCGTAGGTGCCGTCAGCCGGAACTCGGAGAAGTAGTGCATCCCGTGGTTCTCCGCCTCGGTCACGTAGCGCACCGGCGCGTCGCACACCGTCACCCGCATCTCCTCGGTGGCGGACTTGCCGAACATCCGGCGGGTCTCCCGCCACCGGGTGCCCACCCGGAACGGTCCGGGAGTGAGTACCTCCACCGCGTCCACCCCGCTCACCACCAGCGGCATCGACTCGAGATCCGTCAGCGCGTCCCAGACCGCCGGCATCGGTGCCGCGATCTCCCGTTCGACCGAAACCTCACTGTTCGCCATGGTCCGGATTGTCCCGCCGCCCCGACCCCCGCGCGCGGCGCCGATCGGGCCGATCGGTGAGACAGTGGCTGCATGGCCCACCAGGTCGACTGGCCGGCCCGGCCGGACCTGAGCCTCGCGCTCAACCGCATGGGCACCTTCGACTGGGACCTCGACAGCGGACAGATGCATCTGGACCCGACCGCGCTCGAGGTCTACGAACTGCGCCCGGAGGAGTACAGCGGTACGCCGGTCGGCCTCAGGCTGCGCATCCCGCCCGCCGAGGAGGCCCGTATCGACGCCCTGGTGTCGCAGGCGCTCAAGGACGGCCGCGACCGCTTCGGCGCGTACTTCCGGATCCGCCGCCGGGACGGCTCTCCCCGCTGGACCCACATCCAGGGCCACATCCTGCGCGACACGGCCGGACGGCCGTACCGGATCATCGGGATCGTCCGGGACGCCGCCCACGACCCCCGCGAGCCGCAGTCGCAGGGCCGGCAGAGCGAAGGCCGCCGCCGGATGACCGGGGTGGTGGAGCGTACGACGGCGATCCTGGCCCACGCGCGCACCGTCAACGACGTGACCGATGTCCTCAAGGACCCGGAGGCGCTGGGCCATCTGGGTGCGGTCAGCGTGATGCTCGGCGTCATCGACGGCGGCCGGATCCACCTGGTCGCCGAGGGCCAGCTCGGCTCGTACGTGCCCGAGATCGAGTACACCCGGATCGACGCCGCCTTCCCGATGAGCGAGGCGGTACGCACCCTGCAGCCGGTCTTCATCCGGTCCCGGGAGGAGTTCCAGCGGCAGTACCCGCTGCTCTGGCCGTACATCGAACCGCTTTCCGTGCGCAGCGGGGTCTACCTGCCGCTGATCGCCCAGGGGCGTCCCATCGGCGCGCTGGGTCTGCTCTACACCCGGGACGGCGACTTCTCCGCCGAGGAGCGGAACCTCCTCGTGGCCCTGGGCAGCGGCATCGCGCAGAGCCTGCAGCGGGCCATGCTCTTCGAACAGGAGCACGACCTGGCCGAAGGGCTGCAGCGGGCCATGCTGCCGCGGCGCATCCCGGAGGTGCCCGGTGCGCGGATCGCCGTGCGGTACCAGGCCGCGCGGATGGGCCGGGACATCGGCGGGGACTGGTACGACGTGATCCCGCTCGGCGAGGGGCGCGTCGGGGTGATGATCGGCGACGTGGAGGGCCACGACACCGATGCGGCGGCGGTGATGGGGCAGCTGCGGATCGTGCTGCGGGCCTACGTCACCGAGGGGCACACCCCGGGCACGGTGCTGGCCCGGGCCTCCGCCTTCCTCCGGGAACTGGAGACGGAACGCTTCGCCACCTGTACCTACGCCGAGGTGGACCTCAACTCCGGCATGGTCCAGATGGTCCGGGCCGGCCACCTCGACCCGGTGGTCCGGCGCGGCGACGGCAGCTGCCACAGGGTGGCGGTGGCCGGCGGCCTCCCGCTCGGGCTGGCACCGCGCGAGCACCTCGGTTTCGGTCCCGGATCCGGCGGAAGCGGATCCGGGTATCCCGTCACCAGCCTGGAGCTCCACCCGGGTGACACGCTGCTGATGTGCACGGACGGGCTGATCGAGCGGCCCGGCGAGGACCACGACACGGGCTTGCGCGCGTTCATGGAGGCGGTGCGGGACGGCCCGGCGGACGTGGACGGTCTCGCGGACGCGCTGGTGGACCTGGTCGGTGACGCCGGCGGGGCGGACGACATCGCCCTGCTGCTGCTGCGCCGCAGGGGCAGCCCGGCACCGCGCGGGAGCGGCCCGCTGCGCCAGCAGTTCGTCCCCGGCGACCCGGACGGCCCGGCCACCGCCCGCCATCTGATCCGCGCGGCGGCGGCCGCGTGGGGCGCCCTGGAGCGGGCCGACGAGATCGTGCTCGCGGCCGACGAGCTGATCACCAACGCCCTGGTGCACACCGACGGCGGCGGGCAGGTCAGCCTGCGGCTCACCCCGGAGCGGCGGATCCGGATCGAGGTGGAGGACAGCTCCAGCGCGCTGCCGCGCCGCCGCGACGCCGGGGACTGGGCGGTCTCGGGACGCGGCCTGATGCTGGTCGACCGGCTGGCCCGGGACTGGGGCGTGGAACCGCGCGGCAACGGCAAGTGCGTGTGGTGCGAGTTCGTCGTCCCGGATCCGGGAAGCCCGGCGGGCGGACAGCCGTAATCGTCCGACCGTCGGTCCGTCCGACCGTCGGTCCGTCCGACCGCCCGGGCGCCCGGGTTCCCGCATCGCGCGGCTCGGTTCAGGCGGCGGCGTGCGGGCCGTGGACGGACATGACCTGCTGCATGGCCGTCAGCTGCCGGACGAACCGCATCGCCAGGAGCGCCGCCACCAGCATGAGCAGGTTGCCGCCGGCGCCGAGCAGCGCGGCGTCGCGCAGCTGTTCCGCCGTCTCGGCGGCCTCGTAGACCTCGTCGGCGATGTAGCCGGCGACCGAGCCGACCGCCCACATCACCCACCACGCCGTCACCGGGGCGGTGGACACCTTCCGGAACTCGCCCCCGGGGCCGTACTGCGTGCTCGCGTGCCAGGTGTCCTTGGCGATCCCGTACGGCATCACGAGATTCACGAACGGGAAGAACCAGGCCGCGACGGCCCACCCCGCCGTGCGACGGAACCCGTCCCGCCGGAACACCTCGCCGTTCACCCGGACCCGGTAGAACCAGACGAGGAAGACCACGCCTGTGGCGAGGAAGAGGACCCCCAGGACGCCCCCGACGGCGATCAGCGTCCCATCCGCGGCGTCGAGGTCCTTCCCGGCGGCCGGTCCCTCGGTGAACGCCCGGTGAGCCGCGAGGTGAACCCAGACGCCTGCCGCCACGGCCGCCGCCAGCAGCGCGACCACCAGGGAGAACAGGATGCCGAGGGCGGTCGCGAGCCCCTGCACGGGACGCGTCGCGGGCGGGGCCGGGGCCGGATACGCGGTCGGATCGGAGGACCGGGGGCCGAAAACGTCGGCGGACATGCTGGAAGAACCCCCTACGGGTTGAAGTTCGGTAAGCGGTGACTGGTCACCGGGCGCGCGGCAGCACGCGGATCGCCCATTTCACGGCGACGGGTCGGACGCTACCCGTGGGGATCAGCAGGAGGAAGTGGTCCGCCGCACAACCATTGCGGCGGTCAAGGGTCAGCGTCGTGGGCCGGGCCGGGCCGGATGGGCTCGGGTCGGCGCGGTTCGGTGGCGGCCGCGCAGGCATCTCATCGCTTTTGACGACGAATGGCTGAACAACAAGCCCTGGCCGGTTGGCTCTCCTGTGTCGTCGCCGAGCGCACGTGCCGACGGGCCGATGCTGCCTGGATGGTGACTCTTCGTCCGATCATCGGCGTGGCACTGCCGTTGCTGCTCTCCGCCCTGCCCGCCACCGGCGCGGCGGCCGCGGGGACCCCCGGACCGGCTTGGGTCACCGGGGCGGCCGGCGCCGCGGGTACGGCCGGGGCCGCCGGGGGCGCGGGAACCGAAGGCGGCGCAGGCGGAGTCGGGGGAGCGGGCGGAGCAGGGGGCGCCGACGCCGCCCGTACCGTCCGCCGGATCGCCCCCGGGGTCCGCCTGGAGTCCTACGACCGGGTGGAGGCCGACCGCTGGCTCCGCATCGACGAACTCGTCGTCGACCTCGATGCTCCGGGCCTCGGCGTCGAGTACCTCGGCGGATCCGGACCGGGGTTCGCCACCGCTCGCGGAGGGGCCTACGGCACCGTCGCGGAGGCCGCCGCCCGCCACCCGGCCGGCCCCGGCCGGCGCGTGGTCGCCGCGGTGAACGGGGACTTCTTCGACATCCGCCGCACCGGCGCCCCGCTCGGCCCCGGCATCGCCGCCGGCCGGCTGCTGCACTCCCCGGCACGGGGCGCGGGCGCCGCAGTCGGCTTCGGCCCCGGCCCGCTCGGCCGCGTACTGCGCCTCGCCCTCGACGGCACCGTCACCCTGCCCGGCGGTGCCGTCCGCCGGCTCGTCGGACACAACTCCGCCCGGCCGCCCGCGCACGGCATCGCCGCCTACACCGCGGAGTGGACCGGCATCGGGGCCACCCTCCCGCCCGGCGCGGACGTCGAGGCCGAAGTCTGGAACGGCCGGGTCACCGCCGTCCGCCGGCCCGCACGCGGCATCGCCCCGCTGCCCGGCGGACTGCTGCTCGCCGGGCGCGGCAGTGCCGCCGCCGACGTGGCCGCGCTCCGCCCCGGGGACCCCGTACGGATCAGCGTGGGGCTCACCGCCGGGGCCGGAAGGCCGGTGCCCACGGCCGCCGTCGGCGGGCGGGAACGGCTGGTCGTGGACGGGGTACCGCAGAACCACGACGGCACACGGAACAACACCCCCGCCCCGCGCACCGCCGTCGGCTTCTCCCGGGACGGGCGGCAGGTCCGCATCATCACCGTGGACGGACGCCGGCACGACAGCCCCGGCATCACCCTCACCGCACTCGGCCGGCTGCTCCGCGAACGGGGCGCCCGTGACGCACTCAACCTCGACGGCGGCGGCTCCAGCACCCTGCTCGCCGGGCACCCCGGCGGGGCGGCCCTCACCCTGGAGAACTCCCCGTCCGACGGCAGCCTCCGTACGGTCCCCAACGGCCTGGTGCTGACCACCCGGCTGGGCAGCGGCAGGCCCGCCGGATACCGGGTGGCGGCGGTCGCCGGAACCACCCGCGTCTTCCCCGGCCTCACCCGCACCCTCACCGCCACCGCCCACGACGAGATGCTCGGGCCCGCCGTGGCGGCCCGCCCCGACTGGTGGACCGCCCCCGGCAGCACGGGCCGCGCCGGGCGGGACGGGGTCTTCCACGCCGACCGCCCCGGCAGCGCACGGGTGTACGCGGGGCGCGCGGAACACCCCGGCCGCGCGGGACGCAGGCCCCACGCGCCCCGCGCGCCGCGTACCGGCGAGCTCCGGCTGGAGGTGCTCGGCCCGCTCGCCCGGGTCGAGGCCTCGGAGGACCGCATCACCCTGCCCGCCCTGGGCGAGCAGCGGTCCTTCCAGCTCCTCGGCTCGGACGCCGAGGGCAACCTCGCACCGGTGGAGGCCCGCGACGTCCGCTGGCAGTACGACCGCTCGCGGTGGCGCGTCACCGACGACGGCCGCGGCGGCTTCACCGTGACCGCCCTGTCCGCCGAAGGCACCGCGGAACTCCGCGCGACCGTCCCGGCAACCGGAGCCACGGCCCGGCTTCCCGTCGCCGTCGGCGGCGACCCGGAGCCGACGGACACCGAGGCCGAACCCGGGGACACCGGCGGGACGGAGCCCGCAGACCTCGGCGACGCGGAGCCGCCGGCCCCCGGAACCCCACCCGGCGATCCGGCGCGGGCGCCTGAAGGCGTCGGCGGCGCCTCCGGACCGCGGGGGCCGGCCGGTGGACCGGGACGGGCGCGGGCCGGTGCTCTGCGGTGGCCCGCCGCCGGCGGGCGGACCGGCGGAGCGGGAACCTTCCTTCCGGCATCCGGGCCGGTGCACGGCTCCGGGACGCGGGTGGTCGGGATCGGCTTCGACCGCTACCCGGCGGGCGTCCCCCGGGGGTTGGCGGCCGCCGTCGCCGCCGTGTGGTACGGGCCCGGCCGGGCCGGCCGGGGAGCCGCCACGGCCGCCGGTCCGCCGCGTGGCGAGGGCGTGGTCCCCGCCTGGCTGCCGAAGCGGCCGACGGGACCGGGGACGGCGGCCCCGGCGGGCGCCGGCGCGGCCGCGGACGAAGCCCGCCACCGCCCCTGGCGGTTCGTCCTGTGCCCCGGCGGCATGTCCGACGCCGAAGCCCGGCGGGCGGTGGACCGCGCCGGAGCGGGGCCGGTGGACTTCGTGCTGTCCGGCCCCGTCGGCCGGGGCGGCACGCCGAGGTCGGTCGCCGCCGGACCGGCCGCGCGACCCCCGGCGGAAACGCCCGCGGAGACGCAGAGGGAAGCACCCGCGGAAGCACCCAAGGAAGCATCCGCGGACACACCCACGGAAACGTTCCGCCCGATGCCCGGAACCGCCTCCTTCCGGCATCGGGGCGTCCGCTTCCTCCCACTGGACGGCACCCGCCCGACCCTGGACGGCGGCGGCCTCGTCCGCCTGGGAGCCCTCCGCGCCGGCATCGCCGAGGCCGCCGGGGACCCGGAGACCGGCGCCCTGGCCGTCGTACAGCGGTACGCCGGACCGGACCACGTGGACGACCGGGAGGCACGGGCCCGGGAGCGACTGCTCGCCGAGTTCCGCCGCACCAGCGGCAAGAGCGCAGCCCTGATCACCCTGGACGCCCCGGCCCCCACCACGACCCGCGCGGACGGCGTCCTGTACCTCGCGACCACCCACCGGGCGTACCCGGTGCTCGACGTGGACACCAGGTCACCGACGGGCCGCCCGTGGCTCTCCGCACCGTCTCGGCCGTCGCCGCCGGGCAGTTGAGCGAAGGAGGCCGTGGCCGCCCGGTAGTGTCCGGCGCATGACCGACGCCCCTTCCGTCCGGACCCCACAGCCGCACGGCATACGGATCAGGCCCGGCGGCCCCGCCGACGCACCGGCCATCCTGGACCTGCTCGATTCCGCCGTCGCCTGGATGAACGCGCGCGGCAACACCGAGCAGTGGGGCACCGTGCCGTACTCGCGGCGGCCGGGCGGGAGGGAGCGGGTCGGGCGCTACACCACCGAGAACGCCCCGTACATCGCCGAGCTGGACGGCACTCCGGTGGGCGCCATGGTGCTGGACTCCGGGCCCAGCCCGCAGCTGCCGATCGCGGCGGCCGGTGAGCCCGAACGCTACGTGCGGCTCCTGGTGTCGGACCGCCGGTACGCCGGACAGGGCGTCGGGGCGGCGCTGCTGGACCGTGCCGTGGAGGAGACCCGGCGGGCCGGCGTGGAACTGCTGCGCGTGGACTGCTGGGCGGGCGGCGGGGGCGAACTGGTCGCGTACTACGAACGCCACGGTTTCCGCCGCACCGAGACCTTCCTGTCCGACGCCTGGCCCGGACAGGTCCTGGCCCGCCGGGTGGTCTGACGCGCCGGCTGGTCCGACACGGGGGTCCGACACGGCGGGTCCGACGCGTCGCGGCTGATGCGCCGTGGCTGTCGGGCCGGGGACGGCGGGCCGGTCCCTCCCGTGCGGCCGCGCGTCAGAGCTCCACGAGGGTGACCTCGGTCGCCTTCACGCTCGTCCAGACCGGGGCCCCGTCGGACAGGCCGAGTTCGGCCGCCGCGTCCGGGGTAATCTCCGCGACCAGATCGGGGGCCTCCGCGGAGGTGACCAGGACGCGCAGCCGACTGCCGACCGTGGTCATCTCGCGGACCGTGCCCGGCCACACGTTGCGCGGGCTGCCGCCCGGACGGTCCCGGTGCACGGACACCGACTCCGGTGCGATGATCGCCAGGGCCCGGCTGCCCTCGGCGACCGGGTCCGCCACCACCAGACGGCCGCCGGCGTCCAGCACCAGGCCGTCCGCACCGGCCTTGCCGGGCCACGCGTTGCGGCCCAGCATCCGGGCCACCCACGGCGAGCGCGGATGCCGCGCCACCTCGGCCGGCGGCGCGTCCTGCAGCGCTTTCCCGTCGGCGAGTACGAGAACCCGGTCGGCCAGCGAAACCGCCTCCACCGGGTCGTGCGTGACGATCAGGCAGACCCCGCCGAAACCGGCCAGGTGGCTGCGCAGCGTGTGCCGCACGTGGGCCCGGGTGGTCTGGTCGAGCGCGGCCAGCGGCTCGTCGAGCAGCAGCAGCCGCGGCCGGGCCGCCAGCGCCCGGGCCAGCGCAACCCGTTGGGCCTGGCCGCCGGAGAGCTGCGGGGGCCGACGGTGGGCGAGGTGGCCCACACCCAGCCGGTCCAGCCACTGCCGCGCCTCCCGGCGCGCCTCGGCGCGCGGCACTCCGCGGGCGCGCAGACCGTAGGCGGTGTTGGCGAGCGCGCTCAGGTGCGGGAACAGCGCGCCGTCCTGCGGCACCCAGGCCACCTGCCGCCGGTGCGGGGGAAGTGCCGTGACATCGGCGTCGCCCAGCCGCAGTTCGGCATGGGCGCGCGGGGTGAGACCCAGCAGGGCGCGCAGCAGCGTCGTCTTGCCGGCGCCGTTCTCACCCACGACGGCGATGGTCGTGCCGGGCTCCGCGGCCAGCGTGAGCTCGTTGAAGCCGGTCACCTCGGCGTGCAGCGGCCACCGTTCGGCCGGTACCGCCCGGCCGGCCGGGGCCACCCCGGCCTGCGCCACCGCGGGCTCGCCGACGCCGACGCCCACGGCGTCTCCGTCCCCGGCGCCCCCGGCAGCCGGTGCCGCCGACGCACGCGCCACGGGCGTGCCGCTCCACCGGCCGCGCAGCGCGATCAGCACCGCCATCGCGATGGCGAGCAGCAGCAGCGACAGCGAGGTGGCGGCCTCCGGCTGGTCCTGCAGCAGCAGGTACACCTGCAACGGCAGGGTCTGCGTGGTCCCCGGCAGGTTGCCCGCGAAGGTGATCGTCGCCCCGAACTCGCCGAGCGCCCGCGCCCAGGTGAGCGCCGCGCCCGCGATCAGGCCGGGCGCCACCATCGGCAGGGTCACCGTCCAGAACACCCGGAACGGCGCGGCCCCGAGCGAGGCGGCCGTCTCCTCGTAACGCTGCCGGAGACCGCCCAGCGCCCCTTCCAGGCTGATCACCAGGAAGGGCATCGCCACGAAGGTGGCCGCCACCACCGCGCCGGACGTGTGGAACGGCAGCGTGATGCCGAACGTGTCCTCCAGCCACGGTCCGAGCAGCCCGCGCCGCCCGAACCCGAGGAGCAGCGCCACACCGCCCACCGTCGGCGGCAGCACCATCGGCAGCAGCACCAGCGACCGCACCAGCGCCTTGCCCGGGAAATCGACCCGGGCCAGCAGCCACGCGAGAGGCACGCCGAGCAGCAGCGACAGCCCGAGGGCCCAGAACGACACCAGCAGGGACAGCTTCAGCGCCTCGACCACGCCGGGCGTGGTGAGGTGGTCGCCGAGTTCGCCCCAGGAGGTCCGGACGAGGATGCCGACCAACGGCAGGAGCAGGAACGCCACGGCGAGCAGCGCGGGCAGCGCGAGGGCGACGGGCGGGCGGGTACGGGGTCTGCGCATGTGGGTTCCTGGCAGGGCGGAAGCGGGGGCCGGGGAGGACAGGGGAGGACAGGGGCGTGCGGGTCGATCACCGCGTGTTCGCCCGGGGTTCGGACGGCCGGCGGCCGGTTACGGCTGCTGGAAGCCGTACTCCTGGAAGATCTTCTGCGCTTCCGGCGTGCTCAGCCAGGCGACGAACGCGGCCGCGGCCTCGGCGTTCTTGGACGCCTTCAGCGTGGCGGCCGGGTAGGAGGCCACCGCGTTCTGCTCGTCCGGGATCTCCACGGCCTCCACCTTGTCCTTGGACTTGGAGGCGTCCGTCTTGTAGACGAGACCGGCGTCGGCCTCGCCCAGCTCGACCTTGCTCAGCACAGCACGGACGTTGGGCTCCTGGGAGACCGGCTTCACCTCGACCTTCTGGGCGTCGAGGATCTGCTTGCTGTAGCGGCCCACCGGAACCTCGGGCGCGGCGAGGACGACCTTCAGCTTGGTGTCGGCGAGGTCCTTCAGGGCGCCGACCTTGTGCGGGTTGCCCTTACCGGTGGCGATGACCAGGCGGTTCTTGGCGATGATCGCCGGCGTGCCGGTCTCCGCCCTCAGGCCGTCCATGGTCTTGGTGTCGGCGGTGACCAGCGCGTCGGCCGGGGCCCCCTGCTTGACCTGGGCGGCCAGTTCCTGCGAGCCCGCGAAGGAGAACGTGATCTTCGTGCCCGGGTGGCTCTTCTGGTACGTGTCACCGGCGGCCTTGAACACGTCGGTGAGCGAGGAGGCGGCGAGCACGGTCAGGTTGGCGCCCTTCGGGGCGCTCGAGGACGGTGCCGAGGCCTTCGACGCGTCGGCCTTGTTTCCGTCCTTGTCGCCACCGCAGGCGGTGAGCGGGACCAGCAGGGCAGCGGACAGCACGGCGGCAGCGGCGCGGCGGCGGGTCAGGAACGAGGTCTTCGGGGACATGAGCGGTACTCCGATGGGTGCGGCGCGGTCCGGCGTCCGGGGATCGGACGGTCCGGCGTCAGGCGCGGTCGATGTGGACGTTGGTCGACTTCACGCGGGCGGTGGCCCGCACGCCGACCTGGAGTCCGAGTTCCTCGACGGCCTCCCTGGTGAGCAGGGAGACCAGCCGGTGCGGACCGGCCTGGATCTCGACCTGGGCGGATACGTCGCCGAGCTTCACGGCGGTGACGATCCCGGGGAAGGCGTTGCGGGTCGAGGTGTACGGCTCGTCGTCCTCGGTCGGGGCGTTCTGGCCCAACTCGATGGAGAAGGCGGCCAGGTCGCGGCCGTCGATGAGCCGTCGGCCGCTGTCATCGCGATGGGTCGCGACCCGGCCGGCGTCGGCCCAGCGGCGTGCGGTGTCGGGACTGACGCCGAGCAGACGCGCCGCCTGACCGATGGTGTAGGACTGCATGTGCGACAAGGTAGGGGGATGCGTGGCGCATTTGCAATTCTCTTGGGATCATCTCCATGGCAGGTGCTGAGGCTGTTGTCGCATCTGCCAAAAAACGTTCCGGTTCGCGGCGCCCGGATCGGTAGAGTCGGTGTATGGCAGCCACGGAAAGCGAACAGACTTCGGCACGGGTCGACGCCTGGATCTGGGCGGTCCGCCTGACGAAGACCCGCTCGATTGCGGCGGCGGCCTGCCGCGCGGGACATGTGCGCGTCAACGGCGACCGTGCCAAGCCGGCCCAGTCGGTGAAGCCGGGTGACGAGGTCCGCCTCTTCCACGAGGGTCGGGAACGGATCGTGGTGGTCCGGCAGACGCTCACCAAGCGGGTCGGTGCTCCCGTCGCCGCGGAGGCGTACGTCGACAACAGCCCGCCGCCGCCCACCCGCGTCGAGCAGGCCGCCACCGGCCTTCGCGACCGCGGAACGGGCCGTCCGACCAAGCGCGATCGGCGCGAACTGCAGGAGCTGCGCGGGCGCTGACCGGCCGCGGGCACGGACACCCTCCGGTGCGGGGCGGGCCCACGAGACGCCCGCCCCGCACCCGCTGCCCCGTCACGTCTTCCGGTAGCTGTACGCCTCCGCCGCCGAGGCGGCCACGGCGTCCAGTGGCGCCCCGGCCGAGGCGGTCACCAGCGCGGAGACCGCGCCCTCCACGAAGGGGGCGTCCACCAGAAGGGCGCCCGGCGGCAGCTCCTCCTCGGCGATCAGCGACTTCACCGTGAGCACCGAGCTGCCCAGATCGGCCAGCAGGGCCACCCCGGCGCCGCGGTCCACGGACATCGCCGCGGCCACGATCAGGTCCGCGCTGGTACCGAGCCCGCCCTCGGCGGTGCCGCCGGCGGCGGCCAGCGGCGCCACCGGCCCTCCGGCCGCCAGGCCCCGGGCCAGGTCCGCGACCGAGCGGGCCACCTGCGCACTGTGCGACACCAGCACGATCCCCACCAGTGGACCCGCGCCGCCGTCCGTACCCGGACCGTTCATGCCCCGCCCTCCTGTCCCGCTCCGTGCTCCGCTCCGTCCGCCGGGGCCACCGGGGCGTCCGGCGCGTCTGCCGCTGCTGCCGCTTCTGCCGCGTCCGCGAGTGCGCCCAGCAGCAGGGCCGAAGAAGTGGCGCCGGGGTCCTGGTGGCCGATGCTCCGCTCGCCCAGGTAGCTGGCCCGGCCCTTGCGGGCCTGCAGGGGCACCGTTGCCAGGGCTCCGCTCTCCGCGGCGTCCCCGGCCGCCCGGTAGGAGGTGCCCATCGCCTCGACGCCCGGCACCAGCGCGTCCAGCATCGTCGCGTCGCCCGGCGCCGCACCGCCCAGCCGGGCCACCGCGTCGACGCCCGCGGCCAGCGCTTCCCGCAGGTCCCCGTCGGAGACCTCGGCGGCCGTGCCGAGCTCCTTGCCTGTGCGCCGCAGCAGCGTTCCGTACAGCGGTCCGGACGCCCCGCCGACGGTGGAGATCAGCGTCCGCCCGGCCAGCTGGAGCACGGCCCCCGGCAGTTCCGGCCGCTCGGCTTCCAGTTCCCGTACGACCGCGGTGAAACCGCGGAGCAGATTGCTGCCGTGGTCCGCGTCCCCGATGGGGGAGTCGAGTTCCGTCAGCCGGTCCGCCTCCCGCTCCACCGCGGCCGCCACGGTCGCCATCCAGCGCCGGAAGAACTCTGCGTCACGCACCGGATCTCCTCGCACCTGACTCGGCCCCGACCCTCACCTGACTCGGACCTGACTCGGGCCTGCCCCGGGCCTGCCTCGAACCGCCGCCTGCGGTCACCATACGGTCAGCAGCCCCAGCGCAGCGCGACGGTCCGCACGGGCGCGTCCCACCATCGCAGCAGCTCCTCGTCGGCCCGGCACAGCGTCACCGAACACCCCGCCATGTCCAGGGAGGTGACGTAGTTGCCGACCAGGGTCCGGGCCACCGGCACTCCGCGTTCCGCGAGTACCCGGTGGACCTCCGCGCCGAACCCGTAGAGCTCCAGGAGCGGGGTCGCGCCCATTCCGTTGACCAGCGCGAGGACCGGACCGTCGGCCGGCCCCGGCAGGTCGTCGAGTACGGCACCCACGGCGAACTCCGCGATCTCCCGCGCGGTCATGACCGCGCGCTGCTCGCGGCCCGGTTCGCCGTGGATGCCGATGCCCAGCTCCAGCCGGCCCTCGGGCAGTTCGAAGGTCGGGCTGCCCTTCGCGGGGGTGGTGCAGGCGCTCAGTGCCACTCCGAAGCTGCGTGAGGAACCGTTGACCTTGCGGGCCACGGCCGCGACCCGGTCGAGCGGTGCGCCCTCCTCGGCCGCGGCGCCCGCGATCTTCTCGACGAAGAGCGTGGCTCCGGTGCCGCGCCGGCCGGCCGTGTACAGGCTGTCCACGACGGCCACGTCGTCGTTCACCAGGACGCGCTCGACCCGGATGCCTTCTTCCTCGGCCAGCTCGGCGGCCATCTCGAAGTTCAGGACGTCCCCGGTGTAGTTTTTGACCACGAACAGCACACCCTGCCCGCCGTCCACGGCGGCAGCGGCCCGCACCATCTGGTCGGGCACCGGCGAGGTGAACACCTCCCCGGGGCAGGCGGCGGAGAGCATTCCGGGCCCGACGAACCCGGCGTGCAGCGGCTCGTGGCCCGACCCGCCGCCGGACACCAGGCCGACCTTCCCCGGCACCGGGGCGTCCCGGCGTACGACGAGCCGCCGTGCCACGTCCACGGACAGCTCGGGATGGGCGGCGGCCATCCCGCGCAACGCGTCCTCGACCACGGTCCCGGGGCTGTTGATGAGCATCGTCATGGGCTCATCCTTCCCGACCGGGCCTCCGGAGGGCGGCCATTGCGCCGGATTCGGCGGGTACGGGCCCAGGGCCGCGCCGGTGCGTCGGACCGGCCGCCGGAGGCCTTCCCGGACGCCTCCACGGACGCGTTCCCGGACGCCTTCCGGGACAGGACCGCCGACAGGGCCGTGGACAGGGCCGTGGACAGGGTCGTGAACAGGGCGGTGGACAGGGCCGCGGAGAGGGCGCTGCCGTTCGCGCCGCTGCTGCCACGGCCCTCGCTCCTGCCGGTCCTTCCGGCGCGGCCCGGGCCCGGCCGCCTGAACTGCCGGGAGACCCGCACCAGCGCGTCCCGGTCCAGCAGCGGCAGGGTGACGCCGGGGCCGTCCAGTTCGGGCTCGGGTTCCCCGCTCCACTCGGCCGCGATCCTGGCGGCCAGCGCGGCCGCCAGCACCGCCGCTTCCACCGCCGCACAGGCGGCGTCCCCGGACAGGCCCGCGGCCACGGCTCGGGCCCTGGCGCCCGCGGCGACGGCGTCGCTCCGGTACGGCCGCAGCGAGAGCCGGTAGTCCTGGATCTCCGCGACCCGCCGGGTCACCCGCAGTTCCATCTCCCACCACGGCACGGGCAGCGCGACCACCACGCCCGGGCCGGCGGACCGCAGGGCCCGCCACAGCGGACCCAGCCGCACGAAGGTCCGTACGTCCGTCACGGCGCCCGACACCCGTTCCCCGACCAACGGCAGGATGAAACCGACGCACATGAACAGGGTCGAGGTGAAGGCGAACAGCGGGGCGATGCTGTTGTTCAGCACCTCCCAGTCGCCACCGGCCCAGCGGGCCCCGATCGACGCGAACTTGGAGACGTCCAGGCCGAAGTTGAGGGCGAAGCCGAGGATGAGCACCCGCAGCCCCCGGCGCAGCCAGGGCGGACCCGCCACCTTCGCGAACCAGCGGATGCACAGCACGGTCGCGGTCAGCACCGCCCCGGTGTGCGCCAGCAGGTAGAGGAGGATCATCTCGCGGATGTACGGGGTCTCGGCGTAGTAGGTGTCGAAGTCGATCCGGCGCTCCTCCGGCGCCTCGCCGATCGCGAACAGGACCACCAGCGCGGCGATGATCACGCCGTAGGCGGCCTGCCAGCGCCTGGCGGCCCGTCGGGCCTGTTCCTCCGGTCCCTCCCGCCAGTACACCAGCAGGGTGAGGATCAGGGCGCTCTCGGCGGTGAGCAGGCTGTAGACGAGCGGGGCGGAGAAGTTGGGCACGCCGGTCGCCGCGTTCACCGCACCGATCACGTCGGGGTTCGCGCAGCAGTAGGCGATGCCGCCGAACAGCAGCACGCCGCACACGGTCAGGGACAGGGGACTCCGCCGATGGCGCAGGCCCGGTGCCTTGATCAGGCACGCGCTCCACATCGCCCCGGCGAGGATCCAGTAGCCGGAGTTCTCGTTCACCAGACCGCTTCGGGCCCCGGTCGGCCGAGGGAGGTGTGCAGCCGGCGTTCGAACTGGCTGGAGGAGCGGGGCAGGGTGTGGGGGCCGCCGTCCAGCCAGCGCATGCAGTGACCGGCGACGAGGGACCCGAAGATCTCGCAGTCCGCTTCCGCGTCGGCGTTCCGGGAACAGTCGGGGCGGGCGGACGGGTGGGCGGAGGGGTGTGCGGACGGCGGAATGTCCGGGTGAACGTCGAAGCGGATGTCCGCGTGGGCGTCGAATGGTGCGCCCGGTCCTGTGCCCGCTCCCGCGCCGGGTCCCGTGACGGGTCCCGCGCCCCGGCGGGTGTCCAGGCGGGAGGAGGGGCCGGAGGATCGTGCCGCGTCCTGCTCCAGGTGCCAGAGCTCGTGGCCCAGGATGCCCAGCTGGTGCTCGGTGGAGGTGTTCTCCTCGATGAGGATCAGGTTGCGGTGCTCGGTCCTGACGAGCAGGCCGCTGACCGTGCTCACCGGGAACCGCACCAGCCGGTACTCGACGGGCTGGCGGTGGCGCCGCGCCATCGACGCGCACAGCGCCGAGAACACACCCGGCGCGTCCACCGGCGTGGGCAGCTCCAGTCCGCGGAGTATCGCGTCCCGGGTCCGGCGCATCGCTTTGATGCCCATGCCGTGCCTGCTGCCGCTCAGCCGTGGAGTGAAGGTCACGGGCTGATCGTAAAGTCCGTCTCCGCTGGCCGAAAGGCAGTTCCGGGACCGATCTCCAGCCTTTCCGCGGACGTGCCGTGCCGTCACGGCAGGTGCGCTGTGCCCGAATTGGGGCAGTGACATGTCCTTGGTTGTGCGGTATTGCCGACGAATGGCGCCAGTTATCGGCCGAAGTGCGGGTCGGACGATGATCGTTCCAGTCGTGCGCGATGACCGGAAATCCGGCCCCGGGGTGGGGAGCCGCCGGCGGCGGGGGCATGCGGCAGGACGCGTGCCGGGACTGCGCGCTCCCTCCAGCGCTCTCTGTGCGCCTCGCTGTGCGCCCCGTCATGCGCCCCTCGCGCGCCCCCTCACCCGGCCCTCATGCGGGACCGCGGCCCGCCCCGCACCGGTGCCCCTCGTGCACCCCGTACGGCGTACCGACTGAGCCGAACGCCGACCCGTCCGGGGGACCGCACGGCTCCCGCGCCCGTAGGTGTCCGGGCGTCGGCGGGAGCATGGCGGGCATGCGGCACGACTACCACCTGCAGTACGACGTGATCGGCGCGCGCTTCGAGGAGTCGAAGAGCACGGCGGCGTTCTCCGCCGCCGACACGCACACCCTCGTCACGGTGCTCGACCAGCTCGGCGGCGTGAAGCGGCTCGACGTCCTCGATCTCGCCTGCGGCTACGGGTTCAACACCCGGCTGCTGGCCCGGGCGGGCGCACGGCGCACGGTCGGCGTGGACATCTCCGCCGAAATGATCAGACTGGCAAAGGCCTACGATGCCGCCGACGACATCGAGTACGTGACGGCCGACGTGGCCGAAATGCCACCCCTGGGCGCCTTCGATCTGGCGACCGCGGTCTACCTCTTCAACTACGCCGAGGACCGGACCGCGCTGCACGCCATGTTCCGGGCGGTCCGCGCCAGCCTCCGGCCGGGCGGGCGGCTGCTGGCGATCGTGCCCAATCCGGGTGCCTACCCGCACGTGGACTGGTCGCCGTGGGGGCTGCGCATCCTGGAGCGGATCCCGGAAGGGGACGCCCCGCTCCTGCGGCTGTCCTTCCTGACCGATCCGCCGGTGCCCTTCACCTGCCGCGAGTGGCCGCACCGGGAGTACGCCGAAGCCGCGGTCGAGGCGGGCTTCGCCTCGGTCAGCTGGCAGCCGAGCCGTACCCCGCCGCCGGACGGGGACCGGGACGAGGCGTTCTGGACGGCGTACCGGGCCGCGCCGGTCAGCTCGCTGATGATCTGCACGGCCTGACGCCGGGGCCGCGCGCCGACGGGCGTCGTGCGGTCGGGCGCTTCGCCGACCGGCTTTGTGCCCCCGGGGCCGTGCCGGCGGGGGCAGTGCCGGGGGCGTCGTGCCTTCGGGGGCCGTCGGGCGTCGTGCCTTCGGAGGCCGCGCCGCGGTCATTCGTCCGCCGCGTCCCTGACCAGGGAGACGATCCGGTCGCGGGCCGCCCGGCCCTCCGGCACGGGCAGCAGCGGATAGGTGTGCGGCAGTCCCGGCGCCTCGTGGAACTCCACCTCGACGCCGTCCGCCCGCGCCCGGCGCAGCAGCTCCCGGCTGTCCGTCGTCAGGACGTCCCGGGTACTCGTGAACACGGTGATCGGGGCCAGCCCGGCGAAGGCCCCGTGCAGCGGACTGACCAACGGATCGTCCAGGTCGAGCGTGCCCGCGTAGAGGCGGCCGGCCTCGGCCAGCCCCGGCAGGGCCAGCATCGGGTCTGCCGCCTCCAGTGCGGCCTGGTCCGGATGGCTCACGCTCACGTCCAGCCAGGGCGAGATCAGCACGATCCGTGTGGGCTGCGCACCGGTGCGGTCGCGCAGCCGCTGTGCGGCGGCGAGGGCCAGACCGGCGCCCGCCGAGTCGCCGATCAGCACCGTGCCCCCGTCCCCGCTGCTCGCGATGAGCCCGCTCAGCAGGTCGGCGGCGACCGGAACGGTGCGGTCGGCGGTGCCGCGCGGGGCCAGGACGTACGCCGGGACCACACAGTGCGCCCGTGCCTCGGTGACCAGCGTCCGTACGAGGGACCAGTGCGGCCGGACCAGCTCGTCGATGTAGCTGCCGCCGTGGATGTACAGGACCCGGGTGACCGGCTCGGCCCCGCGCGGCACGGCGTCGTACACCGGCCAGGCACCCACGAACGTACGGGAGACCTCCGCGACCCGGCCCAGTGAGCGCGGCGGCAGGTGTGAGGCCGGCCGCCGCGCGGAACGTGCCACCTGGTCACGGACCGCCTCGGCGGACGCGAAGCGTCTTCGCCGTCCGGCCGCCATCAGAGCGGCCGTCAGCGCCCGACTCCGCAGACTCGGCACGCCCGCCACCTCCCCGCTTCCTGCTCCCTGCCCTACCCCGGTCACGGGAGGAGCATAGAGGTGCAGGTCAAGCGAGGTGCAGGGGCGTGCACGGGTGAACCTTCCGGTGAGGGCCGGTACACGCTCCGTAGGGGCTCGGGGGGCGGTCGTTGCGGTGAACGTCCAGGCATGAAGGTTTGCTGTCGGCCCGCTTAAGAAATCCTCGATGGACTGATCACCATCGGCCTCGGCAGATTGGTCTCGTCCCAGACGCCGCACCGGTCACAGCAGCGGTCTGTGGTCTGTCGACCGTGCCGGTCTTGCCGACTCTGCGCGTCGACCTGCCGGTCGCGTTCGCCCCCTCACATGCCTGGAGCCCACCCATGAAGGCACTCGTCAAGCACAAGGCCGAGCCCGGGCTGTGGCTCATGGACGTGCCGGAGCCGGAGTACGGCGCCGGCGACGTGCTGATCAAGGTGCTCCGGACCGGGATCTGCGGTACCGACCTGCACATCCGTTCCTGGGACGGGTGGGCGCAGGGTGCCGTCCGCACCCCGCTGGTCCTCGGCCACGAGTTCGTCGGCGAGGTCGCCGCGGTCGGCGCCGACGTCCAGGACATCGAGGTCGGCGCGCTGGTCAGCGGCGAGGGCCACCTGGTCTGCGGCAAGTGCCGCAACTGCCTGGCCGGCCGCCGCCACCTGTGCCGGTCCACGCTGGGTCTCGGCGTCGGCCGGGACGGCGCGTTCGCCGAGTACGTGGTGCTGCCCGCGCAGAACGTGTGGGTGCACCGGACCCGGGTGGACCTGGATGTGGCCGCGATCTTCGATCCGTTCGGCAACGCGGTGCACACCGCCCTGTCCTTCCCGCTGGTCGGCGAGGACGTCCTGATCACCGGCGCGGGCCCGATCGGCATCATGGCCGCGGCCGTCGCCCGGCACGCCGGTGCCCGCAACGTGGTCATCACCGACGTCAGCCCGGAGCGCCTGGAACTGGCCCGCAAGGCGGGCGCCACGCTGGCCGTCAACGTCGCGGAGTCGACGATCGCGGACGCGCAGCGCGAGCTCGGGCTGCGTGAGGGCTTCGACATCGGCCTGGAGATGTCCGGCCGGCCGGAGGCCATGCGCGACATGATCGACAACATGACGCACGGCGGCCGGATCGCCATGCTGGGGCTGCCGGCACAGGAGTTCCCGGTGGACTGGGCCAAGATCGTCACCTCGATGATCACCATCAAGGGGATCTACGGGCGCGAGATGTTCGAGACCTGGTACGCGATGACCGTGCTCCTGGAGGGCGGCCTGGACCTCAGCCCGGTGATCACCGGCCGGTACGCCTACACCGACTTCGAGGCGGCCTTCGACGAGGCGGCCACCGCGCGCAGCGGGAAGATCATCCTGGACTGGACCGCCGTCTAGGGCCCGTGCGGCGCCGTGCCGTACGGCACCGTACGACACGGCGCCGCACGGCACGGCCCCACCGAGCCACTCCCCCCGGCCGGGCCCCGCACCCTCCCTCCCCCTCCGCGGGGTCCGGCCCTCCCTCCGTTTCGCCGCACGCACTGCCGCACTAGGAGTCCGTACATGTTCACGTCCGTCCGCGACGACCTCCGCGCCACCCTCGACGAGATCCGCTCCGCCGGTCTGCACAAGCCCGAGCGGGTCATCGGAACCCCGCAGAGCGCCGCCGTCGAGGTGACGGCGGGTGGCACCCCCGGCGAGGTCCTCAACTTCTGCGCCAACAACTACCTGGGCCTGGCCGACCACCCCGAGGTGACCGCCGCCGCCAAGGAGGCCCTGGACCGCTGGGGCTACGGCATGGCCTCCGTCCGCTTCATCTGCGGCACCCAGGAGGTCCACAAGGAGCTTGAGGCCCGCCTTTCGGCCTTCCTGGGCCAGGAGGACACGATCCTCTACTCGTCGTGCTTCGACGCCAACGGCGGCGTCTTCGAGACCCTGCTCGGTGCCGAGGACGCGGTGATCTCCGACGCCCTCAACCACGCCTCCATCATCGACGGCATCCGGCTGTCCAAGGCCCGCCGCTTCCGCTACGCCAACCGCGACATGGCCGAGCTGGAGGCCCGTCTGAAGGAGGCCACCGAGGGCGGAGCGCGGCGCAAGCTGATCGTGACCGACGGCGTGTTCTCGATGGACGGGTACGTCGCCCCGCTGGCCGAGATCTGCGACCTGGCGGAGCGGTACGACGCGATGGTGATGGTCGACGACTCGCACGCGGTCGGTTTCGTCGGGGCGGGTGGCCGCGGCACTCCCGAGCTGCACGGGGTCATGGACCGCGTCGACATCATCACCGGCACGCTCGGGAAGGCGCTGGGCGGCGCGAGCGGCGGTTACGTGGCCGCGCGTGCCGAGATCGTGGAGCTGCTGCGCCAGCGTTCGCGCCCGTACCTGTTCTCGAACTCCCTCGCCCCGGTCATCGCGGCGGCCTCGCTGAAGGTCCTGGACCTGCTGGAGTCGGCCGGCGACCTGCGGGAGCGGCTGGCCGCGAACACGGCCCTGTTCCGCACGAAGATGACCGAGGCCGGCTTCGAGATCCTGCCCGGCGACCACGCCATCGCCCCGGTGATGATCGGCGACGCGGCGGAGGCGGCCCGCATGGCGGAGCTGCTGCTGGAGCGCGGCGTGTACGTGATCGGCTTCTCGTACCCGGTCGTGCCGATGGGTGCCGCCCGTATCCGGGTGCAGCTGTCGGCCGCGCACTCCACCGAGGACGTGGAGCGGGCCGTGGCCGCGTTCGTGGACGCCCGGGCGGCGCTGGGCGCCCCGGCTTCCCAGGGCTGAGGCGGGGGGCCGGTCTTCTCCCTGGGCTTGGGTGGGGTGGAGGCCGGTTGTTTCCCTGGGCTGAGGCGGGGCGGGGCGTTTCCCCGGGCTGAGGCAGGAGGCGGGCACCAGGCCGTTCGAGGGCTGAGATGATGGTGGGGTGATCGACCCCCGCCGGCTGCGCATCCTGCGGGCCGTGGCGGACCACCGTACGGTGACCGCCGCGGCCGCAGCGCTGTACCTCACCCCGTCCGCCGTGTCCCAGCAGCTGGCGGCCCTGGAACAGGAGACCGGGCACGCCCTGTTGACCCGCAGCGGACGGGGCGTCCGGCTGACCGCGGCCGGGGAGATCCTGCTGGAGCACGCCCATGAGGTGCTGGCTCAACTGGAGCGCGCGGAAGCGGAGCTCGCGGCGTACGCGGGCGGTGCCTCGGGGGAGGTCACGGTGGCGGCCTTCGCCACCGGCATCGCGGAGGTACTGGCTCCGGTCATCGCCCGGCTCGGGGTGGACCGGCCGGGGATCCGGCTGCGGGTCCGCGACGCGGAGGGAGACCAGAGCCTGCCGATGGTGCTGGACGGCGAGGCCGATGTCGCGCTGGCCGTGGAGTACCGGGGCGGCCCGGGCACGGACGACGTGCGGTTCTCGGTGGTCCCGCTGTACGCCGAGCCCTTTGACGCGGTACTGCCGCCGGGACACGCGCTCGCGGACCAGCCGTCGGTCGCACTGGCGGACCTGGCCGAGGCGGACTGGGTGGGCCAGTACCCGGGCAACCCGTGCCACGACGTGACCCTGCTGGCGTGCGAGTCGGCCGGTTTCGCGCCGCGGTTCGTGCACTCCTCGGACGATTTCCGGGCCGTGGTCGCGCTGGTGGGGGTGGGCGCGGGGGTTGCCCTGGTCCCGCGCTCGGCACTGCGGGGGATGGACCTCAAGGAGGTCCGCGTGCGCCCGGTGGTCGGGTTCTCCGTGACGCGCCGCGTCTTCGCCGCCACCAGGCGGGGCGCGGAGTCGCATCCCCTGCTCGCTCCGGTGCTGGAGGCACTCGTGCGGGAGTCGGCGCATCTGCGGCGGGACTGAGGGGCGGCCGGCCGCGGGAGCCTCGCCCGAACGAGAGGGCTGGTTGTTCTGTCCCAATCCCGGACCAGGGTCGGGGAGATCCGATCTGCTGGACCGATTTTTCCCGCTCGTCGTAGAGCCGTTGGGCGCGCGCGGCCTGGTCCGCGGTGAGCTTGGGCCGGCGCCCGCCGATCCGGCCGCAAGCACGTGCCTAGGCGAGCCCGTCGTTGGTGTTCGCCACGATCCCAGCCGGGCGGGTTGGGGCGGCTGCGGCGTGGCCCGGACCCGTCTGATGCGGACGGCCCACTCGGGATGCGTTCCGTGCCGAATCCGGTGATGCTGACCGAGACCCCCGAGTTGCCCCCTTCCTGCTCGTCCGCGCCGACGACGACAAGCACGACGGGCACACGACAGGCCGAGGAGGAGCCGTGGCACCCCTGGCTCGGATTCCGTTGGAGGGTGGGGGCTGCGTGCTGTTGGAGGCTCCGGCCGCGCTGGACGGGCCCGTGAAGGCCGGCCGCGTGAGCGATGCCGTCCATGACCTGTCGGGGAGTCTGCAAGAGGCTCTGGAACCGGTCACCGAGGCCGTCCACGCCACCCTCGAACAGCTGCGCAAGGCCCGCCCTGACGAGATCACGCTGGAGTTCGGCGTCGACCTCGCGGTCGAGGCCGGGGCCGTGATCACCAAGAGCAGCGCCCACGCCCACCTGAAAGTCAGCGTGCTGTGGAAGAGGGACCGTCCCGGCCATCCCGGTACGGACGAGAGGGCGGGCTGATCCCGTGGGCACCGCCGGCAGCGGTCCGGACAGTGACCGTGCCTCGGGGTTGCTCCCCGCCGTGGCCCAGATCCTCGGGACGCAGGGCGGGGTGGCCGGCGCGGGGTTCCTGCTCTCCGAGGACCTTCTGGTCACCTGCGCGCACGTCGTACGCGGGGCCGGATCCGGGCCCGGCGAGAGCGTGCGGCTGACGTTCCCACATGCGGTGGGTGTGCCTCAGGTCGAGGGGCTGGTCCTGGACGCGCCCTGGCGGGACCCTGAGGACGAAGACGTGGCCCTGGTGCGTCTGAGCAGTACCCCGCCGAATACGGCGGTGTTGCCATTGGGCTCCGCGGCAGGCTGTCGGGGGCATCAGGTGCGCTCGTTCGGGTTCCCCGCCCACGCCCCGCCGGGCGGGCACTTCGGGTTCGGCGTCGCGGGTGATCTGCTTCCGTCGGCCGGGCGCGGTGGTGCGCACCTGCAGTTGACGGACGCCAACGACCTCACCACGGGGTTCAGCGGCGGGCCGGTCCTCGACGAGGTGACCGGCCTGGTCATCGGCATGCTCACCGAGATCACCGCCCCCGACGCGTACGAAAGGGGGCAGGGCATCGCCTACGTCACGCCGACGCAGGTACTGCGCGAGATCTGGCCGGAACTGACCGAACAGGACGTGTGCCCGTATCGGGGGCTGGAGCCGTTCACCGCAGAGCAGGCCCAGTGGTTCCAAGGCCGGAAGGACGCGGTGCGGCAGGTACTGGCGAACCTTGCCCATCAGCAGCGGCTGACGCTGCTGCTCGGGCCCTCCGGTTCGGGCAAGTCGTCACTGGTCGAAGCCGGTGTCCTGCCGGCGCTGGCCGCAGGCGAACTGCCGGGCAGCGACCGGTGGTTGCCCGTCCTCGCCCGGCCGAGGCAGGACCTGCTGGCCGAGCTGGAGCGTGCCGGTCTGCCCGGGGTCACGACCGACGGCATCGCCGCGGCGGTTGCCCGCAGGCTCGCGGCCGAACCGCAGTACGACCGCGCCGTCCTGATCATCGACCAGTTCGAAGAGCTGCTGGCCCAGCCTGTCATCGGCCCGCAACAGGAGCGCCGGGTTGCCGCCACCGACCAGATCACCACGGCGGTCAAGTCACACGCCGAGCTCAGCGTGATCCTGATCATGCGCGACGACTTCTACCCCCAGCTGGCAGCCTTGGCCAGGATGCTGGAGGCGGCGATGCCGGGGCTGCTCAACGTGCCGAGCACCCTGAGCCAGCAGGACCTGCACGACATCATCACCCTGCCCGCCCAGGCCATGGGAGCCCGCTTCCAGGACGGGCTGCCCGAGCAGATCGTCAACGACGTCCTGGCCACCACTCCCGAGGGGGCCACGGCCCGGGAGGCACCCGTCACCGTGCTGCCCCTGCTGGAGTTGACGCTCAGCCAGCTGTGGCAGAGGCGCCAGGACGGTTACCTCACCCATGACGCGTACCGGCGCATCGGCGGAGTCACCGGCAGCCTGACCACCTGGTGCGACACCGCCCTCAACCAGCTTCCCCCCGATCACCGGCCCATTGCCCAGCGGATCCTGACCTCCCTGGTCCGACCCGCGGATCCCGCCCACCACATCCCCGCCATCCGCGCGCAGGTCCCGCTGTGGGAACTGCGCGACCTGGCCTCCGACCCCAACGCGGTGCCCAACGGCGAGCACGACATCGACGAGGTTCTGGCCGCCCTCACCCGCCGCCGCATCATCACCACCCACACACCCCGAACCCCCGGACACCCCGACGCCCCTGCGGGGCCGCCGGTGGCCGAACTGATCCATGACGCGCTCATCCAGGACTGGGGCACCCTGAACGAGTGGGTCGGCCAGGACCACCAGTTCCAGCAGTGGCTCGACCGCACCCGTGAACGGCGCGCCCGCTGGGCCGAAGGGACGGACACCGGCGACCTGCTCGGGGGAACGGCACTCGCGGAAGGCCTCGAATGGTCGCAGCAACGCCGGCTACCGGGCGACATCGCGGCCTTCCTCACCGCCAGCGGGCAACACCAACACGAAGTCATCCGGCGAAGCAGACGCCTCAACGCAATCCTGGCCACCCTCCTCGCCTTCGCGCTCGTCGCCGTGGGCGGAGCCATCTGGCAGTGGCGGACAGCCGATGCCCAACGTCAAGCGGCCTCGTCACGTCAGCTTGCCGCCCAGTCCAACACGCTCATCAGCGCCAACCCCGACCTCGCCGCGCTGCTGGCCATCAAGGCGTACCGCACCAGCCATACTCCCGAGGCCATCGAAAGCCTGGCAACCGCCGCGGCCCTCCCACTGCAGCGGCGCCTGGCCGGCCATACGGACGAGGTGAACTCGGCGGCGTTCAGCCCCGACGGACGCACCCTGGCCACCAGCAGCGACGACAAGACGGTGCGGTTGTGGGACGTGGCCACCGGCAAAGGCCGCCCCCCGCTGACCGGCCACACAGACGAGGTGTGGTCGGCGGTGTTCAGCCCTGACGGACGCACTCTGGCCACCGGCAGCCTCGACAAGACGGTGCGTCTGTGGGACGTGACCACCGGCAAAGGCCGCCCCCCGCTGACCGGCCACACAGATGAGGTGTTGTCGGTGGCGTTCAGCCCCGACGGACGCACCCTGGCCACCGGCAGCTACGACAAGACGGTGCGGCTGTGGGACGTGGCCACCGGCAAAAGCCGCACTACGCTGACCGGAAACGGCGACGCGGTGAGCCAAGTGGCGTTCAGCTCCGATGGACGCACCCTGGCTACCGGCAGCTACGACAAGACGGTGCGGCTGTGGGACGTGGCCACCGGCAAAGGCCGGCCCCCGCTGACCGGCCACACGGACGAGGTGAACTCGGTGGCGTTCAGCCCCGACGGACGCACCCTCGCCACCGGCAGCCTCGACTACACCGTGCGTCTGTGGGACGTGGCCAGCGGTAAGAGCCGCATGCTGAAGGGCCCCAGGAATTCGGTGAACTCAGTGGCGTTCAGCCGCGACGGGCATACCCTCGCCACCGGTGACAGCGATGGCACCGTATTGCTGTGGGACGTGGCCAGCGGTAAGAGCCGCACCCCACTAACCGGTCACACAAATGCGGTGTGGTCAGTCGCGTTCAGTCCTGACGGACGCACGCTGGCCACCGGCAGCGCCGACGAGACGGTGCGGCTGTGGGACGTGGCCACGGGTACGAATCGCGCCCCGCTGACGGGCCACACGGACGAGGTGAACTCGGCGGCGTTCAGCCCTGACGGACGCACCCTGGCCACCGGCGGCGCCGACGAGACGGTGCGGCTGTGGGACGTGACCACCGGCAAGAGCCGCACCCTGAACGGCCACGCCGATGCGGTGTGGTCGGTGGCGTTCAGCCCTGACGGGCGCACCCTGGCCACCGGCAGCCTCGATGAGACGGTGCTGCTGTGGGACGTGGGCACCGGCAAGAGCCGCACGCCGCTGACCGGCCACCCAGGAGGGGCGTGGTCGGTGGCGTTCAGCCCCGATGGCCGCACCCTCGCCACCGGCTGCGGCTGCGGCAGCGTGCTGCTGTGGGACGTGGGCACCCACAAGAACCGCGCCCTGACCGGCCACACGGGAGGGGTGAACTCGGCGGCGTTCAGCCCTGACGGACGCACCCTGGCCACCGGCAGCGACGACGAGACGGTGCGGCTGTGGGACGTGGCCACCGGCGAGAGCCGCACTACGCTGAACGGCCACACTGCTTCGGTGAACTCAGTGGAGTTCAGCCCCGACGGACATACCCTCGCCACCGCCAGCCATGACTTTACGGCGCGGTTGTGGAACGTCGGCACGGAGAGGACGCGCGTCACCCTGACCGACCACGGTGACATTGTGTCCTCGGTTGCGTTCAGCCCTGACGGGAAGACCCTGGCCACCGGCAGCCTCGACAAGACGGTGCGGCTGTGGGACGTGGCCACCGGCGAGAGCCGCACCACGCTGACCGGCCACACAGGAGGAGTGTGGTCAGTAGCGTTCACCCGCGACGGACATACCCTCGCCACCGCCAGCATGGACAAGACGGCTCGGCTGTGGGATTTCGTCCCCTCCCGGCCCGCCGCAGCGATCCGGAAGATCTGTCATGCCGTCAACCGCGACCTCACCCCGGAGGAGCGGGCAGCGTACATGCCGGGCCAGTCGGTCGGCCACGTGTGCCCCTCACGTTGATGCGGGGCACACGCGACCCTGTCCGGCACCCGCTACGCCACTGGCGACCGGATGCGGACGCCGTACGCCGACGGCAGGTCCGCCTGGCCGCCATGAGAGATCGCTACGCGCTGCGGTTCGGGTTCGTGTTCAGGAGGAGGGCCATCAGGCCCACCAGGGTGGCGCTGCTGACGATCTCGCGGCGGGCGATCATCGCGGGGACGTCGGACAGCGGGATCCATTCGATGCGGTCCGACTCGTTGCGTTCGGTCGGGGCGCCGACACGGTGGCAGTCGTCGGCGCGGAAGACGAAGTGCTGGGCGTCGGTGATGCCGGCGGCCGGCTGGGCGTAGATCAGGTCGTGGAGGGTGCCGGGGCGCCAGCCCGTTTCCTCTTCCAGTTCGCGGGCGGCGGCCGTTGCCGGGGTTTCGTCGCCCTCGACCAGGCCCATGGGGAGTTCCCAGGCCCAGGTGTCCGTCACGAAGCGGTGGCGCCACATCATCAGGACGCGCTGCCGGTCGTCGACGGCGGCCGTGACGGCCAGGTCACGGAGTCGTACGACGTCGTAGGCGACCCGGGCGCCGTCCGGCTGTTCCACGTCCAGGGAATGGAGGCGCACCCAGGGGGTGTCGATGATGGTCTGTTCGCCGTGAACGGTCCAGCGCATGGGGTGAATTGCCTGCTCTCACGTGGTGGATGTGTGCGGTCATTGTACGAAGGGCTTCGAAGTTTGACGGACGTCGTACTTTGGGGTTGAGTGGGTGTCAGGTAGGTACGAGGGAGGGTGTTGAGGTGTTAGGTGTGAACGGGAGCGGTGTGGCTCGGACCGTGTTGTTCCGGGAGCTGGGCGGGCCCGAGGTGATGCACCTGGAGGAGGTTGCGGTCGGTGAGCCCGGTCCGGGTGAGGTGCGGATACGGGTGGATGCCATCGGGCTGAACCGGGCCGAGGTGCTGTTTCGGAGCGGGCATTACATCGAGCCGGTGAAGCGGTTTCCCGCTCGGTTGGGGAACGAGGCGGCCGGTGTGGTCGAGGCCGTGGGGGAGGGGGTGGGCGGGTTCCGGGTCGGGGATGCCGTGAGCACCGTGCCGGCGTTCTCGCAGAACGACTACGGGGTCTACGCGGAGCGGGCGGTGGTGCCCGCCGCGGCGGCGCTGCACCGGCCCGAGGGGCTGGGCGCGGTCGAGGGGGCCGCGGTGTGGATGCCGTACGTGACGGCGTACGGGGCGCTGGTGGAGGTCGGCGGGATGCGGCCCGGCGACACCGTGGTGCTGAACGCGGCCTCCAGCAGTGTGGGGCTCGCGGCCATCCAGGTCGCCGAGCGGGTGGGGGCCGTGCCGATCGCCCTGACGCGGACGGCTGCGAAGCGGGAGGCCCTGCTGAAGCTGGGCGCGGCCGAGGTGGTGGTGACCGACGAGGAGGACGTCCTCGAGCGGGTGCTGGCGGCGACGGGAGGCAAGGGGGCCGAGTTCGTGTTCGACGCCGTTGCCGGGCCCGGTGTGATGGAGCTGGCGAGGACCGTGGCGGACCAGGGCACGCTGTTGGTGTACGGCGCGCTCAGCGGGGAGCCGACGCCGTACCCGGGGATCGAACTCGGGATGCCCGCCCTGAACATGCGGACGTACACGATGCTGGAGACGGTGAGGCGGCCCGAACGGCTGCGGCGGGCGGCCGCGTTCGTGGCGTCCGGGCTGCGGGCCGGTGCCTTCCGGCCCGTGGTGGACCGTACGTTCGAGCTGGAGCGGATCGTGGACGCGCACCGGTATCTCGAGTCCAACGCGCAGATCGGGAAGATCGTGGTGACCGTTGCGCACTGATCGCGCCGGCGGTCAGACCAGGCGTACCTCGATCCCGGCTTCCCGGAAGGCGGACGCGGCGTCGGCGGGCATGCCCGTGTCCGTGACCAGGACGTGGACCCCGCCGATCGCGCCGATGCGGGCGAAGGCGCGGACGCCGAGTTTGGTGGAGTCCGCGGCGACGATGACGCGGCGGGCGCGTTCGCAGAGGAGGCGGTTGACCGCGGCCTCGTCCTCGTGGCGGGTGGAGACGCCCTCGGCGGGGTCGAAGCCGTCCACGCCCAGGACGGCCGTGTCGAGGGAGATTTCGTTCAGTACGTGGTTCGCCAGCGGGCCGGTCAGTTCGTAGGACTGGGGGCGGGCCACGCCGCCGGTGACCACGATCTTGAACTGGGGGCGGATCGTCAGTTCCGCCGCGATGTTCAGGGCGTTGGTGACGACGGTCAGGGCGGGGGAGCCGGCCGGGCCCTGGGCCAGGTCGGGGCGGGCCGCGAGGGCGCGGGCCACTTCGGTGGTGGTCGTCCCGCCCGTCAGGCCCACCACCTCGCCCGGTGTCACGAGGTCGGCGACGGCCTGGCTGATCCGGTGCTTCTCCGTGGCCCGGCGCGAGGTGCGGTAGCGGAGCGGGAGTTCGTAGGAGACCCCGTGCTGCACCGCCCCGCCACGTGTGCGGAGCAGCAGTTGCCGTTCCGCCAGCTGGTCGAGGTCGCGGCGGATGGTGGCCGCCGACACGCCGAGCGTTTCCGCTGTCGGCTCCACCTCCAGACTGCCGTTCTCCGCCAGTAGCTCGAGCAGTGACTGCCAGCGCGTCTCCCGGGACATGCCCCTCCTTCGGGTGCTTGAAGTTGCTCGAAACAGGTGGATATCTTGCACGAAACTGCAATGTCTCGCAGAGGGAGACGGCATGAGTCATGTCGCGAACGAGCTGAGCACACAACCGGACTGCTGGGAACGGGCCGCTGACATTGCTTCCGGCCGGCGGGACGTGCTGCCGCCGGCGGGGGAACGCGTCGCGATCGTGGGATGCGGGACCTCGTACCACATGGCCCAGGCCGGTGCGGCGCTGCGGGAGGCGGCCGGTCAGGGGGAGACGGACGCCTTTGCCGCCTCGGAGTTCCCCCGGCACCGCCGCTACGACCGGGTGGTCGCCCTGACGCGGTCCGGGACGACGACCGAGGTGCTGGACCTGCTCGCCGGGCTCCGCGAGGCCGGTGTCCGGACCGTGGCGGTCATCGGGGATGCCGCGACGCCCGTCACGAGCCTCGCCGACGATCTGGTCGTGCTGGATTTCGCCGACGAACAGTCGGTGGTGCAGACCCGGTTCGCCACCACCGCCCTGACGCTGTTGCGGGCCCATGTGGGTGCCCATGCCGCGTCGGTGGTCGAGGACGGGCGGGCTGCGCTGGCGGAGCCCTTGCCCGAACGGTTGGTGGGGTGCGGGCAGTTCACCTTCCTCGGACGCGGCTGGAGCGTCGGGATCGCCCACGAGGCGGCGCTGAAGATGCGAGAGGCGTCCCTGTCGTGGGCCGAGGCCTATCCGGCGATGGAATACCGGCACGGTCCCATCAGCGTCACCGGGCCGGGGACGGTCACCTGGTCGATCGGCGAGGCCCCCGAGGGACTGGCCGCGCAGGTGGCGGGGACGGGTGCCCAGTGGGTGGCCGGGCGGCTCGATCCGCTCGCCGAGCTGGTACGGGTGCAGCGGCTCGCGGTGGCCGTCGCCGACGGGCAGGGGCTGGACCCGGACCGGCCCCGCCATCTGACCCGGTCGGTGATCCTCGCGTCCGGTGAGGAGGCCGTGCGATGAGCCTGGCGGTCACCGGGGACCTGGTGCGGGAGGCGGCAGCCGGCGGGCGGGCGGTCGCGGCGTTCAACATCATCACGCTGGAGCACGCGGAGGCGGTCATCGCCGGCGCCGAGCAGGTGCGCGCGCCCGTGGTGCTGCAGCTGAGCGAGAACGCGGTGAAGTTCCGGGAGGGGCGGCTGCTGCCCATCGCCCGTGCGGCGGTGGCCTGTGCCGAGGCCGCCGCCGTTCCCGTGGGGCTCCACCTCGACCATGTCAAGAGTCCCGAGCTGCTGCGGCAGGCCGCTGACGCCGGTTTCGGTTCGGTGATGTACGACGCCGCCCACCTGCCGTACGGGGAGAACCTGGAGGCCACCCGGTCCGCGGCGGACTGGGCGCACGCCAACGGGCTGTGGATCGAGGCCGAACTGGGTGAGGTCGGCGGGAAGAACGGGGCCGCGCCGCTGGACCCGCACGCCCCGGGCGCCCGGACGGACCCCGACGAGGCCCGCCGGTTCGTCGCCGACTCCGGAGTCGACGCGCTGGCCGTCGCCATCGGCAGCACCCACGCGATGACCACCCGGACCGCGGCCCTCGACCACGCCCTGCTGGCCCGCCTGGTCAAGAGCCTCGACGTGCCGCTCGTGCTGCACGGCTCCTCCGGCCTGCCCGACTCCGAGCTCGCCGCCGCGGTGGCGGGCGGCATCCGCAAGGTCAACATCGGCACCGCGCTGAACGTGGCCATGACCGAGGCCATTCGGAACAACCTGACCACGGCGGACCCCCGCCCCTACCTGACCGCCGCACGCACGGCGATGACGGCGACGGCAGCCGCTATGATCTCGGCGCTGAACTGAGGAGCGGTGGGGGGAACGGATGGGCGGGCAGGGGGCCGGTGGCGGACGGCGGCGGTTCCTGCGGTTGGTGGGCGGTTCGCTGCTGGTCGTGGGCGGTGCGGCCGGCTGCACCGCCGGGTCCCAGCGGCAGGCCCCGGACCACCTGAGGGTCCGCACCGACGCGGGGCCCGTACGCGCCCGTCTGGGCGGCCTCGGTGAACTGTCCGACCCGCACTGGCTCGGCTACGACATCGACGGGGCGGGCAGCGCTCGGCAGACCCTGCCGGGTCCGGACTCCCGGATCCGGCTCGTCGGGCTGGCCCGGCTGCCGAAGGGCGCGGTGGCGGCCACCCTGGCCTCCCGCCCGGCCACCTTCGAGCCGGCCGCCCTGCCGGAGGTGCCGGAACCCCTCGCCGAGCACCTCCCGGACCCGTCGGCGGCCGACTGGCGCACCAGTGCCGACTACGACGCCGAGGTCCTGCCGCCGGCCCCGGGACAGACGGTCAACACCGCGGCCGACGGACGGTTCTTCCTGAGCGAGCCGCTCGGCCTGGTGTGGTTCGACACCCTGTTCCTCTCCACGTAGGCGTGAAGCCCCGCTAAGCGGGACCGCGCGGTGTCCGCCGTGGAAGCCGCGGCGCGCACGGTGTTCCGTCGGACGGCGGGCGTCGTCCGACGGAATCGCCGGCCCGTGCCGCCGGTCCGTTCGGATGCCCCCGCCGCGGACCTTCCGCATTCCTGCAACGGGTTCTAGTCTGTGCGCCGCCGCCACGGCGGTCACGCAGTCACGCAGCCAGCCTTCCGGAGGGGCCGTGCACCTCGAATACACGCCTGAGCAGCAGCAGTTGCGCGCCGAGCTGCGTGCCTACTTCGCCGAGCTCGTGCCCGACGACGTCTACGGCCGCTACGAGGATCCGGCGGCGCAGAAGCGGTTCTACCGCGAGACGATCCGGCGGCTCGGCGCGGACGGCTGGCTCGGCGTCGGCTGGCCCGTCGAGTACGGCGGTCGCGGGATGACCCCGATGGACCAGTTCATCTTCTTCGACGAGGCCGCCCAGGCCGTGGTCCCGCTGCCGCTGATGGCGCTGAACACCGTGGGACCCACGATCATGCAGTTCGGCACCGACGAGCAGAAGGCGTACTTCCTGCCCCGCATCCTCTCCGGCGAGATCGACTTCGCCATCGGCTACAGCGAGCCGGACGCCGGCACCGACCTGGCGGCGCTGAAGTGCAAGGCGGTCCGCGAGGGCGACGAGGAGACCGGCACGTACGTGGTCAACGGACAGAAGATCTGGACCACCAACGGCGACACCGCCGACTGGGTCTGGCTGGCCGTCCGCACCGACCCGGACGCCCCCGCCCACAAGGGCATCACCATGCTCCTCGTCCCGACCTCCGACCCCGGCTACTCCTGCACCCTGATCAACACCCTCGCCTCGCACGACACCACCGCCAGCTACTACGAGGACATCCGGGTGCCCGCGAGCCGCCGGGTCGGCCGGGAGAACAAGGGCTGGCGGCTCATCACCAACCAGCTCAACCACGAACGCGTCACCCTCGCCGCGCACGGCACCATGGCGATCCGCGCCCTGCACGACGTCCAGCGGTGGGCCGCGAACACCAAGCTCGCCGACGGCCGCCGCGTCATCGACCTCGGCTGGGTCCGCGGCCGCCTCGCCCGCACCCACGCCCGCCTCGACGCCATGAAGCTCCTCAACTGGCAGATGGTCAACGCCGTCCAGGCCGGCACCCTCACCCCGCAGGACGCCTCCGCCGTCAAGGTCTACGGTTCCGAGGCCCGGCGCGACGCCTATGCCTGGCTGATGGAGGTCGTCGGCGCGGCCGGCCCCCTGAAGGACGGCTCGGCGGGCGCGGTCCTGCACGGTGAACTCGAACGCGGCTACCGCAGCGCCGTCATCTTCACCTTCGGCGGCGGCAACAACGAGATCCAGCGGGAGATCATCTCCTGGATCGGCCTGGGCATGCCCCGAGTCCGCCGCTGAGTCGCTGTGACGAGGTTCTCCGGTCGTCTCGGGGCCGGCCGGCCCGGGTCGGCGCACCGGGACGTCCGTGTCCGGTTGCGCTGTCGCGGGTCCGCGACACCCTGGAAGAGCCGGGGACGGCCTCCTCTCGGGCGTCACCGGAGGGCTGCCGGACGTCACCGTCCCGTCGGCGCGGCCCGTCCGGAGGGACCCGACCGGTCCCCGCCACGGGGCCGACCGGCCCAAGCGACGCGAAGGGGTACGGGCGGAGCCTGGCGGTGACCCTCCCGCGCAGCACAGCACCGCACAGCACAGCGCGTACCCCGCACCGCACACAGAGAGGAAGGCCGCGCCATGAAGGCACTCGTCTTCCACGGGCCCGGACAGACCTCCTGGCAGGACGTCCCGGACCCCGCGATCAAGGACGCCGCCGACGTGATCGTCGGGGTCGACGCCGTCACCATCTGCGGCACCGACCTGCACATCATCAAGGGCGACGTCCCCGAGGTGACCCCCGGCCGGATCCTGGGCCACGAGGCCGTCGGAACGGTCGTCGAGACCGGCGGCGACGTCAGCACCGTCCGCCCCGGCGACCGCGTCCTGATCTCCTGCATCTCGGCCTGCGGCCGCTGCCGCTTCTGCCGCGAGGCCCGCTACGGCCAGTGCCGCGGAGACGGCGGCTGGGTCCTGGGCCACACCATCGACGGCACCCAGGCCGAGTACGTACGCGTCCCCTTCGCGGACCTCTCCGTCCACCCGCTGCCCAGCACCCTGCCGGGCCATGAGGCGGTGCTGCTCGCCGACATCTTCCCGACCTCGTACGAGGTGGGCGTCCTGAACGGCAACGTGCGCCCCGGCGACACGGTCGTCGTGGTCGGCGCCGGCCCGATCGGCCTGCCCGCCATCGCCACCGCGGCGCTCTACAGCCCGTACCGGACCATCGCCGTCGACCTGGCCCCCTCCCGGCTCGAGGCCGCCCGCCGCCTCGGGGCCGATGCCACCGTCAGCGCCCGGGAAGAGCCCGAGCAACTGGTACGGGACCTGACCGACGGGCTCGGCGCGGACGTGGTCATCGAGGCCGTCGGCGTCCCCGAGGCGTTCGAGCTGTGCACCCGCATGGTGCGTCCCGGCGGCCGGGTCGCCAACATCGGCGTCCACGGCAAGCCCGCGACCCTCCACCTCGAAGACCTGTGGATCAAGGACGTCACCCTCACCACCGGTCTCGTCGACACGCATTCGACGCCCATGCTGCTGCGGATGCTGGCGGCGGGCCGGCTGCCCGGGGCCGCGATGGTCACCCACCGCTTCGAGCTGGACCAGATGGAGGAGGCGTACGACGTCTTCTCCCGCGCCGCCGACACCGGTGCCCTCAAGGTGGTCCTCGGCGGACCGCGGCACGACACCGTCGCCGTGCCGGCCCGGGAGCGGTGAGGACCGTGCAGAGCACTCCGCGCACCCCGCACCCGCCGTCCGGTGGGAGGATCCGCCGCACCGACCTGGGCCGCCGTCTGGCGGCCCGCCGCGAGGCCCTGGGCCTGACCCCCGAGGAACTGGGCCGGAGGTGCGGAGCGGACGGCCACTACATCTCCTACCTGGAGGAGCATGCCGCCTCGCCGTCCATCGGCACCCTGGTCCGGGTCGCCGACGCCCTCGGCGTCACCGTCGACGACCTGACCGGCGCGGGCGCCGACCGGGTTCCCGGCCGGTCCGGCGCCCAGCACGACACCACGCTCGTGCCGCTGGACGAGGCCGAATGCCGGCGGCTGCTGGGAACGCACGGCGTGGGCCGCATCGCGGTCTTCGCCGCCGACGGCCCGGCCGTGCTGCCCGTCAACTACCTGGTCGCGGGCAACACCATCGCCTTCCGTACGCACGCCCGGGCCGCCGCAGCCAGAGCCGCGGGGACCGAGGCCGCCTTCGAGATCGACCACATCGACGACGTGACCGCCGAGGGCTGGAGCGTGCTGGCCGTGGGCGAACTCCAGGCGGTCACCGACGCCGGGGAACTCCAGCGCCTGAGCGCTGCGGCCCGGTCCCACCCCTGGGCCGGCGGCGCCCGCACCCACTGGATGAGGCTCACCCCCGTCCGGCTCACCGGCCGTCGCGTGGTGCGCGACTGATGGACGCCCCGGGCGCTCCGCGCCCGGTCACGGTGACCACCGCGCGGTGACCCGCCCGGCGGTCACCGGATCCGCAGGACGTCCGTCACCGGGCGGCGCGGTGTGGCCGCTCCCCGGGGGCCGTAGCCGAGGCGCAGGACCATCTGGACGTGGCCCATGGAGGCGAGCGGGTCCCGGACCGTCCAGCGCAGCTCCGGCCACTCCAGGGGCTGGGAGGTCATCGAGGTGGCCAGGCCGTCCGCACTGGCCTGGAGAAGGACGCGTTCCAGCGCCTGGCCGGCCCGCAGCCAGTCGGCCGGGGTGTCGCCCGGGGTGGCCGGCAGGGCGAGCCGGGGCCGCTCCTCGAACACGGCCCAGCCGCGGTCACGTACCGGGTGGGCGCGGCCGAAGTCGCGGACCGGTGCCGGGCGGTGACGGCGTCGCCGACGAGCAGGGCGGCGGTTCCGGCGTCGAGGAGGGACGTGGTCATGGCACTGGTCCTGTCTGTGCGGCCTCAGCCGTGTGCCGGGACGGCGACCGGTGGGGCGGTGAGGCGGCTGCCGACGTCGACGACCCGTCGACGCATCGGCAGAGCCGGACGACGATCGGCAGCAGTCCGGCGCGCGGTACGGTCCCGCTGAGCGTCACCACACCGTCGTCGACGTCCACCGTGATCGCCGACGGCGCCAGGCCCAGCGTCCGGGTGAGGACGTCCTCGACGATCTCCGCGCGTTTCACGCTGCCGCGGCCCGTCACGCGGCACGATGGTCCGGCACACGCGCCCCGCCGCAGGGAGTCCCGGAGGTGCCATGGCGAAGCACGGACGGACCTCTTCCTGGGGCCGCTGTTGGCCCACACGCCCGTCGCCGCCCTGGGCGCGATCGTCGTCTACGCCGCCGTCCGGCTGGTGGAGGTGGGCCAGTTCCGCCGGCTCGCGGCCTTCCGCCGCCGCGAACTCCTGCTGGCCCTGGGCTGCACCCTCGGCGTCCTCACCCTCGGCATCCTGTACGGCGTCCTGGTCGCGGTGGCCCTCTCCGTCATCGAGCTGCTCGCCAGGGTCGCCCGGCCGCACGACGCCGTACTGGGCATGGTCCCCGGCCTCGCCGGGATGCACGACATCGACGACCACCCGTCCGCCCGCACCATTCCCGGCCTGCTCGTCTACCGCTACGACTCCCCGCTCTTCTTCGCCAACGCCGAGGACTTCCACCGGCGTGCGCTCGCCGCCGTCGACGGGCAGGAGGAACCCGTCCACTGGTTCGTCCTGAACACCGAGGCCAACGTCGAGGTCGACATCACCGCCCTCGACGCCGTCGAGGCCCTCCGCGCCGAACTCGTCCGTCGGGACATCGTGTTCGCCCTGGCGCGCGTGAAACAGGACCTCCGTGAGCCCCTCGACGCCTACGGGCTCACGGCGGCCGTCGGAGGCGACCGGATCTACCCCACCCTCCCCACGGCGGTCGACGCCTATCGCAGGTGGCAGCGCGCCGTGTGAGGCGTGTGGCCTCATACGGCACTGGATGGCACTGGATGGCACTGGGGCACCGGATGGCACTGGTTGATGCCGGCCGGCCCTGGGTGGCGCCATCAAGTGCCATCAGGTGCCATGTGGCGCCAACCGGCGCCAGTCGGCCCTCCGGAGAGTGCCTGTGCGTGCGTGGCGCCGTCCTGAAGCGCGCTGCTGCGGTTGTGTTTGTGCAGGTCAGGGGTCACTCCCTGGAGGAGGTGCGCCAAGGTGTGCCATTCGGGCTTGCGCGTGGTGCCATGTTGGTGCCATGATGACGTCATGGACCTCACCCCGTATGTCGACACCCTCCGCCGCGATCTCGCGGTGGCCGCCGAAGCCGGCGGGGAAGACGCCCGCGGGCTGGCCGACAGGCTCACCGCTCCGCTGGAGTCCGCGACCCGGCTGGCCATGCTGAACGTACTCTCCGCCGCGATGGACGAGATCACCCGCGACCTCGCGCCCGGCTCGGTCGACCTGCGGTTGCGCGGCCTGGACCCCGAGTTCGTGGTGTCGCTGCCGCCCGCCGACCGCGGCGCCCCCGTGGAGCCGGCCGGCCCCGTCGAACCGTTCAGGACCCCGGTCCCGGCCGACGTCGACGAGGGTGGCACCGCGCGCGTCAACCTGCGTCTGCCGGCCCACCTCAAAGCCCGCGCCGAGGAGGCCGCGAGCCGCGAGGGCCTGTCGGTCAACGCCTGGCTGGTCCGCGCCGTGTCCGCCGCGGTCGACGGCGGCGCGCGGCCGGGCACGACGGACAAGATCCAGAGCATCGGGCAGAGCGCCTCGGGCTGGGTGCGCTAGCCGAGCCCGCGGTGGGCTCGCGCAACGCCCCACCCGCATCACTTCACCCGCATCACTTCACCCGCATCACTCCACCCGCACCGACTCATCCACATCACGTCCCACCAGCGGGGACGTTCCGAACACCCAAGAGGACGGGACAGCCATGCCTTCTTTCGACACTCCCGAAGCGATCACGGCCGTGGCGCACGTGGAGGCCGGTTCCATCCGGTTCACCGCGAGCGACCGCCTCGACACCGTCGTCGACGTACAGCCCCGTGACCCGAAGAAGGACCAGGACGTGCGTGCGGCCGAGCGCACCGAGGTCACGTACGCGAGCGGCGTACTGACCGTCAAGACGTCCAAGCAGCGGAACTCGCTGCGCCGCCCCGGCACCGTCGACGTGACGGTCGAACTGCCCACGGGCTCCCGCATCGACATGGCCGGCTCCTGGGCCCAGGTGCTCGGCGAGGGCCGGCTTGGTGAGGTCCGCGTCAAGACCTCCTCCGGCGACGTCCGCCTCGACACGACCGGTCCGCTGAAGCTGACCGCATCGCACGGCTCGATCACCGTGGACCGGGTCGAGGGCGCGGCCGAGATCACCACCAGCTCCGGCAGCCTGCGCGTGGGCCTCGTCGACGGCCCCGCCGTCCTGAAGAACTCGCACGGCGGCACGACGGTCGGCGCCGCGACCGGCGACCTGCGGGTGAGCGGCGCCAACGGCGACATCGACATCCGGCGCGCCGAAGGCTCGGTCACCGCCACCACCGCGCACGGCACCCTGCGCGTGGGCGAAGCCGCCCGCGGCACCCTCCAGCTGGAGACCTCCTACGGCGCGATCGAGGTCGGCATCCGCCAGGGCACGGCCGCCTGGCTGGACGTCAGCTCCGGTTCCGGCCAGGTGCGCAACATGCTCTCCGCCTCCGACGCCCCGGAGAAGACCGAGGAGACCGTCAAGATCCACGCTCGCACCCGGCACGGCAACATCGACATCCTCCGCGCCAAGGTCTGACCCGCGGCGGATCCGGCGCCACCGCACCCCACCCCACCCCCACCCCGCTCTTTCAGCCGCTTCACCCTTCGAACGGAGGGCCCCATGCCTTCTTCTGTCATGCCCACATCAGGAATCGGTGGTGGCGGTGGTGGTGGTCACGCCTCGCCGCCGGCCGTCTCCGCCCTCGGTCTGCGCAAGTCCTACGGTGACAGAACCGTCCTCGACGGCATCGACCTGCGCGTCCCAGCCGGGTCCGTGTTCGCGCTGCTCGGGCCGAACGGCGCCGGCAAGACCACCGCCGTGAAGATCCTTTCCACCCTCATCTCCGCAGACGGCGGACAGGCCCAGGTGGCGGGACACGACCTCGCCGCCGACCCGCAGGCCGTGCGCGCCGCGATCGGCGTCACCGGACAGTTCTCCGCCGTCGACGGCCTGATCACCGGCGCGGAGAACATGATCCTCATGGCGGACCTGCACGGCCTCCCCAAGCGCGAAGGACGGCGGGTCTCCGCCGAGTTGCTGGAGCGCTTCGGCCTCACCGAGGCGGCCGGGAAGCCCGCCTCCACCTACTCCGGCGGTATGAAGCGCCGCCTCGACATCGCGATGACCCTGGTCGGCAACCCGCGGATCATCTTCCTCGACGAGCCGACCACCGGCCTGGACCCGCGCTCCCGGCACAACATGTGGCAGATCATCCGCGAGCTCGTCTCCGGCGGCGTCACCGTCTTCCTCACCACCCAGTACCTGGAGGAGGCCGACGAACTCGCCGACCGCATCGCGGTGCTGAACGACGGAAAGATCGTGGCCGAGGGGAGCGCCGAGGAGCTGAAGCGGCTGGTCCCCGGCGGACACGTCCGGCTCCGCTTCTCCGACCCGGCGGCGTACCGCGCCGCCGCCTCCGCCCTGGGCGGGGCGGCCCGGGACGACGAGGCGCTGGCGCTGCAGATGCCGAGCGACGGGAGCCAGCGCGCCCTGCGCTCCGTACTCGACCGGCTGGACGCGGCCGGCATCGAGGCCGACGAACTGACCGTGCACACACCCGACCTCGACGATGTGTTCTTCGCCCTGACGGGCGGCACCGCCGTTCCCCACCAGTCGAACGAGCCCAAGGAGGCCGCCCGATGAGCACCCTCTCCCTCGCCGCCCGCAACTCCTCCACGATGCTGCGCCGCAACCTCCTGCACGCCCGGCGCTACCCGTCCCTGACCCTGAACCTGCTGCTGACGCCGGTCGTCCTGCTGCTGTTGTTCGTCTACGTCTTCGGCGACGTGATGAGCGCGGGCATCGGAGGCGGTGGCGCAGACCGCTCCGAGTACATCGCCTACATCGTCCCAGGCCTGCTGCTGATGACCATCGGCAGCACCACGATCGGCACCGCGGTCTCCGTCTCGAACGACATGACCGAGGGCATCATCGCCCGCTTCCGCACCATGGCGATCCACCGCGGATCCGTGCTCATCGGACATGTCATCGGCAGCGTGCTACAGGCGGTCGCCAGTGTGGTCCTCGTCGGCGCCGTCGGCGTGGCCATCGGCTTCCGCTCCACCGGCGCCACGTTCCCGGAGTGGCTCGCGGCGTTCGGACTGCTCGCCCTGTTCGCCCTGGCGCTCACCTGGATCGCCGTCGGCATGGGCCTGGTCAGCCCGAACGCCGAGGCCGCCAGCAACAACGCACTGCCGCTGATCTTCCTGCCGCTCATCTCCAGCGCCTTCGTCCCCATCGAGGCGATGCCGGGCTGGTTCCAGCCGATCGCCGAGTACCAGCCGTTCACGCCGGCCATCGAGACCCTGCGCGGCCTGCTGCTCGGCACCGAGATCGGGAACAACGGCTGGATCGCCCTGGCCTGGTGCCTGGGCCTGGCGGCCCTCGGCTACCGCTGGTCCAAGGCGGTGTTCGACCGCGACCCGAAGTGACCGCACCCCCACGGCCCGCCTCCCGCCGCCGCCGCACCCCCACGGCCCGCCTTCCGCCGGTCCGGGTCGTGGTGCGGCGGCGGCGGTCGTACGGTGGAGGGAGCAGGAGGCGCGCCCCGCACCATGCTGCGGCGGTATCCGTCTCGCCACAGGCCGCGCACCGTCCTGCGGCCGCTCGCACGCGGCCGCCCCGGGGGCCGGGTGCCGTGAGCGGCCCCCTCACCCCTGACGGGAATTCCCATGCGTACCAAGAACCACCGGATCCGACGCGTGTGCGCAGCGGCTTGTACGGCCCCGCTGCTCGTGCTGGGCGGCGCAGTGACCGCGATGGCCGCTCCCCTGCCGACCGCCGCGGCACCGGCCTCCGTCACCGCCGCAGTTCAGCAGTCCTCGTCGAGCGAGATCCTCGCCCTGGTCAACGCCGAGCGGGCCAAGGTCGGTTGCCAGCCCCTGAAGGAGGACCCGCGGCTCACGCAGGCAGCCCAGGCACACGCGGACGACATGGCGGCGAACGGGCTCACCGCTCACACCGGCTCGGACGGGTCCACCATGGAGTCCCGGATGCAGAAGGCCGGTTACAACCCCATGGGGCAATGGAGTGAGAACGTCTCCGGACCCGGCTTCACCTCCTCCAAGGCCCATGTCGACGGTTGGATGAACAGCACCAAGGGCCACAAGGAAACCATCCTGAACTGCGCGTTCAAGGAGACGGGCGTCGGCACGAAGGGCGAGTACGCGGTCCAGCTCTTCGCCGTCCAGTCGGGTTAGCCGCTTCCAATCAGCCGCTTTCAACCAGGAAAGCAGGTGCGTCCCATGCGCACGTCGACCCGTACGGCCGGTGTCCTCACCGGCCTGACCCTCACGCTCGGCGGCACGGCTCTGGCCGCCCCCGCGGTGCAGGCGGACATCCCCGCCTGCACGCGGATGGTGGAGCAGGCCGGTGTCACGGTCACCGACTCCGTCACGGCGGCGTGCACCCGTGGCGTGGTGGGGGACCTGCAGACCTGCGTGAACGGCCTGACCGCGGCGGGAGCGCCGGGCGGCGCCGCGACCGGCGCCTGCCGCGAGGCCGCCCACGAGCCGCGCTAGTCGCGTCGTCAAAGTCCCGTCCGGCCGGCGGCTGGCACGCACGCACGCCGCGTCGTCGGCGCTGTCAGTGCCGCCTGCCAGGATCCGGCCATGCACTACGACGCCCTGGTGGCCGGAACCCGTAGGAACGACGCGCTCGACGGCGTGCGGTCCGCCGCGCTCGAGCGCGCCCGCAGGCTCGTCGAACTCCTGGAACGCTGGCGGGCCGCGCACCGGCGGGCCCGGCACTGGGGGCCCGACCACCTGCGGACCGCGGAGCAGGAGGTGTCCCGGGAGCACAGCGCGGCGCTCCGGACCGAGATCGAGGCACTGCTCGCCGCCTACACGGGCGAGGAGGGCCGGGCGGCGGCGCTGTGCCTGCTGCTGGCCGACCGCGTCGACGACACGAGCCTGGGGTACTACGAGGCCGATCTCGGAGCGCTGATCTCACGGCTGGGCGGCTGGACGCCCGAGGAGGTCGGTGTGCTGCTCTGCCGCGCCTCCGAATACACCAAGGGCCCCTGGTTCGCACGCGTGCTGCGGTGCGCGCTGAACGCCGCCGACCGGCTTGACACCGACGGCCGTCGCGCGCTCCTGCCCCGGCTGCGGCACGCTCACGCGGAGATCATGAACAGCGAGGTCGAAGCGGGGGTGCGCACGGCACTCGCCCAGCGCCTGCGCACACTGATCGCGAGCGTGGACGAGGCCGGTGTCCCCGAGGGCCTGGTACCGGCCCGGGCCTCCTGGGCCGCTCCGCTGCGCGATCGGATCGGCACCGCGGCCACTCCTGAACTCGCCGGATTCGCACGCCATCTGGCGAGCCTGTCGGCGCCTCGCCCGACCCGGCGATGGCGGCGGAGCTGCCTCGAACTCGCGGAGGCCGCGTCGGCGCGGGGTCTCGTGGCCGACAGCCTGCGGGTCCTGGCCGAGGGAGATCCGCTGTGCAGCAGGGAACACGGCGCGCACAGCAACTGGTCCTACGGCGACCACCACCTCCACTACGTCGTCCACCAGAACGACGGCGACCTCGCACGCGGCGTGGTCTGGGCGGCCGCGCTGACCGGCGGCCCCGCCGCGGTGCACCACCTCGGCGCGCTCGCCCTGCGGACCGGCGGCCCCGCATCCGACGTGATGGCGGACCACAAACTCGCCGGCGCAGCGGTCAACGCACTGGCCGAAACCGGCGGCGAGGCCTCCCTGGAGGCCCTGTGGCGGCTGAAGTCCCGGATCAGGCACCGGGCGTTGCTCAAGCAGCTCGACACCGCCCTGGTAACGGCCGCGGGCAAGCAGGGCATCACCGCGGAACAGCTCATCGAGCGCAGCGTGCCGGACCACGGCCTGGCCCCCGACGGTTCGCTGGAGAGGGAGGTGGGCGGGCACCGGGTGCGTGTGTCGATCGAGGACGCGGCGACGGTCCGCCTCACCTTCACCCGCCCCGACGGGGTGACCACCCGGACGGCCCCGGCGCAGGTGAAGGACGGCTTCCCGGACGAACTGCGGGTGCTGAAGGCCCTGGCCAAGGAGGTGCGGGAGACGCTGTCGGGCGAGCGGGCCCGCGTCGAGGCGCTGATGTCGGCCGGGAATGGACGTACCGGGAGTGGTGCCGCCACTACCGAGACCACCCGGTCACGGGCACCCTCACCCGCGGCCTCATCTGGGAGTTCCGGGACGAGGACGACGGCGAGTGGCGTACGGCGGCACCCGCGGGCCCGCCGCCCGGCGAGCCCGCGCGCGTACGCCTGTGGCACCCCATTCGCGCCTCGGCGGAAGAGATCGCGGCGTGGCGCGGGCGGCTCGTCGCCGACCAGCGGAGGCAGCCGTTCAAACAGGCCTTCCGCGAGATCTACCTGCTCACCCCGGCGGAGGAGGAGACCGGCGTCTACTCCAACCGGTTCGCCGCCCACATCGTCCACTACCGGCAGTTGTACGCGCTGTTCAAGGAGCGCGGCTGGCAGGCCAACTTCCTCGGTCGGCACGACGGCGGCCACGCCGGGCTCGCGCGCGGGGAGTTCGGCGGCGGCGCATGGCGGGCCTGCTTCCACCACGAGCCCGCCACGGGGGAAGACGAAGGTTACGGGCCCGCGCACGCCGCGACCGACCAGGTCCGCTTCGAGCGGCGCGACGGCCGGCGCTGGCAGGAGGTTCCACTCGCCGACGTGCCCCCGCATGTGTTCAGCGAGGCGATGCGGGACGTCGACCTGTTCGTGGGGGTGACCTCGATCGCCGCCGATCCCGACTGGACCGACCGCGGCGAGGACCGCCACACGGGGTACTGGCGCAATGCCTCCTTCGGAGATCTGACGGCGAGTGCCGAAGTGCGCCGGGCGGCCCTGGAGCGGATCCTGCCGCGGTTGAAGATCGCCGGCCGGTGTGCGCTGGAGGGGCGTTTCCTGGTCGTGCGCGGGGATCTGCGGACGTACCGGATCCACCTCGGCTCGGCCAACGTCCTGATGGAGCCGGACGGCTCCTACCTGTGCATCGTTCCGGCCCGGGGGAAGGGCGGCCGGCGGAAGGTGTTCCTGCCGTTCGAGGACGAACGTCTCTCCCTCGTACTGAGCAAGGCCTTTCTGCTCGCCGAGGACGCGAAGATCACCGACGAGTCCATCCTCGTCCAGATCAAGCGGGGCGCCTGATGGCGGCGGTGAGGTTCCGGGACGAGACCGCGACGGGCGCCGCGGTCGCCGAGTGGACGGTCGACGGGCTGCCGGAACGGATGACCGTGGGGGAGCTGATCAGGCTCCGGGTACGCGAGGAGGTCGCGCGGTACAACAAGTGCCCGAGCGACCGCTTCCACGGCCTCGTCCGCCCCGACGGGGCCGAGGCGGAGCCGAACGGCCACCGGCTCCGCGAGCCGCGCCGCATCGACTGGGAACGCCAGGCCGAGATCGCCGAACGTGCCTTCCTGGCCAACGGGTTCTTCGTGCTGGCCGGCGACCGGCAGGCCGAGGACCTCGACGAGGTCGTGGACCTCACCACGGATCCGGAGCTGGTGTTCATCAAGCTCGTTGCCCTGGCCGGGGGTTGACCTTCACGGCCCGTTGGGCGATCGGCTCCCCCTCGCCTGGTTAATCCGTGGCGGTCGCCGGCGAGCGGTCGTATGATCACCGCGATGAACACTTCTCCTCTGTACAGATCGGGGGAACCGTCCGCGCAAGGTGAGTGCTGATGCACCCTCACCTGACGGACGAGGATTCCCGTCTTTCGCTCTGGCTGCGCGTGCGCGAGTACGCCGTGCCGCCCTCCATGATCGAGACCGCGACCGCCCGCCGATCCGTCGGCGACTGGGCGGGGGCGTGCGCCGCCGCGGGCTTCGACGTCGATCTCCACCTGCCCTCCCTGGCGCGCACCCACGGCCGGGAGCTCGTGGCGCGGATCCGGGCCGATCTCCGGCACCTGGCGCCCGACCTGCTGCGCTGGCACATGCCCAGAATCGCCCCCGACGGACTGCTGCGCCCCGGCCTCACCGTGGCCCTGGCGCGGTACGAGGACCCGGGGCGGGACGGTGACGACCCGGTGCACCTCGTGGCCCGGACCGCGCCCGCCTGGGCGGACGCCGGCCAGCGGATCGTCCTCACCCTGTGGGACGGGTCCCGCGCCGACGCCGGCACCCGGAACCACCCGCACCCGCGGCCGAGCCAGCGCTTCCGCCTGGACCTGCACCGCCATCTCTGGGACGTGCGCAGGGCTCACGAGTTGCGCCGCCGGTCGGGCGCCGGCCGGCCGCCCGGCGGTGAACCACCCATGGCGGTCCCGGACCTGCCGGTGGCGGCCACGGCGATGGCGGCGTCGCCGCACCGCTGGGCCGTGGACCGCTGGGCGGCGGAAGCCGGGCTCCTGCTCGCCACCGACCGGCCGGACTCCCGTACCGTCGAGGTGCGCCTGGGCGGCAGGCACCGTCTCCTCCTCGACCTGGTCGGCACCCCTGACGGCAGCGGCCCCGACGGCACCGGCCCGCCGACGGTGCGCGGGGCGGCGGCACCCGGTCCCGGCGCGCTCGCGCCGCCCGTGCTGCCCGACGCCGCGACCTGGGTGCCCCCGGACCTCGAACTGCTGCGCGCCGGCCTGATCGGGGCCGGCCGACTGCACCCGCTCGTCGCGGGGTCCCTCGTACCCGGTCACGTGCCGACGGCGCCCGGGACCGTCCCGGACCCGGCAGTTGAACCCCGGTTCGTGGACTGTCGCGGCGCCCGCCACCGGATCGGCATGGTCGACGGGGTCCTGTCCCCCCTCGACCACGATCCGGACGAGATCCGGCGCGAGGAACTCCTGGTCGCACTCAGCGGTACGCCGCTGCCCTGCCTGCGGGCGATCGACCAGGCACACCGCAGCCCCGAGTCCCTCTCCGGCATACGCGAACGCCTCGTGCACGGCGACACCGCCGGCGCGCTGGCCGTCGTCGAGGGACTGCTCGGTCCCGAGGCGGTGCTCCGCGACGGCGCCCTGCGGGACGAGCTGGAAGCGGCGGCGGAACAGCGCGTCATCTACGGCCTGTTCAGGTCCGGGCTGCTCGGACCAGGGCCCGGACACAGCCCCGTGACCGGATACGTGCGCCCGCGCCCTCGCAGGTCCGCGGCCCACCGAGGGCGCGCGCGCCAGGCCGGCGTCCGCTGACCCGCTCGCCACACCTGCTCCGCCTTGCCCCACCCGCCGCGCGTCACTGATTACACGTCACTCGCCACACGTCACTCGCCACACCTCACTCGCTTCACCGACGAACCCACAGGTGATCACCCATGTCTTCTGCCGTGTCTTCCGCCATGCCCGCGTACGCCCCGTTCCCCGCCGCCGACGCAGCCGCGCACCCGGCTCCCGCTCCCACAGCCGCCCCCGCGCAGCTCGACGTGGCCGCCGACTTGCTGGCCCTGCTGCGCGACACCACCACCGAACCGCGCCCCGACATCCAGCTGGAAGCGCTGACCCTGGCCGTTGCCGCCGACCTGCCGGTCCTCCTGTGGGGTGAGCCGGGAATCGGCAAGACCGCGGCCCTCACCCAGCTCGCCGAGAACCTGGACCTCCCCCTCACCACGGTGATCGCCAGCGTGCACGAGCCGTCCGACTTCTCGGGCCTGCCCGTCATCGGCGACGACCCCGCCGTGCAGGGCGTCCCGATGGCCCCGCCGGACTGGGCCGTCCGCCTGGTGCGGGCCGGCCGGGGACTGCTGTTCCTGGACGAGCTGTCCACCGCGCCCCCGGCCGTGCAGGCCGCCCTGCTCCGCCTCGTGCTGGAACGCCGCATCGGCGCGCTGAGGCTGCCGCCGGACGTACGGATCGTGGCGGCGGCCAACCCCCGTTCCTCGGCGGCCGACGGCTGGGAACTGAGCCCGCCGCTGGCCAACCGGTTCGTCCACCTCCAGTGGATCCACGACCAGGACGTCGTCGTACGCGGCCTCGGCGGCACCTGGCCCCGGGCCACCCTGCCCCGGCTCGACGCCGCGAAGCTGCCGGAGGCGGTGGACCTCGCCCGCCGGGCGGTGTGCGGGCTCCTGTCCGCCCGGCCCGCCCTCGTGCACCGCCTCCCCAACAGCGAGACCCGGCGCGGCGGCGCCTGGCCGTCCCCGCGCAGCTGGGAGATGACCCTCCGCCTGATCGCCTTCGCCACCGCGGCCGGTTCCTCCCGCGACGTCCTGTCCCTGCTGGTCAGGGGCACCGTAGGGGACGGGCCGGGGCTGGAGCTGCTGGCGAGCCTGGACCGGATGGACCTGCCGGACCCCGAGGAACTCCTCGCCGACCCGGTGGGCGCCGTCCTGCCCGAGCGCGGGGACCTGCGCCAGGCCGTGCTCGACGCGGTGGTCGCGGCCGTCCGCAAGCGCCCCGACCGGTCCCGCTGGGACGCGGCCTGGTCCCTCCTGGTCCGGGCACTGGACACCGGCGCCCCCGACCTGGTGGTCGTCCCCGCGACCACCCTCGCCGCGCTGCGCCGCGAGGACTGGGACGTCCCGGAGGTGATCGAGCAGCTCGCCGGAGTGGTGACCCTCTCGCGCCGGGCCGACCAGGCCGCCGCCAAGGCCGCGCTCGCCGCGAAGCCCCGCCGATGACCGCGGGAACAGCCGGGGCACTGGACCTCGACAAGCTCTACGCCGCCCGGCTGCAGGCCACGCGGGCCCGGCCGTACCTCGCGACGGCACTGTTCGCCCTGCACACCGTCGCCTCCGGCCGGGTGCCGACGATGGCCGTCGACCGGCACTGGCGGTGCTACGTCTCCCCCGGGTTCGTGGACCGCACCCCGGTGGAGGAACTGGCCTCCGTATGGGTGCACGAGGTGTCGCACCTGCTCCGGGACCACCACGGGCGCAGCGACCGGGTGGCGCGGCAGCGCGGACTCACCGGGCGTGCGGAGCGGCTGCGGATGAACATCGCCGCCGACTGCGAGATCAACGACGACGCCTTCGGCGACGGGCTCGTGCAGCCCGAGGGCGTGGTCCTGCCGGAGACGCTGAACCTGCCGCCGGGGCAGCTGATGGAGGAGTACCTCAGCCGGTTCCGGCTCGGCCGGCACACCGAGGAGCTCGCCTGGCTGGACTGCGGCAGCGGCGCCGACGGGCTGGAACGCGAGTGGGACCTCGGACCGGACGGCGCCCGCGGGCTCAGCGCCCAGGAACGCGACGCCGTCCGCTTCCGGGTGGCGGAGGGCATCAAGGCCCGTCCGGGCGACACCCCGGAGAAGTGGGAGCGGTGGGCGGAGGAGGCCTTCCACCCGCCCCAGCCCTGGCGGCAGCTGCTCGGAGCGGCGATCCGTTCGGCGGCCTCCGCCTCCGGGGCCGGCCAGGACTACAGCTACGGCCGCCCGTCGCGGCGCTCGGCCGCGCTGCCCGGCACCGTGCTGCCGAGCCTGCGGCGCCGGCCGCCCCGCGTGTCCGTGGTCATCGACACCTCCGGATCCGTCAGCGACGCCGAACTGGGCAGCGCCCTCCTGGAGGTCGCCGCGATCTCCCGGGCCGTGGGCGGCCGCCGCGACCTGGTCACCGTACTCAGCTGCGACGCCGCGACCCACGTGGCCCACCCGCTGTGCCGGGCGGAGGGCATCCCCCTACTGGGAGGCGGGGGCACGGACCTCCGCGCGGGCTTCGCCACGGCGCTGCGGTCCCGCCCGCGGCCGGACGTCATCGTGGCCCTCACCGACGGCCAGACGCCCTGGCCGGAGCGGCGCCCCTCGTGCCGGACGGTGGTGGGGCTGTTCCCCCGGGAGCTCTCGTCACGCGCGGTGCGCCGCCGCGAGGACGATCCCGACTACGAGCCCGACCGGCCGCCGGAGTGGGCCCGTGTGGTCACGATCGGATAGGTGCGGCCCCTCGGCCGCGGTGTCCCTCGGCCGCGGTGCCCCTCAGGCGCGGTTCCCCTCAGTCGCGGTCCCAGAGACCGTCGCCCGGGGTCGCGGCGAGGGGCTCGTCACCGCCCTGGTCCAGCCGGAAGGGCGGATAGACGTCGGTCATCAGGGCGGCGTACGCGGTGACCCGCAGCACCCACCGGTTCAGGCCGATGACCAGGTCGAAGATGTCCCGCGGGTAGGTCTCCCGGAACAGCAGCACCACCGCCGCGATGATCACCAGGAGGGTGATCAGACCGCAGCCGTACGCGCGGTAACCGCCGGTGAAGAAGACGAGGACGAGGTAGTGGGGGAGGGCGAGCAGCCACCACTTCACCAGCACCAGGCCGCGCGAGAGCCGCTCCGGATAGGCGATGTCCAGGCGGGCCGGATAGTCCGGCTCCGGACCGAGGCTGAACGGAGGGTACCGGTCCGTGCCCAGTGCGCTGTACGCGTAGAACCCCACCCGCCACGACCAGCGCAGCACGCCGAGGTTGAAGTCGAACAGTGCCCGCGGATACCGCTCAGTGAACAGGATCGCGAAGAACGCGATCACCCACACCACGACGAAGGCGATCCACAGGAAGAACAGCACGACGTAGTGCGGGATGGCCAGGATCCACTTGAGCAGCCAGAGCCAGCGCGACAGCGGGGCGTCCAGCCGCGCGGACACGACGACGGGCCGCGCCCCGCCGGGCAGCGGGGTGAAGGGGCCGGTGGGGGTGGTCATGGGATCAACTCCTTCGCACGGGACTGGCCCGGAGCGCCCCCTTCCAGCATGACGAAGGGCTCCCGGGCGTGCAGCCCGGCGACGGGGACACCGCGCAGGCGCACTTCCGTCACACGCTCCCGTCAGTACGCTGGACCGATGCGGAGAGCTCCGGCAACGGCCACCGACAGTGATCCCGACCCCGGGTTCTACGGGCCCGCCTCGGTCACCTGGAACTGCCACGGCGACCCGATGATGTGGATCGCCGGAGTCCGCGCGCTCTACCTGCAGGCCCTGCACCCCCGCGCCGTGCGCGGGGTGATGGAGAACTCGGCCGCATTCCAGAACAAGGGGGGCAGACGCGACGCCTGGGGGCGACTGCTGCGCACCGCCGACTTCGTCGGCACCGTCACCTACGGCACCACCGAGGCGGCCGAAAGGGCCGGCGCCCGGGTCCGCGCCATCCACCGCACCCTCACCGCGACCGACCCCGCCACCGGCGCCCGCTTCCGCGTCGACGACCCCGAACTGCTCCTGTGGGTGCACTGCGCCCAGATCGATTCCTTCCTGCACATCCTGCGCAGGTCCGGCGTACCGCTCACCGGCGGCCAAGCCGACCGCTACGTCGCCGAGAACGTGGTCAACGCCCGCCTCGTCGGCCTCGACCCGGACCGGGTGCCCGCCGACACCGCCGCACTGGCCGCGTACTTCGAGCGGATCCGTCCCGAACTCGCCGCCGGCCCCGACGCCCACGCCGTCGACGCCTTCCTCCGCCGGCCGCCCGTACACCCCCTGCTGCGGCCCGCCCGCGCCCTGCTGTGGCGCCCGCTCGCCGCCCTCGCGTACGGGTCACTGCCCGGCTGGGCCCACCATCTGTACGGCAGGCCCGCACCCGCCCCGCGCGCCGTCACCCGGCGCCTGCGCCTCACCGGACGCCTGCTGCGCACCGTTCCCGCAGGTCTGCGGTGGCAGATGCCGCCAGGTCACATCTTGAGAGCAATGCGCCGCATGGGCCCCTCCAGTCGCCCCTCGGCGTACACACTGCGCAGAGCGACGGCCATACTTGGGGTACTGCCCCCGGCTTGGCCGGGGGGACCCCCGCCGCCAAAGGCAGGGGGAAGGCCGGGGAGGGCATGACGGCACAGCACGACAACGGGGGCGGCACCAGGAGATGGCGGAGAGCAGACTGATCCATGGCCGTTACCGGTCCCTCGACCTGATCGGCCGGGGCGGCATGGGCGAGGTGTGGCGCGCCCGCGACGAGTCCCTCGGCCGCCATGTCGCCGTCAAGTGCCTCAAACCGCTCGGACCGGAACAGGACGCCCACTTCACCCAGGTGCTGCGCGAACGCTTCCGGCGCGAGGCGCGGGTCGCGGCCTCCCTGCAGCACCGCGGCGTCACCGTCGTCCACGACTTCGGCGATGAGAGCGCCTCCGGCGGCATGCTCTACCTGGTCATGGAACTGCTGGAAGGCCGCAACCTCAGCCAGCTGATGGAGGACAACGGCCGACGCCCGCTGCCCGTGGACGTGGTCGTGGACATCGCCGAACAGGTGGCGGCCGCCCTCGCCTACACCCACGAGCAGGGCGTGGTGCACCGCGACCTGAAGCCCGCCAACATCATGCGGCTGACCGACGGCACCGTGAAGATCTGCGACTTCGGCATCGCCCGGCTCGCCCACGACATCGGCTTCACCGCCAAACTGACCGGCGGCGGCATGGCCATGGGCACCCCGCACTACATGTCCCCGGAGCAGATCGCCGGCGGCGAGGTCGACCACAGCAGCGACCTCTACTCGCTGGGCTGCGTGCTCTACGAGATCGCCACCGGAGCACCCCCCTTCGACCTCGGCGACAACTGGTCGGTGCTGGTCGGCCACCGCGACACCCCGCCGGTGCCGCCGCGGCAGCACCGGCCCGAGCTGCCCCCCTACTTCGAGCAGGTGGTGCTCGACCTGCTCGCCAAGTGCCCTGAGGAACGCCCCGGCGACGCCCGGCGCCTGCACGACCGGCTGCTCACGGCCCGCCGCGGCCCGCTGCCCGGCACGGGCCCGGTCGAGCTGCCGCTGCCTGCCTGGGCCCGCGGCATGACCGGCGGCCGTCGAGCGGGCCTCGACGCCCGCCCGGCGAGCGGTGCCTGGACGGTGCTGACCGGCGCCTGGACGGCGCCCCGGCCGGCCGGCGCGGCTGCCGCGGGCGCCGAAGGCGTGCCCGCGGGACGGGCTGCCACCGCTCCGGCGGCTGCGTCCGTGGCCACGTCCGCGGCCGCTTCCGTGCTCCCCGCCGGATCCGTGCCCGCCCCCGCCGGCGAGTCCCGCTCCGTCGGCACCGGCACCGGCACCGGGACCTCCGTGTCGGCGCGCCCGGCCGCCTCCGAGGACCCGCGGCTCACCGCTCCCTACGGAGTGCCCCGCCCCGCCGGTCACGCCGACCCCGAACACCCCGAGACCCTCACCGCCCGCTTCGAGGCGGCCTGCACCCTCAGCCGGACCGGTCGCCCCGCCGACGCGCTCGCCGAGCACCGCGCCGTCGCGGCCGCCCGCGCCCGGCTCCTGGGAGCCGACCACCCCGACAGCCTCGCCGCGCGCCAGGAGACCGCGTACGTGCTGGGCCAGCTCGGGCGGTACCAGCAGGCCCGGGAAGCGTACGAGGAGGTGCTCGCCGCACGCGTCCGGACCATGGGCGCGGACCACCCCGACACCCTCCTCTGCCGTCACAACCTGGTCTGCGCGCTCGGCCGCCTCGGCCGGCACGCGGAAGCGCACATCACCGCCGAGGAGGTGGCCGCGGCCCGCGCCCGGGTGCTCGGACCCGACCACCCCGACACCCTCCTGACCCGCTACGAGGCGGCCTACGCGCTGGGCCAGCTCGGCTGCTGGGAGGACGCCCTCGACGGCTACCGGCAGGTGGCCGGCGCCCGCGAGCGGACCCTGGGACGGGACCACCCCGCCACCCTGGCCGCCCGCTACGAGGTCGGCATCGCCCTGGGCCGGCTCGGCCGCGGCACGGAGGCCCTCGACCTGTTCCGCTCCCTGGTCCGCGACCGCACCCGCGCGTACGGCGCCACCGACCCGGAGACCCTGCGCGCCCGCCACGTCCTCGGCGTCAACCTGGGCCGGCTGGCCCGCTGGGACGAGGCCGTGGCCGAGGCCCGCCACGTGGGCGGCCTGCGCGCCAAGGTGCTCGGCGCCGACCACCCCGACACGCTGGTCAGCCGCCGCGAGGTCGCGGTCGGGCTGGGCTGGCTCGGCCGCTGGGGCGAAGCCCTGCCGATCTACCGGGAGATCGCCGGGGCGCGCGAGCGTGCGCTGGGCCCCGACCACCCCGAAACCCTGGACGCCCTCGGCGACGAGGCGTACTGCCTGGACCGGCTCGGCCGGGAGGCGGAGGCCGCGAACGTCCGCGCCCGCGCCGTCGAACGGCGTGGGCAGGGCTTCACCTACGGCAGCGCACTGCCGCCGGCGGTGGGCGCGCCCGGCGGGTAGGGGTGCGCGGTGGTCCCGGATCCGGTTCTGCCGGGCGCGGTTCCCGGGCGCGCCGCACGCCCTCTGGCCGGGGCGGGAGTGCCGTGTTAGGAAGGGCCATGAACAGGACTCATGGCTTCCGGACGGACCTGTACGACGCCGTGATCGTCGGCGGTGGGCACAACGGGCTGGTGGCCGCCGCCTATCTGGCCCGCGCGGGGCGCTCCGTACTGCTCCTCGAACGGCTCGGGCACACCGGCGGCGCCGCCGTGTCCACCCGCCCCTTCGCGGGCGTCGACGCCCGGCTCTCCCGCTACTCGTACCTGGTCTCGCTGCTGCCGCGGAAGATCGTGAGCGAGCTGGGACTCGACTTCGCGGTGCGCAAACGTACCGTGTCCTCCTACACCCCAGCGGTCCGCGACGGCCGGGCCACCGGACTGCTGGTCGGCGGCGGGGAGGACCGGACCCGGGAGTCCTTCGCCCGGCTGACCGGTTCGGACCGGGAGTACCAGAGCTGGCGGGAGTTCTACGCCATGACCGGCCGGGTAGCCCGGAAGGTGTTCCCCACGCTCACCGAACCGCTGCCGGACCGCACGGAACTGCGCAAGCGGATCGACGACGAAAGCGCCTGGCGCGCCCTGTTCGAAGAGCCGCTCGGAGTGGCGCTGGAGGAGCGCTTCACCGACGACCTGGTACGCGGCGTGGTCCTGACGGACGGTCTGATCGGCACCTTCGCCGACGCCCACGATCCGTCGCTGGCGCAGAACCGCTGCTTCCTCTACCACGTGATCGGCGGCGGGACCGGAGACTGGGACGTGCCCGTCGGCGGAATGGGCGCGTTCACGGACGCGCTGGCGGCGGCCGCGCGGGCGGCCGGGGTGGAGATCGCCACCGGCCACGAGGCGGTACGGATCGACACCGACGGCGTGGACGCGGCCGAGGTGACGTTCCGTACGGCCAGGGGCGAGGGGCGCGTCGCCTGTCGCCGGGTGCTCGTGGGGGCCTCGCCGCGGGAACTGGCCGGCCTGCTCGGCGAAGAGCCGGCCGGGCCCGCGGCCGAGGGCGCCCAGCTGAAGGTCAACATGCTGCTGCGGCGGCTGCCGAGGCTCCGTGACTCCGCGGTCGATCCGCGCGAGGCCTTCGCCGGGACCTTCCACATCGGGGAGGGCTACGCCGAACTCGCCCGCGCCTACGCGCAGGCAGCCTCGGGGGAACTGCCCGCCGCACCGCCCTCGGAGATCTACTGCCACTCGCTGACCGATCCGTCGATCCTCGGCCCGGAGCTGGTGGAACGCGGCTACCAGACGCTGACCCTGTTCGGACTGCACACTCCGGCCCGGCTGTTCGAGCGCGCCAACGAGGAGACCAGGGAAGTGCTGCTGGCCGGGACGATCGCCCAGCTCGACGCGCACCTCGCGGAGCCGCTGATGGACTGCCTGGCGGAGGACGAGGACGGGCGCCCGTGCATCGAGGCCAGGACGCCGCTGGACCTGGACCGCGATCTGCGGCTGCCGGGCGGGAACATCTTCCACCGCGAACTGTCGTGGCCGTACGCGGAGGGCGGGGGTGCGTCGGGGGCGGGGCGCTGGGGCGTGGAAACGAAGCACCGGACGGTGCTCCTGTGCGGCGCGGGCGCGGTCCGCGGCGGTGGCGTCAGCGGCATCCCGGGGCACAACGCGGCGATGGCGGCGCTGGAATCCCTTTAGCGGACGTCGGCTTCGGGTGCGGGGGCGTTTGCTGCCGGGCCGGCCCGGCCCGGGGGTCGGTTCGGCTTCGGGTGCGGAGGTCACGGCTGCCGGGCCGTCGAGGGGCGGTGGGCGCCGTCAGCCGACGGCAACCAGGCGGGGGAGACGCGCGGAGACCACCGCCACCAGCAGGGCCAGCCCGGCCGCGGCGAGCAGGAGGCCTTGCAGCGGTAGGCCCGAGGCAACGTACGCCGCCCCGGCCAGCCCCCCGGCGAACATCGCGAGTACGGACACGGCCCGCCTGCCGCTCGCCCCGGGCGCGTGCCCGAAGGCGGGATCGTGACCGAGCGACGATCCGCCGAGGAACGCGGTCAGCGCCCGCGTCGCCAGCGTGGTCGGCATGTCCGGCACGCTCACCCGCATCGCGGTGACGTTGCGCAGACCCATCGCCGCGCCGAGCACCGCGATCGTCGCCAGATGGCGTCCGGCCGGGGAGGAGCGGACCGGCTCCAGGTCCCAGGCGAGGAGGGCGGCGCCGGAGACCATGGCCACCTCCAGCAGGAGTGCGGGGACGAACCAGCGCCGGCCGTGCCGTTCCAGCGCCCACTCCAGGCGGGCCCCCGCCACCGCCCCGACGGTGAACGCGCTGAGCGAGGTGGCGGGAGCCACGACCGAGAGGCCGCCCTCGCCGACCGTGCCGAAGGCGAGGAACAGGACGTTGCCGGTCTGGCAGGCGGTGAAGACGGTGCCGAGCGCGAGCAGGCTGGCCGCCTCGATCAGGCCGGTGGCCAGGGTGAGGACGGTCATCAGCGCGGTGAGCGCGGCCAGGGGCCTGCGCGCGCTCCGTTCCGGCGGTTCCGGGGGTTGTGCCGGGTGCACGGGTGCGGGGGCCTCCTTCGGGGGCCTGGCGGTCAGTCGGTCGAGCGGGTCCAGCCGACCGCCTCGATGCGGGCGGCGTCCTCGGGGCGGTCCTCGGCGAACAGGGGTGCCCCGGCCCGCTCCGTGACGCGCAGCACGTCCAGGTACACCCCGCGCCCCACGTACCGGCCGGTGGCCGTGTGGCGGAAGCGGAGCCGGACCTCCCGGCCCGCCCACGCGGCGAGGGGCGCCTCCAGGCGGTGCCAGATGCGGCCCGACCAGCCGCCGACGGTGCCGCCGGGCCATTCCTCGGGGCTGCCACCGGTGGTGCGTACGGTCGTGAAGGGCGCGGGAGTCCATGCCACACCGTCGCCCGAGGCTTCGAGGGTCAGCGAGCCCTCACCGGGCACCGTGTCCCACCAGACGGCGCAGCGCAGCCGGGCGCCGCCGGAGGGGGTGAGCGGGGGAAGGGTGAGGGTTCCGGAGCCGCCGGGGGTCATGCCGGAGAACCAGGCGGGGCCGCCGTGCCGGGTGCGGACCGGTACGGCGCGGGCGAAGGCGTTGCCCGCGGCGACTCGGGGAGCGCTGCCGGCCCGCCAGGTGCGCACCGGGTGGACGGAGTTGCCGAGGAGGATCAGGTAGGAGTCGGTGGACGGGTCCAGGACCAGGGAGGTGCCGGTGAAGCCGGTGTGGCCGGCGGACCGCGGGGTGGCCATGGCGCCCATGTACCAGTGCTGGTAGAGCTCGAAGCCCAGGCCGTGGTCGTGGCCGGGGAAGGCGGTGTTGAAGTCGGTGAACAGCAGCTCGACGGAGGCGGGGCGGAGGATCCGCTTGCCGGCGTAGCTGCCGCCGTCGAGCAGGGCGCGGGCGAGGACGGCCAGGTCCCAGGCGGTGCCGAAGATGCCCGCGTGGCCCGCGACCCCGCCGAGGGCGTACGCGTTCTCGTCGTGGACCTCGCCCCAGACCAGGCCGCGGTCCACGCCGGACCAGGGCGGCCGCTGCACCTCCGTGGCAGCGGTGGTCCGGCGCCAGGAGGGCGGTGGGTTGTAGCGGGTGCGGTGCATGCCGAGCGGAGCGGTGATCTCGTCGTGGAGCAGGACGTCCAGGGGGCGACCGGTGATCCGTTCCAGGAGCAGTTGGAGTGCGATCAGGTTGAGGTCCGAGTAGCGGTACACGCTCCCGGGGGCCTCCTGCGGCCGAACCGACCACAGCAGCCGCAGCCGCCCCTCCCGGGTGGACTCGTGGTAGAAGGGCGCCCACGAGCGCAGCCCCGAGGTGTGGGTGAGCAGCTGACGGACCGTGATCAGTTCCTTGCCGCCGCCGGTGAACTCCGGGAGGTACCGGTCCACCCGGGCCTCCAGTTCCAGCCGGCCGCGCTCCATCTGCTGCACCGCGAGCACCGAGGTGAACAGCTTGGTCAGCGAGGCGAGGTCGAAGACGGTGTCCTCCGCCACCGCGATCCGCTCCGCCGCCGGGAACTCGCGCGGCCGGTCGGTCCGGCCGTCGTAGTCGGCGTAACGGACCGCGTCGCCCATGGCCCGGTGGAGCGCGACCGTGCGGCCCCGACCGGCGAGCACCACGGCACCGGCGTAGTAGGGGTGTTCGGGGGACGGGCCCAGGAAGCGGCGGGCCTCCTCGGCCACCGCCTCCAGGTGCCGATCCACCAGTCCCGCCTGCCGGGCCGACCCGTAGCGGAGCCGCAGTCCCTGCAACGCCCGCCGCTCGGCCGGCCCGCCCGCCGCGCCGGCCGCCCCGGGAAGCGCGGCACCGAGCAGCACCACCCCGCCCAGCGCCAGCAGCCGCGTCCCGAGCCGTCGCCGGCTCAGCCCGCCACCGTCTCCGTCTGTCCTGCGCGCGGCCCCGCCGGGCCTGGTGGTTGCTGCTCCGTCCGTCCTGCGCGCGGCTTTGCCGGGACCGTACGCGTCCGGTCCGTCCGCCCTGCCTGCGGCCCCGCCGGGCCCGGCGGTTCCCGGCCCGTCCGTCCCGCGTGCGGCCCCGGCGGCGCCGCGGATGCCCGGTCCGCCGGGCCCACCGGTCGGCCGGGGGATGCCGAACGCACCTCCGTGCCGCCGCGGGCTGGTCCCGTCCCCGTCCCCCCGGCCCCCGGCCGAACCCCCGCCGGGGGAGTCCGCGCGGCCGCCCGCCGACAGCCCTTCCCCGGCGCGCGGCGCGCCCCGGTCGCCGTCGTGACGGCCGGCCCGGGCGTATCCGCTCCGGCCCCCGGCCGTACCCGCGGACTGCCCGTCGGCCGCCCCCTCGTACGCCCCCGTCTCCCCGTCCATGAGCCGCCCTCCTGTCGGTCCTCGCGCACGCTAACGGTTATCTGCCCGTCCACCCGGCACCTGGCGCCCCGACCGGCCCGCAAAGAATCTGACGCTGCATCAGAAAACCTCTTCCCTCGGCCGCCGCGCTGCGGCATCCTGCGCCCCATGGAGACGGAGCTGAGCAAGAAACTGGGAGTCGAGCACGCCATCTTCGGCTTCACGCCCTTCCCGGCGGTCGCCGCTGCCATCACCCGCGCCGGCGGATTCGGCGTGCTCGGCGCGGTCCGCTACACCGCCCCCGACGACCTCAAGCGCGACCTCGACTGGATGCAGGACCACACCGACGGCAAGCCCTACGGCCTGGACGTGGTCATGCCCGCCAAGAAGGCCGTGGACGGCGTCAGCGAGGCCGACATCGAGGCGATGATCCCCGCCGCGCACCGCGAGTTCGTCCGCGACACCCTCGCCAAGCACAATGTGCCCGAACTCCCCGAGGGCGAGGCGTCCGGCTGGCGCATCACCGGCTGGATGGAACAGGTCGCGCGCAACCAGCTCGACGTCGCCTTCGACTACCCCATCAAGCTCCTCGCCAACGCCCTCGGCTCCCCGCCCGCCGATGTCATCGCCCGCGCCCACGACCACGGAGTGCTCGTCGCCGCCCTGGCCGGCAGCGCCAAACACGCCCGCAGGCACGCCGAGGCCGGCATCGACATCGTCGTCGCCCAGGGCTACGAGGCCGGCGGCCACACCGGCGACATCGCCACCATGGTCCTGGTCCCCGAGATCGCCGAGGCCGTCGCCCCCCTCCCGGTGCTCGCCGCCGGCGGCATCGGCAGCGGCGAACAGGTCGCCGCCGGGCTGGCGCTGGGCGCCCAGGGCGTCTGGCTCGGCTCCCTCTGGCTCACCACCACCGAGGCCGACCTGCATTCCCGCGCCCTCACCGGGAAGCTCCTCGCCGCCGGCAGCGGCGACACCGTCCGCTCCCGCGCCCTCACCGGCAAACCCGCCCGGCAGCTCCGTACCGAATGGACCGACGCCTGGGACGACCCGAACGGCCCCGGCGCCCTCCCCATGCCGCTCCAGGGCCTCCTCGTCGCCGACGCCGTCTCGCGCATCCAGAAGTACGAGGTCCAGCCCCTGCTCGGCACCCCCGTCGGCCAGATCGTCGGCCGGATGAACAGCGAACGCAGTGTCCAGGCCGTGTTCGACGACCTCACCCGCGGTTTCGAGCGGGCGGTCGACCGCATCAACCGCATCGCCGGCCGAGCCTGAGGAGCGAACCCGCCATGACCGACACCAAGGTGCCGAACGGATTCTGGGCCCAGGCCGCCGCCGATCCCGACCGGATCGTGCTCACCGCTCCGGACGGAGAGCAGTGGTCCGCCGCCCGGCTCCACGCCGACGCCAACCGCCTCGTGCACGGCCTGCGCGCCGCCGGACTCGAACGCGGCGACGCCTTCGCCGTCGTCCTCCCCAACAGCGTCGAGTTCTTCACCGCCTACCTCGCCGCCTCCCAGGCCGGCTTCTACCTGGTCCCCGTCAACCACCACCTCGTCGGACCCGAGATCGCCTGGATCGTCTCCGACTCCGGCGCCAAGGTGCTCATCGCCCACGAACGCTTCGCCGAGGCCGCCCTCGCCGCCGCCGACGAGGCGGCCCTGCCCGCGAGCCACCGCTACGCCGTCGGAGCCGTCGCCGGCTTCCGTCCGTACGCCGAACTCCTCGACGGGCAGCCCGGCACCGCACCTGACGCCCGCACCCTGGGCTGGGTCATGAACTACACCTCCGGCACCACCGGCCGGCCCCGCGGCATCCGCCGTCCGCTGCCCGGCAAACTCCCGGAGGAGACCTACCTCGGCGGCTTCCTCGGCATCTTCGGCATCCGCCCCTTCGACGACAACGTCCACCTGGTCTGCTCGCCGCTGTACCACACGGCCGTGCTCCAGTTCGCCGGGGCTTCCCTGCACATCGGCCACCCGCTCGTGCTGATGGACAAGTGGACCCCGGAGGAGATGCTCCGCCTCATCGACACCCACCGGGCCACCCACACCCACATGGTGCCTACCCAGTTCCACCGCCTGCTCGCGCTCCCGCAGCCGACCAGGGAGGCGTACGACGTGTCCTCGATGCGACACGCCATCCACGGCGCCGCGCCCTGCCCCGACCACGTCAAACGGGCCATGATCGAGTGGTGGGGCCGCTGCGTGGAGGAGTACTACGCGGCCAGCGAGGGCGGCGGCGCCTTCGCCACCGCCGAGGAATGGCTGAAGAAGCCCGGCACCGTCGGCAAGGCCTGGCCGATCAGCGAGCTCGCCGTCTTCGACGACGAGGGCAACCGGCTGCCCGCCGGCGAACTCGGCACCGTCTACATGAAGATGAGCACCGGCGGGTTCAGCTACCACAAGGACGAGGGCAAGACCCGGAAGAACCGCATCGGCGAGTTCTTCACCGTCGGCGACCTCGGTGTGCTCGACGAGGAGGGCTACCTGTTCCTCCGCGACCGCAAGATCGACATGATCATCTCGGGCGGGGTCAACATCTACCCCGCCGAGATCGAGTCCGCGCTGCTCACCCACCCCGCCGTGGCCGACGCCGCCGCCTTCGGCATTCCGCACGCGGACTGGGGCGAGGAGGTCAAGGCCGTCGTCGAACCCGCCGAGGGCTTCACCGCCGGACCCGAACTGGCCGCCGAGATCCTCGCCCACTGCGCACGCGGCCTGGCCGGATACAAACGCCCCAAGAGCGTGGACTTCATCACCGCCATGCCGCGCGACCCCAACGGCAAGCTGTACAAGCGCCGGCTGCGCGACCCGTACTGGGAGGGCCACGACCGCCCGATGTGACCGGGCCGCCACCACGCTGGCCTCACCCGAGGGAGACACCTGGTCACCGCCGGCGGCGGGGGCGGCGGCGGAGGCGGTCTGGGCGGCACCACCGTCGACGGCGGCCAGGGGGCGGACGGCACCGGCGGCACCGGCACCTGCCGTACCGGAGGCCTGACCCGGCCCGGCGAGGACGGCGGGATCCCGGGCGGCGGCGGTGGCGTCGCGGACGGCATCGTCGGCCTCCCGGGCACCAACGACGGCCACGGCGGTTTCGGCGCCGCGGGCGGAGGTTCCGGCACCACGCGCGGCGGCGACGGTGGCAGCTCGATCGGCAGCGGCGACGGCTACGCCGTCATCTTCAGGTAGCCCGGGGCCGCGACGGCCGGCCGCGCGCACCGTGCGCGGCGGCCGGCCGGCGCGCCGCCGGTCGCGCGGCGGATCACCAGCCGTGGCAGCGTGGGGGCATGAGTGCGGCGACGCGGAGATCCCCCCTGACCGACTGGACCCTGCTGGTCCCCTTCGTGGCGCTCGCCGCGCTGATCCTGAGCTGGGGGCGGCACCTGCCCGGCTACGCGGTGGCCCTGGTCGCGTTCTGCCTGGCCGGTGCCGTCCTGGCGGCGGTCCACCACGCCGAGGTGGTGGCCCACCGGGTCGGCGAACCCTTCGGCTCGCTGGTCCTCGCCGTCGCCGTCACGGTCATCGAAGTGGCCCTCATCGTCACCCTGATGGCCGACGGCGGCCCCAAGACCAGTACCCTCGCGCGCGACACCGTCTTCGCCGCCGTGATGATCACCTGCAACGGCATCGTCGGCCTGTCCCTGCTCGTCGGCTCCCTGCGCAACCGGGTCGCCGTCTTCCACGCCGAGGGCTCCGGCGCCGCCCTCGCCACCGTCGCAACCCTCGCCACGCTGAGCCTCGTCCTGCCCACCTTCACCACCAGCAAGCCCGGCCCGGAGTTCTCGGCGGGCCAGCTGGCCTTCGCCGCCGTGGCCTCACTCGCCCTCTACGGGCTGTTCATCGCCGTCCAGACCGTCCGGCACCGGGACTACTTCCTGCCGGTGGACGACGGCAGTACCTCCTCCGAGGACGAGCACGCCGACCCGCCCGCCCTCCGCGCCGCAGTGATCAGCCTCGGCCTGCTGCTGGTGGCCCTCGTCGCCGTGGTCGGCGACGCGAAGGCCGTCTCGCCCACGATCGAATCGGCCGTGGCCGACGCGGGCCTCCCGCAGGCCGTCGTCGGCGTGGTCATCGCCCTGCTGGTGCTGCTCCCCGAAACCCTCGCGGCGGTCCGTGCCGCCCGCCGCGGCCGCGTCCAGACCAGCCTCAACCTGGCCTTCGGCTCCGCCATCGCCAGCATCGGCCTCACCATCCCGGCCATCGCGCTGGCCACCGTGTGGCTGTCCGGGCCGCTGATCCTCGGCCTCGGCGCGACCCACACGGTACTGCTCGCCCTGACCGTGGTCGTCGGAGCGCTGACCGTGGTCCCCGGCCGGGCCACCCTCCTCCAGGGCGGCGTCCACCTGGTCATCCTCGCCGCGTACCTCTTCCTGGCCGTGAGCCCCTGAGGCGGTCCGGCGTGACCCCGACGGGTCGGCCGTCCGGCCCTCCACACCGGGCGGGGGCTCACACCGGGCGGGGGCCCCGGAGCGGCCGCCGGATGCGGACGACCGCCGTCCAGACCCCGGCGCCCTCGGGAGGGACCCTGCCGGCACACCGCCGCCGCGGGGCGGCTCGCGCCGACCGCCCTCGTCCTCCACCGCCTCGACGGCGCGGACCCGGCCGCGCCTCCGGCCGACTCGGCGCGCGGCACCGAGGACCGGACGGCGCGAAGCCCTGCGGATGCCGCGGGGATCTGCCAACATCCCGCTTGGCACCCCCTGCCGTCCCCTGCCATCCCCTTGGCGCCCCACCGGTGAGAAGAGGTCCGCGTGACGAAGCAGCAGCAGGTGCGGCACAACACCGTCGACGGCCTGGTCCGGGACACCGCGGCCCGAGTCCCGGACCGGACGGCCGTCCGCTACCGGGACCGGCACTGGACGTACGCCGGACTCGACGCGGCGGTCTCCGCGGCGGCCGCCCTGCTCCGCGGCCCCTGGGGACTGGCGGCGGGCGACCGGGTCGCCACCTTCGCCCACAACTCCGACGCCTACCTGATCGCCTACCTGGCCTGCGCCCGGGCCGGGCTGGTGCACGTCCCGGTCAACCAGAACCTGACCGGCGAGGACCTGGCGTACATCCTGGGGAACTCCGGCAGCGCCCTGGTCCTCGCCGACCCGGAGCTCGCCGGGAAGGTCCCCGCGGGCCACCCGGTGCGCCCGCTGGATGACCTGACGGCCGCGCCGCCGGCACCGTACGACCCCTCCACCGACCCCACCGCGCTGCTGCAGCTGCTCTACACCTCGGGGACCACCGCCCTGCCCAAGGGCGCGATGATGACGCACGAGGCGCTGTGCCACGAGTACGAGAGCGCCATCGAGGCCCTCGACCTGGCGGAGGGGGACCGCCCGCTGCACTCCCTCCCGCTCTACCACTCCGCGCAGATGCACGTCTTCCTGCTGCCCTACCTGGCCGTCGGCGCCGAGAACACCGTCCTGGACGCGCCGGTCGCCGAGCAGGTCTTCGGCCTGGTGGAGGCGGGCCGCGCGGACAGCCTGTTCGCCCCGCCCACCGTGTGGATCGGCCTGGCCAACCACCCGGAGTTCCCGGTCCGCGACCTGGGCGCCCTGCGCAAGGCGTACTACGGCGCCTCGATCATGCCCGTGCCCGTCCTGGAACGGCTCCGCGGCCGGCTTCCGGACCTGGCCTTCTACAACTGCTTCGGCCAGTCCGAGATCGGCCCGCTCGCCACCGTCCTCGGCCCGGACGAGCACGAGGGCAGACTGGAGTCCTGCGGCCGTCCCGTACGGCACGTGGCGGCGAAGGTCGTCGACGAGGACGGCACGGAGGTGCCCGACGGAACGCCCGGCGAGGTGGTGTACCGGTCCCCGCAGCTGTGCCAGGGCTACTGGAACGACCCCGAGGCCACCGAACAGGCCTTCCGCGACGGCTGGTTCCGCTCGGGCGACCTGGCGGTCCGCGACGCGGAGGGCTACTACACCGTCGTCGACCGGGTGAAGGACGTCATCAACTCGGGCGGCGTCCTGGTCGCCTCCCGCCAGGTCGAGGACGCCCTCTACACCCACGAGGGCGTGGCGGAGGCGGCGGTCATCGGCCTGCCGGACGACCGCTGGATCGAGGCGGTCACCGCCGTCGTCGTCCCGCGCGGCACGGTGACGGAAGAGGAGCTCCTCAGCCACGCCCGCGAACGCCTGGCCCACTTCAAGGCACCCAAGCGCGTCCTCTTCGTCGACTCCCTGCCCCGCAACGCCAGCGGGAAGATCCTCAAACGCGAACTCCGCACCCGCTTCGGCTCCTGACGCGAAGCCCATCGCGTCGAGCGGCAGCATGACCGGGCGCACCGGGTCGACGCCACGTCGCCGAAGTGCCCGGCCGCGCGGCGAGGCCGGAGCACCCGCCGGCACGACGCCTGGCGTACCGCCACCACCGGCGTCCTCGCAGCCGTGCGCAGCTCGTCACCCGAGCGGTGGGAGGCGAGGACGGCGTCCGCAAGGGCCAACCGGCGGCGACTGTGAAAATCGCTGTCCGATCATCGGAGCACGGTGATAGACATCCGGCGTGGAAAAGAATCTTGAGTTCCCCGACCTGCTGCGACTGATCGATGAACGGTCGACCGCGTTCCGCGCCGCGGTCGCCGCCGCGCCCAGTCTCGACGCACAGGTGCCGACCTGCCCCGGGTGGACGCTGTTCGATCTGGTGAAGCACCTGGGTGGGGGAGACCGTTTCTGGGCCGCCATCGTCGGCGCGGGGCCTGCCGACGCTCCCCCGGCCGAGGCCACCGCTGCGCGCGCCGCTCTGGAAGTGCCGCGGGAGCGTGAGGCCCTGCTGGCCTGGCTGGCCGCGTCGACGCAGCTTCTGCTGAGCGCCCTGCGCGGGGCGGGCCCGGACGCCGGCTGCTGGGCGTGGTGGAGTGCCCTGCAGACGCCGCGGACCTCCGGCGGAGTCGCCCGGCACCGGGCCCAGGAGACCGCGGTGCACACGTACGACGCCCAGCTCACCGGGGGCGCCCCGCAGCCGCTGCCGGTCGAGGTGGCACTCGACGGTGTGGAGGAGTTCCTGTTCACCTGCGTCGCGACGCCCAGCGCCTGGCCGCACAAGCCCACGGCCTTCGACTTCCACGCCGCCGAGGGCCGCTCCTGGCGCCTCACGGTCGACGGCGACGGCGCACGCTCCACCCGCATCCCCGCGCCGACTGCCGCGACCGGCGAGGACCCGGACGCAGCCGGCGCCTCCGTCCATGGCACGGCCGGTGAGTTGGTCCTCTACTTGTACGACCGTATCCCGGCGGACTCCATGCACGTTGACGGAGACGCAGGGCTGCTCGACCTGCTCCGCGCCTGGGAGCCGGAGGAGTAGGACGGAGCGGGGGCGGTTGGCCGCGCCTCGGGCCGGCAGGACACGGCACGGCCCGAAGACGCCGAGTCCGCCCCCAGCACGGCGACCGCGGCGGCCGCCTGAAGCAACGGCATCGGGCCGGTAACGTACGGGTCCCGCGGGCCGCACCGGTGGCCCGCACGCTGCGGAGAGTGGTTCCGATGACCGGCCTACGACCGACGACGACCTTGTGGCGGCCCACCGGGCCCGAGGAACTGGAGCTGGTGCGGGAGTCGGACTGGCGTGCCTGGCCGCCGCGGCTCGCCGATCAGCCGATCTTCTATCCGGTGCTGAACGAGGACTACGCGATCAGGATCGCGCGGGACTGGAACGTCAAGCACAGCGGTGTCGGGTTCGTGACCCGCTTCGAGGTGGACTCGGAGTTCCTGACCCGGTACCCCGTCCGGCAGGCGGGGGGACGGACGATCCTGGAGCTGTGGGTGCCTGCCGAGGAGCTGGACGGGTTCAACGCCCACATCGTCGGCAGGATCCAGGTGGTGCACGAGTTCCGGTAGCCGGTGCCCGGGCCCGGGCACCGGGCGCGGACTCCGCCGGCGCGGCCGGGTCAGCGGCTCAGGACGCTGCGCGCCAGGATGCGCAGCGGGGCCGGCCCGCCGTAGCCGATGTCCTGGCGCAGGGCCGCGGGGCCGGCGCGTTCGACCAGGGTGAGCTGGTGGGCCATCAGCTCCAGCATGGTGCGGCCGACCCGGCGCAGGCCCGGGTCGGCGTGGCCGACCACGTCCTGCGCCGCGTCGAGCGAGGTCCGGGCGCGGGCGCACGCGCCGGACAGGAGGGCCCGCACGGCGGCGGTGTCGCGCCCCTGTTCGAGGTCGGCGCGGGTCACCCCGTGCTCGGTCAGCCGGTCCAGCGGCAGGCACAGGCGGCCCGCGGCGAGGTCGCCCGCCAGATCGGCGAGGAAATCGACCCGTTGCGCGGCGTCCACGAAGCGGCGCCAGGCCGCGGCCTGTTCCGGATCCGGTCCGCCCTGGTACTGAAGTCCGGTGAAGACCGTGACCCCCGGCCAGGCGTACGCGTCCAGGTACGCCTGGAAATCGGCCTCCGTGGTGAAGCCGGTGAAGCCCGCCTCGGCGGTCTCCGCCCCGGCGAGGAAGTCGGCTATCCAGTGTCCGGGCAGCCCGCGCACCGATACGGCGTGTGCGTACGCCCGCAGGACCGGGTCCGTGCCGCCCCCGTCGGCGAGGCGCGAGCCCAGTGCGGCGAGGCCGGCGGATCGTTCCTCCGCGCTGCCGTTCTCGGCGGTGTCGTCGACCAGGTTCATGAAGGCCAGGCCCGCCGTCAGATACGGGACCAGGGGCGGGGCGGCCAGCAGCCGCAGCGCCAGGTACGGCGCCTTCTCACGGCTGAGCACCCGTCGGGCGGCGGCCGTGTAGTCGGCCCGCAGCGCCGGGTCGGTGACCTCGGCCGCGGTGAGGGTACGGCGCCAGCTGGGCACGGGATTGCTCCGTTCGGGTGATCGGTGTGGATGATCACCGTACCCGGCGGGTACCGCGGGCGGGCCGGGACGTCAGCCGTCCGGCAGGACGCCGCTGCGGCGCAGCCGCCGGAGGGTGATGTGCTCGTGCACCAGACGGCCCACCAGGGCGCCGCCGTACACCACGAAGCCGACGCCGACCAGCCAGGACTGTACGACCAGGAGGGTGCCGAAGGGGCCGTACGTGACGGCGTTCGACGCGATCAGGGGGGAGAACACCAGCTGCGAGAAGATGCGCAGGCCCAGCAGGCCGACACTGGTCGCCACCGCGCCGGGCAACAGGGCCCGCCACTTCACCCGGCCGCCGAGCAGGACGCGTTGCGAGCCCCAGAAGAACAGGCAGGTGCCGATGAGGTCGCCCAGGGTGCCCGAGACCGTCCCGACGGTGGTGTGGGGCGGGGCCGGGATCAGCACCAGCAGGCCGAGGTAACCGACCAGCAGGGCCAGCCAGATCACGTGCCGCCACATGGTGTGCCAGCGGGCCGTGGGCACGTCCCAGATCTTCTCGTAGCAGGTCTGCACGGCCGAGCCGAAGGTCAGGCCGAAGACGGTGACGGCGGCCAGGCCGAACGCGGTGGTGCGTTCCAGCGCCAGGTCGGCCGAACCGAACAGTGCTTCCAGCTGCGCCCGGGAGGCGGGGGTGACGCCGAGCGCCTGCGCGAACCAGCGGCCGAAGTTCTCGCCGCTGCCGGGCGCGGCCGCCGCCACCACGATCAGCAGCGGCACCAGGGTGAGGAAGCCGAGCGCGGCGAACCCCATCGCCCGGTGCATCAGCTCGATCTCCCGGCCCCGGCTCCAGGCCAGACCGATCTGGGAGGCCAGGAGCCGGTCGTGCAGGTGCCGGAACGTCGAGGTCACACCAGATGCCCTACCCGCCGCCCGGCCGTGGCCCGCGGGCCCGGACCGCAAGAGCGCCCGAAGGGGTGCATCCCCCGGCACGATCCGACGGGCACGGCCTAAGCCCGCGCGGTGACGAGCGCCTCCAGGCCGTCGAGGATGCGTTCGAGGCCGAACTCCAGGGCCTGGTTCCTCGCCTCCGGTTCGGCCGCCGCCGTGGCCAGGGCGGCGGCGAGCTCGGGGTAGCGGTCGCCGTGGTCGCTCATCAGGCGGCCCAGTACGGAGGCGAGTTGTCCCTCCGGGTCGTCCCCTGAGCCCGCCATGGCACGGGTCTGCTGGGCGATGCCCCGGACGTGGCTGGTGAGCAGGACCACCGCGTCCAGCCGCTCGGCGCCGGTGAGGCCGGTCGCCCGGAGCGCGTCCAGCGCCTCCTCCATCCAGTCGAGTTCCCTGGGGCCCGTAACCCGGGCTCCGAGTGTGGCGTCCAGCAGCCACGGATGCCGGTCGAAGACCGCCGCCAGGGACCGGGCCCAGAGCCCGAGCCGGTCGCGCCAGCCCGCGTCGGCCGTGCCCCGCCCGGCCGCACCGGGCGCGTCGCCGATCGCCGACTCGACCATCAGCGCGACCAGTTCGGCCCGGCCCGGGACGTAGCGGTAGAGCGACATCTTGGTCTTGTCGAGCAGCTCCGCCACGCGCTGCATGGACAGTGCGGCGAGCCCCTCCGCGTCGGCGATCTCGATACCGGCTCCGGCGATCATGTCCAGGCTCAGGGCAGGCTTGGGCCCCCGCCGCGGCCCGGCGGGCGGGCCCCACAGCAGCCGCACCGTTTCGTCCATCCCCGCTTCCTCCCTTGCGCACACCGAGAACTGTGTCTACCGTACACATATGGAAACTGTGTCCAAGGGACGCAGTTAAGAGTCCGATCCCGAGCCCGATCCCAAGCCAGAACCTCAGGAGTCGTTATGTCCCGCACCGGGCGCACCGTCCTCATCTCCGGCGCCGGCATCGCCGGACCCGCCCTCGCCTACTGGCTCGGCCGCCACGGCTTCGAGGTCACCGTCGTGGAGGTCGCCCCCGGCCCGCGCGAGGGCGGTCAGGCCGTGGACTTCCGCGGCGAGACCCACCTCACCGTGCTGGAGCGGATGGGCGTGACCGACCGGCTGCGAGCCGTGGAGACCGGCGGCAGCCCGATGCGCTTCGTCGACGAGCGGGGCAGGGAACAGCTCCACCTGCCCGCCGAGTTCGCGGGCGGCGACATCGAGGTCCTGCGCGGGGACCTGGCCCGGGTGCTGTACGAACACGGCCTCCCGTACGCCGACTACCGCTTCGGCGACTCGATCACCTCGCTCACGGACACCGGGGAGGGCGTGCACGTCACCTTCCGCCACGCCGCACCGGCCGTGTACGACCTGGTGATCGGCGCCGACGGCCTGCACTCGCAGGTGCGCCGCCTCGCCTTCGGCCCGGAGGAGCGGTACGTGCGCCACCTCGGCTACTACGCGGCCACCTGGAGCCTGCCGAACCACCTCGGCATCGGCTTCGGCGAGGGCTCCGTCGGCCTCAACGTCCCCGGCCGGCTCGCCAGTGTCGGCACCGACAACCTGCACCCCGACCGGGCGCGCGCCTTCTTCGTGTTCGCCGCCCCGGAACGGACGTACGACCGGCACGACCTCCGGCAGCGGAAGACCCTGATCGCCGAGGCGTTCGCCGGCCTGGGCTGGGAGGTCCCCCGGCTCCTCGCATCCCTCCGGGACGCGGGTGAGCTGTACTTCGACTCCATCAGCCGGGCCGACGTGGATTCCTGGTCCAGCGGCCGGATCGCCCTCCTCGGGGACGCCGCCTGCGGCGCCACCATCGGCGGCATGGGCACGGGCACCGGCGTCGTCGCCGCGTACGTCCTCGCCGGGGAGCTCGCCTCCCACCCCGACCACCGCGTCGCCTTCGCCCGGTACGAGCGACTGCTCCGCCCCTATGCGGAGGGCTGCCAGAAGGGCGGCGACCGCACCGGCTCCTTCCTCGCCCCCGCCACCCGCTGGGGCCTGCGCACCCGCAACGCCCTGCTCGGGCGGCGCCGGATCCTCCACTGGATGATGGAGCAGGGCAGGAAGGCCACCAACACCGTCGACCTGCCCGACTACCGGCCGGCGGCCGCTACGCGTTCCGCAGGTCCACGATCCGCTTGATCTTGCCGATCGAGCGCTCCAGGGTCCCCGGATCGACGATCTCCACGGCCACCGAGACCCCGATGCCCTCCTTGACGGCACGTACCACGGACGCCGCCGCGGCCTCCCGCTCGGCCGCGCCCGTCCCGGGCCGGGCCTCCGCGCGGACCGTCAGGGCGTCCATCCGCCCCTGCCGGGTCAGCCGGAGCTGGAAGTGCGGGGCCACCCCGGCCGTACGGAGCAGGATCTCCTCGATGTTCGACGGGTACAGGTTGACCCCGCGCAGGATGATCATGTCGTCGGCGCGCCCGGTGATCCGCTCCATCCGGCGGAAGGCCGGCCGGGCCGTGCCGGGCAGCAGCCGCGTCAGGTCGCGGGTGCGGTAGCGGACCACGGGCATCGCCTCCTTGGTGAGCGAGGTGAACACCAGCTCGCCGGGCTCGCCCTCCGGCAGCACCTCGCCGGTGACCGGGTCCACCACCTCGGGCAGGAAGTGGTCCTCGAAGACGTGCAGCCCGTCCTTGGTCTCGGCGTACTCCTGCGCCACGCCCGGGCCCATGACCTCGGACAGCCCGTATATGTCCACCGCGTCGATGCCGAGCCTGTCCTCGATCTCCCGGCGCATCTCCTCCGTCCACGGCTCGGCCCCGAAGATGCCCGTCCGCAGGGAGGTCGCGCGCGGGTCGATGCCCTGCCGCTCCATCTCGTCCAGCAGGGTCAGCATGTACGAGGGCGTGACCATGATGATCTCGGGCCGGAAGTCCTGGATCAGCCGGACCTGGCGGTCCGTCATCCCGCCGGACGCGGGCACGACCGTGCAGCCGAGCCGCTCGGCACCGTAGTGCGCCCCCAGCCCGCCGGTGAACAGGCCGTATCCGTAGGCGATGTGCACCACGTCCCCGGGGCGGCCGCCGGCCCCGCGGATCGCCCGCGCCACCACACCGGCCCAGACGTCCAGGTCGCGCTCGGTGTACCCGACCACCGTGGGCCGGCCGGTGGTGCCGCTGGAGGCGTGGATCCGCCGCACGTCCGTGCGCGGTACGGCGAACATCCCGAAGGGATAGTTGTCCCGGAGGTCCGCCTTGGTGGTGAAGGGGAAGCGGGACAGGTCGGCGAGCGACTCGCAGTCCTCCGGGCGCACCCCCGCCTTGTCGAAGGACTGGCGGTAGAACGGCACCCGGTCGTAGACCCGGTGCAGCGTTGCCCGCAGCCGTTCCAGTTGCAGTGCCGCCAGCTCCTCGCGGCCCAGCCGCTCGCCCTCGTCCATGCCCCTCGCCCCCTCGCCTCTCTCCCGACCCGCCCCCGACTTTCCCGACCGATCATTCGGTAGCGTGCCGGACCGCGCGCACTAATTCAATGACTCGAACGAGTGATCGCTGCTTTGATGGCCCCCATGCCGATCTTCACCAGCCATGACGGAACCCGGCTCGCCTACCGCGCCGAGGGGCGCGGCGAGCCCCTGGTCTGCCTGCCCGGCGGCCCGATGCGGGCCGCCGAATACCTGGGCGACCTGGGTGGACTCGCCGCGACCCGGCGCCTGATCCTGCTGGACCTCCGAGGTACCGGCGACTCGGACGCCCCGGTCGACGAGCGTACGTACCGGGTGGACCGCCAGGTCGCGGACGTGGAGGCACTCCGCGTCCACCTCGGCCTGGAGCGCATGGACGTGCTGTCCCACTCGGCGGGCGGCCTGCTGGCCCAGCTCTATGCCGCAGCGCACCCGGAGCGGCTGCGGCGGCTCCTGATGGTCACGCCGAACGCCACGGCCCTCGGCCTCCCCGCCACCCCCGGACACCGGCTCGCGGCGGCCCGGCTGCGCCTGGACACGGTGCCCGGCTTCGACGCGGCCGTGGCGGCGTACGAGCGCATCCTCGCGGGCGAGGACGAGGACGACGCGCTGTGGGACCGGGCGATGCCGGTGTTCTACGGCCGCTGGGACGACACCGCTCGGGCGGACGTGGAGGCGGGCCCGCGCCAGCAGAACGAGAAGGCGGCCTCCGCCTACTCCGGGCCCGGGGCCTTCGACCCGCCCGCGACCCGGGAGGCGCTCCGGGCGGTGACCGCGGAGGTGCTGGTCCTGGCGGGGGAGTACGACGGCAATCCGCCGCCGTCGCTCGCCGCGGAGATCGCCGCGGTCTTCCCGCGGGGCGCCGTGGCCGTCCAGCCCGGTGCGGCCCACTTTCCCTTCCTGGACGACCCGGCCTGGTTCGCCGCCCGCGCGGAGCGGTTCCTGGCCACCGGGGAGTAGGCACGTCCGAAGTGCCGCAGGGCGCACGAGCGGCGCGGCGGGCGCCGGGCGCGGGTCCGGCGTACCGTCGGAAGGGAGACCACCGCCGAAGGGAGGAGCGGCGATGTCCGTCATCGACCCCGCGGTCTCGGTCCACCTCGGCGCCTCCGATGCGCGCAGGCTCGTCGGCCTGCTGGCCGAGGTCTCCCGGCTTCTGGAGGACCCCGGTCCCGACCGGCTCACCGATGCGCAGGTACGGGCGCTCGCCGGCCCGGACGCGGGCCGGCAGGAACTTGCCGAGCGCGCCCGTAACCTGGCGGCCGAACTCCGCGGCAAGCTCTAGGTCTGTCCGGCGGATCAGGGTCGGAGTGGCCGCGGTGTCTGGTGCATGGGGTCTCCCCAGGCCCGCCAGGGCCGAGGGGACGCATCGCAAGGCG
>NZ_JBWKDJ010000014.1:0-10410 GCF_056436025.1 Streptomyces sp. NPDC043853
GAGTTCTCAAGGTGCGGACGCTTCCTTCGTACTGACCCTCGCGGGCTTTCCTCCGGGCGCTTCCTTCGTTCTTGCGTTTCCGACTCTATCAGATCCTTTCGGCGTCTGATTCCCAGTCAGCGGGATTTGTCTTCCCGGCTGTTGGGCCGTTCCGACGAGTGAGACTTTAGCGGATTCCCTGCCCCCGACGCTAATCGGGCGGCTCGCGCTCGAAACGTTCGAACGTGGATTCCTCATTTCGCAAACGCGCATGAAGGCGGACGGCACGACAAAGCGCCGTCAGCTTCTGCGGATCTTGCGGAATGGCTGTTCGGGGCCGACCGGGGTCGGTGCTCACGTCGAACAGCTCGGAGAACGATACGGATCGGGGATCCCCGCGTCAACTTGGGCCCTCCGAGGCGGACGGCGATGGCCGCCCAACCCGCGCCACCACAGGCCGGGCAGCCTTTCGCCGGAGCTGGTCAGACACACCCCGACCAGGCGTTTCCCCGTTGACGTGCGTGGGGTCCCGACGATCGGAGCTGCCGGCGTGCACGGCCTCGCGGTAGGCCACTTCACTGTCCGGACCGGTCATGCCGGACTGTCAGCGGCGACTGTTCCCATGACGCCATGAGCACTGTGTACGAGATCGCCGCCCTTCTCCCCGACCCCTCCCGACTCCGTGCCCATCTGCGCGCACTGGCCGTCCTGGACGCCACGATCGGGGACGATCCGCGGTTCTCCCAGTACACCTTCGACACCACTTGGGGGCCCGGCATGGAGGCGGCCCTGATGGAGAACGGTTCGGGGGACGACTTCTCCGTCCTCTTCACCCCGGCCGGCGTGCTCATACGCGGCTTCGACCACGAGTCGCCGATGAGCCCATACGGAACGGACGACATACGGGTCTGGCCCGGTGTCATCGACGACGTGCCCGCCACACTGCGCCCGATCCTGGACGAGCCCGCCTTCCGTGAAGAAGGCATCAACACGCCTCGGGTCACCGCATGCCTGTGGCGGGAGACCAGCGACACCGCCTGGCGCACCGGGTCGGCCATCCCCTTCCCCGCCGGCAGCGCGGACCCGGACGGCTCCGGCTTCCTCTTCCGCCTCATCACCGACCGCTCCCCCGAGACCGTCCAGGCCCACTTCGAGGACGCATCATGAGGGAGACGCTGACGCGCGGTGAGTGAGTACCGGGCCGTCTTCCGACCCGAGGCGCAGGCCGAGCTTCGGAAGATCCCTCGCGACATGGCACTGCGCATCCTCGCCAAGCTGACCGAGCTGGAGAGCGACCCCCTCGGCTTCAACACGACCGCACTCGTATCGCAGCCTGAGCGCCGTCGCCTGCGAGTTGGCGATTACCGCGTTGTCTACACGATCGACAACGGGGAACTGGTGGTCTGGGCGGTTCACGTCGGACACCGCTCCACCGTTTACGACACCTGATATCGCCTGACCCGGCGCCAGAATATCCAGCACCCATCCGGGCACCATGCCAGCACGGGAGGCTCACCCAAGCAGTCAGTAGTGGTACCTGACTGTGAGGACGGTGATCTCCTTGTCCGTCACCAGATAGCCGAGACGGTGTTCGTCGTCGATCCGCCGCGACCACACCCCAGGCAGGTGGTACTTCAGCGGCTCGGGCTGACCGATGCCGGTGAACGGATCGCGCCTGACGTCCTGGATCAGCCTGTTGATCCGGGCGAGCATCTTGCGGTCGTTCTTGAGCCAGGACGTGTAGTCATCCCAGCCCTGATCCTCGAAGACAAGCCTCACGCGGCACCCGCACCCGCGTCCGCCGAATCCGGATCGATCAGCTCCCGCTCGGACACGTTGATGTGCGCCAGGGCGTTCTCGTACGCCTTGAGCAGTCGACGGGCGTTCGCCGGCGAGCGCAGCAGGTACGAGCCCTCGCGCAGGGCCGCGGTGGTGTACACATGGCACACTCGGTACGCTTGAGCGCATGACGCAGCCGCTGCCCATAGAGTCCATCCGCGACGTGCGCGCCCACCTGGCGGAAGTCGTGGAGCGCGCAGACCGCGACGACGTGCCCACGGTCATCACGCGCCGAGGCAAGGAAGTCGCCGCCGTCGTCTCCATCGAGGTGCTGCGCAAGTACCAGGAATGGGAAGAGCGCGAGATCAACCGGATCATCGACGAGCGCATGGCCAACTCTGCACCCGGCATCCCGATCGAGGACGTCATGAGGGAGACGCTGGCGCGCGGTGAGTGAGTACCGAACCGTCTTCCGACCCGAGGCGCAGGCCGAGCTTCGGAAGATCCCTCGCGACATGGCACTGCGCATCCTCGCCAAGCTGACCGAGCTGGAGAGCGACCCCCTCGGCTGCGACACGACCGCGCTCGTGTCGCAGCCGGAACGCCGTCGACTGCGAGTCGGCGACTACCGAGTCGTCTACACGATCGACAACGGGGAGCTCGTGGTCTGGGTGGTACACGTCGGGCGTCGCTCCACCGTTTACGACACCTGACGCCAGCTGATCCGACGTCAGAATATCCAGCATCCATCCAGCACGGTGACGACGAAGGGGTCGACTCCCTGAGGAGTCGACCCCTTCTGACCTGCCCACTTGACAGATTACCTAGCGTGCAGTAACAGGTCGATTACACGTTGAAGCGGAATGTCTGAAGCCCGATCCTGACCTGCGGCGGAACCCCCTCCAGGGCCCTGACCTGGGATTTCCTGGTTGGTACGCGTTGGCTCCCGACGGCCGTTTACGGGTGTCCTGCGGACTGGCTGCGGACTGGCCGGGGATCCCGAGGCAGAGAAATCCATGGCACACGGGCGGGACCTGCAACGAAACTGCGCAGGTGAGCGACTCCTACCCCTGCCCGTGCTACGGACACCGCGTGCTGAGCGCGATGCCCGGCTCGTACGAGATCTGTCCCGTCTGCTTCTGGGAGGACGACGGGGTCCAGTTCCGCTGGCCGACCATGGCCGGCGGGGCGAACAAGGTCTCCCTGATCGAGGCCCAGCGCAACTACCAGGACTTCGGCGCCTGCGACGAGCACGGCCTCCGGTTCGTTCGCCCGCCGGCCGAAGACGAGCCGCTCGACCCCGCCTGGCGCCCCATCGATCTGACCCGGGACTCCTTCGAGGACTGGGCAGCCGAGGACAGCGCCCCGTGGCCCGACGACAGCTCGGTTCTCTGCTGGTGGCTCCCCACTTTCTGGCGCCGGGACCACTCCGCGTCATGACCTCCCACATCGAGACACTCGTCCAGCAGCTCGACGGCAAGGCCGACGAGTCCTACGACGCCCGCGCGGAGCTGATCTGGATCGGCGCCGACGCCATACCCGCCGTCATCAACGGCCTGCCTTCCCTCGGCGGCTTCGGCCAGCTGACCGCCATCGAGGTCTTCGAGGAGGTGGGCGATCCCCGTTGCGGCCCCGCTCTCATCGGCCTGCTGGACAGCGACAATCCGACCGTCCGCGAATGGGCGGCCATGGCCCTGGCGAGCCTGGAAATCGACGGCGCCATCGAGCCCCTGCGCCGCGCCTATCGCGCCTGCCTGGAACGGGCGACCCCACCGGACTGGACCGAGTCTGTCGGCATCCGCTGGGCCCTGACCGAACTCGGCGCACGCACCCCCGCCGTCCCGCCGCTCACCGCGCGCCTACGACCCACCACTGCGGACAACGCCCCCGGCTGGCCTTCAGCCCACTTCACCGAGATCATCAACGACCTGGCCGACCACGCCCAGGTGATCCTCTACTCCCAATTCTGGCGAGTGGACGCCGGCGGCACATACGGCGTCTCCGGCCCCGCCCTGGACTGGGAACTCGACTGGACCGCGCCCTGGGAGCACCTGGTCGAGGAATCCCGCACCTGGTCCCTGCTGGAAGCCTCAGAAGCCCCCACCGGCGACAACATCTTCGTCGCCCCCACCTGGATCGACCGTACCGACCTCTACCCGGAGAAGTGACCGATGCCGCCCCAACACCCCGAGGAAGTCGGCTACGGCCATGTGGTCGAGAGCTACGTGACGAGGATGTACGGCGGCCTCCCGCGCTATCTCGTACTGAATGGCGGACGGTTCCTGGGCCCCCGGTGGTGGCACACCACCCGCTTCACCCGACACCTACTCAGTGACGCCGCCGCGATCACTGACGAGGAACTGGAAGCCCTCCTCGGGTACGAATGGCGCTCGCGTCTCACCGCCGGCTGGCTGATCGGCGTCGACCGCCGCGAACGGTTCCGGGCACGCATCGGCGACCTGCTCCTGGCCAGCGAGGTCTGCTACTCCGGCAGCGCCTACTGCTTCGCCCTGGCCCGCTTCGGCACACACGCCGACGCCGAGATCCTCACTGCCTACCTCGAGCGCTACCTCCCCCGCGCCGACCTCCACTACGACCAGTCCGCCGCCCTCGGTGCACTCCTTCGCCTAGACGCTCACCTTGGCACCCACCACGCCGACCGCTTTATCAAGCCCGGCGGCCTCTGGGACGAGTGGGTCAGGGGCGTGGGACACCTCGGCTACCTCAGCCACACCCCCGCCGAACAACGCCGGTGGACGGACCTCCAGTGCGAGTTCGCCAACGGCTGGTCACGCTCCTGACCTCCCCCGCCCGAGCCAACACCCAGCTACCGCACCGCGGTCATTGATGTCACGATCGTGTCTGCTGCAGCTCACCTCCTCTGAAATAGTTGGCAGACGAAACAGCTCTGATTCGAGGCCGGCGAGAGAGGAAGCACCATGTCGTACTCACTGGTCGTCGGTGAGCCGTACCCGAGGCAAGTCAACTGGCCGAAGTCCGCTGCCGACCTGGTACTCAGCGAGAACCACGTCGAGATCATCTATTCGTTCGACGGCCTCACGTCAGACGAGCTGGCCGCGTTCACGACCGGCTCAGCGACGGTCGCGGTCACCGTCGGGGACAGACATTTGATGTGGTGCTACCGCTTCGACACCCCGGCCCGCCCCGGCGCCCCGAAGGGGGCTCTCGGTTGGGGCGACTCTCCATGGGAGGCATACCGCCAGCGCGGCCGCACTGTCGGCGTGCCCGGGCAGCGAGGTGAGCCCTTCACCGCGTACATGGTGCTCGTCGATGCCTCTACCGGCATCGTCGAGGGTCTACGGACGGTCGAGATAAGCAAAGATGTCGCGGACGCACTTCGATACGGCGTCGCCCGTCAGCTCGTGCTGCCCTACGACCATGCGGCCGCATCGCGTGAGATCGACGCGGTGTACCGACGGCACCCCAGCACACAGAGCCTCCTGAGGGAGGCCATCGCCGACCAGCAGATCCCTGCTCTCGGCAGCTGACCGATCAGCCGCAGTCAAGCGGGGGCACCGATGTACACGGTTGCCGAACTTTGCGAGGAGCCAATCCTGTTGGGGGACGTATCCTTCCAACCAGATTGACAGCTGGGGCAGGAGTTACGAAGGGGCACCCGTTCCCTGCCATGAGCATCGAGCACTGTAGGCGATAGGGGGAGACGGCATGGAGCTGCAGATCACCGTCGATACACAAGGCGACGACACGGCGGCCCACGATCTGTACTACTGGCTCCGGCAGGATCGTGAGCTCCGGCGCCACGCACAGGTCGAGCTGGCACTGCCTGTTAGCGCTTCTGGCCGCATGAACGCGGGAGAGACCATCAACATGTTCGTCAGCAACGGTCTCGCCGCCGCGAGCCTGTTGGTGAACATTGTGGTTGCCTGGCGAACAGCCCGCCCATCGTCACCCGGGCCGGTCGTCATCGCCCGCGGTGAAATGACCGTGACAGTCCACGACACATCAGAGGACACCCTGCGTCGCGTCGCGGCTTTGCTGGCTTCCACACCTCCGGAAGTAGCGCCAGGGACCATCGGCACGAGCCAGGCGTCGGCGCCCTCGGTCTCCGAAGATCGGTGATGCGCCTGCCCGATCCTGACGGAACCCGTGTAGTGCTGATCGGGGTGGACGAATACCAGCACTTCCCACCCTTGCCAGCGGTGCGCAACAACCTCACCGAGCTGGCCAAGCTTTTCAGGTCCCCACTCGGTGGAAGCCTTCCGGACAGACATTGCACGACGGTACTCAACCCCACTGACATCAGCAGCGCGCTCGACCCCGTACACCGGGCGGCGAGTGAAGCGTCGGACACCCTGGTGGTGTACTTCGCCGGCCACGGTACGCGGCTACCCGATGGCTCCCTCCGTCTCGCCGTGCGCAACTCAGAACGGGGCAGGAAACAGTACGCGTCCGTGGCCTTCAACGACCTCCGTACCGAAGTGCTGGACAGCACGGCTGTCAACAAGGTCGTGATCCTGGACTGTTGCTACAGCGGTGCTGCGCTGGAGGGGTTCATGGGGAGTACCGATGAGGTCGCGGACGAGACCATCATCGAAGGCACCTACGTCATGACCGCCTCAGCAGCGACGCAAGCGGCTATGGCTCCCCCGGATGCCCCACTTACAGCGTTCACCGGCGAACTCGTCCAGGCGATTACCAATGGCATAGTAGAAGTGCCGGACCCGCTGGACATGAGCTCCCTGTACAAGTACGTGCACGGTCAACTCAAATCGCAGGGAATGCCGCTGCCCCAGCAACGAGCCAGCGGACTGGGGCACAACATCGCACTTTTCCGTAACAAGTGGCGCCCGCCCACAGAGAAACCGACGCTCTCGGTGAAGCGGGAGGAATGGTTCCGTGAGATTCACCAGGAACTGCTCGGGCACTTAAGGGATGTCTCGGCACTCGCCCAAGACCAGATCCGCTCCGATCTCGGCGATCCGACGCTCATCCGCTCACTGCTGGTAGCACGAATCGCCACTCAACTCGCCCAGGGCAAGAGCACCACGACCATCAGCGACATTCTCTCCTCCAGTGGGGTGTTCGCCACTCCGTTCCCCAGCACTGACGAACTCTCCGAACTCATCGCCGAGGTCCAGTCCGGATACGAAGCAGACGGGCTGGCCAACAGCGTTCCGTTCCTCGGAAGTCTGGGACTCTCCCCGTGGGCGCCAGAGAGCACGTACATGTTGCTGATCGAATACTGGGCTGCCCAGCGAAGCCGTACGATGCCTCGTCCACGCGTGGAGCGGGAACTCAGCGATCTTTGGGACACCACGGACACCCGCGTCCTGAGCGCGCTCTCCTCGCTGCCGTCCCTCCCACTGGTCACTTATCCCGACCCTTGGGAAAAGCTGAAGGCCGAGCCGGATCTTCGAGTCGGCACCGTCACAGCAATGGTGCTCGGCGAGCGCGGTGGAGGCGACCGTGCTTGGGAACACTGGATGTCCACTCGCCCATGGAGCACACTCAACGCCCGCCACTTGGTTCAGCTTGGCGGCGATCTCGTCCGGTGCAAGGCAGCTCAGCGGACCCTCGCCCAGTACGTCGCTCTGGCACCAGCGGGCCATGACTCCCGTACAGTCTTCGTACGGGCGGCAAATAGCATCGAAGAGCAATTGAAGGACATCGCACTCGCCATCGAAAGCATTAGCGCCATCGAGTACGACTTGCTACGCGAGCGCACAGCGGACGAGCACTTCCAGGACGGTTGCCTTGCCACCTTCAGCAAGCACCTTCTGACGCGCCCTCAAATCTTCACGCCCTTCGAAGAACACAAGATGAACCATGGCACATGGGCTGCGATTCCGTGGTGGTCCCTGGTAGTTCACGGTCAGCAAGAACAGCGGGCGGTTGAGGACTTCCTGAAGCGCGGCAGCCTCCAACTGGAGGTGGTCGCCGAAAGTCCCGATGCCGACGAGCTCGTCATCAGCTGCGAGGAACCCGACCTCGGACCTTCATGGATAACCGCCCGACTCATCTTCGATCTTCGCGACGTCGTGCAGGCCTGCGAGTTGCTCCTTCTGGGGCGGCGGCAATCTGTGGTTCTGGACTTCCTCAGCGAGCACATCGACGAGTGGGACGATCGGCAAGTGCATCTAGCCGGAAGTCTCGACCTCTCGCTCGGGCCGGAGATCGGAACAACACTGACCGATGTCGCAACCCGTGCCCTGCGCCGACTTTTGCCTGGTTCTCATGGCCCATCGCTCCATCACGAGGGTGTGCCGGCACTTGATCGGCTCCTCGGCTCGTCACGGCTTCCGAGGATCGCCCGCTGCCCTCGCTAGCCGGTGCGCTCGCACGCTCGGACGAGACCGCAGTAGCCGACTTCGCGTGGGTACTCGCCGCCTCCGCCATCCTGGCAGCAGCTACCGATCCGCATTCTTGAACAATGATGACGGGCATGGACGTCGCCCCCTCGGAATGACAGAAGCGCATCCGATGGTCGGCGCCGAGACCCACTGGTCGCAGCATCACGCGGACTGCTGCGGACAGCAAGGCTCCCTGACTTGCGTCACCGCAGGTCAGGGAGCCTCTGGAGGCTTACTCACACGTTGAAGCGGAACTCCACGACGTCGCCGTCCTGCATCACGTACTCCTTGCCCTCCATGCGGGCCTTGCCGGCGGCGCGGGCTTCGGCGACGGAGCCGCAGGCGATCAGGTCGGCGAAGTGGATGACCTCGGCCTTGATGAAGCCCTTCTGGAAGTCGGTGTGGATGACACCGGCCGCCTCGGGGGCCGTGGCGCCCTTCTTGATGGTCCAGGCGCGGGCTTCCTTCGGGCCGGCCGTCAGGTAGGTCTGCAGGCCCAGGGTGTCGAAGCCGACGCGGGCCAGGGTGGCGAGGCCGGGCTCCTCGGCGCCGACGGACTGGAGGAGCTCCATGGCGTCCTCCTCGTCGAGCTCGGCGAGGTCCGCCTCCAGCTTGGCGTTCAGGAAGATCGCCTCGGCCGGGGCGACCAGGGCGCGCTGCTCGTCCTTGAAGGCCTCGTCCGTCAGCTCCTCCTCGTCCACGTTGAAGCAGTAGAGGAAGGGCTTGGTGGTCAGGAGGTGCAGGTCGTGCAGGAGCTCGGCCTTCTCGGAGCCCTGGACGATGCCCTGGGAGAAGAGGGTGTCGCCCTTCTCCAGGATGTCCTTGGCGGCCTCGACCGCGGCCACCTTCGGGGCGACGTCCTTCTTGATGCGGGCTTCCTTGGCCAGTCGCGGCAGGACCTTCTCGATGGTCTGCAGGTCGGCGAGGATCAGCTCGGTGTTGATCGTCTCGATGTCGTCCTTGGGCGAGACCTTGCCGTCGACGTGGACGACGTTCTCGTCCTTGAAGGCGCGGATGACCTGGCAGATCGCGTCCGACTCACGGATGTTCGCGAGGAACTTGTTGCCCAGGCCCTCGCCCTCGCTGGCGCCGCGCACGATGCCGGCGATGTCGACGAAGTCGACGGTGGCGGGCAGGACGCGCTGCGAGCTGAAGACCTCGGCCAGCTTGCCCAGACGGTCGTCCGGGACGCCGACGACGCCCACGTTGGGCTCGATGGTGGCGAACGGGTAGTTGGCCGCCAGCACGTCGTTCTTGGTCAGGGCGTTGAACAGGGTCGACTTGCCGACATTCGGCAGACCGACGATTCCGATCGTGAGCGACACGTTGGCGACTTCCCGTAGCTGCTGGAGGGTACGGCCCGGGCATGGGCCATCAGACAGTTTACGCGTGTCCCAGGGCCTCGAACCGGGGTGCGGCGCCTAGCCTCGAAGGGTGGAGCAATACAGGTTGCGGTCAGATCATCACCCCGCGCAGCGACAGCGGCAGCGGCCGGCGGTGCCTCCGGCCCAGCGGCGACCGCCTGCCGGTGGCGGCGGGGCGCCCGCACGGCCCCGGTTGCGGCCGGGTGTGCCGCGGCCGGGCGCGCAGCGCCGGCTGCCCCGGCCTCGGCTGACCGGGCTGGGCGGCGGGTTGTTCGCCTGCGCCGCGATGGTGCTGGCGGGTGGGATCGACTGGCTGGTCTTCGACGTGTCCCTGATCGCGTACGGGGTGCTGTTCCTGCCGGTGGCCGCGATGACCGCGCTGTGGGTACGTCCGGCGGACCTGGTCACCGCTCCGGTGGCGGTGCCGATCGCCTTCGCGGTGGGGGTGTGGCCCATCGCGGGCGGGTCGGGGGGCTTCGGCGGGCAGGTGATGGGGGTGGTCACGGCGCTGTCGCTGCATGCGGGGTGGTTGTACGCGGGGACGCTGGTGGCAGCGCTGATCGCGCTGGCGCGGCGGGCGGTGTGGAGCAGTCGGCGGCGGATGGCCGCGGCGCGGCGCGTGCCTGCGCAGGGCTGACCGCTCCTCCGGGCCTTGCCCGGGCCCGGGCTGGGCACCTCGCCGTGCGATGCGGGCGCTGCTCCACCTTGCGCCGTGCGGTCAGGCGGGGCGGACCACCTCCGCCATGGTGTGGGTGCCGGCCGTTCGCCACGGCCGTGGGGCAGGCCTGCCGGCCCCCTCGCCGCCGCCGTGTGGGCGGGCGCGCCGGCCCCGTCCCGCCGGCCGTGTGGGCAATCGCGTCGGCCGCTCGCCGCTGGCCGTGTGGGTGCCGGCCGTTCCACGGCCGTGGGGGGCAGGACGGGCGGCCCCGTCCCGCCGGCCGTGTGGGCAATCGCGC
>NZ_JBWKDJ010000014.1:10508-210824 GCF_056436025.1 Streptomyces sp. NPDC043853
GTCGGCCGCTCGCCGCTGGCCGTGTGGGTGCCGGCCGTTCCACGGCCGTGGGGGGTAGGACGGGCGGCCCCGTCCCGCCGGCCGTGCGGGCAGTCGCGTCGGCCGCTCGCCGCTGGCCGTGTGGGTGCCGGCCGTTCCACGGCCGTGGGGGGTAGGACGGGCGGCCCCGTCCCGCCGGCCGTGCGGGCAGTCGTGCCGCAGGGCGATGGGGGTCCCCCCTGCTCGAGCGAAGTCGAGAGCTTGCGGGAGGGTGGGCACACGGCACCCCGGTCCCGCGAGGGCTCGCGCAGCCACCCCGCACCCCGGTCCGGCTGCGGTCCGGACCCCGTCCGGGTGGAGCTCCGCTCCGGGCGGTGCCGGGTCCGGCAAAGCCACCGAGCTGGCCGGGCGGCGCTGCGGCCGGAGCCGAGGCAACGCTTCGGTGGGGCCGGAGCGAGCCCGCTGGGCGGCGTTCCGGTGTGCCCACCCGTTCCGCCCTGCGGAACGCCTGCCCACACCTCAGCGGAGCTGCCTGCCCGCACCTCGGCGGAGGCCGCCCGGGCCTCGGCGGGGGCTATTGGCCGTCTCGGGCGGCCATCGCCGCGCCTACGATGCCCGCGTTGTTCTGCAGCTGGGCCGGGAGGATTTCGGCGCGGATGCCGGTGATCAGGGGGAGGAACTTCTCGGGTTTGCGGCTGACGCCGCCGCCCAGGATGAAGAGGTCCGGGGAGAAGAGCATCTCCACGTGGGCCAGGTACTTGTGCAGCCGCTTGGCCCAGCGTTCCCAGCTCAGCTCGCCGTCTTCCTTGGCCTTCACCGAGGCCCGCGTCTCCGCGTCGTGCCCGTGCAGTTCCAGGTGGCCGAGCTCGGTGTTGGGGACCAGGTGGCCGTTGGTGAAGAGGGCGCTGCCGATGCCCGTGCCCAGGGTGAGCAGGATGACCGTGCCCTGGCGGCCGCGGCCCGCGCCGTACGTCATCTCGGCGACGCCCGCCGCGTCCGCGTCGTTGAGGACCGTCACCGGCAGCCCGTCGAGCTGCCGGGAGAGCAGCGCCCGCGCGTCCAGGTCGATCCAGGACTTGTCCACGTTGGCCGCGGAACGGGTGATCCCGCCCGTGACCACCCCCGGGAAGGTGATTCCGACCGGGCCTGACCAGTCGAAGGCCCGGACCACCTCTGCGACGCATCCGGCCACCCCCTCGGGGGTGGCCGGGTGCGGTGTCAGTACTTTGTGGCGCTCTGCCACCAGTTCGCCGTGCGCCAGGTCCACGGGCGCGCCCTTGATGCCGGACCCGCCGATGTCCACGCCCATGATCTGCGTCATCTGCATGGACATACCGTACGAAAGGAGTTACTCGTCGGCGACCAGTTCCGCCGCCTCGGCGCGCAGGTCGCGGCGCAGCTCCTTGGGCAGGGAGAAGGTGATCGACTCCTCCGCCGTCTTGACGATCTCGACGTCGGCGTAGCCGCGCTCGGCCAGCCATTCGAGGACCTCTTCGACCAGGACCTCGGGAACCGAGGCGCCGGAGGTGAGGCCGATCGTGGTGACGCCTTCCAGCCATGCCTCGTCGATCTCGCTCGCGAAGTCGACCAGGTGGGCGGCCTTGGCGCCGGCGTCCTTGGCGACCTCGACGAGCCGGATGGAGTTCGAGGAGTTCTTGGAGCCGACCACGATGACCAGGTCGGAGTCCGCGCCCATCACCTTGACGGCTGCCTGGCGGTTCGAGGTGGCGTAGCAGATGTCGTCGCTCGGCGGGGAGACGAGGAGCGGGAACTTCGTCTTCAGCGCGTCGACGGTCTCCATGGTCTCGTCGACCGACAGGGTGGTCTGGGAGAGCCAGACGACCTTGGACTCGTCCCGGACGGTGACCTTGTCCACGTCGTGCGGGCCGTCGACGATCGTGATGTGGTCGGGGGCCTCGCCGGAGGTGCCGATGACCTCCTCGTGGCCCTCGTGGCCGATCAGGAGGATGTCGAAGTCCTCGTTCGCGTAGCGGATGGCCTCCTTGTGCACCTTGGTGACCAGCGGGCAGGTCGCGTCGATGGTCGCGAGCTTGCCGCGGGCGGCCTCCTCGTGCACCACGGGGGCCACGCCGTGGGCGGAGAACATCACGATGTTGCCGGGCGGGACCTCCTCGGTCCGCTCGACGAAGATGGCGCCCTTCTTCTCCAGCGTCTGGACGACGTACTTGTTGTGCACGATCTCGTGGCGGACGTAGACCGGAGCGCCGTACTGCTCGAGGGCCTTCTCGACGGCGATCACGGCTCGGTCGACGCCCGCGCAGTAACCGCGGGGGGCGGCGAGCAGCACACGGCGACGGGAGGCGGGCGAAGCAGGAGCAGTCATACGGACCATCGTACGGCCGCGTCGCTGAGCCCGAAGATCGGTCCGCCGACAGAGACTGGGCCGGAATCCTGTTCACCCCGTCGCCCGGAGGAAGCATGGCGGAGGTCAGGGCGGAGGTCCGTGACGGCCAGGACCGGCTGCGGCGGAACCTCGGGTTCCGCGACCTGGTGGTCTACGGGCTGCTGTTCATCGCCCCCATGGCCCCGGTCGGCATCTTCGGCACCCTCGACGCCAAGTCGCACGGAGCGGTCGCGCTGGTCTACGTGTGCGCGACCGTCGCGATGGGCTTCACCGCGTTCTCCTACGCGCAGATGGTGCGGGTGGCGCCGCAGGCCGGGTCGGTCTTCACGTACGCCCGAAAGGGGCTGGGTGAGGGCGCGGGGCTGGTCGCCGGCTGGATGGCGATGCTGGACTACCTGCTGATCCCGGCGGTGGCCTACCTCTTCTCCGGGATCGCGATGAACGCGCTGGTGCCGGAGGTCTCCCGGTGGGTGTGGACGACCCTGGCGGTGGTGGTGACCACGCTGCTGAACCTGTGGGGCGTACGGGCGGCGGCGCGCGTGGGCTTCGTCGTGCTGGCCATGGAGGTCGTGGTCCTGCTGGTGTTCCTGGTGGCCGCGGTGACCGTGCTGGCGCAGGACGGGGCCCGGCGCGGCTGGCTGTCGCCGGTGACCGGCGACGGCTCGCTCGGGTTCAGCCCGGCGGCGGTCCTCGGCGCGGTCTCGGTGGCCGTGCTCTCGTACCTGGGGTTCGACGCGATCGCCTCCTTCGCGGAGGAGGTCACCGGAGGATCGGAGCGGGTGGCGCGGGCGCTGCTGTCCTGCCTGGCGCTCACCGGCGTGCTGTTCTTCGCGCAGACCTATCTGGCGGCGCTGCTCACCCCGTCCACCGCGGCGGAGCTCACGGCGGACCCGGGGCTGCAGGGGCCGGCCTTCTACGAGGCCGTGGACGCGGGCGTCGGGACCTGGCTGCGCGACCTGGTGGCGCTGAGCAAGGCGATCGGGGCGGCCTTCGCGGCGCTGGCGGGGCAGGCGGCGGCCGGGCGGCTGCTGTTCGCCATGGCCCGGGAGCGACGGCTGCCGCACGCGCTGGCCCGCACCTCGGGCGGCACCCCGCGGCCGGCGCTGCTGGTGGCGGCGGTGATCACGCTGGTCGCCGCGGTGTGGGCGGCCCGCCGGGACGACGGGCTGGACCACCTGGTCTCGGTGGTCGACATCGGGGCGCTGGTGGCCTTCACCCTGCTGCACGCCTCGGTGGTGGGCTGGTTCTGGGTGAAGCGGGGCGACGGGCCGCCCAGCTGGTGGCGGCACCTGCTGGTGCCGGTGCTGGGTGCGGCGGTGACGCTGGCGGTGGTCGTCGAGGCCTCCGGGGCGGCCCAGGTGGTGGGCGGGGCCTGGCTGGCGGTGGGGCTGGCGGTGCTGTTCCTGCAGCGCGGGCGACGCCCGGCCGGTTCCCCCGGCGGATCCCCCGGCGGATCCCCCGGCGAGTGAGCCGAAGGGGCGCGCCGCCGCCGAAAGGGAGAGCGCGCGGAAGCCCGTGAGGAACGAGTGGGCTGAGCACGGTCGGCCGTCGGCAGCGGCTCCCGGCGCCCCGGAGGCGAACCGGGCCTCAATCAAGGGGGCTTGTCGGCGGCGCCCGTTAGCCTTCGTGCATGGGTCTGAATACGTCGGCCGAGGCGCCGCTGCCCGTCGGCCAGGTGTCCCGGCTCATCGGGGGCTGGATCGAGCGGCTCGGCCAGGTGTGGGTGGAGGGGCAGATCACCCAGCTGTCGCGCCGTCCGGGTGCGGGGGTGGTCTTCCTGACCCTGCGCGATCCGTCGCACGACATCTCGGTGAGCGTGACCTGCTACCGGCAGGTGTTCGACGAGGTCGCGGACGCGGTGTCGGAGGGCGCACGGGTGGTCGTCCTGGCCAAGCCTGAGTGGTACGCGCCGCGCGGCCAGCTCAGTCTGCGCGCCTTCGAGATACGGCCGGTGGGCATCGGGGAGCTGCTGGCCCGGCTGGAGCGGCTCAAGCGCTCGCTCGCCGCCGAGGGTCTGTTCGCCCTGGAGCGGAAGAAGCCGCTGCCGTTCCTGCCGCAGCTGGTCGGCCTGGTGGTGGGGCGGGCCTCGGCGGCCGAGCGGGACGTGCTGGAGAACGCCCGGCGCCGCTGGCCCGCGGTCCGCTTCGAGGTCCGCAACGTGGCGGTCCAGGGGGTCCACGCGGTGCCCCAGGTGGTGCAGGCGGTCAAGGAGCTGGACGCCCTCGACGAGGTCGACGTGATCATCGTGGCGCGCGGCGGCGGCAGCGTGGAGGATCTGCTGCCGTTCTCCGACGAGCAGGTCGTACGGGCGGTCGCCGCGGCCCGCACCCCGGTGGTCTCCGCGATCGGGCACGAGCCGGACTCCCCGCTGCTCGACCTGGTGGCCGATCTGCGGGCGTCCACGCCGACCGACGCCGCGAAGAAGGTGGTCCCGGACGTCGGGGAGGAGCTGGAGCGGGTCCGGCAGCTGCGCGACCGCGCCCTGCGCGCCGTGCGGGGTCTGCTGGACCGGGAGGAGCGGGGCCTGGCGCACGCGCTGGCCCGGCCGGTGTTCGTGCATCCGCAGCGGATGGTGGAGACCCGGGAGGACGAGCTGGAGGCGCTGCTGGGGCGCAGTCGGCGGACCCTGGGGCACCTCCTGGACCGGGCGGAGTCGGAGCTCGCGCACACCCGCGCCCGGGTGGTGGCGCTGTCGCCGGCGGCGACGCTGGAGCGCGGCTACGCGGTGCTGCAGCGCTCGGACGGGCACGTGGTGCGGTCGCCCGAGGAGGTTTCCGCGGGCGAGGTGCTGCGGGCGCGGGTCGCGGCGGGCGAGTTCCCGGTGTCGGTGGCCGACGGGCACGGCGAGTGACGACACGCTCCGGCAATATTTTCGTTGCACAACACATCTAAGGTGGCAGGAATGGCCGAGGCAGAGACGGCGCTGGGGTACGAGCAGGCCCGGGACGAGCTCATCGAGGTGGTCCGCAAGCTGGAGGCGGGCGGCACCTCGCTGGAGGAGTCCCTCGCGCTCTGGGAGCGCGGCGAGGAGCTCGCCAAGGTCTGCCGGCACTGGCTGGAGGGAGCCAGGGCGCGGCTGGACTCCGCCCTGGCGGCCCGCGAGGTCGCCGCGGACTCCGAGGAGGGCTGAGGCGGGCGGGTGCGGCTCCCCCGGGGGCCGCGAGGGCAGTGGTGAGCGGGACCACCCCCCGATAGTTGAAAATTCATCTATCGCGGCGTAAGGTCGTGCCATCGCTTCACCACCGCATGGAAGAAGGCTTTTCCGATGTCCCTCGCCCTTGACGCCGCCGCCCAGGACCTCCTGTTCCGTGAGGCCCGCACCGCCAACTCGTTCACCGACGAGCCGGTGACCGAGGAGCAGGTCCAGGCGATCTACGACCTGGTCAAGTTCGGTCCGACCGCCTTCAACCAGACCCCGCTGCGGATCACCCTGGTCCGCTCCCCCGAGGCCCGTGAGCGCCTGGTGAAGCACATGGCCGAGGGCAACCAGGCCAAGACGGCCGCCGCCCCGCTGGTCGCGATACTCGCCGCGGACAACGAGTTCCACGAGGAGCTCCCGCAGCTGCTCCCGCACTTCCCGCAGGCCAAGGACCTCTTCTTCGCCGAGCGCCCGGCCCGCGAGCAGTCCGCGCTGCTGAACGCCGCCCTGCAGGCCGCCTACTTCATCGTGGGCGTGCGCGCCGCCGGCCTGGCCGCCGGCCCGATGACCGGCCTGGACTTCGCCGGCCTGCAGAAGGAGTTCCTGGACGACGACCACACCCCGCTGATGGTCGTCAACATCGGCAAGCCGGCCGAGGACGCCGCCCCGTTCCCGCGCTCCCCGCGCCTGGGCTTCGACGAGGTCGTCACCACCGTCTGAGCCACGCCCAGAGCCATGCCCCGAGCCACGCCGGCGGCAGGCCCCGAGCGGCAAGAGGCCGCCCACCCCGGTTCTCCCGGGGCGGGCGGCCTCTTCTCGTTCTCGCGCCGTGCGCGGTCCCGCGCTCCCGCGGTCCCGCGCGCCGGCGCGCTCAGCCCTTCTTGAACTCCAGCGCCGCGGCCATCTTGCCGAGCTGCTCGAAGGAGGCCGTGCCGGTCACCACCGTCACGTGCCCGTCACCCTTGAGGACCAGCGCGTCGTACTTCGGGCCGTCCCAGCGCTCCCACGCCGTACCGCCGACCTGCTGCGTCCCGCCCGTGGCCGTCGCCTGCTGGGTCACCCCCGCAAGGTACTTCGGCGAGGGGTCGCTGGACTGCTCCACGGCCACGTACTGGTTCTCGGGGTCCAGGAAGCCCAGGTGCCAGGCGTCGGCGTTCCTCCGCTCGTACGTGACCGAGGTCGCCCGCCACTCCTGCGGCAGGCCCACCGGCGCGGCCAGCGGGTAGGGCGCCGCCCTCCGGGCGGTGATGGTCTCGACCCGGTAGTCGACCACGCGCGTCGGATCGGCCTTTTCGTCATGCGGGATGAAGATGTAGATCCCGGCGACGATGACCCCGAGCACCGCCAGCGACCGGACCATGTCCCAGACCGTCTGCTTGCCTTTCATACCTGCCACGCCCCTATCGTCCCGTACCGCCGGAACGATCACGGACGGGGGGTCCTCTTCGAGCGTGTCTCCGGCGGACCTCCGATGCGCCTCCGGTGCGCCTCTGGCGCGACCCGTGCGCCGCCCCGCAGACTGCCCCGGGCGCCGCGCAGAGACCGCCGGGTGCCCGATATGCCGCTCATACGTGACCCCCTCTGCTCAATTTGTCGACGTACCGATAGAGTTCCAGCACCCTCACATCACGGCCGTCGTCGTACAGAAAGGTGCGCTCCGATGACCGAGCACCACAACCTGCCGCCCCAGCTCGAAGTCTCTCCCGAGGCCCCCGACCGCAACCTCGCCCTGGAACTGGTCCGGGTCACCGAGGCCGCCGCCCTGGCCGCCGGCCGGTGGGTCGGGCGCGGCGACAAGATCGGCGCCGACGGTGCCGCGGTCAACGCCATGCGCACCCTGATCTCCACCGTCTCGATGAACGGCGTCGTCGTCATCGGCGAGGGCGAGAAGGACGAAGCCCCGATGCTCTTCAACGGCGAGCGGGTCGGCGACGGCACCGGCGCCGAGGTCGACATCGCGGTGGACCCGATCGACGGCACCACCCTCAACGCCAAGGGCATGCCGAACGCCATCGCCGTGCTGGCCGCCGCCGACCGCGGCACCATGTTCGACCCGTCCGCGGTCTTCTACATGGACAAGCTGGTCACCGGCCCCGAGGCCGCTGACTTCGTCGACATCAACGCCCCCGTGTCGGTCAACATCCGCCGGGTCGCCAAGGCCAAGGGCATGGCCGTCGAGGACGTCACCGTGGTGATCCTCGACCGCCCCCGCCACGAGGGCATCGTCAAGGAGATCCGCGAGACCGGCGCGCGCATCAAGTTCATCTCGGACGGCGACGTGGCCGGCTCCATCATGGCCGCCCGCGAGGGCACCGGCGTGGACCTGCTGCTCGGCATCGGCGGCACGCCCGAGGGCATCATCTCCGCCTGCGCCATAAAGTGCCTCGGCGGTGTGATCCAGGGCAAGCTGTGGCCCAAGGACGACGCCGAGCGCCAGAAGGCCCTCGACGCCGGCCACGACCTGGACCGCGTCCTGACCACCAACGACCTGGTCTCCGGCGAGAACGTCTTCTTCGTCGCCACCGGCATCACCGACGGCGAGCTGCTGCGCGGCGTGCACTACCGCGCGGCGACGGCGTCCACGTCCTCGCTGGTCATGCGCTCCAAGTCGGGCACGATCCGGAAGATCGACTCCACCCACCGGCTCTCGAAGCTGCGCGCGTACAGCGCGATCGACTTCGACAAGGCGCAGTAGTACCACCAGACCCGGGACTACCGGCCTGTCGGCCGTGGCGACGACGCGAAGGGGCGGCCCCCGCCGGGGGCCGCCCCTTCGCGTGCCGTACGGCCCACGCCGCGTACGGCAGGCACGGCGCACGGCAGGCAGGGCGTACGGCAGGCACGGCGTACGCCGGACCGGTCAGCCAGCGGCGGCGATCGGCTCGCTGCCGGGCTGCTGCCGCAGCTCCCCGGCCCGGCGGCGCATCCGCGCCAGCACCACGCGGCGCTCGGCGGCGGTGAGCCCGCCCCACACCCCGTACGGCTCGGGCTGCAGCAGTGCGTGCTGCCGGCAGGCGATCATGACGGGGCAGCGGGCGCACACGCGCTTGGCGGCCTCCTCGCGTGACAGCCGGGCCGCGGTCGGCTCCTTGGACGGCGCGAAGAACAGTCCCGCCTCGTCCCGCTTGCACACCGCCTCCGCGTGCCATGGGCCGGCCTCTTCCCGCGACGGCACCCGCGGACTGGGCAGAGCTGCGACGGCGGCTACCTGCAGGGACTGATGCGGCGGATGCTGCACGGTCTACTCCTGACGACGTATTCACGAGCCATTCACGAGCCGAGACGATGCACCTGTCCCTACCCGCTGTACGCGCCCATATGCGCCGTGTGGGGTGATCCGGCCGTGAACTGGCCGGGAACCGGCCGCCCGCCCTCCGCCGTACGCCGCCCGGGCTCAGCCGTCCTTGGGCTTGTTGCGCAGCCGGTTCGCCAGGTCCACCAGGCGGGCCCCCAGTCTGGGGCGGGCCTCGATGTTGCCGAGCAGGGCGAACCCGCGGACGACCACGACCGGCGCCTGCGGATCCGTTTCGCCGCGGCTCTCCCCGCGGATGTCGAAGCTGCCGAGCACCCCGTTGCCGAACCCGCGCAGGGTGACGTTCTCCGGGACCAGGATCTCCACGTTGCCCATCACCACGGTCACGTTGATCTCGGTGAGCTGCTGCTCGAACACGGCCTGGGTGAGGTCGATGGTGATGTCGCCCATGACGGCCACCGCGCGGGTGCGGGGGCCGGGGCGCCAGCGGCCGCGCCGGGCGGAGCTGCTGCAGACGGCGACCACGGACTCCGAGTACCCCGCGCCGGCGGGTGCGTACGGGGACGGCTGCCCGGCCGGGCCCGCGGCGGCGCCGGGACGGAGGCCGCCCTGGTCCGCGGGCAGGTCCCGCACCAGCTCCGCCAGCTCGCCGACGGTCTTCACCGCGTACATCGTGTCCAGGCGCTCGGAGTGTTCCTCCGCGCTGAGCCTGCCCTCCGCGAAGGCGTCGCCCAGGATCCGGGAGATCCGGTCGCGGTCGGCGTCCGAGGCGCGCAGCTCGGCGGGTGCGGCGGCGGGGGCAGCGGGGTGCTTTTCCAGGTCCACGGAAGCAGCATAGCCAAACACGATAGATCGCGATACTACAGAGTGGAGCCGAGTCGGGCCCGACTGAGCCTTACCTCACATACCGACCTTCGAGGCCGACGTCCTAGGCTGGTGTGCTGCGCTGCCAATAGGTCGTCAGCGCTGTCTGCCGAGTGAGGAATGGCCACAGAATGCCGGAGTTCGCGTACACCGACCTGCTGCCCCTGGGCGAGGACACCACCCCCTACCGACTGGTGACGGCCGAGGGCGTGTCCACCGTCGAGGCGGACGGACGCACGTTCCTCAAGGTCGAGCCGGAGGCGCTGCGCAAGCTGGCCGAAGAGGCCATCCACGACATCCAGCACTTCCTGCGGCCCGCGCACCTCGCGCAGCTGCGCCGGATCATCGACGACCCCGAGGCCTCCTCGAACGACAAGTTCGTCGCCCTCGACCTGCTGAAGAACGCGAACATCGCGGCGGCCGGCGTGCTGCCGATGTGCCAGGACACCGGCACCGCCATCGTGATGGGCAAGCGCGGCCAGAACGTGCTCACCCGGGGCGGTGACGAGGAAGCCCTCTCGCGCGGGATCTACGACGCGTACACGAAGCTGAACCTGCGCTACTCGCAGATGGCCCCGCTGACCATGTGGGAGGAGAAGAACACCGGCTCGAACCTGCCCGCGCAGATCGAGCTGTACGCGACCGACGGCGGCGCGTACAAGTTCCTCTTCATGGCCAAGGGCGGCGGCTCGGCCAACAAGTCCTTCCTCTACCAGGAGACCAAGGCCGTCCTGAACGAGGCCTCCATGATGAAGTTCCTGGAGGAGAAGATCCGTTCGCTGGGCACGGCCGCCTGCCCGCCGTACCACCTGGCGATCGTCGTCGGCGGCACCTCGGCCGAGCACGCGCTGAAGACCGCGAAGCTGGCCTCCGCGCACTACCTCGACGAGCTGCCCCGCGAGGGCTCCGCCCTGGGCAACGGCTTCCGCGACGAGGCCCTGGAGCAGCAGGTCTTCGAGCTCACGCAGAAGATCGGCATCGGCGCGCAGTTCGGCGGCAAGTACTTCTGCCACGACGTCCGCGTCGTCCGCCTGCCGCGCCACGGCGCGTCCCTGCCGGTCGCGATCGCCGTCTCCTGCTCGGCCGACCGCCAGGCGGTCGCGAAGATCACCGCCGAGGGCGTCTTCCTGGAGCAGCTGGAGCGCGACCCGGCCCGCTTCCTGCCGGACACCACGGACGAGCACCTGGACGCCGCGTCGGACGTGGTGGAGATCGACCTCAACCAGCCGATGGACGAGATCCTCGCGACGCTCACCCGGCACCCGGTGAAGACGCGGCTCTCCCTGACCGGCCCGCTGGTCGTGGCGCGCGACATCGCGCACGCCAAGATCAAGGAGCGGCTGGACGCGGGCGAGGACATGCCGCAGTACCTGAAGGACCACCCGGTCTACTACGCGGGCCCGGCGAAGACCCCCGAGGGCTACGCGTCCGGCTCCTTCGGCCCGACCACGGCCGGCCGCATGGACTCCTACGTCGAGCAGTTCCAGGCGGCGGGCGGCTCCAAGGTCATGCTGGCCAAGGGCAACCGCTCGCAGCAGGTCACCGACGCCTGCGGCGCGCACGGCGGCTTCTACCTCGGCTCGATCGGCGGCCCGGCGGCCCGGCTGGCCCAGGACTGCATCAAGAAGGTCGAGGTCGTCGAGTACGAGGAGCTCGGCATGGAGGCCGTCTGGAAGATCGAGGTCGAGGACTTCCCGGCGTTCATCGTCGTCGACGACAAGGGAAACGACTTCTTCCAGAATCCCGCCCCGGAGCCGACCTTCACCCACATCCCGGTCCGCGGCCCGGGCCTGGCGTAACGTCCGCCGGCGGGGCGGGGCCCCTCGGGGGCTCCCGCCCCGCCGCTTCACGCGCCGGTCGTGCGGTGCGACTCCAGGAGGGCTGCCTCCACCGGGGTGGCGTCGTAGCCGTGGACGCGCAGCCGGTTCAGCTCGGCGATGGTCAGGCCGAGGATTTCGCGGGCCGCTTTGAGCGGGACGCCGTCCGGGCCTCCGATGCGGACCCGGACGGTGCCCTCGCGGGCGATGATCCGCTCACGGACGAAGTCCGGCGGCACACCCCATTCGCGACCGCACGCCTGGACGACGTAGCGCGGGCAGTATTCCTCGGAGTACCAGCGGAGGCGGCCGTCCTCGACGGTCTGCCACTCCTGCCGGACGCATTCCTCGCAGGGCTCGCAGTGAAAGGTCACGAACTGTTCGGCCATCCGTGCAGCATGCGGTAGCGGGGGCGGGGGCGCATCCCGATAACGTCGGGTGCATGACTCAGCTGTCCAGCCTTTACGCCCGGGCCGGTCGGGGCGGGCCGGCCGCGCGATCCGCGGTCCGTGTCGTCGCGCACCGGGGGGCCTCCCACGAGCACCCCGAGCACACCCTCGCCGCCTATCGGCAGGCCATCGCCGACGGGGCCGACGCGCTGGAGTGCGACGTGCGGCTCAGCCGCGACGGGCAGCTGGTGTGCGTGCACGACCGGAGCGTCGGGCGGACCTCCGACGGGCGCGGGGTGGTGTCCGCGATGACCTACGACGAGCTGGCCGCGCTGGACTTCGGCGCCTGGAAGGGACCCGGGCACGGCGGGGCGCGGGTGCTGCGCTTCGAGGAGCTGCTGGAGCTGGCGCTCGGGGCGCCGTACCCGGTGGGGCTGGCGGTGGAGACCAAGCATCCGAGCCGGGCCGGCGGCCGGCTGGAAGCCGAGCTGGTGCGCGTGCTGCGGGCGTACGGGCTGGCCGACGGGGCTTCGGGGCGCATCGAGGTGATGAGCTTCTCGCGGAACGCGCTGCAGCGGCTGAACCGACTCGCGCCCGGACTGCCGTCCGTGTACCTGATCGAGCGGACCGTGCGGCCGCCGCGGCCGCCGTTCGCCGGGCACGCCGGTCCGGGGATCGACCTCGTACGGCGCGATCCGGGGCTGGTGGGGCGGCTGAAGGCCAAGGGGCTGCGGGTGCGGGTGTGGACGGTGGACGAGCCCGAGGACGTCGACCTGTGCCTGCGCCTCGGTGTGGAGACGATCATCACCAACCGGCCGCGTGAGGTGCGGGAGTACGTCGACGCCCGATGAGGTGACGATGCGCTCCTCTGCCGATCGGCAGAGCGCGGCCCCACAGGTCGGGCCGATCGGCAGATGGCTGCCCCCCATGCCCCCGGGCGAGGGTTGTCCTGTGCCCGAACGGGGCACCTGACCCGGGGAGTTCGCATGAAGATCCGCAGCCTTGCCGTGCCCGCCGCCGCGCTGGCCGCCGTCACGGCGCTGATGGCCGCCGCGCCCGCACCGGCCTCCGCACCGCGTACCGCCGCCGTGCACGGCGCCGCCCGGGTGCTGTTCCCGTACGCGGGGAAGGGCGATGACATCCGGTTCAGCGTGGACGCGCAGGCGGCGCCGTACACCCGTCCCTTCAGCGTCGAGGGAAGGCAGCTGAAGGGGTCGCCGCTGGATGCGAAGGGCAAGGTCACCGTCTACCACCGGGTGGCGGCGACGGGCGAAGTGGGCACGTCGGAGGCCGAGGTGGACTGCCTGGTCACCGGTGACGGGGTGGCCACCCTCACGGCGGTCGTGACGAAGTCGAACATCGACTCGAAGGGCACCCGGATCGGCATCAGCGTGCAGGACGGCCGATACGGAGCTCCGGACCGGCTGGGCTTCTCGTGGGGTATCGCCAACGCCGACCCGGGCCACGACCCGGTCCTCGCCCGGGCGGGCACCTGCATGGCCCCGGCGCCCTTCACGAAGGTGACCGAGGGCGGGTTCAAGGTGGCCTCCGCCCCGCTGCCGCAGTGGCAGGACCCGTGGCAGTAGCCGTGGCAGTAGCCGTGGCAGGAAGGGGAAACACCCGGCCGAACGGTCCGGCCGGGTGTGGGGGGTCGTAAGGGTGGGCGGCGGTTATGCGAAGCGCTGGTTCGCGGAGCCGTTGCAGGGCTGGAGGCGGAGGGGGTCCTTCGCCGCGGTGAGGGTCAGGCACATGCCGGTCGCGGCGGCCGGGCGGAGGGTGGCGCCGTCACGGACGAAGGTCTGGTTGGTGCCGCCGTGGCAGTTCCAGAGGATCAGGCCGGTGCCCGCGCCGTAGTTGCCGCCGGGGGCGTCCAGGCAGCGGTCGTGGGTGAGTTCGAGGTGCACGGACCCCTTGGCCCGGTCGTACCACCAGCCCTGGTTGCGGCCGCCGTGGCAGTCCCAGCCGAGGACCTGGGTGCCGTTGGCGCTGGCTCCCCCCTTGGCGTCGAGGCAGTTGCCGGTCGCCTCGTTCCGCAGCGGTGCGTACAGGTCGTCCCAGGCGCCGGGCACCAGTACCGGGTTGCCGGTGGAGGCCGGGTCGGCGCAGGAGGCTTCGCGCAGGCCGGAGGCGTAGAGCTGGGTCAGGCAGGACGCGAACGCGCCGTGGCCCCGTGTGTTGGGGTGGAAGGACTGGCGGGTGGTGTTCTCGTCCCACGGGAAGTGGTCGCCGAGGTCCAGGTAGAGGCCGCGGGCCCAGGTGTCCTCCATGCACACCTCGTGTCCGTGGAAGAGGCGGGAGTTGTCGAGGTAGACCGCGCCCGAGTTGCGGGCCGCCTCGCGCATGCCCTTCTCGAAGGCCGGGACGGCGTGGTTGCGGCCCCAGGTGGCGTCCGAGTCGTAGCCGGCGCAGCCGCCGGGCAGCTTGCCGGGGAAGTTGGGGTTGTCGTTGAAGTCGGGGCCGATGGGGCTGGGGTAGCCCATGACGACGAGCTTGTAGTCGGAGTCGGCGTAGCCGGCGTTCCGCATGACGGTCTTGAGGTCGGCGACCGTGGCCTCGACCTTGGGTCGCAGTCCGTCGACCCGGGCCTGCCAGCCGGGGGCGTACTTGGGTTCGCAGACGCCCTGGCTGAGCACCCATCGGGTCACGCAGTCGGTCATGACCGGGCCGAACTGGAGGTCGTCGTTGGCTCCGGCGACCAGCAGGACCATCTTGATGCGGGTGTTGCGGGCCTTGACCGCCAGGCTGTCGCTCTGCACGAGCTCGTCGGCGTACTGCTTGTTGCCGCCGATCCGGATGTTGCCGGTGTACGCGCCGGAGCAGGCCACGTTGAAGGTGAGGTCGGCCTGGATGCCGGTGCGGTGGATGGCGGTGTCCGGCGAGCGGTGGCACTGGTTGTCCGGCGTGTTGGTCGCCGGGTCGTAGCTGCCGATGCCCTCGCCCGATATCTCGCTGTCGCCGAGCGAGATGAGCCCGGTCTTGCGCTCGCCCATCGGGCGGATCGCGGAGTCGCCGTAGATCTTCACGGCTTCGGCGGCCCGTACGGCCTCCAGCTCCGGCGGGAGTGGAGTGATCGCCGAGCCGGACGCGTTGACCATGGTGATCATGGTGGCCGTGGGGGTGGCCGCCTGAGCCATGGGGGTGATGGCGGTGACGCCCCCGAGGGCGGCCGCGAACGCCGCGACGGTGGCGAAGGTACATCTGAGTCTGGGTCTGGTTCGCGCCATGAACGCCTCCCCAAATAGGTGTTACCCCCGGTATCTACTGGCGGGTAGGGGAGATGGGAACACTTCGAACAAGACAATTGCTCAACTTTTAGAGGAGGCTACGAAGATGACCGAAGAGCAGTTCCGGATCGAGCACGACTCCATGGGCGAGGTGAAGGTCCCCGCACACGCCAAGTGGCGGGCCCAGACCCAGCGCGCCGTGGAGAACTTCCCCATCTCCGGCCAGCGCCTGGAACGCGCCCACATCGCCGCGCTGGCCCGAATCAAGGCCGCGGCGGCCCGGGTCAACGTCCGGCTGGGCGTACTGGATCCGGCCGTCGGCGCGGCCGTGGAGGCGGCGGCCGGCGAGGTCGCGGAGGGGCGCTGGGACGACCACTTCCCGGTCGACGTCTTCCAGACCGGCTCCGGCACCTCGTCCAACATGAACATGAACGAGGTGATCGCGACCCTGGCGACCGAGCGGCTGGGCCGGGAGGTCCACCCCAACGACCACGTCAACGCCTCGCAGAGCTCCAACGACGTGTTCCCCTCGTCCATCCACATCGCCGCCACCGCCGCCGTCACCCAGGAGCTGATCCCGGCCCTGCGGCACCTGGCGACGGCGCTGTCCCACAAGTCCGCCGAGTTCGCCGAGGTGGTCAAGGCGGGCCGCACCCACCTGATGGACGCCACCCCGGTCACCGTGGGCCAGGAGTTCGGCGGGTACGCCGCCCAGATCCACTACGGCATCGAGCGCCTGGAGGCGGCCCTGCCGCGGCTCGCCGAACTGCCCCTGGGCGGCACCGCCGTGGGCACCGGCATCAACACCCCGATGGGCTTCTCGGAGGAAGTGATCGCCGAGGTGGCCGGGGACACCGGGCTGCCGCTGACCGAGGCCCGCAACCACTTCGAGGCCCAGGGCGCGCGGGACGCCCTGGTGGAGACCTCCGGGATGCTCCGTACGATCGCGGTCTCACTCACCAAGATCGCCAACGATCTGCGCTGGATGGCCTCCGGCCCGCGCACAGGATTGGCCGAAATCAATCTGCCGGACCTCCAGCCCGGATCCTCGATCATGCCGGGGAAGGTCAATCCGGTGGTCCCCGAGGCGGTGTTGATGGTGGCCGCCCAGGTGACCGGGAACGACACCACCGTCGCCGTGGCGGGCGCGGCCGGGAACTTCGAACTCAATGTGATGCTCCCCGTGATGGCCCGTAACCTCCTCGAATCCGTCCGGCTCCTCGGCGCGGCGAGCCGCCTGCTCGCCGACCGCACGGTCGCCGGGATCACCGTCAACACCGAGCGGGCCAGGGAGTACGCGGAATCCTCACCCTCCGTGGTGACCCCGCTGAACCGGTACATCGGCTACGAGGAGGCGGCCAAGGTCGCCAAGAAGTCCCTCGCGGAACGGAAGACGATCCGGGAGGTCGTGCTGGAGGAGGGCTACGTCGACCGCGGCGACCTCACCCTGGAGGAGCTCGACCGGGCACTGGACGTGCTCCGGATGACCCGGCCCTGAGCTGTCGCCGGCGCCGCCGGCCGGCCCGGGCGGTTCCCGGAACAGCTCCGGGAGCACTCGTTTCCGGCCGGTCCGGCACCCCCGCCCGCTCCCCCTGACTCCCCCCGGGTGACCCCCAGTGACCTGCACCGCAGCGGCCCGGGGAGGCCCGCGCCTACTATCTGCGCATGGAAGGTACCGACGAGGCGCGGAGCACGCGGGGGACCCGTTACGCGCACTGGGCGCCGGGAGAGCACATCCTCTGGCGCTACCGCGACCACTCCCCGGGCGTGGACGGCCAGGTGCACATCTGCCGGCCGGTGACGGTGGTCGAGGACACCGAGGACCTGCTGGCCGTGTGGATGGCCCCCGGCACCGAGTGCGTCAAGCCGGTGCTGGCCGACGGGGGTGCGGTGAGCCGGGAGCCGCTCGCCACCCGCTACACGGCCAAGCGGACCACGGCGCGCGCGCATTGGTCCGGCGAGGGCGTGCTCAAGCTGGCCCGGCCCGGCGACCCGTGGTCGGTGTGGCTGTTCTGGGGGCCCGGCTGGGAGTTCAGGAACTGGTACGTGAACCTGGAGTCGCCGCGCGTCCGGTGGGACGGCGGGGTCGACTCCGAGGACCACTTCCTCGACATCGCGGTCTATCCCGACCGCAGCTGGCAGTGGCTGGACGAGGACGAGTTCGCGCAGGCCCAGCTGGCCGGTCTGATGAGCCTCGAGGAGGCCGGCCGGGTGCGCGCGGCGGGCGCCGCGGCGGCCGAGCTGATCGACTCCTGGGGGGCTCCCTTCTCCTCCGGATGGCAGGACTGGAGACCGGATCCGAGCTGGCAGGTTCCGGTTCTGCCCGAGGACTGGGATCAAACTCCGGCGCATATGACCTCATGAGACCCTTGATGCGCCCCCGGGGTTCAAACGTAGGATCGTCCTCCGCAAGGCTGCGTAATTGGCATGCTGCGCGCGGGACTTGGTAACGAGCGGGAAGCGGTACCCGGGGGTGACGGTGCCCCCGCCGCTGAGCGGGTATACCGCGACTGACCGAGTTGAGTGCAGCGCACATCGAGCGCGAACGGACGGAATTCCACGCGTGACGGAGTACCCCACCTCCCACGAGGGCCCGCAGTCTGCCGCGGCGGGCAGCTCCGACGTGCCGGGGCCGCGCAGGACGCGGCGGGGTCCGGGCACGCAGGCCGTGCCCGCGTCCGCGGCGGGCGCGCAGAGCGCCGCCGCGCCGCTGCCCCCGGCCGACCGGGACGACCTCGGACACGGCAAGGCGCCCGCCCCGGGCGACGGGCCCGCCGGCGCCCGCTCGCGCGAGGGGCTCACGGCAGGCCCCGACGGCCTCGACGGACCGGACACCGGCGTGCCGGGCGGCAGGCCCGCCGGAGCCGTCCCCATCGCCCTGCCCGGCTCGATCCCGCCCGCCCGGCACGCCGCCGGCGGCCCGCCCGGCGCGGCGTCGCCGGAGCCGGAGTCCCGCGACGCCGCGGCCGCGCGGAACGCCGGGGCCGGGGCCGGGGAGACCGGATCCGGCTCGCACGGCGCGGGCGGCACGGCCGACGGCGAAGGCACGGACGGCACCAGCGGCACGGACGGCACCAGCGGCAGCGACTGCGCGGACGGAGCGCGCACCCGTGACGCCGCCGCCGCGCGGAACGCGGCCACCGCGCCCGGTGACCCCGCCGGACCGGGCGGACACGGCGGCGTACCGGCGCCGCGCGGCGAGGCCACGGCGCTGCCGGACGGCCACGCAGCGACGGAGGGCCACGACGGCCTGGACGCGCCCCACGCGCCCGTGCTCGGCACGGCCGACGCCCACGGCGCCAACGGCTCCGGCTCCGGAAGGCCCGGGACACCGGTCGGCGCGGAGATCACCGCGGCCCGCCGGGAAGGCGACCGGCTGCGGTTCGTGGGGGCGGCCACCCGCCGCATCGCCCGCGGCATCGACCTCGACGAGATCGTGCTCGGCCTGTGCCGGGCCACCGTGCCGACCTTCTCCGACGCGATCCTGGTCTACCTGCGCGACCCGCTCCCGGTCGGCGACGAACGCCCGGTCGGTCCGGTCGTCTTAAGGCTTCGCCGTACCGACCGGCTGAGGCCGATCGACGAGCTCGGGACCGGGCTCGAACTCGCCGGGGCCGCGGGGGGCGCCGGAGAGCTCGACTTCAGCCAGCTTCCGCTCGTCGGCCCGCAGGGCGACCTGCCCGCGGCCGAACTCTGCGAGATCCGGCCGGGCGGCGCGCTCGCCGAGGTGCTGCGCGGGGTCCGGCCGGTGTTCGGCGACTCCGCCGCGGCCCGGGCCGCACTGCCGGAGCTGCTCGGCGCGGAGCACCCGCTGCCGAGCGGCCAGCGGGCGGTGCTGGCGCCGCTGCGCGGCCGCCGCCGGGTGATCGGCGCGGCCGTGTTCCTGCGCAGCCCCGAGCGGCCCGCGTTCGAGGCGAACGACCTGCTCGTCGCGGCGCAGCTGGCCACGCACACCGCGCTCGGCATCGACAAGGCGGTGCTCTACGGCCGCGAGGCGTACATCGCCGACGAGCTGCAGCGCACCATGCTGCCGGACAGCCTGCCCCAGCCCACCGGGGTGCGGCTGGCCTCGCGCTACCTGCCCGCGGCCGAGACCGCCCGGGTGGGCGGCGACTGGTACGACGCCATACCGCTTCCCGGGAGCCGAGTCGCGCTCGTCGTCGGCGACGTCATGGGGCACTCCATGACCTCCGCCGCGATCATGGGCCAGCTGCGCACCACCGCGCAGACCCTGGCCCAGCTCGACCTGCCGCCGGGCGAGGTGCTGCACCACCTCGACGAGCAGGCCCAGCGGCTCGGCTCGGACCGGATGGCCACCTGCCTGTACGCCGTCTACGACCCGGTGTCGCACCGGATCACCATCGCCAACGCGGGCCACCCGCCGCCGGTGCTGCTGCACCTGGGCGGGCGGGCCGAGGTGCTCCGGGTGCCGCCGGGCGCCCCGATCGGCGTGGGCGGTGTGGACTTCGAGGCGGTGGAGCTGGACGCCCCGGCCGGGGCCACCCTGCTGCTGTACACCGACGGCCTGGTGGAGTCCCGGCTGCGTGACGTGTGGACGGGCATCGAGCAGCTCCGCGAGCGGCTGGCCACCACGGCCCAGCTGACCGGGCTGGACCATCCGCCGCCGCTGGAGGCGCTCTGCGACGACATCCTCGACATGCTGGGGCCGGGTGACCGGGACGACGACATCGCGCTGCTCGCGGCCCGTTTCGACGGGATCGCGCCCAGCGACGTCGCCTACTGGTTCCTGGACCCGGAGGAGACCGCTCCGGGCCGGGCCCGCCGGTTCGCCCGCCGCGCGCTGTCGCGGTGGGGCCTGGAGGAGCTGGAGGACTCGGTGGAGCTGCTGGTCAGCGAGGTGGTCACGAACGCCGTCCGGTACGCGGAACGGCCGGTGACGCTGCGTCTGCTGCGTACGGACGTGCTGCGCTGCGAGGTCGGGGACGACTCCCCGCAGCTGCCGCGGCAGCGCCGGGCCCGGGAGACCGACGAGGGCGGGCGCGGCCTGTTCCTGGTCAACCGGCTGGCCCGGCGCTGGGGCGCGACCCGGCTGAGCAGCGGCAAGGTGGTCTGGTTCGAGCTGACGCTGCCCGGGGGCGGGCGCGGCTGAGCGAGACGGGCCGCCGCCGGCCGGAGGACGACGGGAAAGGCCGCCGCCCCGCAGCGCACGTGCTGCGGGGCGGCGGCCTCGTCCGTTTCCGGCTACTGCTGGGGCGGCTTGATGTCGGCGCTGCCCGTCGGCGGCTTGGTCGGCGGCGTCGGCTTCGTCGGCGGGCTGGACGATGGCTTGCCGGATCCGCTGGTGCTCGGGTTCGGCTTGCTCGACTGGCTGCCGCTCGGGTTCGGGCTGTGCGACCCCGAGGGCTTGCTGCTCGGCGAGGTGCTGGCCGAGGTGCTGGGCGAGGTGCTCGCCGAGCTCGACGGGCTGGTGCTGCGGCTCGGCAGCTTGGCCGGGGCGCCCATGTCGGCGTCCTCGAGGTCGAACTTGTCGGTGTCCGCGTTCTGGAGCACGGCCAGCGTGTACGCCCGCCAGATGTCGGCCGGGAAGCTGGAGCCGCCCGCCCGGCCACCGCCGGCGGTGCCGGTCAGCGTCATCTGGGCGCCGGTGCCGGGCTCCTCACCGAACATGGCGACGACGGTGACCAGCTCCGGGGTGTACGCGGCGAACCAGGCGGACTTGTTGTTCTCGGTCGTACCGGTCTTGGCGGCGGCCTGGTAGGCGCTGCTGCGGACCTTCTTGCCGGAGCCGGACTCGTCCTCGACCACGCCGATGAGCACCTTGGTGACGGTGTCGGCGGTGCGACTGCTGATCGCCTGGCCGCCGATGGCCTGCTGCGGCTTGAAGGAGCGCTCGGCGTGGGTGGCGGACTTGATGATGGTCGGCGTGACCTTCTTGCCGTGGTGGTCGAAGGTGGCGTAGACGCCGGCCATCTCCACGGTGTTGGCGCTCATGGTGCCCAGCGAGAGGGCCGGGCTGTTCTCCGGCCAGCCGTCACGGTTCCCCATGCCCAGGGCCAGGCCGGTCTTCTTCACCTTCGGCGGGCCCGCGTCCACGAACATCTGCGCGTACACCGAGTTCATGGAGCGGTTGGTGGCCTCCTGCACGGTGACGTCGCCGTAGCTGATGTTCTCCTGGTTCTGCGGGGCGAACGGCTCCGAGGCGCCGACGACCTTCCGCTTGCTGGTGCCGTCGTAGATCGTGTTCGGGGTGATCTCCGCACCGTCCTGGGTCTCCGCTCCGTTCTCCAGGGCGGAGGCCAGCACGACCGGCTTGAAGGTGGAGCCGGGCTGGTAGTCGGTGCGCAGCGCGTTGCTGGCGTACTTGTCCTGGAGGCCCGTTCCGCCGTACATGGCGACGATGGCGCCGGTCTTGGGGTCCACGGAGGTGGCGCCGGCCTGGACGTACTGGTCGACGGGACGGTTCTTGGTGTCCTTGCGGTCGAGCTTGGACTCCAGCTCCTCCTGGACGGCCGCCTCCAGCGCCTTCTGCTTCTTCGGGTCGATGTTGAGCGTGATGTTCCAGCCGCCCGCCTCGATCTGGTCGGGGAGGATGCCCTGCTTGCGGAGTTCGGCGTTGGCGGCCTGGACCAGGTAGCCCTTCTGGCCTTCGAGGCCGGGGGCGGGCTTGGGCTTGATCGGGTCCTTGAACTGCAGGGTCTTGCGCTTGGCGGCGTCCAGCTCGCCCATCTCGACCATGTTGTCGAGCACACCGTTGAAGCGGATCATCGCCAGCCGCTTGCCGTTGGGGCCGGCGGTGGCCACGTCGTACTGGCTGGGGGCCTGGAGGACGGCGGCCAGGTAGGCGCCCTGTTCCAGCGTCAGCTTGTCGACGTCCACGCCGTAGTAGGCCTGGGCCGCGGCCTGGATGCCGTAGGCACCGCGGCCGAAGTAGCTGGTGTTCAGGTACCCCGCGAGGATCTCGTCCTTCTCCATCTCGTTGTCGACCTTGAGCGAGATGATGAGTTCCTTGAGCTTGCGGGTGGCCGTCTGCTCCTGGTTCAGGTAATAGTTCTTGACGTACTGCTGGGTGATGGTGGAGCCGCCGGCCGTGCCCCGGCCGAGGAGCGTGTTGACGCCACCCCGGGCCACGCCGAAGATGTCGACGCCCTGGTCCTTGTAGAAGGACTTGTTCTCGATGGCGATGAAGCCCATCTTGACGTCCTTGGGGACCCGGTCGATCGGCACGATCTCGCGGTTGATCTCGCCCCGGCGGGCCATCACGGAGCCGTCGGCGTACTTGTAGACGTTGCTCTGCAGGGTCGCTTGCTCGTTCGGGTTCGGCGGCTCGACCGAGAAGTACGCGATGACCAGCGCCGCCATGCCGAGCAGGATCACCCCGAAGAACGTGCCGAGGATCTTCTTCCAGGTGAAGAGGCGGCGTATGAAGCTCTTCTTGCCCCCACCGCCCGCACGGGCGCCGTTCGATGCGCGTCGTGCACCGCGCCCGCCTTGCGCTCTCCGCGCCTCTGCTCGGCCCATCGCTCCCGCTCCGCTCGATAACCCCCCGACGTCAGCTCCGAAAACTAACACCGCAGGAATGGCCAAAGGTCGTCGAATTTCGACCAATACCGGCTAATTCGGACGTGAGAATCAGCACCCACTTCACCGGAACCGACGCACATGATGCCGTGCGGGTTGCGACCGAGCAAAAAAGTGATATCACTTTGCTAGGAGCCGGTGACGGCCGGAGACAACGCGAACGGGGCGAACCATGACCGAAGTTGCGAGCAGGACGACGGATCCGGCGGGCGACGGGGCGAAGCCGAAGGTGCGGGAGTACCCCGCGCACAGCATCGGCGGCGGGCCGGCCCTGCTGCTCGGCCTGGCCGGGGTGCTGGGCGGGGCGGGCCTGGTGGCCGCCGGGGCGGTCACCGGACTCGCGCCCCTCAAGATCACCCTGATCGTGCTGGGCGTCCTCCTCTTCCTGGGCTCGATCATCGCGATGGCCGGCCTCAACGTGGTGAATCCCGGCCAGGCCCGGGTGGTCCAGCTGTTCGGCCGCTACCGGGGCACCATCCGCACCGACGGCCTGCGCTGGGTCAACCCGCTGACCTCTCGGGCCACGATCTCGACCCGGGTCCGGAACCACGAGACCGCCGTACTGAAGGTCAACGACGCCTACGGCAACCCGATCGAGCTGGCGGCGGTCGTGGTGTGGCGGGTCGAGGACACCGCGCGGGCCGTCTTCGAGGTGGAGCAGTTCACCGAGTTCGTGGAGACGCAGGCGGAGGCGGCGGTCCGACACATCGCCATCGAGTACCCCTACGACTCGCACGACGAGGCCGGCCTCTCGCTCCGCGAGAACTCCGAGGAGATCACCGAGAAGCTGGCCGCGGAGCTCCAGGTGCGGGTCGACGCGGCCGGTGTCGAGATCATCGAGTCCCGGTTCACGCACCTCGCGTACGCTCCGGAGATCGCCTCCGCGATGCTGCAGCGGCAGCAGGCCGGAGCGGTGGTGGCGGCCCGCAAGCAGATCGTGGAGGGCGCGGTGGGCATGGTCGAACTGGCGCTGAACCGGCTGACCGAGGAGGACATCGTGGACCTCGACCCGGAGCGGAAGGCCGCGATGGTCTCCAACCTGATGGTGGTGCTGTGCGGTGACCGCGCCGCCCAGCCGGTGGTCAACACGGGCACCCTGTACCAGTGACCCCGCCTCCCGAACCGTCCGGCCGCGCCGCCCGCAAGCAGGTGCTGCTGCGGCTGGACCCCCAGGTGTACGAGGCGCTGGCCCGGTGGGCGGGCGAGGAACTGCGCAGCGCGAACGCGCAGATCGAGTTCCTGCTGCGGCGGGCCCTGGCGGAGGCCGGGCGCCTGCCCAGCTCTCCGGGCCCGATCCCCCGCCGCGGCCGCCCGCCCAAGAGCGACACCTGAGGCACCCGGAACGACACCCGGAACAGCGCCCGGAACAGCTCTACACCCGATGTATACACCGTGTGTATACATCGGGTGTAGAGTCGTGCCCATGTCCATAGGTCACACCCTCCTCGGCCTCCTGGAGGCCGGCCCCCGGCACGGCTACGACCTCAAGCGCGCCTACGACGAGAAGTTCGGCCACGACAGGCCCCTCGCGTACGGGCAGGTCTACTCGACCATGTCCCGCCTCCTGAAGAACGGCCTCGTCGAGGTCGACGGCATCGAGGCGGGCGACGGCCCCGACCGCAAGCGGTACGCCATCACCGACGCCGGCGTCACCGACGTCGAACACTGGCTGTCCCAGCCGGAGAAGCCCGAGCCCTACCTCCAGTCGACCCTCTACACCAAGGTCGTCCTGGCCCTGCTCACCGGCCGCCCCGCGGCCGACCTGCTCGACACCCAGCGCGCCGAGCACCTCCGCCTGATGCGCATCCTCACCACCCGCAAGCGCAAGGGCGACCTCGCCGACCAGCTCGTCTGCGACCACGCCCTGTTCCACCTGGAGGCCGACCTCCGCTGGCTGGAGCTCGCCGCCGCCCGGCTCGGACAGCTCCGGCAGGAGGTGAACGGATGACCCCCGCAGGCTCCCTGCTCGCCGCCACCGGCCTCCGCAAGACGTACGGGGCCACGCACGCCCTGGACGACGCCGAGTTCTCCATCCACCCCGGCGAGGTCGTCGCCGTCATGGGCCCCTCCGGCTCCGGCAAGTCCACCCTGCTGCACTGCCTGGCCGGCATCCTGACGCCCGACTCCGGCTCGATCACCTACGCGGGCCGCGAGCTGACCACGATGAGCGACGCCGAGCGCAGTGCCCTGCGCCGCTCGGAGTTCGGCTTCGTCTTCCAGTTCGGACAGCTCGTCCCCGAGCTGACCTGTCTGGAGAACGTGGCCCTCCCGCTCCGTCTCGCCGGCACCAGACGCCGACAGGCCGAGGCCGCCGCCCTGGAGTGGATGGAGCGGCTCCAGGTCGCCGAGCTGAAGGGCAAGCGGCCCGGCGAGGTGTCCGGCGGGCAGGGCCAGCGGGTCGCCGTGGCGCGCGCCCTGGTGACCGGCCCGCGCGTGGTCTTCGCCGACGAACCCACCGGCGCCCTGGACTCGCTCAACGGCGAACTGGTGATGCAGCTGCTCACCGAGGCCGCCCGGTCCGCCAACGCCGCCGTCGTCCTGGTCACCCACGAGGCCCGGGTGGCCGCGTACTCCGACCGCGAGATCGTGGTCCGCGACGGCAGGTCCCGCGACATGGAGCGGATCGTATGAGCAAGCTCGGCACCTGGGGCCGGGACCTCGCCATGGGCACCCGGTTCGCCTTCGGCGGCGGCCGCGAGGGCTGGACCCGTACGCTGCTCACCGGCCTGGGCGTCGGCATCGGCGTGGCCCTGCTCCTGATCACCACCTCGCTGCCCAACGCCTTCGCGGCCCGCGACGCCCGCGGCGACGCCCGCGGCCTGTACAACGCGCAGAACCTGCCGCGGCCCGGCCCCGGCACCCTGCTGGTCGCCTCGGCCAACCAGACGTACCACGGCAAGGACATCGGCGGCGTACTGGTCAGGGCGGAGGGCCCGCAGGCCCCCGTCCCGCCGGGCCTGAAGACGCTCCCCGCCCCGGGTGAACTGGCCGTCTCCCCCGCCCTGGAGCGGCTGCTGAAGTCCGCGGAGGGCAGGCTGCTCCGCGACCGGCTGGACGGGAAGATCACCCAGATCATCGGTGACGCGGGCCTGATCGGCCCGCACGAGCTGTACTTCTACACCGGCCGCGACCTGAGGAAGGACAGTGGCGGCCAGTTCGACCAGTACCGGATCAAACGGATCGACCACTACGCCATCGAGCTCGAGGAACCCTCGTCCGACCCCGTCCTGCTGCTGCTCGTCCTGATGACCCTGCTGGCACTGCTGCTGCCGGTCGCGGTGTTCATCGCCGCCGCCGTCCGCTTCGGCGGCGAACGGCGCGACCGCCGGCTGGCCGCGCTGCGCCTGGTGGGCGCCGACGGCCGGATGGTCCGACGGATCGCCGCCGGGGAGGCCCTGGCCGGTGCCCTGACCGGACTGGCCATGGGCGTGGGGCTGTTCTTCCTCGGCCGCGAGGTCGTCGGGAACATGGACCTGCGCCAGCGCAGCTTCTTCCCGCACGACCTCACCCCGAACGCGGCGCTGGCCGCACTGGTCGCGGCGCTGGTGCCCGCCGCGGCCGTGCTGGTGACCCTGTTCGCGCTGCGCGGGGTGGTCATCGAGCCGCTGGGCGTCGTCCGGACCGCCAAGCCGTCCCGGCGGCGGGTGTGGTGGCGGCTGCTGATGCCGGTCACCGGGATCGGCCTGCTCCTCCCGATGCTCGGACGGGGCAGGGAGAACGGCACGTTCAACCAGTGGCAGGTGTCCGCCGGTGTGGTGCTGCTGCTGGTCGGGACGACCGCCCTGCTGCCCTGGCTGCTGGAGCGGCTGGTGCGCGGGCTGTCCGGCGGCCCGGTCTCCTGGCAGCTGGCCGTCCGCCGGCTCCAGGTCGACTCCGGTACGGCGGCCCGCCTGGTCAGCGGGGTCGCGGTGGCGGTGGCCGGGGCCATCGCCCTGCAGATGCTGTTCGTCGGCTCCCGCGGCGACTTCGTGGAGGAGACCGGCTACGACCTGACCCGTGCCACCGCCGTGGTCCTCACGGAGAAGGGCGCGCTGGCGGAGGACCTGGCCCGGAAGCTGGAGCAGTCCCCGGGCGTCACCCGGGCCGTCGCGCTGCGCGGCACCCAGGCCTCCCACCGGGCGAACGCCGGTGACGACCTGCTGAACCTCACCATCGGCAGCTGCGCGGCCCTGAAGGAGATCGCCGCGATCGGCTCCTGCACGGACGGCGACGCCTTCATGGTGGCCGGCGGGAGCGACATGCCACGGGCCCGGGCGGGCGAGAAGCTGTTCGCCGGCAACGTCCTGCAGCGCGAGCCGGGCGGGCCCCCGCCGGTCGGGCTGACCGTCCCGGCGAACCTCCGCACGGTCCAGGGCGGCACCACCCCGACCGGCGGCGCGGCCTCCGGGCTGCTGCTGACCCCGTCGGCCGCCCCGAGCAGCTTCAACGGCTACGAGCACGCCTCCATCGACGTCCTCGCCGACCCCGCCGACCCGGACGCGATGGAGCACGTCCGTACGGCGGTGTTCAGGGCCGACCCGTTCGCCCACGCGATGAGCCTGCGGGAAACCCGGACGGACAGCAGCTACGCGTCCGTGCAGACCGGCCTCTACTTCGGCGCGGCCGGGGTGCTTGCGCTGATCGGCACCAGCCTGCTGGTCTCCCGGCTGGAGCAGCTGCGGGAACGGCGGAAGCTGCTGGCGGCGCTGGTCGCCTTCGGCGCCCGGCGCTCCACGCTCACCCTGTCGGAGCTGTGGCAGTCGGTCCTGCCGATCGTCGTGGGCCTGCTCCTGGCCGTCGCGGCCGGCACCGGGCTGGGCCTCCTGCTGCTCGGCATGACCGGCTATCCGGTCCGGGTCGACTGGGCCCCGGTGTTCACCATGACCGGCATCGGCGCCGCGGTGGTGACCGCGGTGACGCTGCTCAGCCTGCCGCCGCTGCTGCGGGTGATGCGGCCGGACGGCCTGCGCACCGAGTAGGCACGCGCACCACCGGGCGGTGGCGTACCACCGGGCGGGGGCGTACCACCGGGCGGGGGGCGGTCAGTGGTGCGGTCAGCGGGGCGGTCAGTCCGTGGGCCACACCGGGAGCGGCCGGACCGCCTCCCGCAGGGCCGCCGCCACCGCCCGGAACTCCTCCTGCCGGGCGGTGCCGGTCCGCATGGCCAGGGCGATCCGCCGGGAGGGCGCGGGCTCGGCGAAGTACCCGGTGGCCAGGTACTCGTTGCGGGTGGTCTCCAGCCGCAGCGCGGTGCGCGGCAACAGGGTCACCCCCAGCCCCCCGGCGACCAGCTGGACGAGGGTCGAGAGTCCGGCTGCGGTGGTGGTGACGTCGGCGCCGCCGCCCCGGCCGGCCTCCCGGCAGATGTCCAGGGCCTGGTCGCGCAGGCAGTGCCCCTCGTCGAGCAGCAGCAGTTGAAGCCCGCGCAGTTCCTCGCGGGGTACGTCCCTGCGGCCGGCCAGCGGGTGCTCGCGGGGGACGAGCAGCACGAAGTCCTCGTCGAACAGCGGGAGTTCCGTGACGCCGGGGACCCCGAGCGGGACGGCGAGCAGCAGCAGGTCCAGCCGGCCGGCCGCCAGTCCGTCGAGCAGGGAGGCGGTCTGCTCCTCGTGCACCTGGAGGTCCAGGCCCGGCCAGCGCCGGTGGAACAGCCCCAGCACGGTGGGCAGCAGGTAGGGCGCCACGGTCGGGATCACCCCCAGGCGCAGCACCCCCGTGAAGGGCGCCCGTACGGCCTCGGCCTCCTCCAGCAGCCCGCCCATCGCGTCGAGCACGAGCCGCGCCCGGCCGGCGATCCGCTCGCCGGCCGGGGAGAGCAGGACCTTGCGGGTGGTGCGCTCCAGCAGCCGGACGCCGAGGGCCTCCTCCAGGGCGGACACCGCGCCGGACAGCGCCGGCTGGCTCATGCCGATCGCCGCGGCCGCGTCCCGGAAGTGCAGGTGCTCCGCGACGGCGGCGAAAGCGCGGAGCTGGGCGAGGGTCGGCTGTTTCGCTCCCCTGTTGCCCGCATTACCGACAGCCACTGATAGGCACCTCCGATCACCTCGTTCCACTCTAGCGATTTCCGCAATCAATGCTGCTGTGTCAGCATGTGAGATCCGTCCAACCCCTAGGGGAAACGCCCCACAAGGGCCTCTTTCCCTGTCCGCAAGGAGAGTTCGTGCTCACTGTCGGTGACAAGTTCCCCACCTACGATCTGACCGCCTGCGTCTCCCTGGAGGCCGGCGAGCAGTTCCAGCAGATCGACCACAAGTCCTACGAGGGCAAGTGGCGCGTGGTGTTTTTCTGGCCGGCCGACTTTACTTTCGTGTGCCCGACCGAGATCGCCGCGTTCGGCAAGCTGAACGAGGAGTTCGCCGACCGCGACGCGCAGATCCTGGGCGTTTCCGGCGACTCCGAGTACGTGCACCACGCCTGGCGCAAGGACCACGCCGACCTGCGTGACCTGCCCTTCCCGATGCTGGCCGACGTCAAGCACGACCTGATGCAGGCCTGCGGCGTCGAGGGCGAGGACGGCTTCGCCAAGCGCGCCGTCTTCATCGTCGACCCGAACAACGAGATCCAGTTCGCCATGGTGACCGCCGGTTCCGTGGGCCGGAACCCGAAGGAGGTCCTGCGGGTCCTGGACGCCCTGCAGACCGACGAGCTGTGCCCGTGCAACTGGACCAAGGGCGAGGACACCCTCGACGCCGGCGCGCTGCTGGCCGGTGAGTGACGGATGTCCCTCGACTCCCTGAAGTCCGCCGTACCGGACTTCGCCAAGGACCTGAAGCTGAACCTCGGCTCGGTCATCGGCAACCAGAACACGCTGACGGAGCAGCAGCTGTGGGGCACCGTGCTGTCCTGCGCGATCGCCGCGCGCTCCCCGCTCGTCCTGCGTGAGCTGGAGCCGGAGGCGAAGGCCGCCCTCTCCCCGGAGGCGTACACCGCCGCCAAGTCCGCCGCCGCGGTCATGGCGATGAACAACGTCTTCTACCGCACCCGCCACCTGCTCTCCGACCCGGAGTACGGCACCCTGCGGGCCGGTCTGCGGATGAACGTCATCGGCAACCCGGGCGTGGAGAAGGTCGACTTCGAGCTGTGGTCGCTCGCGGTCTCCGCGATCAACGGCTGCGGCCAGTGCCTGGACTCGCACGAGCAGGTGCTCCGCAAGGCCGGCGTGGACCGGGAGACGGTCCAGGAGGCCTTCAAGATCGCCTCGGTGATCCAGGCCGTCGCGGTCACCCTGGACGCGGAAGCGGCACTCGCCGCCGAGTAGTCCGCCCGCCGTACGACGTACGCGACGAAGGGGCCCCGCCATCCGGCGGGGCCCCTTCGTCGTCAGCGCGCGGCTCACTTGCGGGCGGCGTCCATGAGCTTCCGCATGTCCTCGATCACGGCGTACTTGACGGCTTCGGGCCCTCCTGCAGCCCCGGCAAGGCCGCGGTCAGCTCCGGCGCCTTGAACGCCTCGCACACCGCCTTCGACGCCTCGTAGGCGACGTCCGGGACGGCGTCCGGTCCGGACGCCGACGGCCCCGCTCGCTCCATCTCGGGCTCCGTGATCACGGCCCGGTCCCCCTACTTCTTCCGCAACGGCTTGAGGAGTTCTCCCATGTCCTCGATCAAAGCCGCCTGGACCGCGGTCGAGTCCATCTTCTCGGCGGATCCGTCAGGTAGCCCGTCCCCGTAGGAGGTCGCGAAGACGGAGAGCCTGATCACCGCGCCGCCGTCCAGCACCTTCAGCTCGGCGCTGTTGCCGTCGTCCCCGACGAGCATCAGCGCGCGCTCACCGAGGCCGGGGACCTGCGACTGCTCCGCCGTGTCCGGGTACATCAGCGGCTCGACCTCGAACTCGGCCTCCGGGTCGGTCTTCTTGTGCAGCCGCACCGATGCCGTCACGAAGTAGCCCAGGCCCTCCGACCTGTCCCCGGACAGGCTGCAGACCGCCTGGTCCATCACGGGGTCCGGGGACTGCCGGTGCTCCGGCCCGTTGCCGTGCAGGTTGCCCGCGATCCGGGTGAGCGCCGGCACCTCCATCACCCTGCACAGGTTCTCCGGGAGCGCGTACGCCATCTCCGGCGGCGCGTCGGGCCGGTCCCCCAGGGCGTACAGTCCGCCCGCCCACAGCGCCGACGCGACGGCCGCGCCGCCCAGGGCGCCCCACACCCACGGCCGCACCGGCGACCGCGCCGGCGCCCCCGCCGGGCCGTCCCCGGCGTCGCCGCCGGGAGCCGCACCGGCCGGCCCCGTCGGGCGCCGGGCGTCGTCCCACTCCCCGTCCAGCTCCGGCTCGCTGATCATGTCCGGTCGTCCGGCGGCAGTTGCACGGCCAGCGCGGTCGCGCCGTGCGGGCCCGGGCCGATCCGGCCCGGGAGTTCCCGGGAGTGGGCCCGCAGGTAGCCGACGACCGTGTTGGTGACCGCGACCAGTGGGACCGCGACCACCGCGCCGCCGATCCCGGCGATCATTCCGCCGGCCGCCACCGACAGGACCACGGCGAGCGGGTGGACCCGGACCGCGCGGCCCAGGATGAAGGGCTGCAGCACGTGCCCCTCGATCTGCTGCACGGCGAGGACGACCAGCAGCACCATCAGGGCCGTCCACACGCCCTGGGTCACCAGGGCCACCACGACCGCGAGCGCGCCCGAGACCACGGCACCGACCAGCGGGATGAAGGCGAACAGGAAGATGAAGACGGCCAGCGGCACCGCCATCGGCACGTGCAGGAACCAGAGGCCGAGACCGATGAAGATCGCATCGATCAGCGCGACGATCACCGTGCCGCGGACGTACGCGGTCAGGGTCCGCCAGGCGCGCGGTCCGGCGCCGGCCACGCCAGGGCGGGCGGCCGCCGGGACCAGGCCCAGCACCCAGCCCCAGATCCGCTTCCCGTCGTAGAGCAGGAAGAGGGTGGAGAACATGGCCAGCAGCATGCCGGTCAGCACCTCGACCATCACCGTGGCGCCCTGCAGGCCCGCGGAGGTGATCTCCTCGGTGTTGGTGCCGATGGTGTCCGTCAGGTTCTTCGCGATGTCGTTGATCTGCTTCTCGGTGACGTGGAACGGACTGTCCAGCGCCCAGGTCTTGAGGTCGTTGATGCCGTCCCGGACCCGTTCGGAGAGGTCGTCCAGGTTCTCCATCACCTGCCACACCACGAACCAGCCGACCAGGCCGATCACCACGAAGCCGAGGACCGCGGTGACCGCGGTGGCCAGCCCGCGCGGCAGGCCGAGCCGGCGCAGCCGCACCACGAAGGGCTGCAGCAGTGCGGTGACCAGCAGGGCGGCGGCGAAGGCGAGGACCACCAGCCGGACTTCGCTGATCACCTTCATCAGCACCCAGAGCATGCCCGCGAGCAGCAGCAGTCGCCAGCTCGCCTCGGCCGCGACCCGGACCCCCCACGGGATCATGGCGGCCGGGTCGGGGCGGGTCATGAGCGTGCCCGGGTGGACCGGGGCGGGCAGTTCGCCGGGCACCTCGTGCACACCGGGCCCGGCGTGCACGGCGTGCTCCGCGTGCCCCGCGGGAGCCGTGGCGGAGGGGACCGGGGCAGCGGCGGGCGCCCCTGCCGGAGGCACACCGGGCCGGCCGGCGGCCGCACCCGCCTCGGCGGCCTGCTCCCCGCGCGACTCCGACTCGACTTCGGCCCGCCGCTCGGACAGCCGCTCCTCCAGCCGGGTCAGCTTGTTGCCGAGCCGGCCCAGCCAGCCCCTTCTCTTCCCCATCTCGTCCCTCTCTCCCCCAGACTGCGTCGGGAGAACCCCCACCCGTCCGGTCGTCAGCGCCTGGTCGACCGTACACGCGAGGAGCCCCGCACCGGATAGGACGGTGCGGGGCTCCCCGGAGGTTGAGGAACGCCTAGTACCAGTTGTTGGCCTGCCAGAAGGACCACGCGCCACAGGGGCTGCCGTAGCGGCTCTTCATGTAGTTCAGGCCCCACTCGATCTGGGTGGCGGGGTTGGTGCGCCAGTCGGCACCGGCCGAGGACATCTTCGAGCCGGGCAGCGCCTGGACGAGGCCGTACGCACCCGAGGACGGGTTCTGCGCGCGGTAGTTCCAGGTGGACTCGTGGTTCACGATGTTCGAGAAGCACTGGAACTGGCTCGCCGGCACCATCTGCCGGGCTATCGCCTTGACCTCGGCGACGGTGTAGGAGCTCTGCACCTGGAAGGCGTCGGAGTCGCGGGTGGTCGACCGGCTGGCGACCTTCTCCTTCTCCTCGCGCTCCTTCTTGGCCTTGGCCTCGGCCTCCGCCTTCTCGGCGGCGGCCTTCTTCTCCTTGGCCAGCTGAGCGGCCTGGATGCGGGCCGACTCCTCGTTCGCCTTCTTCGCGTCCGCGTCGGCGGAGAGGGCGATGGCGTCCGCCTGCTGCGCCAGGGCAGCGGTCTGGACCTGGGCCTGCTCGCCCACCGGGATGTCCGCCAGGAGCGTGGCGCCCGAAGCGGTCGTCTCAAGGTCGTTGGAGGCGTCGCCCGTGGCAACACCCACGACCGCGCCGACGGTGGTGACCGCAGTGGCCGAAGCCACGGCGAATCCGCGAACCGAGATCCGGCTCACACGATGTCCTTCCAGCAGCGTCCGCAACGTGACCGCAGCGATCGCAAGAGCGCCCCCTGCACTGGCCTCCGGGTAACGCGGTCACTGGAGGCGCTGGCCCGTTACGGGCGGCATACGGCGGTCGTTTCTGGAGTTGTGGGTACTGCGGGTACAGCTGTGCCGCATGCGGGGCCTGACGGAGAACAGACTCTGCCGGACGCCGATGCCGCTAGGCAATTCCCCGTTGCGTGGGAAAGGTCACACCGGCCAGGCCCCGCCCGGTTCTTGGAAACCCCTGTGCAGCGGAGCGCCGCCCGGCTAGGCTCCTGGGCCTTTGCCGGGCGGCGCCAACTCGCTTCCCGCTATGGGCGGTTTGACCATCCGGTGCCGTGTCCGGTCTGCCGGATTCAGATGGTTTCGAGCATCTCCGTCACCAACGCGGCGATCTGCGAACGCTCGGAGCGGGTCAGCGTGACGTGGGCGAAGAGCGGATGGCCCTTCAACTTCTCGACCACGGCGACGACTCCGTCATATCGGCCGACCCGGAGGTTGTCCCGCTGCGCCACGTCATGCGTCAGAACGACCCGGGAATTGGCCCCGATCCTGGACAGAACGGTCAGCAGGACGTTCCGCTCCAGCGACTGGGCCTCGTCCACGATGACGAACGCGTCGTGCAGCGAACGGCCCCGGATGTGCGTGAGCGGCAGCACCTCCAGCATCCCGCGGCCCAGCACCTCCTCGATCACCTCGCGCCCGGCCACCGCGGACAGGGTGTCGAAGACCGCCTGCGCCCAGGGGCTCATCTTCTCGGCCTCGGTGCCCGGCAGGTAGCCCAGCTCCTGCCCGCCCACCGCGTACAACGGCCGGAAGACCATCACCTTCTGGTGCTGCCTGCGCTCCAGCACGGCTTCCAGGCCCGCGCACAGCGCCAGTGCCGACTTGCCCGTGCCGGCCCGGCCGCCCATGGAGACGATGCCGACCTCGCTGTCCAGCAGCAGGTCCAGCGCGATGCGCTGTTCCGCGCTGCGGCCGTGCAGGCCGAACGCCTCCCGGTCGCCGCGGACCAGCCGGACGTTGCCGTCGGGGGTGACGCGGCCCAGGGCCTTGCCCCGCTCCGACTGCAGGATCAGCCCGGTGTGCACGGGCATCTCCGCGGCCTCCGGCACGTACAGCCGCTCCTCGGAGTAGAGGAGGTCGACCTGCTCCCCGGAGAGGGAGAGCTCGCTCATCCCCGTCCAGCCGGCGTCGGTGATGGCCAGCTCCGCCCGGTACTCCTCGGCGAGCAGGCCCACCGAGGACGCCTTGATGCGCAGCGGAAGGTCCTTCGACACGACCGTGACGTCGTATCCCTCGGCCTGCAGATTGCGGGCGACCGCGAGGATCCGCGAGTCGTTGTCCCCCAGCCTGAAGCCGGCCGGGAGGACCCCGGGGTCGGAGTGGTTGAGCTCGACACGGAGGCTGCCGCCCAGGTCCCCCAGCGGGATGGGGGCGTCGAGGCGGCCGTACCGCACCCGGAAGTCGTCGAGCAGGCGGAGGGCCTGCCGGGCGAAGTATCCGAGTTCGGGATGGTGCCTCTTGGCCTCCAGCTCGGTGATCACCACGATCGGGAGCACGACCTCGTGCTCGTCGAACCGGGAGAAGGCTTTGGGGTCTGCCAGCAGCACGCTGGTGTCGAGGACGTAGGTCCGCCTGTCGGGCAGGCGGCGCTTTGTGCTGGTCACCACGGAAGGACTACCCCCTCGTAAGAGGTCGGGCCATGTAGACCGGACCGGTCATCGGCCGCAATGCCAGGGCCGATTTCCGGCCCTCCCCTGAAGTCCGTGCGAGCCGCACGAGCGTCCTGGTGCAAAGGGCCTCCCGGGCGGACGGCCCCATGCCGTCCGCTGAGACTCGACACCCGTGGATCGGGCGTCGACCTGCCAGGGATATTCCCTCGAACGTGCACCGCCATGCCATGGCATATGACGGACGATCGGTGAATCCCAGGTGAAGGCCTTGCGAGGGTGGCGGGAGGGGCCGAGGGGGCGTCAGGTGCCCGGCCGGATACCGGCCGGGCCGACGGCGGCGGCGTCCGTGGTGCCGTCGCCGTGCCGTCGCCGTGCCGTCGCCGTGCCGCCGCCTTCTCGTCGGCGTGCCGTCCGTCAGGTGCCGTAGCGCCGGTGCCGGGCCGCGTAGTCGCGCAGCGCCCGGAGGAAGTCGACCTTGCGGAAGGCCGGCCAGAAGACCTCGCAGAAGTAGTACTCGGAGTGGGCGCTCTGCCAGAGCATGAACCCCGACAGCCGCTGCTCGCCGCTGGTGCGGATCACCAGGTCCGGGTCGGGCTGGCCGCGCGTGTAGAGGTGCTCCGAGATGTGGTCGATGTCCAGGATCTCGGCGAGCTCCTCGATCGAGGTGCCCTTCTCGTGGTGCTCCAGGAGCAGCGAGCGCACCGCGTCGGCGATCTCCTGCCGGCCGCCGTAGCCGACGGCGACGTTGACGAGTATCCCCGTGCGGTTCAGGGTGTCCTGCTCGGCCTCCTTGAGCACGGCCTGCGTGCGGGCGGGCAGGATGTCCAGGTTCCCGACGTGGTGGACCCGCCAGCGTCCGTCGGACGCGAGGTTCCGCACCGTGTTCTCGATGATCGCCAGGAGCGGCCGCAGCTCTTCCTCGGACCGGTCCAGGTTGTCGGTGGAGAGCATCCACAGCGTGACGACCTCGACGTCGGTCTCCTCACACCAGCCGAGCAGTTCCGAGATCTTGTCGGCGCCGGCCTGATGGCCCTGCTCGGTGGTACCGCCGGACGCCTTCGCCCAGCGCCGGTTGCCGTCCAGGATGACGCCGATGTGCTTGGGCACCGCGGCATGGTCGAGTCGGCCTTCCACCCGGCGTGCGTACAGCCTGTACACCAGATCGCGCAGCTTCACGATCCTCCAGCCCCTCCGTGCATGCCCCCGTGCGAATTGCGGTCCTTCAGTCCCCCGAGGCCGCCACATTACTGCGCGCGGGGAGGGCCGTCCCAACTCGGGATGTCACAAGTCCGTGATAGGGAGGACAACGTGACTGATACCAATCCCTATCGGGCAGCCGGCTCGCGCTACGACTCCATGGAGTACCGGCGCACGGGCCACAGCGGCCTCAAGCTCCCCGCGATCTCCCTGGGCCTCTGGCACAACTTCGGTGATGACAAGTCCCTGGAGTCCCAGCGCTCCATCCTGCACCGCGCCTTCGACCTGGGTGTGACCCACTTCGACCTGGCCAACAACTACGGGCCGCCGCCCGGCTCCGCCGAGCTGAACTTCGGCAAGATCTTCGCGCAGGACTTCGCGCGGTACCGCGAGGAGCTGGTGGTCTCCACCAAGGCCGGCTACCTGATGCACCCCGGTCCGTACGGCGAGTGGGGCAGCCGGAAGTACCTCCTGGGCTCGCTCGACCGCTCGCTGGAGCGGATGGGCCTGGAATACGTCGACATCTTCTACTCGCACCGGTTCGACCCGGAGACCCCGCTGGAGGAGACCATGGGCGCGCTCGCGTCCGCGGTCCAGCAGGGCAAGGCGCTGTACGTCGGCGTGTCCTCCTACACCGCGGAGCAGACGGCCGAGGCGGTGCGGATCCTGCGCGACATGGGCGTGCGCCCGCTGATCCACCAGCCCTCCTACTCCATGATCAACCGCTGGACGGAGGAGGACGGCCTGCTGGACACGCTGGAGGAGGCCGGCATGGGCTGCATCTCCTTCGTGCCGCTGGCGCAGGGGCTGCTCACCGGGAAGTACCTCGGCGGGAACCTCCCGGAGGGCTCGCGGGCCACCCAGGGCAAGTCCCTGAGCCCCAAGCTGCTCTCGGAGGAGGTGGTCCGGCGGCTGAACGGGCTGAACGAGATCGCCGCCCGCCGCGGCCAGTCGCTCGCGCAGCTCGCCCTGAAGTGGGTGCTGCGGGACGACCGGATGACCTCCGCCCTGATCGGCGCCTCGAACGTGTCGCAGCTGGAGGAGAACGTCGCCGCGCTGGCCGGGGCCCCGCTCACCGAGGAGGAGCTGAAGGAGATCGATTCCTTCGCGGTCTCCACGCCCGGCACGAACATCTGGGCCCAGCGGGGCTGAGGACCGGCCCCGGCGGGGCCGCGGGTCGGCGGGGCCGTGGGCCCATCGGGCTGACCTGCGGGTTTCGCCGCGTCGGGCGGAGAACAAAAAACGGGCCGGTCCGTGGGGGGGATACGGACCGGCCCGAGGGGGGGGTTCCACCATAACCCTTCGTAAAGCGTGCTGCGTGCATTGCCGGGACACGATTACGCTCCGAGTCCACCCATGAGCACTCCGGTGAGCGCGCCGGCGGTCATGGCCGGCCCGAAGGGGAATCCCGTACGGGCCCCGGCGCGCCGGGCCAGGACCAGGGCGAGGCCGTGCAGCGCGCCGTAGAGGAAGCCGAGGAAGGCCCCGAGGGCCCATACCCCCCACCCGTACCACCCAAGAGCGACCCCCAGCGCGAGCGCCAGCTTGACGTCGCCGAGCCCGAGCCCGCCGGGGTTGATCAAATGGAGTACGAGGTACCCCGCCCCCAGCCCGGCCCCGCCGAGCAGTGCCCCCCGCCAGGAGCCCCCGGCCCCGGGCACGAGCGCGACCACCCCCAGAGCGGCCCCGAGCGCCCCGGCCAGCGGCAGGGTCAGCACATCGGGCAGCCGGTGCACGGCGAGATCGACCGCGACGAGCAACACGAGCACGGGCACGACCGCCACGAACACCACCCCTTCGGTCCGCACTCCGATGGCCGCGGCCACCACCCCGCACACCGTCCCGCTCACCCCGGCGACCCCCGGCCCACCGGGTCCATGGGCGCACCCGGGCTCCGGCCGGCCTGCCCGGAGGAAGCCGAGAGCCCGGGGGAGGGCGGGCACGCCGCAACGCCGCTCACTTCCCGCCCCCGCCCGGCCGGAGCCGCGCGCACCCCCGGCCCCGCCCAGCCCACGGCACCGCCCGGGCCCGAGCCACCCGCGCACGGCGTGCCCCGCAGGGCACCGCTCCCGCCAAGGCTCCCCCGCCGGCACGGACAGCCGGTACGCCGCCCGCGGCAGTAACGACCCGGCCGCCACCCCGTACCCCACCGCAAGAACGATCACCATCACGCCCATGCGGGCGACCCTAGGGACCCCCGGGCGAACGGGTCTACCCTGAGCGCCGACACACCAGGGGCGACGGGGGAGGGCACGCCATGGCACGCCGCGGGCGAAGGTGGACGGACGGCGAAGCGGAGCTCCGCATCACCCCGGACGGCCCCCCGATCGAACTGGAAGTCGCCGCCTCCTACCGCGCCCGCACCCGCGGCCTCCTGGGCCGCACGCGCATCGAGGGCGCCATGCTCCTGACCCCCGCCGCGAGCGTGCACACCTTCCGTATGCGCTTCCCCATCGACGTGGCCCACCTCGACCGCGACCTCCGCGTCCTCGCGGTCCGCACGATGCCCCCGAACCGCCTCGGCCTCCCCCTCCTCCGCTCCCGGTACGTCCTGGAAGCCGAAGCCGGCAGGTTCACCGCCTGGCACCTCCACCCCGGCAGCGTCCTCACCATCACCTGACCGCCCCCGCCCCAGCCCCTGCCCCTGCCCTCGCCCCCGCCCCCGCCCCGGGACCGCACGTACCGGCAGGGCCTGGCTCCGGCGGGGCACGGTAAGTTGGGACGGTTGGGCAACGGCGGGCGGGGAGCGGGCGGCGATGACGGAGAACGCGCAGCTGATGGCGCTGGAGCGGCTCATGCCCGCCACCCACGGAGCCGACGAGGACGTCGACTGGCAGGCCGCCGAAGCCGCCTGGGGCACCCGGTTCCCCGCCGACTTCGTCGCCTTCATGGGCCGCTACGGCGCCGGCACCGTCAACGGCGAGGCGAGCATCCTGCTCCCCCTCCCCAAGCCCGGCCTCCAGTGGGACCCCGCCGAGATGGGCGAGGCGACCGCGAACGCCCGCGCCGCCTGGGTCGCGGACGGCGGCCGTGCCGCCTTCGACATCGACCCCGAGTCGATCCTCGCCTGGGGCGTCACCGCCGCCGACGACATCCTCTGCTGGCTCACCACCGACCCCGACCCGGACCGGTGGCCGGTCCTCGTCTGCGGCCGGCACACCACCGACGCCTTTGCCGTCCACCCCTACGGCATGGCCGAATTTCTGCTCCGCCTGTTCTCCGACGAGTTCGACGTGAGCCCGGTCGGGATCACCTTCTGGGACGGCGGCCCGATCGGCTTCGTTCACTGGCGCAAGGCCCAGCGCCGCTGGCAGGAGGGCCGCAATCCGGAAACCGGTGACCCGGATCCGTATGCCGGAGAGTTCCCCGCCTCATAAAGCTCTCGCAAAACACCACCCGTGCCGGCCCCGCCGGAAACGGGCATTCAGCATGTCTACGCGCGTCCACATTCCCCGCCCCATATAAGAAAACACCAGCCGGAATAGCGGCAGTTGGAGCATTGCCCATAAGTGCGGGGGCGCTGGAATCAACGACCCCCCTGTCGCGAGAGAATTCCGGCCATCGGGCCACCTCGGGTCACGCCAGGACACCGGGCCCCGGAGTAACTCATAAGTAACCAAAAGAAAACCAGGGGAATTCACCCGTGCGACGAAGACTCTTCGGGGCGGCGGCGACCTCGGCCGCACTCGGCCTCCTGTTCACGCTCTCCGGCTGCGGCTCCACTTCCGGCGATGGCGACGACGCCACCCTCAAGCTGGTCGCCGCCGAATACGGCACCACACCCCAGACCAGTTCCAAGACCTACTGGGACAAGGTGACCGACGAGTTCACCGCTCAACACCCCGGCATCAAGGTCGAGGTGAAGCTGCTGCCGTGGGCGGACATCGACCGCGAGGTCAGCCGTATGGTCAACGACGGCAAGGCCCCCGACATGGCGCTCATGGGCTCGTACTCGGACTTCGCGGCCGAGGGCAAGCTCTATCCGGCGGACGAACTGCTCTCGGTCCGTGCCGAGGCCAACTTCCTGCAGCCGCTCGCCGAGGCGGGGTCGATCGGCAACACCCTCTACGGCCTGCCGTTCGTGGCGAGCAGCCGTCTCCTCTTCTACAACGAGGGCCTGTTCACGGCGGCCAAGGTGAACAAGCCCAAGACCTGGAAGGAACTGCGGCAGGCCGCCGAAAAGCTGAAGGCCAAGGGCGTGCGGTATCCCTACGCCCTTCCGCTCGGTCCCGAGGAGGCGCACGCCGAGGCGCTGATCTGGGAGCTCAGCAACGGCGGCGGCTACGTGGACACGAGCGGCAACTACGCGCTCGCCTCGGAGCAGAACGTCGCCGCCTTCCAGTGGATCAAGGACAACCTGGTCGGCCCCGGCCTGGTCGGTCCGGTCGCGCCGGGCAAGCTCAACCGTGCGGACGCGTTCGCCGCGTTCCTGCGCGGTGAGGTCGGCATGCTCAACGGCTACCCCTCGCTCTACCACGAGGCGAAGGCCAAGGGCATTTCGGTCGGCACCGTCGCGATGCCGGTCAACGACACGCTCACCGGCCCGGCGGAGACCCCGCCGACGATCGGCGTGGCCGACTGGATGGTGGCGTTCAACCAGAACGAACACAAGCAGCAGATCGGCAAGTTCCTGGACTACATCTACCAGGACAAGAACCTGACCGAATTCGCCGGGCAGTACCACCTGCTGCCGTCCACGGTCACCGCGACCCGCTCCGCCTCGGGCAGCGGCAGCGCCATCGACGCGAACGACAATGCCTTCCTCGCCGCCCTGCGCGGTGCGCAGCTGTACCCGGTCAACAACCCGAACTGGGTCACGGTCAGCGACACCATCAAGCGCAACATCGGGCGTGCGGTGGAACCCGCCGCCGACCCCAAGGCGGTCCTGGAGGACATCGCGAACAAGTCGCGCCAGCAGGCCAAGAAGCCCTGAGCAGGACGGAGGTCCCCGGACCCGCCCCCCTGTAGGGCCCGCCTGGACCACCGAGCACGAAGCAGTACCCGTAATACCCGCAGTACCCGCAGTACCCGTAATACCCGCAGCACCGGCAGTACCCGCAGTACCCGCCGCCGCGCCTCATCCCGTGCGGCAGCACGGCTGGCACGACTCCCGACCCGGAGCCGCGGCCCGGTCGCCCGCCACAGCACCCACAAGGTGCGCGGGGCGACGGGCCCTTCGCGCCGGACTCAGCCGGCGCCCGCCTGGCGGAAGGCCGTCCGGTGGTTGGTGCAGTCCGCGTTCCACTTCATGCTTCCGCCCACCGTGCCGTAGTGCGTCCGGGTGACCGACCACTCCACCGTGTACTCCCCGGTGTCACAGGCGATCCGCTTCCCGCCCGGCAGCGTGGCCCGGCCCGTGGCCGGCCGCTTCGCGTCGCTGCTGCGCACCTCCGCCACCGTGGTGCCGTCCGCCCTCCGCAGGACCCCGCGCAGTTCGACGGGGTGCTTCCCGCCCTTCGTCGTGATGGCTCCCCCCTTCACCAGCTTGGCGTCCGAGACCGCCCACCCGAACTCGAACTTCGGCTCCCAGGCCAGCGACTCCGGGTCCGGGGTCTTGGTGCCCCAGTCGCCCTGGTGGTCACCGCCGCCGCCCTTGCGTTCGGTCATCGTGTAGACGACCCCGGGGTGGAACCGGGCCTGTCCCTCGACCTTGTGTTCGTTGCCTTCCTTGTCCTTGGTCCACAGCTTCTTCATGGCCTTGCCGTCGCCCGCCGGGTCCTGGAGGTACGAGGCTTGGTCGGCGGCCGAGGCGAGGGCGGGGGCGAGTGCCCCGGCCGTCGTGACGAGGGCGAGAGCGGCGATCCGGGTGCGCTTCATGCCCGGACCAACGGGACGTTCCGCGGGCCCGGAACGACACCGGACCCGCATTCACCCGTACGGGAGCCGCCGGGTTGACCGCCAGGTCCTGCCCGGCAGGACATCGGGCGGGGCAGCCGGCAGGACGTCCGGCGGCTCAGGCCTGGCCGGTCTCGAAGCGGCTGATCCGTTCGCCGCCCGGGGCGATGACGAAGTGCCAGCGGGTCCGCATCTCGCCCCAGGTGTCGTTGCGGTAGTTGACGACGAGGGTGTGCCCGCCGTTGGACTCCTTCTGGACGTCCATGTGGCCCCCGGTGTCGAAGATCTCCTTGTCGATCCACTCCTGGAGCTCACGGTCCGAGCCGTCGTCGGACATGGTCGCGTCGGCGGTGATGACCTTGAGGAAGGCCTCCTTGTCGTGCGCGTTGACGGCCTTGACGAAGGCCGCCACGGTCGGGTCGGACAGGTTGGCCGGGGCGATGGTCACGGTGCGGTGCCCTCCTGGTCGGCGCCCTCCGTCGGCGTGCGGGCGCGGGGGCGTACGTGCGTACGTCCGACCAGGAAACACCCGGTGCCGCGTACCGGCGGCGGGGACACTCCGGCGGGAACGCGAGGGCCCCCGGTGGATCCATCCACCGGGGGCCCGGGCGTGGGGTGCGGGCGGGCTCAGTGCGCGACCGGCTCCTGGAGCGGTGCGCCGGAGGAATCCGCGGGGGCCTTGTCCTCGGGGGCGGCGGCCGGGCCGGCCCCGCGCAGCGGGACCTCCTTGACGAACCAGGCGGCGAGGAAGCCGAGTACGGCGACGGCGGCGCCGAGCAGGAAGGCCGAGTGGGTGCCGGCGGCCACCGCGTGCTGGTAGGCCTCGCGCACCGCCTCGGGCAGCTTGGCCAGGCTGGCCGCGTCCAGCTGGGCGGAGGCGCCGGTGGCGTTGGCGCCCGCCTCGCCGAGCCGGTCGGTCATGGTGTCCTGCACCCGGCTGGTGAACAGCGAGCCCATCAGGGCGACGCCGAACGAGCCGCCGAGCGTGCGGAAGAGGGTGGCCGTGGAGGAGGCCACGCCCATGTCCTTCATCTCGACGCTGTTCTGCGCCACCAGCATGGTGATCTGCATCAGGAAGCCGAGGCCGGCGCCGAGGAAGGCCATGTAGACGCCGGAGACCAGCCGGGAGGTGCCGGTGTCCATGGTGGCCAGGAGGTAGAGGCCGAGCACCATCAGCGCGCCGCCGATGATCGGGAACAGCTTGTACTTGCCGCTGCTGGTGGTGATCCGGCCCGCGATCAGGGACACGGCCATCATGGACAGCAGCATCGGCAGGAGCAGCAGGCCGGAGTTGGTGGCGGAGGCGCCCTGCACGGACTGCTGGAACAGCGGCAGGTAGAGCACGCCGCCGAACATCGCGAAGCCGGTCAGGAAGCCGATCACGGACATCAGGGTGAAGTTGCGGCTGCGGAAGATGTGCAGCGGCATGACCGGCTCGGCCGCGCGGGTCTCGGCGTAGAGGAAGGCCAGGGTGGCGGCGATGCCGAGGACGGTGAGGCCGATGATCTCGGCCGAGCCCCAGGCGTACTCGATACCGCCCCAGGTGGTGACGAGCACGGTGGAGGTGATCGCGACGGTGAGGAGGGCGGCGCCGAGGTAGTCGATCCGCGGCTTGGCGGTGTCCTTCTTCGGCAGGTGCAGCACCGCCGTGACCATGGCGAGCGCGACGGCGCCGAGCGGCAGGTTGATGTAGAAGGACCAGCGCCAGCCCATGTGGTCGGTGATGGTGCCGCCGACCAGCGGTCCGCCGATCATGGCCAGGGCCATCACGCCGGCCATCATGCCCTGGTACTTGCCGCGCTCACGGGGCGGGATGAGGTCGCCGATGATCGCCATGACACCGACCATCAGACCGCCGGCGCCCAGGCCCTGGATCGCGCGGAAGCCGATGAGCTGGCCCATGTCCTGGGCCATGCCGCTGAGCGCGGAGCCGATCAGGAAGATGACGATGGAGGTGAGGAAGGAGCCCTTCCGGCCGTACATGTCGCCGAGCTTGCCCCAGATGGGGGTGGAGGCGGCGGTGGCGAGGGTGTAGGCGGTGACCACCCAGGAAAGGTGTTCCAGGCCGCCGAGCTCGCCGACGATCGTCGGCATCGCCGTACCGATGATCATGTTGTCGAGCATCGCGAGCAGCATCGCGATCATGAGTGCGAGCAGGACGACGCGGACGCTGCGCGGCTTCACCTCCTCCGCCGAGGCCCCCTTGATCACGGTGTCGCTCATGTCCACTCCCCTGTCCCCGCCGCATCCGCCCGCCGGACCCTTACTTGCCGCCCGGCTAGTTCACTACACTGGGGAAGGTAGACCCGTAACTAGCCGGGCGTCAAGTAAGTAAGTGGGGAGAGCCATGTCCAGCACGCGCAGAGGCAATACGCGCCAGCGCATCCAGGACGTCGCGCTGGAGCTGTTCGCCGAGCAGGGGTACGAGAAGACCTCGCTGCGCGAGATCGCGGAGCGCCTGGAGGTCACGAAGGCAGCGCTCTACTACCACTTCAAGACCAAGGAAGAGATCATCATCAGTCTCTTCGAGGACCTGACCAGGCCCATCGACGAGCTGATCGCCTGGGCCGAGGAGCAGCCCCGGACCCTGGAGACCAAGGAGGAGATACTCCGCCGCTACAGCGAGGCGCTGTCGTTCGCCTCCCCGCTGTACCGGTTCATGCAGGAGAACCAGGCGACGCTGCGCGAGCTGAGTATCGGCGAGACCTTCAAGCAGCGGATGTTCGCGATGGTGGACCTGCTGCGCGCGGCCGACGCCCCGTTGACCGATCAGGTGCGATGCATAAGCGCGCTGTTCACCATGCACGCCGGGATGATCTTCCTCCAGCACGTGGAGGGCGACCCGGAGGAGAAGCGGCAGGCCACGCTGTCCGTCGCGATCGACCTGATCACTCAGGCGCACCACCCGGAGCGGGCACCCGGTCCCGGAGATAGGGGCTGATCATGTCGAGGAAGCGGATGTCGAAGTCGGTCTGCAGGTAGTCCATCCGCCGCTCCCAGAACTCCTGCATGCGCGGCAGCGCCAGATGGGCCTCCAGATCGGCCTCGGAGCGCCAGGCCTCGTAGAAGACGAAGACGCCGGGCTCGGCGCGGTCCTCGTGGAAGTGGTACTCCAGGCAGCCCGGCTCCTGGCGGGTCGGCTCGACGAACGAGGCCAGTACGGCGCGCAGTTCGTCGACGCGCTCGGGCTTGGGCCGGGCGAAGCCGACCAGGGTGAACGGCTGGTCCATGGGTGTGGTCCCCCTTCTCCACAGGTACGATCGCTTTCGTACCTGCCGGACGCTACAAGCCCCCCAGGTACGATGCAAGCCATACCTTGAGGAGATGTCAGATGCCCGACGAGGAGGGCCACCCGGCCCTTGAGGAGATCGCGCTCGGTGCGGTGCTGACCGCGCTCGCCGACCCGCTGCGCCGCGGCGTGGTGCGGGCACTGGCGGCCGCACCGCGCGATACGGCGCGAACCTGCAGCTCCTTCGCACTCCCGGTCTCGAAGGCGACGACCACGCACCACTTCCGGGTGCTCCGCGAAGCCGGCCTGATCCGGCAGGTCAACCGGGGCAACAGCCGGATGGCGAGCCTGCGGTGGGAGGAGATCGAGCGGCGCTTCCCCGGGCTGCTGGCGCTGGTGGCGGCCGAGCCGGAGGAGCGAGGTGACGGAGCGGGGCGACCGCGGTCGGGAACCGGTAGCACCCGTTCGGGTGATTACGCTCCGTAGTCGAATTGGCTACCTTTGGTGACGTGAGCCGGGGAGGTCCCGGCCGCTCACCCAAGGGGACAGCCATGCGGAAAGCCCTGAACACACCTGCAGCCCTGAGCGCACCTGCCCTGAGCGCACCTGCCGCGATCGCATCCGCCCTGATCACCTTTGCGCTGACGGCGGCGCTCGTCGCGGCCGGCACGCCCGCCTCGGCCGGGCCGCCGCCGCAGGCGCCGTCCGGGTTCGAGGAGATCGTCGGCGAGTGCCGGGAGCGCGGCAGGGTCGCGCTGGGGCTGGGAGCGCCCTGCACGGAGTACTTCACGGAGGGCGAGGGGGCGGTCTGGCTGTCCCAGCGGTTCGCCGATCTGGACGCCGAGTACGCCGCGCTGCTGGACGGACTCCGGCGGCTCCGCCCCGGGGAGAGGCCGGCGCTGTCCGGCTATCCGGCCGTGACACTCCCCCAGGCTCTCGACTTCGCTCGAGCAGGTGGGGGTACCCCCGGCGAAGCCAGGGGGAGGACCCCCATGCCCGACGGCTGCCCGGCACGGGTGTACGGCCCGGTGGCCAGAGCGGACCTGCCGTGGCTGGATTCGGTGCGGAGACGGCTGAACGACCTGATCCGGGATCAAACCGCCCGGCACGGGGCGGACTTCACCGTGCCGGGCGGTGACCATGGGGTGCGGCCGCTCTCGCCGGGGTTCCCGTCGCGCGACGGATGCGAGTCGCGGGTGGAGGGGCCGGGTCCGGCGCTGTTCGCCGGTGCGGGTGCGGCGGCCATTCCCACTATCGGGTGACACCATCGGGCCCGCAACCCGTAGCGAGCGGAGGGCTACCGGCCGCAGCCGGCAGCGGGTCGGTGAGCACCGGTGGGGGCTACCGGCCGCCGAGACGGCGGTCGGATTCGGCGATGGGGATGTCGTTGATGCTGGCCTCGCGGCGGCGCATCAGGCCGTCGTCCGCGAACTCCCACTGCTCGTTGCCGTGGCTGCGCCACCACTGGCCCGCGGCGTCGTGCCACTCGTACTCGAACCGCACCGAGATGCGGTTGCCGGTGTAGGACCAGAGCTCCTTGCGCAGGCGGTAGTCCAGTTCGCGCGCCCACTTCTCGGCGAGGAAGGCGCGGATCTCCTCGCGGCCCTGGAGGAAGCGGTCCCGGTTCCGCCACCGGGAGTCCTCGGTGTAGGCGAGGGCGACCCGGTCCGGGTCTCGGGTGTTCCAGGCGTCCTCGGCGGCCTGGACCTTGGCCCGGGCGGTCTCTTCGGTGAACGGGGGCAGCGGCGGGCGGGTCGCGGTCATGGTTTCCGTCCCTTCGGGCACGAGGGGTACACGATTCACGATGCGAGAACGGCCGTTCTCGCACTGGGGGTGACGATATGAGAACGGGCGTTCTCCCCGCAAGGGGATTCGGGCTAGGCTGCCTTCATGGACGACGACGAGGCGAGGACCCGACTGCTCGACACGGCGGAGGAGCTGTTCTACGCGCACGGGGTCCAGGCCGTCGGCATGGACCGCATCCGCACCGCCTCGGGGCTGCCACTGAAGCGGCTGTACCGGCTCTTCCCCGCCAAGGAGTCCCTGGTCACGGCGTATCTGGAGCGCCGGGACCGGCGTTGGACGGACTCCCTGCGGGCCGCGGCGACCCGCCCCGCGGACTCCCGCGAGCGGGTGCTCGCCGTCTTCGACTGGCTGGCGGACTGGTTCACCGAGCCCGGCTTCCGCGGCTGCGCCTTCCTCAACGCCTACGGCGAGCTGGGCGCGGCGGCGCCGGAGGTGGTCCGCACCCACAAGGCGGAACTCCGTTCCCTGCTCCTGGATCTGACGGAGGGGAGGGCGGAGCTGGCGGATCAGCTCCTGATCCTGGTCGAGGGCGCGACGGTGGTGGCCGCCTTCTCCCCGGGCCGCGAGCCCGCCCTCCGGGCCGGGGAGACGGCCGCGCTGCTGCTCGACGCCTCGGGGTTCTGAGCACGCGACGGCGCCCCGCCCCGGGGGTGCCGGGGCGAGGCGCCGTGGTGGATGCTTCTCGGGTTACGGGTTGTCGAGGGTCACGCGCTCGATCCCGGTGTAGTCGACGCGGGTCTCGGTTCCGGTCGTCTGCGGGTAGCGGATGAAGGCCGAGCCCTCGCCGGAGTTGGGGCCGCCGGGGGCGTTCTGCAGCTGGTCCTGCGGCGAAGTGCCGCGGACGACCAGGGTGTCGCCCTGCGGCGGTGATGCGGTGGCCGGCGGGCCGCCGTTCACGGTGAGCAGTGCGCTCAGCGTGTTCCGGGCGCTGATGTCGATGATGTCCTTGCCGCCGCGGGCGTCGACACCGATCCGCTCGGTCTGCGGGGTGTTGATCTGCAGGGCCAGCAGGCCCTGGACCCGGAGCGCGGTCAGCGTGTCCACGGTGGCGAAGACCGAGTCGGCGCCGGTGGTGCCGATGATGGTGACCTCGTCGTCACCGCCGTTGGGGTTGACCGCCACGGGGCCCGTGACGTTGGTGAGGTTGATGACCTGGGCCGAGTTGGAGCGGACCAGCCGGCCGCTGGTGGCGGTGAGCGGGGTGAAGGCCAGTGACTCGTCTCCGGCTCCGCCCTGGATGGTGACCCGGCGGTTGGCCGCGTCGAGGTTGACCACGGGAATGCCGCGGATGCCGACGAAGCCGCCGGGGATGCCCGGGTAGCCGGTCACGCTGTTCTGGTCGACGTTGACGACCAGGTCGGCGGTGGCGCCGGTGAGGGTGAGCGACTGGTTGGCGATGGTCACCGGGAGGGTGGGGGACGGGGAGCTCACGTTGCCCGCGAGGTCCTCCAGGCGCACGGCGAAGCCGTACGTGCCGTCGTCGAGGGCGTCACTGACGACCTCGTACTCGCCGGCCGAGGTGGCGGTGTCCTTGCCGACCACGGTGGGTCCGACGGCGCCGGGCGGGTCGGCGGTGAGCCGTACCAGCGCGTTCGGCTCGACGGAAGAGCCCTGGAAGGCGGGGGTGGTGAGGGTGGTGATGTTGTCGATGCTGTTGCCACCGGTGTCGCTGGAGGACAGCAGGTCGGGGGCCGCGGCCGGGGCGGACGGGGCGATGGTGTCGAGGGTGACCGACAGACGGTGCGCGCTCTCCGGGCCCGAGCCGACGACGTGGCCGGTACCGGGGGCCGGGTCGTCGGACGGGTCGACGATGATCACCTCGGCGGTGATCAGGTTTTCGCCTTGCTCCAGCACCGGGTCCAGGTCGATCTCGTACAGGCCGGGCTTGAGGGCCGGGCTCACGGGCTGGGCGAAGCCGACGCGCTCGCCGTCCACCTCCACCGCCACCTTGTAGCCGGGGGCGTCGTCGGTGAGGGTGCTCGTGCTGTTCTCCGGGGACAGCTGGATGCCGTCGGCCCGCAGGTCGGCGTCGTTCACCCGGAGGAAGAGCTCCGGTCCGGTGATGCGGGTGACGTCGTCGTTGTCGAAGCGGCCGGAGTCGGACTCCCGCTTGAGGTCGAGGCCGAAGGGTTCGGGGGCCTCGCGGTTGACGATGCTCAGGTCGTAGGTCGCCTGCGGCGGGTCGGTGGGCGAGGCGTCGCCCGGCTTGGTCGGGTCGGTGACGCCCACGTCGCTGACCACGACGAAGTACGGCTGGTCCTTGACGACCGGGATGGCGAACCGGTTGGTCGAGCTGCCCTTGCGGATGCGGTTCGTGGTGCCGGCGCCGACCCGGTTGCCGTTCTTGTCGTAGATGTGGACCCACAGCTCGGAGATGACCTCGTTGAAGGCGATCTCGGCGGTCAGGTGCCCGGTGTGCCGGGGCACGACCCGGAAGAAGTCGACGTCGGTCGCGCTGTGCAGGCTGAGCCGGCCCTGGTTGAACCGGTCGTCCGAGCCGAGGGCGGCGGCCACGGCCGTGTCGATGGACTCGTTCGGCTCGAACGTGTCGGGGAAGGCTCCGAGGAGGGAGAAAGTGTCGAAGTAGGTGGTCTGGGCGCCTGCGGCAGGGCTGGTGCCGGGAACCGGCGGGGTGGTGTTGCCGGTCCAGGTCACATAGCCGATCCCGTCGGCCGTCCAGATCCCGTTGTACTCACCGATGCGGAGGGTCTGTTCGGCGTCGCCGGGCGCTTCCTGGCACGGCGGGACGGGAGATCCGAACCGGCACGGGGCGCCCGTGTCGGGGTCGAACGGGGCGTCGCTGATCCGGAAGTCCGGGGACCAGGTCTGCCCGCCGTCGCGGCTGGCCGTGCCGTAGACCTCCAGCAGGAAGTTGTCGTTCCCGTTCGGCCCGGTGCCGCCGTTCGTCTCACCGCTGCGGTTGTCGTACCACTGGACGGCGATGTTGCCGTCCTGGTCGATGTGGGCCGTGGGCATCACCGAGAACCTCTGCCCGGGGGTGTGGTCCACCCGGCTGTGGGCGAAGTTCACGCCGTGGTCGGTGGAACGCGCGATGACGACGTCGGCGTCGTCCTCGTGCGCGAAGTCATCGTCGGGGTCGTCGTTGGCGACGACGTAGACGTGGCCGGGCCGGACGGGGTCGGGAAGGATCCACGGCTGCACAGACCCCTGGAGCCAGAAGTCGGTCCCGGGGATCTCGTCACCGGAGTTGTCCTGCCGGTTGCAGGTCACGGTGGCATCGCCGGCGTCGAACGCGGCGTGCTTCTGGAGGACGTCGCCCGCCGCGAAATCGTCGCCGCCGGTGCCGTCCCGCAGGAGCTGCACCGTGCCCGTGTCCGCGGCGCCGCAGGTGTGGGTGTGGTAGGCGACGTAGAGGTCGCCGTTCGCCGCGACGGCCGCATGCGAGGGCCAGACGAACCCTTCGCCGTTGGCGGAGATGACCCGCGGCGTCGACCAGTTCACGCCGTGGTCCTCGGAGCGGGAGAAGAGGATCCGGCTGGGGTTCGTCAGGTGCGTCCAGACGATGTAGAGGTTGTCCCGGAAAGGACTGGTGGGGTTGGCGTCTGCCACCAGCCACTGCTTGTCGTGGTTGATGGCGCTGTCCTGGCTGACCCGGACCGGGGTGTACGTCTGGGTCCCGGTGGTGGTGAGGTCGGCGATCTCGGCGACGCCCACGCCGAGGTTGCCGGTGTTGTTCAGGACCGTCGACCTCGACAGGTGCGTGACGAACAGCCGCCCCGTCGAGTCGAAGGCGAGGGACGGGTCACCGTTGCACGGCGCGAGGGTGGACGTCCTCCTGATCGGGAAGCTGTCCTTGCCGTAGTTGTTGTCGATGTAGACCGTGCATCCCTGCATGACCGCCACCTGCGACGGCTTGCGGGGGTTCACCGTGGCGTTGTGCGGCTCGTAGTTGCCGGTCGGGATCGACTGGTCCTGGCCCGCCCACGCAGGGGCCGGTCCGGTGAAGACCAGCGCCTGCAGTACGAGGAGAATGCTGCTGACAATGGTGAGGGCACGCCTTTGCTGCCTGCGGCCGTTCAGCATGCGCCCCCCTCTCTGGCTCTGCTCATCCCTCTCCTTCCGGTCCCGGAGACCGGCGGGGTGTGCTGTTCGCCGGTGACAATGACAGGACCGCGGGACGAACCGCCCGGCGCTGACACCCGGGTCACGGAAATTCACCAAGATCCCCTGCAGAAACACCCGTACGGCGCAGGTGGTCAAGGACACCCCGTGCGCCCCGCCGGTGCCGTCCCTGCGCCCCTCAGGCGCCGGTATGGGTGGTTCCGGTTCGGGGCACACCTGCGATGTGCTCCAGCGAATAGTGCAGAGGTTCCGCCCCCGCAACTCCTCCAAAGACCTGGTCTTCACCGCCGACTTCGGCTCCGAGAGCCAGTGGGTCGCCGGCCGCTCCTGGGCCTATCCGAACGGCGGCCCGGTCAACCCGGGCGACAACAAGTTGGATTATCTGGTCGCCGACCCCTCCTACAGCCGCAGCGGCGTCTTCCGCGCCACCCGCCGCCCCGACGGCAAGTGGAACGCGGGCCTCCTCACTACCGAGGGCAGCGAGGAAGCCTTCATGGTGCGGACCGAGGACGTACTGGAGGCCCGGGTCCGGCTGCCCGAGGAGATCGGCGCCTGGCCGGCCATCTGGACCTGGCGCGACGGGGACCAGGAGATCGACGTGTTCGAGTACCACCCCGACAACCCCGACCTCCTGGAACTCTCCAACCACGTCCGCCAGGCCGGCCGCTACCACCGCGACGCAACCACCGTGTCTCCCGGCGGCTGGCTCGATTTCAAGGTGCAGTTCGGGGCGCGGTCGGTGACCTGGTGGGTGAACGGCAAGCGGGTCTTCGACGACCGCACGGGAGTCGGCCGCCGCTGGCGGGCCTACCTGATCGTGAACCTGTCGGTCAGCGCGGGCCGCTACCACCCCGCCCCGGAGCCCGACTGCGAGGAGATGTCGTACGAGGTGTCCTCGCTGCGGGTGTACCGGACGCCGGCAGGGTGACCCGGGCGGGGTCGGTCCCGCCGGGCACAGCCGTATCGCGGTCGCCGGGCAGGAGCGCCGTCCGCTCCCGGACAGCAGAACGGCCCTGACCGCCCTGATCGGAGAGATCAGGGCGGGCAGGGCCGATCATGTGCCGGACGAGCCGTGTTGATCGGCGGAGCCGATCAGCGGGGCTGACTAGCGGATCTGCGGCGCGACGGTCTTGGAGTACCAGCTGTACTTCACGAAGCCGGCGTAGGAGCCCTTGTAGACGCAGTTGCCCGCGACGACGAAGGAGTTGATGCCGACGACACGACCGTTGACGATCAGCGGACCGCCGGAGTCACCGTTGCAGATGGTGTTGGTGCCCGCGTCGCGGCCGGTGGCCGGCTTGCCCGCGCAGACCATGTGGTTCTTGATGAAGGTCGAACCCCAGAACTTGCCGCAGGTGTAGTTCGACTGGATCGGGAGGTCGACCTTCTTCAGGTTGGGCGACAGGTTGTTGCTGTTGTTGCTGGTGCGGCCCCAGCCGAGGGCGGTGGCCTTGGTGCCCGGCTTGTAGGAGGCCGTGTCGCCGGACCAGGTGGTCTTGACCGGCTTGGCGGCGGTGGCCTTCGCGAGGGTGACGACGGCCACGTCGTTGTCGAGCTTCTTGGCGTTGTACGCGCCGTGGATCCAGTGCTTGCTGGCGGCGTACATCTTGCCGCCGTAGAGACCGCCCGAGTCGGCGCGGTGGGTGGCGCCGGTGACGACCACGGTCTTCTTGGCGTTGCGGCCGGCGAGGCAGTGGGCGGCCGTCAGGATCTTCTTCGGGCCGACAACGGAACCGCTGCAGAAGTAACCGCGGCCCTGGCTGTCCTGGGTGAAGATCTGGGCCATGTACGGGTACTGCTTGATGCTGGCCTGGGAACCGCCGATGACCAGCGTGTCCTTCTCCGGGCCGGTCGGGTTGGCGTCCGAGTAGGCCTTGATGACGCTCATCATCTCGGCGTCCGACATGCCATCGGCGGCCGTGGCCGCGTTGGCCGGAGCGGACACGGCGGCGAGCATGGCCGCGGACAGGGCGGCACCGGCGACGGCGGCCGTGCGGCTACCCAGGAACTTCTTGAACTGCATTCAGTCTCTCCCCGTAGAGAAGTCGGATCGGACACGCGCAGGGGAAGGCTGTGGAAACGCGGAATTGCGCGGAAACAGTCACTGCACAGCAGCACGGCCGGCATCAGATGCCGGCTGCGGTCCCCCGGTGTGTGCGATGTAAAGATCTTATGACAGGGGTCTGACAACGCCGACCGGAATCAGGCCCGTTATCGACAACTTGTTACAGAGCCCGGTCAACCCATTGGGGTCTGGGCTGCATCACCGCAGGTCGGGGCGGCAGTTGAGCGGTTACGACGTCGGGGTGGAGGACGCGACCGAGGCTGACGGCGCCTCGTCCCGGGCCGGGGCCAGGGCCAGGCCCACGGCGATGACCGCCGCGCCGATGAGCGGGAGGGCCAGGCGGTGGTCGACGAAGGCGACCAGGGCCGGACCGGTGGCGAGGGCCAGGGCGTTGGGGGCGTAGAGGAGGGTGTGGGCCCCGGCGGCGGCCCTGCCGACGAGTTCGGTGGGCACGTCCCGCTGTACGGCGGTCAGCGCGGCGATGATCACGCAGGGCAGGCCCGCGCCGATGACCAGGCTGCAGGCGAGGGCGGTGGCGTCGTAGGGGAGGGCGCGCAGGCCGACCGCGACACCGAAGAGGGCGGCTCCGGCGGCGGCGTAGGTGCGGAGCGGGTACCTGCGCATGAGCGGGCCGGCGAGCAGGCCGGCGGCGATGGATCCGACGCCCTGGGCGGTGTAGAGGAGGCCGAGGAAGCCGGGGGTGTGGTGCAGGCCGTCGTCGACGAGGGCGTAGAGGAAGGAGCTGCCGAGCCCGGCGCCGGCCATGACGGCTCCGGCGGCGAGGGCGAGGGCCCGGAGGTGGGGGCGGCCCCAGAGGGCGCGGACTCCGGCGGCGGTCTCGGCCCGTAGGCCGCGCGGACCGGGTGCGGGGCGGGGTCGGGGCTCGCTCACCCGGATCCGGGTGAGGATCCAGGCGGCGAGGAGGAAGGTGACCGCGTCCAGCATCGCCACCCACTCCCCGCCGAAGCGGACGCAGAGCGCGGCTCCGGCGAGCGGGGCGACGAGCTTCATCCCCTCGTTCGCGGCCATCCGCAGGCCGTTGAAGTCGCCCAGCAGGCGCCGGTCGATGGCGGCGGAGACGAGAGCGACCTCGGCGGCGTCCTGGACGACCCCGGCGGCGCCGTAGACGAAGAGCACGAGGAAGAGCACCCAGAGGCTGTCGGCCGAGTCGACGGCGAGCAGGGCTGTGAGGGTGACGGCGAGGGCGAGGTTGAGCCCGATGAGGAGGGGCTTGCGGCGGACCCGGTCGGCGAGGGTGCCGAGCAGCGGGCCGAAGGGGGTAGCCAGCCACATGGCGAGGAAGGTGAGCGCGGCGAGGCTGTCGGAATCGGTGAGCGTCTTCACCCAGACGCCCGCGGCGAGCCAGAGGGCCGATGTGCCGAAGCCGGAGATGAGGGCGGCGGTCAGGCAGAGCCGCGCGTTGCGGTCGCGCAGCACCGCCCGCCGCCGGCCACCACCGCCGCCACCGTCACCGCCGCCGCCCGCGAGCCCGGCTTCCGTCTTGCGTTCAGTCACCGTCTCACGATGCGGAGTAAGGCCCCCGTCCCGAATCGGGCAGCTGCCCTATCCGCCGGGCGGGGCGACCCCTCAGGGGCGGTCCGCCCGCATCGGCCGACCGCGCGCGACCGGCCACGCCCGGCCTGACCCGGCCCGGCAACCGCCACGGGCGGACCGCCCGTTCGTGATCCCGTACGCGTACAACCGCCTGACGGGAGTGGCGGTCGAACTGACCGTGACCTCTGCCCAAGTCCTCGCCCATGGCTCCGATTCCGCGATACTCAGCTCCGACCTGCTGACCATCGAGCGGTCCGGAGAGCGTACGAAGATCCTCCTCGCGGCCGTGCGCGAAGTCCGCCCCGACGGCGACAACGCCCTCGACGTTGTCCTGACCGACGGCGTCGTCCACCGCGTCGAGGGCGGCAACCCGACCACCACCGGCACGTTCCGAACCGCCCTGGATTCGGCCCTCCCGGCGGAGCGCAGTCCGGCGGGCAGCACCCTGGTCACCACCAAAGCCTCGGGCTGCTCGCCGGCGGGTGCCTCTGGCTGGGCGTGATCGGGATCGTCTCCCGCTACCGGTGACCGCGGCGCGGATCACCGACGGCCGGCAGGGCGGCGAGGTGCCGGGCCTCGGCCGCACCGCGCGCCGTACCGAAGTGCCACTTCACCCGGGGAGGCTCACCCAGCTCCGGTTCCCGCCACCGGGTTCCCGGGCGGGCCCGAACCCCCAGTCGCCGCCGTGGTCGCGCACGACGGCGGCCAGCACCCGGAGCGTGGCCCGGCGGCGGGCTTCGCAGTGCGCGGCGAGGCGTGGGTGGGCGTGTTCGGGGTGCCCGTCGTAGGAGATCAGGCGGAGCGAGCCGTCGCGGTAACGGACGGACAGGTACAGCTCCCCTTCGGGGTCCATCCGCCAGGCGGAGCCGACGAGTTCGGAGGCGGCCTGCACGGCGGCGGGTTCGAGCGGGGTGAGGGCGTAGGCGTGCAGCGCGGCCCGTACGGTCTGCCGCGCGACGGCCGCGGCGCGGGGCCCGGCGGGCAGGGTCACGCTGCACGTGAGCTGGTCGGGCGATGCGGCCGGCGGGACGGCTCCCGTGTCCGGGGCGATCGGGCACAGGGCGGAGGCGGGGTGGGTGAAGGGCAGGATCATCTTCGGCTCCCAGGGGACGTCTGCTGTGACGGCGTTGACGGTTCGATTCGGAAGCTCGACGCGCACAGGGGCCTACGCGGACCGTTCGTGTGCGGCATGGCGGCGAGTGTGTGGCCTGTCTCCCCTTGCGCGGCCCCGCCCCTCCGGGGGAGGGAGCGTGCGGGCAGGACCACGCGATGCACTTCAACTCGCCGTGCGTAAGCAGTGCGCTACCGACTGTAGGACATCAAGTGGTGCCTCCACCACAAACTCCGTGAGGCCTGCCCCAGGAATGGACCGGGCGAAAGCAACCGTGCACACTGCCCCCATGTCACCGAGGACGTTGCCGTCGTACCGCCGAGTCCGGCTGGGTGCAGAACTGCGCAAGATGCGCCTCAACGCCGGAGTTTCAGCCGAAGCGGCGGCCTCCCTCATCGGGATGGACCGAGGAAAGATCCCCAGCATCGAGACCGGTGTACGGACTCTCAGCCCCGAGCGCCTCCGCACTCTGGCCGCCAACTACGGCTGCACGGACGAGCCGTACATCGAGGCACTGATCGGGATGGCCCTCCGGCGCAGGCGCCATTGGTGGGACCAGTACCGCGACAGGCTCTCGGCGGGCTTTCTCGACATTGCCGAACTGGAGTGGCACGCCTCGCACATGTGGACCGTGCAGGCAATCCACGTTCCGGGCCTGCTTCAGACCGAGGACTACGCACGGGCGATCTTCAACGCCGTTCTGCCGGAACTGCACAGGCTGGAAGTCGAGTTGCGAGTCGCTCTCCGCCAGGAGCGGCAGGTGGTACTGAACCGGAAGGACCCAGTTCAGTACACCGGGTACGTCCATGAAGCCGCACTGCGCATGCAGTTCGGCGGACGACAGGCCACCAAGGCGCAGCTCGCCCAACTCTGCGACCGGAGTTCCGAGTACCACATCACCATCCGGGTAATCCCCACCGCACTGGGCGCGTTCCCGGGAGCGGGACACCCCCTGCTCTACACGGAGGAGTCCGTCGCGCAGCTCGACACCGCACAGCTCGACTCCGCACACGGGCCCGAGTTCCTGCACGGCGAGGAGCAGTTGGCCAAGTACCGGGCCCATTTGGGCTGGATGCACGACCACGCGCTCGATGAAGCAGCTTCGCGTGATCTCATCCACGCGATCAGCAGAGAACTCTGAAGGGGCCAGGATGCCGGACGTACGTTGGGAAGCGCCGTACTGCGGCGAAGGCAACGCCTGCTACCGGATAGGTGTGGACGGGGACGGCAACAGCTACATCGCCGTCGCCGGGCAGGAGGACCGCCCGCTGACGGACAGCCTTGCCGCCCTCCAGACGCTGATCCGCGACATCAAGGCCGGCAAGGCGGACCACCTGCTCTAGCGGCTGGAGGCCGTTTCAGACCTTGGTCTCAGAGGTCACTCACCCGGCTGGGGGAGGGAGATCGTTCCGGCGGCCGACGCCACCCTTCACGGTCGATGCGACTTTCGGAACATGACCAGTGCTGAACGGACCATAAGGGCGCTCTGGAGCGCCTGGTGGCAGCGATGGCCGCGCTGGGTGGCCTGGGGAACGATGCTGTGGGCGGTGCTGTATGCCGGCTTCGGCCTGGCGTGCGCGCTGAGCGGGACCCCCTTGCCCTACCACGCCGGTGGCTCAGGGACCTCCGGGCTGGGCTGGGCGGTCGTGGCGGTGGGTGTGCTGGGGACGTTGGTCAGCGGAGCGGTGGTGCTGTACGGGTTGCGGCCACCGTTGCGCGTGCTGCTCTGGGTGGTTTGCGGGCTGGCAGGGATCACCGCGTTCAGCCTGCTGATGGATGTGATCACACTGATGCTCGGCCAGGGAGTGGACAGCCGCGCCTCCGCTGCGAACAAGGCCCTCGCGGCGGTCGGGGCACTCCTGCTCGCGGCCACGGCCCGGTCCGATCGCCTGCCCGCCGGTACCGCTGTACACGTTCCGTCCGCTGCGCCACAGCGCGTACAACGCGTCGCCTGGGCGGGGACGCTGGCCTTTTTCCCGTACGCGGCGATGAAGCTGGTCTGGGCGTCCGGCGGAACGTTCGCGGGGATCACCGGTGAGGAGATGCTCGCGGTCTCGGAGCGCAACGGCGCCTCGGGGATCTTCCTCACCCTGGAGTCCTGGGGGCAGGACCCCACCGCGCTGTTGGCCGTGCTCGGTGTTTTCCTGCTGTGGGGCCTGGTCCGCCCGTGGGGGCAGGTCTTCCCGCGCTGGACGCTGTTCCTGCGCGGGCGCCGGGTACCGCGCTGGCTCCCGCTCGCCCCGGCTCTGCTCGGCGCTGCCACGCTCGCCCCGTACGGCGTTGTGGGGATCGGATACCTGGCCCTGGCCACGTCCGGCGTGGTGACGATGCGGCGCGGCGACTTCCACTCCACGGGCGATGCGCTGTTGGTCGGTTGGATCGGGATGCTCGCCTTCGCCGTTTACGGCGTCGCGCTGACGATGTCGGCCCGCTCGTACTGGCTTCGGACCCGTCCCGCCTGCCCATCCAGCACCGTGGCGAAAGGCCGGCAAGGGTGACCACCTGTTCCATGGGTGGCGGCCAGCGGAGCGCGGTCGCACGGCACCCACGGGAAGGGCGAGCGGTCACACCTGGGGGTGGACTCGTGGCGCGCCTCGAACACCGACGGTGTGGCCACCCACTAGCTTCGCCCGCAAGATCACTTCGAGCGGAAGGTCGGCATGGCCATGGACAAGGACTTCTACCACCGCAAGATGGACACGTACTTCAACAGCCTTGACGAAGATCGGGACGGCGTCATCACCAAGGCCGACTTCGACAAGGTGAGCGAAAGGGTGCTGGTGACCTTCGGCCACACCCGGGACTCCAGCCAAGGCCGGGCCGTACTCGCCGGAGCCGACCGGTTCTGGAACAACCTCGCCGATGCGGCGGACTCCGACATGGACGGCCGTATCACCCCGCAGGAGTTCAAGCGCGCGACGTCCAAGTCGATGCTCTCAACGCCTGACGGCTTCCGGAAGACCGCGCAGCCATGGGTCGAGGCCATCGTCGTCGCCGCCGACAAGGACGGCGACCGCCGGCTCAGCAGCGAAGAGTTCGGGCAGATCCTGCGCGCGCTGGGCGCCACCGAGCAGGCGATCAAGAACGCGACCGCCGGACTGGACGACTCCGGCGGCTCCGTCACCCACGAAGAGGTGATCGCGAAGGCGCAGCGGTACTACGCCAGCGACGAGCGGAGGGACTCCGCCTACCTCTTCGGCGCGTTCTGACGTACCCCCGGGGCGTGGTGCAGTGCCGGAAGGACCCCTGTCGAACACCGTGGGGCCCTCGGCACCACGCCCCGCGTAGGTCAGGCGGGCGGAGCGCCCGCCGCTCGCCCTAGTTGGTCGCGCCGCGGGGGAAGGTGATCTCGACGCGGCGGTTCTTCTTGCGGCCTTCTTCTGTTTTGTTGTCCGCGATCGGGTAGTCCTCGCTGTAGCCGCGGATGTCGAAGGTGACGGCGGGGTTGGTGACGGTCTTGGCCAGCTCGCGCTGCACGGCGTCGGCGCGCTTCTTGGAGAGCACCTTGCCGTGCTCGTAGCTGCCCTGGTCGTCGGTGAAACCGAAGACTCGGACCTGGACAGCCTTCTGCTGGTTGATCTCCTGGCCGATGGCCTGGATGCGGGCGGCGGCCTGGGCGTTGAGGACGTCGCTGTCCTCGGGGAAGAGGACCTCGGCTTGCAGCGCCATCATGACGGTCTGGTTGGTCTCCTGGCGCCGCTCCTCGCCGCCGAGGTCTTCGACCACTTCGGCGATGTCCAGAACTTTCGGCGCCGCGAGGATGCCGCCCTGGGGCATCTTGAGGCCCGGCGCGTTGGAGTCGATCTTCACCGGCGCGGCGGAGATCGGCTCTGTCCCTGGCGGCACGCTTGGCGCCGGATCATCGGCGTACGCGCTGGTCGCGCCGACCAGATGCGCCCCGGCAATGACCATGCCGGCTATGGCGGTGACGGCGGCTGCGCGATGGCGTGTGGTCATGGGGTCACCCCGAGATCTTCACGGTCGCTGCGGCGAAGGTGGGGATCGCGAAGTCGACCTCAGTTGTGGTGGCGGGCGGGGCAGGGAACTGAGCGAACAGTTCGACCGACTCCCCGGGATCGATACGCGGGATCCCCGTAGTGCACAGGCACCTGCCTTCGGTGTCGCGAAGCACGTAGTACCGCTTCTTACCCGCACGATCGACGACGGTGGCGCCGGCGATCGAGTCGGGGCTGGCCGTCTTCTCAGCGCCCCTCCATTCGGAGGTCCGCGCAAACGCCTTGGTTCCCGTGTTCTTGGCCTGCCCGGTGATCGTGAGGAATCCGCCCTGATCGCGGACCACAGAGTTGATCTGCAGGACGATGCCGGAAGGCCCGTTCGAGGTTGCGATTACGGGAGCCGCGGATTGGGAGCCATTGCTCGTGGGAGCCTGCTTCTGTGTGGCAGATGGCTGGCTCTGGGCCGCCGACGGCTTCTGGTCTCCTTTCGACTTTTCCTCATTGCCCATCCCGCATCCGGCCAACGCCAGGGCCAAGACGCCCGCTACAGCCGCAGCCGTCCCTATGCGGACCTTCGCCGTCTGCCGAACACTCATCGATGCTGCTTCCTTGTCTCTCATCGCACTGTCATCCGTCCAGCCTGACGCTGAACAGCTTTCTTGCCACCTCGGACAGATCACCTGGGTCCAGCGGATCCACATCGAACTTCTCGCCATCACAGTTGAAGGTGATCCGAGCAGGCGTCGGCTTTTCAGGCGGGTCAGTCGGCGTAGGTGTGGGCGTGGCGCTAGGCGACGGACCGGAATCCGCCTCCAGCGAGCAGCGACGTGGCTCGATGATGGCGGTGGCCTTGGCTGTGGCGTGAGTGGTCTCAGACCCTGGGATGACCGATTTACCGACCGCGTCGTCCGTCTCCACGGTCACTGTGAACCGAGGTGGACGGGCCACACATTCGGCTGCGGCGTCGTTCAGCCCAGCCATGGCCTCGGCCGCTGCGCAGGCGCCCTCCGCCTCCAGGCGATTGCCCGTCAGGATGTCTTCCCAGTCCTCACGTTCGAGATCATCGAGGTGCAGGCCGACAAACATGTCGTCTCTCGACGCCGTGGCAGCTGCCAATGCCGCAGCATCGGCAGCCCCCTGCCCCTGATTGCGCGTCACGCCAGCCATGCCCACCACGAAGAAGGCGAAGGCAGCGAACAGCAGTCCGGCTACCAGCACGACGTAGGCAGGAAAAGCCTGCCCCTGGTCCTGAATCAGTTGCTTGTGATCTCCGTCAACGCATCTTGAATCGCGTTGGCGATGTCGTTGGCCAATCCTGTACCAACGATCGCGCCGATGATCAGCACGATGATCACAACGATTCCGAGGTACTCGAAGGCCGTCTGGCCCTCGTCTCTTCCCACTCGCCGTCGCCACTTGAGGTTCCTCATAGGGGTCCCCTCCCGGTTCGGTCCCGCTGTCGACTCGCGGACGGTACGGAACGCCACCCACGGGTGCAAAGGGTCCAGGGACCCATCTGCGGACCCAGTGCGCACAGCCCCTACCCATGACCCGGCACCCCCGAACGGATCGTTCCCAGCCACCTGGCTATGGCCTCGCTGCGGCTCCCGCTCTGCAGCTTGGCGAAGATGCGGTTGATGTGGTTCTTCACCGTCTTCTCGCTGATGAAGCAGGTGGCGGCGATCTGCTGGTTCGACATCCCGGACGCGATCAGATCCATTACCTCCATCTCCCGCGAACTCAGGCCGAACACAGCATGGTTGGGGACTCGCTCCGTCGACTGTGCCACAATTCGTTGCGGATGCGAAGACCCGCGTGCCCGGAGGTCCGCCAGGACCGCGCTCGCCGCCGTCGGGGTGAAGTGGGCGAGGCCGGTCGGGACGTCGCGGACCGCGCGGGCCAGGTCATCCGGCGTGAATTCGCCGTGGATCAGGTAGCCGTTCGCGCCCAGGAGTAATGCCTCCCGCACGACATCCGGCTCTCGGCTGTACGTCAGCATCAGGACGGACGCCAGCTGCGCCAGGTGCGGCAGGGCGGACATGCCGTCCACGCCGGGCAGGCGGACGTCCAGCAGGACCACGTCGGGGCGGTGCCGACGGGTGAGGGCCAGGGCGTCGCCGCCGTTCGTGGCCTGGGCGATGACCTGGAGGTCGTCGTAGCGGGAGAGGAGGGCTGCCAGGCCGGCTCGGATCACCGGGTTGTCGTCGGCGATGAGTACCCGGGCCATCAGCCGCCTCCGAGCAGTGCGCCGAAGTCGATGTCCGCTCCGTAGACGAAGCCGCCGAGCAGCAGGATCATCGTGCCCGGGAGCATGAACGTCGTGACCACGAAGGTGGCTTTGGGGACCGCCCTGGCGGCCCGCCGGCGCGCGTTCTGGGCGTCCGTACGGCGCATGTCCTCCGCGATCGCGATGAGGGTCTCCACGATCGGGGAGCCGAGTTCCTCGCCCTGCTGGAGTGCCGTGACGAACTGGGCGACCTGTTCGCTGTCGTTGCGGCGACGCAGTTCGTCGAAGGCCTCGCGGCGGCTCACGCCCATGTCCATCTGTTGCAGGGTGATGCGGATCTCGTCCGGCCAGGGGCCCTTGTAGCGTTCCGCGACCCGCTCCAGGGCCTGGCGGAAGCCCAGGCCCGCGCTGACGACGACGGCCAGGACGTCCAGGAAGTCCGGCAGGGTGCGTTCGATGTGGTCGCGGCGGACCCGGATCGCCGACCAGAGGCCCGCTTCGATCCAGAACAGGCCGAAGGCGATCATGACCAGGGCGAGCAAGAGCCGGCCGTTGAGGAGCATCGCGAAGGCGCCGACCGCGCCCAGGGCGCCGTAGACCGCGCGGCGGGCCGCGTAACGGTCGATGGTGAGGCCCGACGGGTTTCCCGCGCGGTCGATCTGGCGGCGTTTGGCCGCGACCCGCTTGGGGCCCATCAGGCGCAGGACCAGGGGCGCGTAGCGGATGCCCATCCGGTCGACCACCGAGCCGACGGCGCTGGTGCGGGTGGAGCCGACTTCCAGGGCGAGGGCCAGGTCGGGGGGTAGGGCGACCTCGGAGCGGTAGAGGCGGATGCCGTGGAAGATGCCCAGGACCGACAGGGCCAGGGCCAGGGCGAGGAGCAGGGCGACCACCGGCTCACACCTCGATCTTCGACAGGCGGCGGATGGAGACGAAGCCGAGGGCGAAGAGGCCCAGTGCCACCAGGACGGCGATCTGGCCGGGGATGGCTCCGGTCATGCGTTCCAGCGCGCCGGGCATCATCGCGTCGACCAGGAGGAGCGAGCCCAGGCCGATGAAGGGCATCAGGTAGGCCGTCACCGTCACCTGGGAGAGTTGGGTGCGGACCTCGCGGCGGGTTTCCTTGCGCTGTTCGAGCGTGATCGTGAGGTTGCGGAGGCTGCCCACGATCGCGCCGCCGGCCCGGGCCGACAGGACCAGGGTGGAGACGAGGACCGAGAGCTCGCGGGAGGGGAGGCGGTCGGCCAGTTCGCCGAGTGATTCCTCGATGGAGTGGCCGACGGCCAGGCGGTTGGCGACCCGGCCCAGTTCCTCCCCCGCCGGGGCTTCGAGCTCTTCCGCGGCTATGCCGATGGCCGTGCGGAGGGCCAGGCCGGCCTGGGTGGCGTTGGCCAGGATGCGGGCCAGTTCGGGGAGCTGGTTGATGAAGCGCTCCGTACGGCGGGCCCGCTGCCAGTTGAGGAAGGCGTTCGCCGACCAGAGGCCGATCAGGCCGGCCACCGGGCCGAAGAACGGTGCGAGGAGGGAGGCCGCCACGATCCACACGCCGGCCACCGAGGCGGCCATGTAGACGAAGAACTCGCCGGGGGTGAGGTCCAGGCCGGTCGCGGCGAGCTTGAGTTCGATGCGGCGGCCCAGCGCAGTGCGGCGGAGCCGCCGGTCCACGGTGCGGAAGCGGCGCCGGCGGCCGACCGGCTCGGGTTCGCCGGAGTCGGAGAGGCGGTGGATGAGCGCGGTGCGTTCGGCGCGGCCCTTGACGTACGCGTGCAGCCCGTAGACGAGCAGGACGGCGGCCAGCAGGGCGGCGGCGAGGGTGAGGGCGACGGGAAGGGTCACAGGGCGGTCCGGGTGGTGAGCTGGTCGTCGTTGCCGGCGACTCCGAAGGCCGGCGGAATCGGCTGGTTGTTCATGTAGAGGCGTTCGGCGACGCGGCGCGGCAGCGGGAAGTACTGGAACCAGCCGTGGACGCGGCCGTCGGCGGCGATCGGCTGGGCGGCGAACCGGCAGACGGTGGTGATCCGGAACGGTTCGCGGCCGTGCGAGTCGAGGATGGACACCTCGGTGATGCGGCGGGTGCCGTCGGCGAACCGGGTGAGCTGGACGACGACGTTCACCGCGCTGTTGATCTGGTCCTGGAGGGCCTCGAAGGGGACCTCCACCTCCGACATGGAGGCGAGGGTCTGGAGCCGCATCAGGGCGTCCTCGGCGCTGTTGGCGTGCACGGTGGCGAGCGAGCCGTCGTGGCCGGTGGACATGGCCTGGAGCATGTCGAGGGTCTCGCCGCCGCGGACCTCGCCGACGATGATGCGGTCGGGGCGCATGCGGAGGCTGTTGCGGACGAGGTCGCGGATGGTGATGCGGCCCTTGCCCTCGACGTTGGCGGGGCGGGATTCCAGGCGGATGACGTGCGGCTGCTGGAGCTGGAGCTCGGCGGAGTCCTCGATGGTGATGATGCGCTCGCCGTCCGGGATGAGGGCGGAGAGGGCGTTGAGGAGGGTGGTCTTGCCGGTGCCGGTGGCGCCGGAGACGATCACGTTCATCTTGGCCTGTACGAGCCCGGAGAGCAGCATGAGCATCTGCTCGTCGAGCGAGCCGAGGGAGATCAGCTCGGTGAGCGTGAAGGCGCGCGGGAACCGGCGGATGGTGAGGGTGGCGCCGGTGAGGGAGAGCGGCGGGATGATGACGTTGACGCGTTCGCCGGTGGGGAGGCGGGCGTCGACCATGGGGTTGGCCTCGTCCACGCGGCGGTTGACGGCGGAGACGATGCGTTCGATGGTCTGCATCAGCTGCTCGTGGCTGGCGAAGCGGAGCGGGAGCTGTTCCACGCGGCCGGCGCGCTCGACGTAGATGTGGTCGGGGCCGTTGACCATGATCTCGGAGACGGTGGGGTCTTCGAGGAGGGGTTCGAGCACGCCGAGGCCGAGGGCTTCGTCGACGACGCGGCGGATGAGCGCGGCGCGTTCGGTGGTGGAGAGGACCGGGCCCTCGCGGCTGATGAGGTGGCCGAGGACGCGTTCGAGGCGGGCGCGGCGTTCGGTCGGCGCGAGCGCCGACATCTCGGCGAGGTCGATCTCTTCGAGGAGCTTGGCGCGGTAGGAGGAGACGAGGCGGCCGTCCTCGCCGGGGCGGTGGGACGGGCGGTCGTCGGGGGTGTTGACCCTGGAGCGGAGGCTCATGGGCGGCGGCCCTCCCTTCGGCGGCGGCGGGTGGGTGCGGGCCGCTGCCCGGACCCGCGGCGGTGTGCTGGGGCGGTGCGGTGCCCCGGTACGCGGGTCATGGGTCAGGTCCCCTTCTTGCGGTCGCTGGGCATGCTGGCTGTGCGTTCGCGTGCGTCGATGTCGAGGCCGGGGATGATGGAGTTCACCGTGATGCGGACGGTGGCCGTGGTGACGTCTTCGCCGGCGGTGACCCGGACCTCGGTGGCGCCGCGGATGCTCGGGCGGACGGCTGCCGTGCCGGCTGCGATGCCTGCGGCTACGGGGTTTTCGTCCGTGTCCGTACGGGCGGCAACGCGCGCGGCGGTGCGGGCGGCGGTCTCGGCCTGCTGCTCGCAGTACGCGGTCCAGCCGAGCTGGATGCCGGCGAGGCCTACGAGGAGGAGGATCGGCAGGAAGCCGAGGTACTCCAGGGCCACTTGGCCGCGGTCGCGGGTGTGGCGGGTGATGGCCGGGGTGGGGCCCTGCGGGGCGATTTCCCCTCCCCGCCCCTTCCCGAAACCGGGGCTCCGCCCCGGACCCCCTTGGGGCTCCGCCCCAGACCCCGCACGGCTCCGCCCCGGACCCCGCCGGGGCTCCGCCCCACACCCCTCGGGGCTCCGCCCCGAAACCCCCTGGGGCTGTGCCCCCTGCTCGGGGCTCCGCCCCGGACCCCCTCGGGGCTCCGCCCCGGACCCCACAGGGCTCCGCCCTGAAACCCGCCGGGGCTGCGCCCCGGGCGCCTCGGGGCCGGGCGCGGCAGTGTGTTCCGGGTAGGCGGGCATCAGTCCCTCTCCCTTTCGATGGCTGCGCCGGCCTCGCCGGTGACGGTGAGGCCCGTGTCGAGGCCGGGGACCAGGACCGGGATCCTGAGGGTGACCCTGGCGCGGTAGAGGTTTCCCTCCGGGCCGCAGGTCGGCACCGCCTCCCAGGCGCCCACGTGCCTCAGCACGGCTGCCGGGCAGTCGCCGTCCACCGCGCCCGCACGTGCGCCCTCGTCCGCGGCGTTGCCCGCCAGGGAGAAGGCGTAGCCGATCAGGACGCACTCCCAGACCGCTGCGATCAGGAGCAGGATCAGCGGGAGCATGCCGGCGAACTCGATCGCCACCTGGCCCTGGTCTCGGCGGAGTGCGGGCGCCCGTCGCATGGGTCAGCCCTCCCGGGTGCCGCGGCGGGGCGCGCGGAGGCGGGCCACCTTGCCCGGGGTGCGGAGGGCCAGGGTGCCGGCCGGCTCGGGCTGCTCGTCCGTTGCCGGGCGGAGGAGGTCCAGTTCGGCGGCCAGTTTCCACAGGGCTTGTTTCACGGGGGACTTCGCGTCCAGGTCCTGGACCCGGCCCGCGTCCAGGACCGGGGCCAGTTCCTTGTAGTTCGCCGGGACCGGGGTGCGGGTCGGGCGGGTGCGGGTGATCTTCTCGATGAGGGAGGGGTTTATCTCGGTGCTGCGGGTCCAGCGGTTGACCACCATCGTGGTGTCCTCCGGCTTGCGGACCTGGAGGCGTTCCCACATCCGGACCATGCGTTTGGCGGCGCGGACGGAGACCACGTCGGGGGTGGTGACCAGGACGGCCACGTCCGCCAGTTCCACCGCCGTGGCGTTGGCGCCGGTCATCTGGGTGCCGCAGTCCACGACCACGAGTTCGTAGCGGTGGCGGAGGGCCGAGAGGACCAGGCGGGTGGTGCGGTCGTCGACCTCCTCGCCGCGTTCGCCGTCCGCCGGGGCGAGCAGCAGGGCCAGGCCCGTCGGGTGTTCGTACACCGCGTCCCCGAGGACCCGCGGGGAGATGTCCTGGATGCCGGCCAGGTCCACGACCGAGCGCCGGAACTGGACGTCCAGGTAGGAACCGACGTCCCCGGCCTGGAGGTCCAGGTCGAGCAGGGCCGTGCGGCGGCCCGCCGCGGCCGCCGCCAGGGCGAACTGGACCGCGCAGAAGGTGGTGCCGACCCCGCCCTTGGCGCCGGTGACGGTGGCGACCCGGCCGCTGCCGGGGCCGGTGAAGCGGTCCGCGGCGCCGCTCCCGGCCGGGCCGCCCCCGCCGAGGTGGCGGCGTACGCCGGTGGCCCACTGGGCCGCGGCCTGGACCCGCGCGGCCAGTTCGTCGTAGGAGAGGGGGAGTCCGACCAGGCCGCGGGCGCCCGCGTCCATGGCGGCCGAGAAGAGGGCGGGGCCGGTGTCGGAGGTGACCAGGACGACGCCCACCGCCGGGAAGCGGAGGGCGATCTCCCGGACGAGGTCCAGGGCGGGGAGGGGGCCGATGCGTTCGTGGACGAGGACGACCTCGGGGAGGTGGTCCACCGATTCGGCGGCCAGCCGGGAGAGGACGTCCAGGAGGGTGGAGGAGTCGGCCACCGGGTGGGCCGGCTCCACGGAGGGGAGCTGACTGAGCAGGGTGACGGCGGTCCGGGCCGCCTCGGGGTCTCCCGTCGCGGGGAGGATTCGGGTCGTGGTCATGCCGGCCTCACTTGTCCCCGTCGAGGGTGTACCAGCGGTCGGCGCCCGGGGGTGCCGATTCGGAGCCGGGGGCCACGAGGGCGAGGCGGACGTGTTCGGCGAAGGATTCGGAGAACGCGACCCGCTGGGCGTCCTTGGCGTTCACGGCGAAGGTGATCGGGACGGCGTCGACGGTGCCGGTGCCCTTGCGGTCGCCGGACTTCTCCACCGGGGTGAGCCGGCCCACGTCGATGACCCTGGCGTTCGACACCATGATCACGGAGCGGTCGGGGTCGGTGGTCCGCTTGCCCTTGAAGGTGCCGAGGATGTTCACCTTGTCCCCGGAGCGGACCTTGCCCGCGACACCGGTGGACGCATCGATCATGATGGCGATCTCCTGCTCGCCGGGCTGCAGCCGCGGGCGGTCGACGAACATGTCCGCCTGGAGCAGCGAGCCCTTCTTCAGGGTGGTGAGGGTGATCTTGCCGTTGACCGTGCCGAGGTCGGTGACGGCGGTCGCGGGGCGCCAGCGCTCGGGGATGGTGACCTTCTCGAACTTCGCGGCGTCCAGTGCGGTGTGCGGCGCTATGTCGCTCTTCACCCGGTACGCCTCCACCTCGGGGCCGACCTTGGAGTTGACGTCGCCGATCACCGCGGCCACTCCGGCGAACGCGCCGATCGCGCAGAGGACGGAGAGGAGCAGCAGGATGACGCCGCGGCGCTGGCGTGAGTTCATGAGCCGTGGACCTCGTCGTTCGGAACGGATCAGGGGTCTGGAGGGGTGGAGCGGGGCCGGCGGGGTGCGGCGGTCAGGGGCGGGCCGCCGCCGGTGCCGCCTGGAGCGGGGTGGCGCAGAAGCCGCAGCGGTCGCCGATGAGTTCGAGGCCGCACCAGCGGCATTCCTCGCGGCGGACGGAGGCGACGAGCTGGTAGAGGACTCCGATGTCGGGGATGGCCGCGGCGAACTCGATCAGCTTGGGTGTGCCCCACCAGGCGGGTGAGTCCTGGGGCAGCGGGTGTTCCATGACCCCCTGGACCTGCCAGGCGGGCCCGAGTTCGGCGGCGGGCCAGTCCCCGGCGAGTTTGCCGCAGGCGAAGGCGAGGTGGGTGCCGAAGGGCGGGCCGGGCGGCAGTTCCGCCCCGGGGCCGAGCCGGGCCAGGTGGGGCCCCGGATTGGCCAGTACGGAGAACTGGGCGCTCGGCGACCAGGAGCGGGCGTGGGCCTTGAGGTCGACGGGGATCCGGTCGAGCCGGGCGACGGTGCCGAGCACGGCGCCCGCGTAGATGTAGTGGGAGAGCAGCCGGGCGGCGGAGGCGATGACTCCGGGGCTGAAGTCGCAGACGGTGAGCTGGCTGAGCTGACGGGCCAGCAGGGCGGTGCCGAGCGGCGGGAGATCGACCGGGAGGAGCGCGATCCGGTCGGATTCCAGGATGGCGCGTACGGTGTGCAGCCGGCGGGCGGCCGGGGCGGGCAGCCAGTCCGGGACGAGGACCAGCAGATGGCCGTGCCGGTCGAGCAGGGCGGTGGTGTCGGTGAGGGCGCCTTCGAGGTCCTGCCGGTCGGGCGGGTGCAGGACGGCGGCCGGCGTGGTGTGCCGGTCGGGGGCGGGCAGCACCAGGTCGGCGCTGGTGACGGCGATGGCGGTCGGCACGCGAATCCCCCTGTTCCCCTGGCCCGCGGGCGTGTCCGGCGGGCGTCCCCGTAGGCGCAGCGCACGTTCCCCTGGTGCACCGCACGTTCCTGTGGGCGCTCCCCACGCGCCCGGTACGTACGTCACGCAGGTCGCACGCGCTGCGCGACCGTGAGCGGCCGACGCTCCGCCGGTGCCGCCGGCGATGCCCCCATCCCTCCTGCGCAGCACCATAACCGCGTCGTCGCCGGTCAGGCAGGGCCTTGCCGATTCCCATGCCGGGAGCACATGTCACAGGTGGCTGGAAACCCGGACAACCGGGAAGCCGTCTCCGATCGTTTCCGGCCACTTTGCGCAGACTCTTGACACGAGGATTGGTCTGGACCAACCCTGGAGCAACTCGGCCGTGGGATCCCCCACTTGTTCCCCGCGCCGCCTCCTCCCCTCCCCCCACGGAGCCCATGTGAACCGCATACGCTGCCTCGCCCTGCCCGTCGCCGCCACGCTCGCCGTGACCGGTCTGACCGCCCTGGCGACCGGCACCGCACAGGCCGCCGACGTGAACAACGTCCGCAACGGCGGCTTCGAATCGGGCCTCGCCGACTGGAGCTGCTCCGGCGGCACCGGCGCCGCCGTCGCCTCCCCCGTGTACGCCGGGGCCGGCGCCCTCAAGGCCACTCCGGCCGGCCAGGACAACGCCCGCTGCAGCCAGACCGTCAAGGTCAAGCCGAACTCCACGTACACGCTGAGCGCGCAGGTCCAGGGCTCGTACGTGTACCTCGGCGCGACCGGCACCGGCACCCAGGACGTCTCCACCTGGACCCCCGGCTCGGGCGGCGGCTGGCAGAAGCTGTCCACCACCTTCACCACCGGGGCGAACACCACCGAGGTGACCGTCTACACGCACGGCTGGTACGGGCAGCCGGCCTTCCACGTGGACGAGTTCAGCGTGTTCGGGCCGGACGGCGGCGGGGGCACCGGTCCCGGCCCCTCCGTGCCGGGCGCACCCGCCGGGCTCACCGTTTCCGGCCAGTCGGAGACCGCGCTCACCCTTTCGTGGAACGCGGCGGGCGGGGCCGACGGCTACCACGTGTACAAGGACGGCACCCGGGTGGCCACGGTCACCGGGACCACCGCGCAGATCACCGGGCTCACCCGGGCCACCACGTACTCCTTCCAGGTGAGCGCCTTCAACCAGGCGGGTGAAGGGCCGAAGTCGGCGCCGGTCAGCGGCACCACCACGGGCGGCGGCGGCACGGACCCGGGCAACCCGTCCGTGCCGCGGCACGCGGTCACCGGCTACTGGCAGAACTTCAACAACGGCGCGACCGTCCAGCGGATCTCGGACGTGCCCGGCGCGTACGACATCATCGCGGTGTCCTTCGCCGACGCCACGGCCACGCCGGGCGCGATCACCTTCAACCTGGACTCGGCCGGTCTCGGCGGCTACACGGTCGCGCAGTTCAAGGCGGACGTCGCGGCGAAGAAGGCGGCCGGGAAGTCGGTCATCCTCTCGATCGGCGGGGAGAAGGGGACCATCTCGGTCAACGACTCCGCCTCCGCGGAGAACCTGGCGAACTCGGCGTACGCGCTGATGCGGGAGTACGGCTTCAACGGGATCGACATCGACCTGGAGAACGGGCTCAACTCCACCTACATGACGCAGGCCCTGCGGTCGCTGTCGCAGAAGGCCGGGCCCTCGCTGGTCCTCACGATGGCCCCGCAGACCATCGACATGCAGTCGACCTCGAACGCGTACTTCCGGACGGCGCTGAACGTCAAGGACATCCTGACCGTCGTGAACATGCAGTACTACAACAGCGGCTCCATGCTGGGCTGCGACGGCAAGGTGTACTCCCAGGGCTCGGTGGACTTCCTGACCGCGCTCGCGTGCATCCAGCTGGAGGGCGGGCTCGACGCCTCCCAGGTGGGCCTGGGCCTGCCGGCCTCGCCGAGCGGTGCGGGCAGCGGCTACGTCGCCCCGGGCGTGGTGAACAACGCCCTGGACTGCCTGGCCCGGGGGACGAACTGCGGCACCTTCAAGCCCTCGAAGACTTACCCGGCGCTGCGCGGGGCGATGACCTGGTCGACGAACTGGGACGCGAAGGCGGGGAACGCCTGGTCGAACGCGGTGGGGCCGAAGGTGCACGGGCTGCCGTAGCGGCCTTCCGGCCGCACGGGCCGGGTCCGCTGCAGTGGGACGGCCGCCCCGGGGCAGACGGGGCGGCCGTCGCCAGATCCGGCGGGCCCCGCCGGCCCCGTCGGCTGTCGCCCCGTCAGGCCGCCTCGTCCGCACGGGCGTAGTGCGCCGGGAGCGTGCTGCGGTTTCCGGATAGCGGGCATGTGTGGGGATGGCCGGTTGGCGTACTTGACCGGGCCATGTCAGGAGCGCACGCTGTGCGCGTCCGCACGGCCAGGCCGTGTCTTTCGGATCAGGCCGGATCAGCACGCCGCGGGCCCGGCCTGATCCCGAAAGACACGGCCTACCCCCCACACTCCCGACCCAGGAGATCGCATGCGGCTACACACCCGCCGGAGGTCCGCCGTCACGGCGGCCCTGCTGGCGCTCGCGCTCGGCGCACCCGCCTACGGCATGAGCGCGACGGCCTCGGCACCCCCGACACCGTCCACCGCCACCCAGGACGAGGCCATCGTCCAGTACCGGATCCACGGCCCGTCCACCCCGGCCGACCGGACCGCGCTCCTCCGCCACGGCGTCTCGATCGACGAGGTCGACGACCACACGGTGGTCGTCAGCGCCGACACCATGCAGGCCAGGAAGCTGCGCTCACTCGGGTACAAGCTGGAGGCCCTGGCCGGCCCGCCGGACCGCTCGATCCCCGGCATCGCGGCCAGCCCCATGGACTTCCCCTCGGCCGACTCCCGCTACCACAACTACGCGGAGATGAGCGCCGAGATCGACCAGCGGATCGCGCAGTACCCGAACATCATGAGCAAGCGCGTGATCGGCAAGTCGTACCAGGGCCGCGACCTCGTCGCGATCAAGATCAGCGACAACGTGGGGACCGACGAGAACGAGCCCGAGGTCCTCTTCACCCACCACCAGCACGCCCGCGAGCACCTGACCGTCGAGATGGCCCTGTACCTGCTGCGCGAGTTCGGCGAGGACTACGGCACCGACTCCCGCATCACCAACATGGTCAACGGCCGGGAGATCTGGATCATCCCGGACCTCAACCCGGACGGCGGCGAGTACGACATCGCCACCGGCTCCTACCGGTCCTGGCGCAAGAACCGGCAGCCGAACTCCGGCTCCTCGTACGTCGGCACCGACGAGAACCGCAACTGGGACTACAAGTGGGGCTGCTGCGGCGGCTCCAGCGGCAGCAGGAGCTCCGAGACCTACCGCGGGGCGGCCGCCGAGTCGGCGCCCGAGGTGAAGGTGGTCTCCGACTTCGTCCGCGGCCGGGTGGTCGGCGGCAAGCAGCAGATCAAGGCCGCCGTCGACTTCCACACCTACAGCGAGCTCGTGCTGTGGCCGTTCGGCTGGACGTACAACGACACCGCGCCGGGCCTGACCGCCGACGACCTGGGGGCCTTCAAGGCGGTCGGCCAGAAGATGGCCGCCAGCAACGGCTACACCCCCGAGCAGTCGAGCGACCTGTACATCACGGACGGGACGATCGACGACTGGCTGTGGGGCAACCAGAAGATCTTCGGCTACACCTTCGAGATGTACCCGCGCAGCGGTGGCGGCGGGTTCTACCCGCCCGACGAGGTGATCGAGCGCGAGACCAGCCGGAACCGGGACGCGGTGCTCCAGCTGCTGGAGAACGCGGACTGCATGTACCGGTCGATCGGCAAGGAAGCGCAGTACTGCACGTGAGCCGTGCCTGACGCGCGGCCGACACCACCGGCAGGCCGGAGGGCGCCCCGCCTTGGGAGGGGCGCCCTCCGGGCGGTCCCCGGCCGGCGCCGTTTCCGGCCGGCGCCCTTTCCGGCCGGGCGCCGCGTCCGGTGGCCGGCCGTCCGGCCGGACTCAGCCGAGGACGGCCAGGGCGTCGATCTCGACCAGCAGGCCGGCGGGCAGGCCGACGTAGACGGTGGTGCGGGCGGAGGGCACGTCCGGGAACTCCTTGAGGTGCTCCGCGAAGTACGCGTCGTAGACCTCGTTCATCTCGGCGAAGTGCGCGGTGTCCGTCAGGTAGACGCGGATCATCACGACGTCGTCCCAGCTCGCGCCGCCGGCCTCCAGCACCGAGCGGACGTTCTCCAGGGTCTGGAGGGTCTGCTCGCGCAGGGTGGGGCCGGCGACGGCGGGCGGCTGTCCCGGGACGGCGGGCAGGTAGCCGACCTGGCCGGCGACCTGGAGGAGGTTCCCCTTGCGCACGCCGTGCGAGAACCGGGCGGGCGGGGCGGGGTGGCCGGCGGGCGTGACGGCGGTCTTGTCGCTCATCTTGTTCTCTTTCTCCTGTCTCCCGACTGAACTGATCTCGGCCCCATCCTTACCCGGCGGGTGACGAGGCCCCCTGGGGCGCGCGTGGAGCTCGGCGGTGGCGGGCCGGGGCCGCCGGGCCGGAAGGGGGACGGGGGACGTTGCCCGGGGGGCGGCGGAGTGTTAGACAGCAGGTGACGGCGTCCGCACCACGGTCCGCCCGTCCCACGCCTGCAACACCCCGGAGGTACGTACCGAATGGCCAGCGAAGCGACCCGGCGGCTTGCCGAAGAGCCCCTCGACCACCGGTTCAAGGGCCTCCCCCCGGACGCCGAGGCCGCCGGGCTCACCGTCGGGCAGCTGGCCGCGCAGCGGCGCAGCCTCTACACCGGAGGGTTCACCACCCCCGTCCTCACCCTCGACGCCGAGGCCCTGGAGCACAACCTGGGCGCCCTCGCCGCCTTCTGCGAGCGCCACGGACTCGATTTCGCGCCGCACGGCAAGACCTGCATGGCCCCGCAGCTGTTCGACCGGCAGATCGAGCTCGGGGCCATGGGCATCACCGTCGCCATGCCCCACCAGGCCCGGGTCTGCCGCGCCTTCGGCATCGGGACGGTCTTCCTCGCCAACGAACTCGTCGACGCGCCCGCCCTGCGCTGGGTCGCCGCGGAACTCGCCGCCGACCCCGGCTTCCGCTTCGTCTGCTACGTCGACTCCGTGCGCGGGGTCGAGCTGATGGACGCCGCCCTGCGCGGACACACCGAGCGCCCGGTCGACGTGGTGGTCGAGCTCGGCGCCGGCGCTGAGGGGCGCACCGGGGTGCGGAGCGAGGCCGAATGCCACGCGATCGCCGCCGCGGTCGCCGCGGCGGACACCCTCCGGCTGTGCGGGGTGGCCGGCTACGAGGCGACCATGCCGGGGGCCGACGCGACGACGGTCCGGGCCTGGCTGGAGCGGCTGGTGGCACTCGCAGCCGACTTCGACAAGGCCGGCCTGTTCGCCGGGCGGGACCTGACGGAGATCATCGTGAGCGCGGGCGGCAGCGAGTGGTTCGACGTCGTCGCCGACGTGTTCTCGGCCGTCCCCGAGCTCTCCCTGCCGGTCCTGAAGCTGCTGCGCTCCGGCGCGTACCTCTCGCACGACCACGGCTGGTACTCCGGCCTGACCCCCTTCAACCGGATCCCCGAGGAGGGCGGCCTGCGGCCCGCCTTCCGGCTGTGGACCCAGGTCGTCTCCCGCCCCACCCCCGGCCAGGCCTTCGTCAACGCCGGCAAGCGGGACATCGCCTACGACCTGGGCCTGCCGCAGGTGCTGGCCGTGCGCGGGGCGGACGGCCGGGAGCGGCCCGGCACCGGGATCACCGTGGCCAAGCTGTCCGACCAGCACGCCTGGCTGGAGACGGAGGAGGGAACCGGCCTCCAGGTCGGCGACTGGGTGGCGCTCGGCATGGCCCACCCGTGCACCATCTTCGAGAAGTGGCCGCTGATCCCCGTCGTCGAACCCGACGGGACGGTCACCGACTGCGTCCGGACGTTCTTCTAGCCTCCAGCCGGAGGACCGCGAGCCGAGGGGGGCTTCCGGCCGATGGATCTGGTCCTGCGCGGGGCCCGCGTCGTCGACGGCACGGGCGGGCCCTCCTACCGTGCCGACGTCGGCGTGCACGAGGGGCGGATCGCCGTCATCGGGCGGGACCACCGGGTCCCGGCCGGGCGGGTCACCGTCGACGCGCACGGGCTCGCCCTCGCGCCCGGGTTCGTCGACATGCACGCGCACAGCGACCTGGCGCTGCTCCGCGATCCGGACCACAGCGCCAAGGCCGCGCAGGGCGTCACCCTCGAAGTGCTCGGCCAGGACGGGCTGTCGTACGCCCCCGTCGACGACCGGACCCTGGAGGGGGTGCGCACCGCCATCGCCGGCTGGAACGGCGACCCCGACGAGGTCGGCGTCGACCCGGACTGGCGGACCGTCGGCGAGTACCTCGACCGGCTCGACCGGGGTTTCGGCGGACAGGGCATCGCCGTCAACGCCGCCTATCTGGTCCCCCAGGGCACCGTACGGGCGCAGGCGCTCGGCTGGGCCGACCGGCCCGCCACCGACACCGAACTGGACCGGATGCGCGCACTGGTCGCGGAGGGCCTGGCCGACGGCGCCGTCGGCATGTCCTCCGGGCTCACCTACACCCCCGGCATGTACGCGGACGACGCCGAACTGACCGAACTGTGCCGGGTGGTGGCCGCCTACGGCGGCTACTACTGCCCGCACCACCGCTCGTACGGGCGCGGCGCGCTCGCCGCCTACGCCGAGATGGTCGAGCTGGCGCGGCGGGCCGGCTGCGCACTGCACCTGGCGCACGCCACCATGAACTTCCCGGAGAACGCGGGCCGGGCCGGGGACCTCCTCTCCCTGCTGGACGCGGCCCTGGCGGAGGGGGCGGACATCACCCTGGACACGTACCCGTACACCCCCGGCTGCACGACGCTGGCCGCGCTGCTGCCGGGCTGGGCGCACGAGGGCGGCCCGGAGGCGCTGCTGGCGCGGCTGGCCGACCCGGCCGCCGCCGGGCGGATCCGGCACGCGCTGGAGGTGACGGGCTCGGACGGCTGCCACGGGGTGCCGGTGGACTGGTCGACGGTCGAGGTGTCGGGCGTACGGGACCCCGCGCTGGCCGGCGCGTACGTGGGGCGGCGGCTGGACGGCTGGGAGACGGCACGGCGGCTGCTGCTGGCGGACCGGCTGGGGACGGCGGTGCTCCAGCACGTGGGCCACGAGGAGAACGTGCGGACGATCATGCGGCACCCGGCGCACACCGGGGGCTCGGATGGCATCCTGCAGGGCGCCAAGCCGCACCCGAGGGCGTACGGGACCTTCCCGCACTACCTGGGGCGCTACGTGCGCGAGCTGGGGGTGCTGGGCCTGGAGGAGTGCGTGGCCCACCTGTCGGGCCGTCCGGCGGCCCGGCTGCGGCTGCCCGACCGGGGCCTGGTGCGCGAGGGGTACCGGGCCGACCTGGTGCTGTTCGATCCCGGGACGGTCGCGGCGGGCTCGACGTACGAGCAGCCGAGACGGCTGCCGCGCGGGATCCCGCACGTGCTGATCGACGGGCGGTTCGTCGTACGGGACGGGCGGCGGACGGACGTGCTGGCGGGGCGTTCGGTGCGCCGGACGCCCTTCGGCCGTACCGCCACCGGCCTTGGCCCGAAACGGTGTTGATCCCCCTTCGTACGATGGGCACATGCTCGCATTCGCCCCGGCCGTGGTCCTGTTCCTCGTCTTCTGCGTGAGCGTGCGGGAGGACCGGCGCCGCTTCCGCAACGCGGTGCTGCTCGGGCTGACCTTCCTGAGCCTGCTCCCGGCCCTGCTGTTCCAGTTGCGGCACCTGCCGGGTCCGGTGGCCGTCACGGTGGTGGTGCTGCTGTTCCTCGCACCGGCCGTCGGGATCCTGGTGCTCGGCGGACTGCTGATCGCCAACGGCCTCACCATGGTCCGCAAGGAGGGCCGGCGGCCCGCGAACCTCCTCTCCGGGCTGGTGGGGCTCGCGATCTACGGAATGGTCGCACTGCTGGTGGTGGTCGGCACCCGGGGTTCGCCGGTGCTCGACGGGGTGGTGCTGGCCCTGCTGCTGCTCTCGCTGTACGTGTCCTTCATCTTCGTGTGCTTCCTCGGGTACGCCTTCCTCTACGGGCGGATCCGGGTGCGCGGGGACGTGGACTACGTGGTGATGCTGGGCTCGGGCCTGATCGGTGGCGAGCGCGTGCCGCCGCTGCTGGCCTCCCGGCTGGAGAAGGGCCGGCGGATCCACGCCGCCCAGCTGGAGCGGGGCGGGCGGGTCCCGCTGCTGCTCACCTCGGGCGGGCGGGGGCCCGACGAGAAGGTCGCGGAGGCCCGGGCGATGGCGGACTGGCTGATCGAGCGGGGGGTGCCGGCGGAGCACGTGCGGGTGGAGGACCGGTCACGGACGACCACGGAGAACATGGCCTTCAGCCGGGAGCTGATGGAGGCGGACCGGCCGGACTACCGGTGCGTGGTGGTCACCAACAACTTCCACGCCTTCCGGGCGGCGATGACCGCCCGCAAGGCGGGGGTGAACGGGCAGGTGCTGGGCTCGCCGACGGCCCGGTACTTCTGGCCGAGCGCGACGATCCGGGAGTTCGTGGCGGTGTTCTGGGAGCACCGGGTGGTCAACCTGGGCATCTGCGCGGTACTGGCGGCCTTCGGGGTGCTGGTGGGCCTGGGCATCTGAGCGGGGCGGGTCCGCTGCGTGTCCGACGTGCGTCCGACGTGCGTTCGACGTGCGTTCATGCACGGCTGGCCGGAGGATGGGGTTCCGGGGATCCGATGGAGGTACGAGATGGCAAGTGAAGCGGACAAGCAGCCCAAGAGCGAAAGCCGCCCGGCCCGGCTGAACAGCGGGGGCGAGCGGGACCGCGCTTACGACCCGGAAGACCTCGTCATGGCGACGGGTGCCGACCCGACTCCGGAGCGGGTCGAAAAGGCCCGGAAGCTGATGGAGAAGGAGGGCATGAGCGTCATCGAGCGATTCCTTCCGTAATCGCCCGAGCGCCCTCCAGGCCCGGGAGCGGGGCCCTGCGCCTCCCCGCTCCCGGGCCTTTCGGCTCCGCCAAGGCCTGGCGGCCCGCGCCAAGCTCCGCCGAGGTGCGGGCAGGCACCTCCGCCGAGGTGCGGGCAGGCACCTCCGCCGGAGGTGTGGGCAGGCGTTCCGCAGGGCGGAACGGGTGGGCACACCGGAACGCCGCCCAACGGGCTCGCTCCCGCCCCACCGAAGCCATGGCGCGCTTCGCCGCAGCGCCGCCCGGCCAGGGCGGTGGCTTCGCCGGCCCCGGCACAGCCATGAGCGGAGCTCCGCCCGGACGGGGCCCGGACCGCAGCCGGACCGGGGCGCGGGGTGGCTGCGCGAGCCCTCGCGGGACCGGGGTGCCGTGTGCCCACCCGTGCCGCCCTGCGGCACGCCTGCCCACACGGCCGGCCGGACGGGGCCGGCACGCACGCCCCACGGCAGCGGAGCGGGAGGGCTGAGCGGCACGGTCAGGTGAGCTTTGTTCGGAAGGTCTGGCGGTAAGCCAGTGGCGCCACGCCGATCGCCGCGGCCAGATGCCGTCGCAGGGACGCCCCCGTCCCCAGCCCCGCATCCGCCGCGATCCGGTCCACCGGCAGGTCCGTGACCTCCAGCAGCCGCCGCGCGTGCTCGACGCGCTGCCGGGTCAGCCACTGCCCCGGCGTCATGCCGGTCTCGTCCCGGAAGCGGCGCGAGAAGGTCCGTACGCTCATTCCCGCGTGCCGGGCCAGCTCCGCGAGCGCGATCGGCTCGGCGAGCCGGTCCAGTGCCCAGGCGCGGGCGGCCGCCGTACTCGCCTCCGACGGCTCCGGCACCGGCCGCTCGATGAACTGCGCCTGCCCGCCCTCCCGCCACGGCGGGACCACGCACAGCCGGGCCACCCGGTTGGCCACCGCGCTCCCGTGGTCGCGGCGCACCAGGTGCAGGCAGAGGTCCACCCCGGCGGCGACCCCTGCCGCCGTCAGCACGTTCCCGCCGTCCACGAAGAGCACGTCCGCGTCCACGTCCACCTGCGGGAACGCCCGCTGGAAGGCCTCCGCCTCGTTCCAGTGGGTGGCGGCCCGCCGCCCGTCCAGCAGGCCCGCCCGGGCCAGGACGTACGAGGCGGTGCACATGGACACGATCCGCGCTCCGGCCGGCAGCCGGCCCAGGGCCCGCGCGAGCTCGTCCGGCAACCAGTCGCGGGTGGTCGCGTCGGGGCCCACACCGCAGGTGAAAGGCGGGATCACCAGCGTGTCGGCGGTGCCGACCAGCTCGCCGCCGTGCTCGACGGCCACGGTGAAGTCGGCACTGGTGCGCACCGGGCGCCCGTCGAGGCTACAGGTGAGGACCTCGTACAGCGGTTCGCCGGCCGGGCCCTCCACCGTGCCGAAGATCCGTACCGGAATGCTCATCTCGAAGGGATAGACCCCTTCCAGCGCCAGCACCACGACCCGGTGCACAGGCACCCCCCCGTCCCACTCATGGCCAGATCTGTTCACATCGTGTCACTCCGGCCACTGGTTGGGCGAGTTGGCGCCCGGCAGCCTTGATCACATGACGAGGACTTACACCAACGAGACCATGCAGGCCGTTACGCAGGACGGGTTCGGCGGATCCGAGGTGCTCCGGGTCACCGGGACCGCCCGTCCCGAGCCCGGCCCCGCCGAGGTGCTCGTGCGGATCCGCGCCGCCGCGGTCAACCCGACCGACGTCTGGCACCGCGCCACCGGTGGCCTGGCCGGCACCGACGCCCCGCCCGTCCCGCTCGGCTGGGACCTCTCGGGCACCGTCGAGGCCGTCGGCATCGGCGTGACCCTCTTCCGGCCCGGCGACGAGGTGTTCGGCATGCCGCGCCATCCCTCCCCGGCCGGCACCTACGCCGAGTACGCCACCTCCCCCGCGCGCCACCTCGCCCACAAGCCGGCCGGCCTGGACCACGTTCAGGCCGCCGCCCTGCCGCTGGCCGCCCTGACGGCCTGGCAGGCCCTGGTCGACACCGCGGACGTACGGCCCGGACAGCGCGTCCTGGTCCACGCGGCGGCCGGCGGGGTCGGCCACCTCGCGGTCCAGATCGCCAAGGCCCGGGGCGCGTACGTGATCGGCACCGCGAGCGCCGCCAAGCACGAGTTCGTCCGGTCGCTGGGCGCCGACGAGGTGATCGACTACCGCACCACCGACTTCGTGACCGCCGCCACGGACATCGACGTCGTCCTCGACACCGTGGGCGGCGCGTACGGCCCCCGGTCGCTGCGCACGCTGCGGCCCGGCGGGATCGTGGTGTCCCTGGCCTCGCCGGCCGAGGCGGTGCTGGCGGAGGAGGCGGAACGGCTCGGCCTCCGGGCGGTGTTCATGGCGGTGGAGGCCGATCACGCGGGGATGAAGGAGATCGCCGCGCTGGCCGCCGAGGGGCTGCTCCGCCCGCACATCGCGGAGACCTTCCCGCTCGCCGAGGTGGGCAAGGCCCATGAGCTGTCGGCCTCCGGCCGCACCGTCGGGAAGATCGTCCTGACCGTCGACTCCCACTCCCGCCCCCGGTGACGCGCGAGAGCCGGGCACACAAGCCAGGCATACAAGCCGATCACCGCCACAAAACGGAATGATTGACGTTACTCCGGACGTTGCCTGTCGTTAACCGCGCAAGTCGCCCAACGCGCGGAGAGGCAGCCCCACATGCACATGGCCGACGTGGACTGGGACCACCCCAGAGATCCGCAGCCGGGCTGGAAGCTCGACCACGTACGCGAGTACGTGGAGACGGACGGGGCCGCCGGGCACCTCTGGCACGGAGTCCCCACCCTCCTGCTCACCACCGTCGGCCGCGTTTCCGGCCGGGCGGTCCGCACCCCGCTGATCTACGGCGAGGAAGCGGACGCCGGCCGCTACGTCCTGATCGCCTCCAACGGCGGCGCCGACAGGCACCCGCACTGGTACCTCAATCTGGGCGCCGACCCCGAGGTCCGCCTCCAGGTCGGCCCGGCGGTCTTCCAGGCGAAGGCCCGCACGGCCATCCCGGAGGAGCGGGAGGCGTACTGGGGCCTGATGACCGGCCTCTGGCCGGCGTACGACGACTACCAGGCGCGGACGGACCGCGAGATCCCGCTGGTCCTCGTCGACCGCTGAGGACCGCCGGGGCCGCCCGAGTCACCGAAGTCGCCCGAGTCGCCCGAGACGCCGCCCTCAGTCGAAGTCGTAGACCGTGACGTCCAGGTCGCGGGCGCAGAGCGCGTCCACGACGAGCGGCTCGATCCGCGACCACTTGCCGCCGGCGAGCCCGCACCCGATGCGCGGCATGTGCACCGAGGCCCCCAGGTCCTCTGCGTGACCGGCCAGCACCTCCAGGCAGCGGGCCACCGCCTCGTACCGGACCGGCGGACCCCCGCTGCCGGTCCGTATCCCCCGCTGGCCGACCATGTTGGCCACCCAGACGTCCGGCTTCACCTGCACCAGCTGCACGGCGCCCAGCCCGAAGTCGTTGCGACTGCGCTCCCGGTGCCAGGCGCGGTACGCGGCCTCCGGCTCGGGCCAGCGGCGCGACACGGCCAGCACGAAGCCCTTGCCCCAGCCGCCCAGGTCGTTGCACACGTGCGCGATGAGCTTCGGCCCCTTGGCCTGCGGACTGGTGGCATCCCCTTTGACGATCCTCAGCGCCTTCATCCGCCCATCCTGCCGCAGGGGTCCGACATCGCCCCGACCGGAACCGGGTGATCGCGATTGCCCGGAGCGGGCCGTTCGTGCATTAATAAATGCACAGGCATTCATTAATGGCCGCCGCGTCCGGTGAACCGGACACGACACGACGGGCAAGGCCGGAGGTGCACGGGTATGGCAGGACGTCCGCGCGGGATCGACGACGCCGTCATCCTGCGGGCGCTGGTCGAGGTGATGGGACGGCTCGGACCGGCGAAACTCACCCTCGCCGCCGTGGCGCGGGAGGTCGGGCTCGTGCCCGGCACCCTCGTCCAGCGCTTCGGGTCCAAGCGCGGCATGCTGCTCGCACTCGCCGCGCACAGCGCCGAGCAGGCCCGCGGCTTCGCCGACCGGGCCGGGGCGGAGCACGCCTCGCCCCTGGACGCCCTCGAAGCGCTGGTCGCCGCGACCCACGAGCCGCTGGCCTCCCCCACCGCCTTCGCCCACCACCTGGCCTTCCTCTGCGTCGACCTCGCCGACCCGGAGCTCCACCGGCTCGCGCTCGCCGCGCAGCAGGCGCAGACGGAGGCCGTCCGGGCCCTGCTCGACCGGGCCGTCGAGGCGGCCGAACTCCTCCCGCGCACCGATACCGCGGCCCTGGCGGCCGCCGTCCAGGCGGCCGTGAGCGGCACGGGAATGCTGTGGGCCGTCGACCGCGAGGCCGGCCTCGCCGACCGCCAGAAGCAGGCCCTCCGGTTCGCCCTCGCCCCTTACCGAAAGGACACCGCGCCCGCATGAGCAGCGCCACGCCCGGCCCCGCCCACACCGCTCCCGCCGTCCCCGCTCCCGCCCGCCTCCCCTTCCGTACGGCCACCACCATCGGCGTCAGCCTGGACGGGTTCATCGCCCGCCCCGACGGGGACATCGACTGGCTCACCGAGCGCGGCGCGGAGGCCGGCGACGCCGGTTTCGACGCGTTCATGGCCGGGATCGACACCCTCGCCATGGGCCGCAACACCTACGAGAAGGTGCTGACCTTCGGCTTCTGGCCGTACGAGGGCAAGCGCGTGGCCGTCCTCAGCAGCACGCTGGAGACCGACGACCCGCGCGTCACCGTCCACCGTTCCTTCCCCCAGCTGCTGGCCGCGCTCGCGGAGCAGGGCGCGGAGAACGTCTACGTGGACGGCGGGGTCACCGTCCAGACCTTCCTCCGCGAGGACCTCCTCGACGAACTCACGATCACCACCGCGCCCGTCCTCCTCGGCTCGGGCCTGCCGCTCTTCGGGAAGCTGGACCGGGACGTCGACCTCGCCCTCCGCTCGACCCGCACACTGGGCGCGGGCTTCACCCAGACGACGTACGACGTGGTCCACGCGGCCTGACCGGGCAGCTTTGCCGCGGTCCCCCGCGGGGGCGCATTCTGGGACTGGCGGGGAGGCCGCACCGGTGGCCACCCCCGCCGCCGGCCGTGCCCGCCCCGGCGTGACGAGCACAACACCCCTTCCTCCCGCACGCCGACCCCGCACCCGTTCCGCAGGCCGGGGCGCCGGTCCGGCCACCCATTCCAAGGGCAGGCGGGGCCACCGCCTCCCCATCCCCCGAACCCGGACATAACGCCTTACCGAACCCGGCCGTAAAGCCCGAGCGGGCGCGGCCACGGACCCGTAAGCTCCCGTCATGCAGGTGATCCAGTCAACGAAGCTCGCCAATGTCTGCTACGAGATCCGCGGCCCCGTGCTCGAAGAGGCCATGCGACTCGAAGCGGCAGGTCATCGCATCCTCAAGCTCAACACCGGCAACCCCGCGGCCTTCGGCTTCGAGTGCCCGCCGGAGATCCTTGAGGACATGCTCCGCAACCTGGGCAGCGCCCACGGCTACGGGGACGCGAAGGGGCTGCTGTCCGCACGCCGTGCGGTGATGCAGCACTACCAGACCAAGGGCATCGACCTGGACGTCGAGGACATCTACCTCGGCAACGGCGTCTCGGAGCTGATCCAGATGGCCATGCAGGCCCTGCTGGACGACGGCGACGAGGTGCTCGTGCCCGCCCCCGACTACCCGCTGTGGACCGCCTCGGTCTCCCTGGCCGGCGGCACCGCCGTGCACTACCGGTGCGACGAGCAGTCCGACTGGATGCCGGACCTCGCCGACATCGAACGCAAGGTCACCGACCGCACCAAGGCGATCGTGATCATCAACCCGAACAACCCCACCGGCGCCGTCTACGACGACGAGATGCTGCGCGGGCTGACGGACATCGCCCGCCGCCACAACCTGGTGGTCTGCTCGGACGAGATCTACGACCGGATCCTCTACGACGGCGCGACCCACACCAACACCGCCGCCCTCGCCCCCGACCTGCTCTGCCTCACCTTCAACGGGCTGTCGAAGAACTACCGCGTGGCCGGCTACCGGTCCGGCTGGATGGCCGTCTGCGGCCCCAAGAAGGGCGCCGAGTCCTACATCGAGGGCCTCACCATCCTGGCGAACATGCGGCTGTGCGCGAACATGCCCTCGCAGCACGCGGTCGCCACCGCCCTCGGCGGCCGGCAGTCGATCGACGACCTGGTGCTGCCCGGCGGACGGCTGCTGGAGCAGCGCGACACGGCGTACGAGCTGCTCACCCGGATCCCGGGCATCAGCTGCGTGAAACCCAAGGGCGCGCTGTACCTCTTCCCGAGGCTGGACCCCTCGGTCTACAAGATCAAGGACGACCGGCAGATGGTCCTCGACCTGCTCCGGGCCGAGAAGATCATGGTGGTGCATGGCACCGGCTTCAACTGGCCCGAGCCCGACCACTTCCGGATCGTGACCCTGCCCCAGGCCGCGGACCTCGCCGACGCGGTGACCCGGATCGGAAAGTTCCTCGACGGGTACTCCCAGCACTGATCCCGGAGGGTCCGGGCGGGTCCGTGCCGGCCCGACGGGCCCGGGCGGGTCCGCACGGATTCCAGCCGGAATCCAGAGATCCTCGACAGGATTGAGCTCAACTTTAGACCGATTCCAATGTAGGATGGCCTCCTGACCACGCAGGAGGCTTCCTCATGTACGAGCCGAACCGGGCCAAGCCGGCGGCTGCGGTCCGCCTGGGCCGTGGCCACAGCGACATCCCCCACCGCAGCCGTGCCGAGGAGCTGGACATCCAGCTCGCCGGACACCTGACGGCCCTGCTCGCCGCGACCGACGAGCTCGGCCTGGACGAGGCCGCCGAGCGGATCTCCGCCCAGGTGGCCCGCCTCCGCGGCACCCCGCCGGCCCGGCACGCCGCCCTCGGCGGCGAGGACCGCGCCACCCTGCACCGCCGTGCGCACGAGCTCGCCGCCCGGGTGCTGCTCGTGGCCGCCTCGCGCGCCGACACCGCCGTCGCGATCCTCGCCGCCGAACAGATGGACGACCACACCGCAGCCCTCGCCGAGCACGACCTCGCCGGGGCCCGCTGACGGCCCCGGCCCGGGGCCGCGGAGGCCCCGGGCCGGGCGCCATGACCCTCCCGGGAGGGCTTTTCCCGCGCCGCCCGCGAGGACCGCGCCGGGGGCCGCGAACGCGGCCGGACATCACCCCGCGGCCGTGAACCTCGCGCCCGCCACCCCGCACCACGGCGCCACCCCGGCCGGCCACACCGGCCCGACCGCCTCGCCGCGCACCGTCGCGCCCGGCTCGACCCCGTCCAGCCGCACCAGCGCCTGCACCGTGCCCAACGGCGGCTCCTGACGGAACTCGACCGTCAGCACGTACGAGCCCGCGCCCGGCGCCCGGCTCGTGACCTCGACCTCCGCCAGCAGCCGTTTGCTTGCCGGATCGATTCGGCAGCCGGACACCGCCGCGTCACCTGCCGGTTCGTACGCCTCACCCGGCGGCGCCGACCCGCCCGCCCACACGTACAGGGCCAGCGGCGCGAAGACCAGCAGCGCCGCCAGCCCGACCAGTCCGGTGAACCAGCCCTGCCATCTCGGCGTACTCGACGGACCCGGCGTACTCGACGGACCCGGCGTACCCGACGGACTCGGCGCGCCCGACGCACTCGACGTACTCATGGCGCGATCCTTCCCCTGTAGAAGTGGGACCACCTCGTCACCTGCCGTTCATTCACCTCGCCGCGGAATGTGGGTTTCCGCGAGCACGCTGCCCCCGTGAGACGCATCCTCGGAATCGTCCTGGCAGTCCTGCTGATCGGCGGCGTGGTAGCCGTCATCCTCGCAGGAGGCGGCCCCCAGGACCCTGAACACACGGCAACGAAGACCGTGCACGGCGTGATCGGCTCGGAGAAGGCCGAGTTCTTCGCCGATCCCGACGTGGTCAAGGCCCTCGCCGCCAAGGGCTACACCGTCAAGACGGAGACGTCCGGCTCCTGGGCCATGGACCAACTCCCCCTCAAGAACTACGACTTCGCGTTCCCGAGCAGCAGCGAACCGGCCAAGGAGGTCAAGGCCAAGTCCGGAACGCAGGGCTCGCAGACCGTGCCGTTCTTCTCCCCGCTCGTCGTGGTCGCCCGTGCGGGTACCGCACAGGTGCTCGCCGACAACGGCCTGGCGAAGCTCACCGGGAAGAACACCGGCACCCTGCTGATGGGCGAGTACGTCAAGGCCGCCCGCGAGGACCGCACCTGGCAGCAGCTGAAGGGCTCCGCGGCCCACCCGGAACTGCTCGGCAAGGTACTCATCCGGTCCACGGACCCCGCGTCCTCCAACTCCGGCGCGCTGTACCTCGCCGCGGTCTCCAACGTCGCCAACAGCCACACCATCGTCTCCGACGACCAGGGCATCGAGGCGACCGCACCGCTGCTGAACAAGCTGACCGCACCTCAGGGGCAGCAGCCGCCCAGCACCGACGCCCCCTTCCGGGAGTTCGTCAGCGGGGCCGGACAGCCGCTCGTCCTCGTGTACGAGTCCCAGGTCGCGGCGCTGCTGGTGCAGGGCCGGCCGGCCGGCGACATGGTCGTCCTCTACCCGGACACCACCGTCAACAGCGACCACAGCTTCGTCCCGCTGAACGACACGGCGAAGGAACTCGGGGAACTGCTCGCCGCCGATCCGGCGCTCCGCGAACTGGCCGTCAAGCACGGCTTCCGGCCGCAGAACGGCGTCCAGGAGTTCACCAAGGCGACCGCTCCGCACACGGCCTACCTGAACCAGAGCCTGACCGGCATCAACCAGGTCGGCACACCCACCGTCAAGATCCTGCAGAAGCTCGCCGAGCGGGCCAAGGGCTAGGGGGACGTACGCACATGACACTCACGCCACCCGAGGACGCACCACTGGTCCTCACGGCGCCCGAACCCGTCGCCCCGGTCCGCCGGGACCAGGCCGCCGGCCTGGTCCCGCTCCAGGACGAGGTGCGCGACACGATGGCCCGGCGCGCCGCCGAGTACGTCGGCTCCCTCGCCGGACTCGACACCCGCTCGCCCGAGTTCGCCGGCCGGATCGGCGAGATCACCGCCCTCGGCGCGGCCGACGTCCGCAGTGCCGCCCAGCAGTCCAACCGGATGCTGGACCGGGCCGTGCGCTCACTGGGCGACGGCGGCGGCGACGCGCAGGGCCGGGTCGCCGGATCGCTGGTCGAGCTGCGCCGGACCGTGGAGGACCTGGACCCGCGGGACACCCCCGCCAAGGGCGCCCGGAAGCTGCTGGCCAAGCTGCCCGGCGGCAACCGGTTCCGCGACCACGTCGCGAAGTACGCCTCCTCGCAGGCCACGCTCAACCGGATCGTCGGCGCGCTGCGCAGCGGCCAGGACGAGCTGCGCCGGGACAACGCGGCGCTGCACACGGAGCGGACCCGGCTGTGGGAGACCATGGGCAAGCTCCAGGAGTACGCGGTGCTCACCGAGGCCCTCGACGCGGCCGTGGAGCAGCGGGTGGCCGAGCTGGCGGGCGATCCGCAGCAGGCCGACGCGATGCGCGCGGACGTGCTGTTCCCCGTCCGGCAGAAGCACCAGGACCTGCTGACCCAGCTGGCGGTCTGCGCGCAGGGCTATCTGGCGATGGACGTGGTCCGGCGCAACAACGACGAGCTGATCAAGGGCGTGGACCGGGCGGCGACCACGACGGTGTCGGCGCTGCGGATCGCGGTGATGCTGGCGTCGGCGCTGGACAACCAGCGGAAGGTCGTCGAGCAGGTGAACGCGCTGCGGGGGACGACGGAGGACCTGATCCGCGGGAACGCGGAGATGCTCAGCTCGCAGAGCGGGGAGATCCAGCGGATCGCCGCCGATCCGGCGGTGGGAGCGGAGACCCTGCGGGCGGCGTTCGGGGAGATCTACAAGACCCTGGACGCGATCGACCAGTTCAAGGTGCAGGCGACGGAGTCGATGGCGGCGACGGTGGACTCCCTGACGGGCGAGCTCCAGGCGGCCTCCGCCTACCTGGCCCGGACCCGGACCTCGGGCGCGCTCGAAGGGGGTGCGCCGTGAGAGCGGCCCGGCTGGTCGCGGCCCTGGCACTGGTGACGCTCGTCGGCGTCACCGGGTGCAGCTCCGACTCCGACGGGCCGGACGAGCCCGAGAAGAGCGTGTACAAGGAGGGCACGCTGCGGGTGCTGGCCTCCAGTGAGCTGGCCGACATGGAGCCGGTGCTGAAGGGGGCCGAGAAGGCGACCGGGGTGAAGGTGGAGCTGACCTGGAGCGGGACGCTCGATGCCGTGGAGACGGTCGCCTCGGGGAAGGCCGACGGGCAGTTCGACGCCATCTGGCTGGCCTCCAACGACTATCTGCGGCTGCGGCCCGAGGCGACCGGGAAGCTGAGTTCCGAGACCTCGGTGATGTCCTCGCCGGTGGCGATCGGGGTGAAGGCGGACGCGGTGGCACGGCTCGGGTGGAAGCCCGAGGAGGTCACCTGGTCCGCCGTGCACGAGGCGGTCGCCGCCGGCCGGCTCGGCTACGGGATGACCGACCCGGTGCGCTCCAACTCCGGGTTCTCCGCGCTCGTGTCCGTGGCCTCCGGGCTGTCCGGAGCGCAGGCCGCCCTGTCCGCGGAGGACGTGGGCAAGGTGACTCCCCGGCTGAAGGAGTTCTTCGGCGGGCAGAAGCTCACCTCCGGGTCCTCCGGCTGGCTGGCGTCCGCGTACACCCGGCGCGGGGACGTCGACGCGCTGGTCAACTACGAGTCCGTGCTGCTGTCGATGAACCGGGACAGCAGGGCGGGGCTGACCGTGATCCGGCCCCGCGACGGGGTGGTCACCGCCGACTACCCGCTGACGCTGCTGACCTCGGCGCCCGCCGGGGCCCGCGATTCCGGGCGGGCGCTCACCGACCACCTGCGGGGCGCGGCGGTCCAGAAGGAGATCACCGAGCGGACGTTCCGGCGTCCGGTGACCGCCGGAGTGGCCCTCGCCCCGGGGCTCGCGGCGGAGCCGCGCAGGGAGCTGCCGTTCCCCGGCACCCGGCCGGTCGCGGACGGGCTGCTGGCCTCGTACGAACACGAACTGCGGCGCCCGTCGCGGACCGTGTACGTGCTGGACACCTCCGGATCGATGGAGGACGGGGACCGGATCGGGCGGCTGCGGAAGGCGCTGACCGAGCTGACCGGGACGGGCGGTTCGCAGACGGGGCGGCGGTTCCGGGACCGCGAGCAGGTCACCCTGCTGCCGTTCGGGTCGAAGGTGAAGAAGGTGAAGACCCACGTGGTCGAGCCGGGCCGGGCGGACGCCGCCCTGGACGCGATCCGCGCGGACGTGCGCTCCCTGGAACCGGAGGGCGGCACGGCGATCTACAGCAGTCTGGAGGCGGCCTACGAGCAGCTCGGCAAGAGCGGGTCGGACGGGTTCACCTCGATCGTGCTGATGACGGACGGGCAGAACACCGAGGGCGTGGACGCCGCGCACTTCGACTCGTTCTTCGCGGACCTGCCCGAGGCGCAGCGGAAGACCCCGGTGTTCGCGGTGCTGTTCGGGGACTCGGACCGCAAGGAGCTGTCCCACATCGCGGAGATCACCGGGGGCCGGTTGTTCGACGCCACCGACGGGAACGGTTCCCTGAACGGGGCCTTCGAGGAGATCCGTGGCTACCAGTAGAGCGAGGGGCGGGGTCGGCCGGGCCGTCGCCTACCTCGAATCGAAGAAGAACCTGGCCGGCAGCGGCGGCGGGCTGCTCGGGGTGGGGCTGGCCCTCACCGGGGCGGCCGGCACGTACTGGCCGGCGATGGTGGCTGGGCTGTACGCGGCGGGGGCGCTGATCGCCCCGCCCGAGCGGCCCCCCGTGCCGGACTTCGACCCGAGCGAGCAGCTCGGCGTGCTGCGCGAGGACTTCGGGCGGCTGCGGGTCTACCTGACCGAGGTGGAGCTGCCGCCGGCGGCCGGCGGGAAGCTGACCGAGCTGCTGGGGCTGTACGAGGCGCTGCTCGACCCGGGCTGGGTCGCGGACGTGCTGCAGGCCGAGCCGGAGGCGGTGCACGCGCTGTCCCGGGCGGTCCGGCAGGACGTGCCGGAGTGCGTGGACACGTACAACCGGGCCCGGTGGTGGAGCCGGCTGCAGCCGGGTTCGGTGCCGCCGGAGCGGCACCTGGAGCGGCAGCTGGGTCTGCTGTTCGAGGAGGCGGAACGCCTGACGGCGGGCCTCCAGGACAGGGAGGCCCGCCGTCAGCAGACGCACACGACCTATCTGGAAGAGCGCGGACGCTCCTCCTGACAGTTGGACAGGCCGTGTGCTGCGGCAGGAACCACTTGGTCGGGGGTTCCCACAGCGGTGGGAACCGCTTGGTCGGGGGCTCCCACGTTCAATCCGCGCAGTGCGGAGGTCTCAGCTGAACACCGATCGAGGAATCGTTCAGCCGAGGCGCTCCACCAGCGCGTGGTACTGGTCCCACAGCTCCTTGGGAGTGTGGTCGCCGTAGGTGTTCAGGTGCTCGGGGACCAGGGCGGCCTCCTCGCGCCAGACCTCCTTGTCGACGGTGAGGAGGAAGTCCAGGTCGGCGTCGGAGATGTCGAGGCCGTTCAGGTCGAGGGCCGCCTTGGTCGGCAGGACGCCGATGGGGGTCTCGACGCCCTCGGCGGTGCCGTCGAGGCGCCCGACGATCCACTTCAGGACGCGGCTGTTCTCGCCGAAGCCCGGCCACACGAACTTGCCCGCGTCGTTCTTGCGGAACCAGTTCACGTAGTAGATCTTCGGGAGCTTCGCCTGGTCCTTGTCGGCAGCGACCTTGACCCAGTGGGCCATGTAGTCACCCATGTTGTAGCCGCAGAACGGCAGCATGGCGAAGGGGTCGCGGCGCAGCTCGCCGACCTTGCCCTCGGCGGCGGCGGTCTTCTCGGAGGCGATGTTCGAGCCGATGAAGACGCCGTGGTTCCAGTCGAAGGACTCGGTGACCAGCGGGACGGCGGAGGCGCGGCGGCCACCGAAGAGGATCGCGGAGATCGGGACGCCCTTGGGGTCCTCCCACTCGGGGGCGATCGTCGGGCACTGCGAGGCCGGGACGGCGAAGCGGGCGTTGGGGTGGGCCGCCGGGGTCTCCGACTCCGGGGTCCAGGCGTTGCCCTTCCAGTCGATCAGGTGGGCGGGCGCCTCCTCGGTCATGCCCTCCCACCAGACGTCGCCGCCGTCCGGGGTCAGCGCGACGTTGGTGAAGACGGTGTTGGCGAACATCGTCTTCATGGCGTTGGCGTTGGTGTGCTCGCCGGTGCCGGGGGCGACGCCGAAGAAGCCGGCCTCGGGGTTGATCGCGTAGAGGCGGCCGTCCTCGCCGAAGCGCATCCAGGCGATGTCGTCGCCGATGGTCTCGACCGTCCAGCCGGGGATCGTGGGCTCCAGCATGGCCAGGTTGGTCTTGCCACAGGCCGACGGGAACGCGGCGGCGACGTAGCGGGCCTCGCCCTGCGGCGGGGTGAGCTTGAGGATCAGCATGTGCTCGGCGAGCCAGCCCTCGTCACGCGCCATGACGGAGGCGATGCGGAGCGCGTAGCACTTCTTGCCGAGCAGGGCGTTGCCGCCGTAGCCGGAACCGAAGGACCAGATCTCGCGGGTCTCGGGGAAGTGCGAGATGTACTTGGTGGTGTTGCACGGCCACGGGACGTCGGCCTCGCCCTCGGCGAGCGGAGCGCCGAGGGTGTGCACGGCCTTGACGAAGAAGCCGTCGGTGCCGAGCTCCTCCAGGACGGCCTGTCCCATGCGGGTCATGGTGCGCATGGCGACCGCGACGTAGGCGGAGTCGGTGATCTCGACGCCCAGTGCGGACAGCGGGGAACCGAGCGGGCCCATGCAGAACGGGACGACGTACATCGTCCGGCCCTTCATCGAACCGCGGAAGATGCCCTTCTCACCGGAGAAGATGTCCTTCATCTCCGCGGGGGCCTTCCAGTGGTTGGTCGGGCCCGCGTCCTCCTCCTTCTCGGAGCAGATGAAGGTGCGGTCCTCGACGCGCGCGACGTCGGAAGGGTCGGAGGCCGCGTAGTAGGAGTTCGGGCGCAGAGCCGGGTCGAGCTTCTTGAAGGTGCCCTTGGCGACGAGCTCCTCGCACAGGCGCTCGTACTCGGCCTCGGAACCGTCGCACCAGACGATTCGGTCGGGCTCGGTCAGGGCAGCAATCTCATCGACCCAGGCGATCAGTTCCTGGTGGTTGGTGGGAAGGGAGGTGGAGGGAGCCGCGTTGTCGCGCGCCACGATTGCTCCTTGTAGAGGGGTTTTTGATGTCTGCCCCGTGGGGGCTGCGACCCGGACGCTTCGCGCTCCGCTCATCCGGTGCCGGCAACACTCATCTGATCATCCGGTGCGCGTGCGCATATGTCCAGGGGGCCTCTCACGTGAGCATCGCCACTCGATTCAATCTTCGGTAAAGCCGACGATCTACGCCAGATTCAACGGCAGCTCAAGGGGGCCAGCCCCATAAAGAACCTACGGACCCGTAGGTAGCATGGCGTTCATGACTGCAGAAGCCCTGGCCAAGCCGGTGATGCGCGGCTGGCTGCACGCCGGGATGTTCCCCGCCGTGGTCGTCGCCGGCCTGGTCCTGATGGCGTTCACCGACTCCACCCGCGCCCGGGTGGCCTGCGGGGTGTACGTCCTCACCGCATGCCTGCTCTTCGGTGTCAGTGCGCTGTATCACAGGGGCACGTGGGGGCCGCGCGGCGAAGCCGTGCTGCGGCGCCTCGACCACGCCAACATCTTCCTGATCATCGCGGGCACCTACACACCGCTGACCGTGCTGCTGCTGCCGCCCTCCACCGGGCGGGCCCTGCTGTGGGCGGTCTGGCTCGCGGCCGCCGCCGGCATCGCGTTCCGCGTGTTCTGGGTCGGCGCCCCGCGCTGGCTCTACACCCCCTGCTACATCGCCATGGGGTGGGCCGCGGTCTTCTTCCTGCCGGACTTCATGCGGACCGGCGGCATCGCCGTCCTCGTCCTGGTGATCGTCGGCGGACTGCTGTACAGCGCGGGAGGGGTCATCTACGGGATGAAGCGACCCAACCCCTCCCCGCGCTTCTTCGGCTTCCACGAGGTCTTCCACTCACTGACCCTGGTCGCCTTCGTCACCCACTACGTGGGCATCTCACTCGCGGCGTATCAGCACGCGTAACCGTCCCCGTCCCGGTCCAGCCGCAGCGGATCACTGCCGTTGACCTTCATCCGCTTCGGGTACTTGTGCGCGGCCAGCCACGTGCAGCGGGCCGGGCCGGTGTTCTCGACCTCCGCCGGGAAGACCGTCGGCACGCACACCGTCGCCGTGCCGTAGTGCCGGTCGCAGCCCGCCACCTTCGGGCTGACCGGGACGGAGTCCCGCTTCGCCGGGTTCTTCTTGGCCGGGCCCAGCTTGTCCGCGAAGGAGTGCTGGTGCGCGGACGGCTGCTCCTCGGCTCCGGAGAGCGCGGCCATGGCGGGCGCGCCGCCCAGGTGCACCCACTGGGCGATCGACGGGACGCCGTTCGCGTCCACCGCGAAGAGCATGTACCAGCCGGGCGGGGCCAGGTTGGGGTTACTGGTGACGTTGAGGTCGACCGTGGTGTCGTTCACCACGCTCAGCGGCAGGTCCACGAACCGCTGGTTGGGGTCCGAGGAGTGGGTGACCGCCGCCGGGCGGATCAGCTCCGCCTTGGCGACCGGCCGGTTCACGGTGATCCGCTGCGTGTCCCCGTACACCCACTGGTTGTCGATCACCGAGGTGATCTGCGGCCGCGGCCCCTTGAACAGGTACGGCGGGGTGTAGATCGACACGTTGTGGTTGTACGTGCCGTTGCCCGGGTTGTCGCCCACCGACATGACCCGCCCGTCGGGCATCAGGAACGCCGAGGAGTGGTACGTCCGCGGGATCGGGTCGGTGGCCAGCCCCGGCTCGTAGGCGTTGGTCACCGGGTTGAAGAACGAGGCCTCGTACACCGGGTCGGCCCGGTCGTGCAGACCGCCGCCCGTCTCGAAGACCTTCCCGTCGGGCAGCAGCACCGCCGACACGTACATCTTGCCCTCGGCGCCGGTCTGCGGGCGCTTGCCGGCACCCGTGTCGACCTGGCCGAGCGGGAGGTCCGGGCCCGCCGTGTACGCCGGGCTCGGCTTCTTCAGGTCGATGACGTCGGTGAGCCGGTTCGCGGCCGGGTTGGTCTCGTTGTTGCCGCCGCCGATGGTCAGCACCCGCTGGTCCTGCGCCGGCGGCAGCAGCACGCTCGCCGACTCGTCCCGCTGGTCCTTGTTGCGCAGGCCCGGCACGTCCGTGATGGTGTTCGCCGCGTAGTCGTAGACCGAGGCGCCCGTGCCCGGCGTGCCGTTGCCGAAGGTGTGACTGCCCGAGTAGAACAGCCGGCCGTCCTGCATGAGGATCATCGACGGGTACAGGCCCCAGTACGACCAGGTCTGGTTGACCTCGTTCATCGGCAGCCACTTGTGCTGCGCCGCCGAGAACTTCTCCGCGGTCACGTTGCCCGTGGAGTCCTCCTTCAGCCCGCCGAAGGAGATCACGTCGCCGTTGCCGAGGACGGTGGCCGACGGGTACCAGTGCCCGCCGTTCATGTCGTTGGTCTTCGTGTACTTCTCGGTCGCCGGGTCGAAGACGTAGGAGTCCTTCAGGCCCTGGTAGCCGATCTTGCCGTCGGCCGACGGATAGCCCTTGTTGCCGCTCATCACCAGCACCCGGCCGTCGGACAGCTGCACGTGGCCGGCGCAGAACATGTCCACGGGCGTGGGGACGGTCTTGAACGAGCCGTTCGCCGGGTCGTACACGGCCGAGGTGAAGGTGCCCGCGTTGAACTGGGCGATGTCGTTGCCCGAACCGGCGATCAGCAGCACCTTGCCGTTCTTCAGCACCACCGCGTGCATCGACCGCGTCGGGTTCTTCGCCGGGATCACCTGCCACTTGCCCTTGGCGCACTCCTCCGCGGTGCCGGTGCAGGTGGGCGCGGGCGGCGTGACCCCGACCTCCTCCATCGCGTAGTCGTCCGTGGTGAGCGTGCCCACCCCGTACACCGAGAGCCCCCACGCGATCTTGTCCGTGTTCGGCGGGACCACCGGCGTACGGACCTCCGTACGCGCCCAGGCCGCGCTGACCGGCGGGTTCTGCAGGTCGGTCCAGTACTGCCAGGACCCGGTCGTGGCCTCCCGCCGGAACACGGTCACCGACACGTCCGGGGTGCTGGACTTGTACCAGGCCGACAGGTCGTACTGCTTGCCCGGTACGACGGCTGGCGCGCAGGCCGTGTTCTCGGTGACCAGGGCCTTGCGGTCGCCGTCCACCCGGCGGGTCAGCGCCACCCGCATCGCCTTGGTGCCGGAGTGGGCGTCGGCGACGGTGGAGAAGCTGAAGTCGTTGTCGCCCCAGCCGGACTTCGACCAGCAGGAGGGCATGTCGGATCCGGCGGCTCCGGCGGTCTCGAAACCGGGGTTGGTGAGCAGGTTGGGCGGGCCGGCCGAGGCCTGCTGCGGTGCGGTCAGCAGCAGACTGCCGGTGATCGCCCCGACGGCGAGCAGGGCGGCTCGGCGCCGGCCCCGCCGCACCCGTCGTTTCGGGATGCGCATGGTTCCGTACTCCCTTGTCTCTCGTGCGGCTCGGCCCGCGTCAGCACCGGCGCGGGCCGGGTGGGACTCGGGTCAGTGCGCCGCGCGGCGCTCCTTGGAGCCCTTGCGCGGCAGGTAGACGAGGGCCTCGGTGGCCGCGAACCGCAGGACGAACGTGGTCACCAGGGCCAGCGCGGTCGCCGGCAGCACCGCGAGGCCGGCCTTCCCCACGAACAGCGCGATCAGCGGGATCCGCAGCAGCAGGTCGGCATTGGCCAGCAGCGCGAACCGGCCGATCCGGTCCGCCCAGTGGCGGTGCCGCCGCCGGTCGCGGAACAGCAGCACCTCGATCAGCACGAAGTTCCACAGCACCCCGGCCTGGTTGGCCACGATCTCCGCCGGCAGGTAGTGCATCCCGCCCCGGGTCAGCAGCCACAGCGCGGCCAGGTTCGGTACGAAACCGGACAGCCCGATCAGACCGAAGCCGATCATCCGGGCGAGCGGGCTCGCCGTCCGCAGCGACGCCAGGTGCGTCAGGAAGCGCATGCCCTCCTTCGCGGTGGACTTGGACTCCCCCGCGAACCGCTCCTGGAACACGAACGGCACCTCGGCCACCTTCGCCGGACGGCAGCGCACCGCCAGCTCCAGGAGGATCTTGTAGCCGAGGGGGCGCAGTGCCTCCGCCGTCACCGCCGAGCGGCGCATCGCGAAGAAGCCGCTCATCGGGTCGCTGATACCGCGCAGGGCCCGCGGGAACAGTCCCCTGGTGAGCCAGGTCGCGCCCCGGGACACCGCGATCCGGTAGTTCCCGGCCAGCCCGGCCCGGCTGCCACCGCTGATGTAGCGGGAGGCGACGACGAGTTCGGCACCGGTGCGCTCGCCCTCGCCGACCAGCTCGGGCACCAGGTGCGGCGGGTGCTGGAGGTCTGCGTCCATGACCACGATCCAGTCGGTCGACGCCCGCTTCATCCCCTCGACGACCGCGCCGCCCAGTCCGCCCACGGCCTCCTCGCGGTGCAGCACCGACACCGGGAACGGGCAGTCACGCGCCGCCTTCTCGATCACCTCGGGGGTGTCGTCGGTGGAGTCGTCCACGAACAGCACCTCGACCGGCAGCCGGGCCGGGAGCGAGCCGGCCAGCTGCCGCAGCAACTCCCCCACGTTCCCCGACTCGTTGAAGGTCGGAATGATCACGGTGACACTGCCGGGCGCCGGGGTCTCCACCGCCTCCAGCATCGGATCCGGTACGGCGGAGGTCCACAGGTCTTCACTCATGGTGGGCGTCAGCTCCCGCTCTTGGGGGTCGTCCGGTCGCGGTCGGTCCTGCGGATCTCGATGCGGTCCTCGCCGCTGCCGAAGACGGCCACGGGCGTCGAATGCTCCAGCGCCGCCTTGACGTTGGGCAGGTCGCGGGCGTCCCGGCGGACCGTGGGCGAGGACACCACGTAGTCGATGTCCTGCCAGCCGCGCGGGAGGGTCTTGGTGACCGCGGGGTCGAGGTCGGCCTTGTAGAACCAGATGGCGCCCAGGCCCGGTTCGAAGCCGGCGTGCACCGCGTCCAGCCAGAGCGCGTCGTCGAGCAGTACCCGGGTCTGCGCCGGGTCCTCGACCTCGGTGCCCAGCCAGGCCGCGGCCTGGCGGTAGGGGGCGTTGGCGTCGACCGTGAGTGCCGTACGGTTCCCCTCGTACCAGCGCGGGACGACGTACACGGCGGCGGACGCCACCAGCACCGCGAGCAGCGCCCAGCGGCCGTACACGATCCGCCACCTGCCGCGGCGGAGCACGGCGTGGGTGACGCTGGCCGCGCCGCCGGCCAGCACCAGGGCGAGGAAGGGCAGGGCCTGGATCACGTACATGGCGGGCAGGTAGCCGGACGGGCGCATCGCGACCAGGGCCAGGATGACCGCGGCGAGGGCGGGTCCGGCCAGGGCGCGGGCGGTGACCGACCAGCGGAAGGTGAGCAGCAGCAGGACCGCGCCGGCCAGGCCGCCGAGCGGCAGCACCGTGTCGTAGTACAGCCAGGACTGGAAGACGCCGTGCGATCCGGAACCGGCGTCGAGGATGAAGCCGGAGCCCTCGCGGCCCATCTGGTACGTGATCCCGCCGATCAGCGAGACATGGCCCTCGCCGGGGAACAGCTCGTGGTTGAGCAGCGCGTACAGCGGATACGACAGACCGATCAGGGCGCAGGCGGTGACGGCGCCGGTGACGGCGAACTTGCGGGTGTCCCGGTGGCTGTGCCGCCACATGGTCACCAGCAGCGCCGGCAGCACCACCAGCATCGTCTCCTTGGTCAGCACGGCGGTGGCGGCCGCCAGACCGGAGCCGAAGTGGTGCCACAGGTGGCGGCTGGGGGAGGCGGCCAGGCAGAAGGCCAGCAGCATCCACATGACCGCCAGGTTGTCCAGGAAGATCTCCCGCTGCAGCACCACGGAGAGCGGGGACAGCCCGAACAGGCCCATCGCCAGGCCGGCCGCCCAGCGCGGCAGCCACAGCCGGCGGGCGAGCACGTAGAGCAGGACGGCGCTGGTGGCCGAGACCAGCAGCATCACGAAGCGCATCGAGGCGACCGTCATCGACTCGGGCACGAAGAGGGACGGGAGGTACGTCAGGCCGGCGACCTGGATCCAGCCGAGCGGCGGGTGGTCGTACCAGTAGGTGTAGTGGGCCAGGCCCTCGCCCTGCTGTACCGCCCACGCCTGGGCGAGGTACGTGCCCTCGTCGTCGGAGAGCGGCGGGAAGGCGGTGATGTTCCAGCCCTGCACGACCAGGATCGCGAGCAGCAGGGCCCCGCACAGCAGGAGGTCCGGGCGGGAACGCCGGAACTGGACCTGCGGACGGACCCAGGCGGGCGCGGGGCCGGACCCGGCCGGGCCGCGGCGGGTGGTGGGGGTGGCGGCCGGGGAATCAGTGGCCGGGGCCGGGGCCGGGGCCGTGGCGGAGGCCGGGGGGAGGGTGGCGGTCACTGGAGGCTGTCCTCTCGGGCGAGATGGGCGCCGGTATGGCTGGTGAGTTCCCACTCGTTGCGGCCGCGCTGCTCGCGCCAGACCGCGCGGATCGCCGCGCCGGCCAGCATCACCTGGTAGAAGGGGCCGCCCACGACGAGCTTGACGTAGTGCACGAAGCGGACCCGCAGCCCGTACTGGCGGCCGAAGTCGTGCAGTCCGACGATCTCGAAGACGAAGGTCACCATCGCGGTGATCATCGGGAGGAAGGTGATGATGGCGATCCCGACGGGCACGTCCAGGAAGAGCGCGACGGCGGTGTTCACCGGGATGATCACCCCGGAGGCCGCCTGCATGAACGGCGTCATCAGGGTGTAGCGGGCCAGCCAGCGCTGGCCCCGGCCGGGCAGCTGCTGCCAGTCCTTCTTCCGGTAGACCTGGAGGAAGCCCTGGTTCCAGCGGGTGCGCTGCTTGAGCAGGCTGATCAGCGAACCCGGGGTCTCCTCGCGGGTGACCATGTCGGAGTCGTAGGCGACGACCACCTTCTTGCCCACCGAGGACAGCCGGACACCGAGGTCGCAGTCCTCGGCCAGGCAGTTCTGGTCCCAGCCGCCGGCCTCGCGCAGCACCTCGGTGCGGACGAACACGGTGTTGCCGCCGAGCGGGATGAACCCCTTCTGCGCGTGCAGGTGCAGCCGGGAACGGAACCAGAAGAAGTACTCCAGGCAGTTGCGGAGGCTGTACCAGCTGGAGTGGAAGTTGATCAGCTGGACCCCGCCCTGCACCACGTCGGCGCCGGTGGAGCGGAACGCGTGGTCCACGTGGGCGAGCAGCTCCGGGTGGACCTGGTCCTCGGCGTCGAACACCCCGACGATGTCGCCGCGGCAGTGCGGCAGCGCGGTGTTCAGGGCCTTGGGCTTGTTCTTCGCCTCGTGGTGGTCGACGACGACCCGCACCCGGTCGGGCGCGCGGACGGCCGCCCGCTCGGCGACCTCCGCGGTCTCCGGGTCGTCGTGGCCGACGATCACGATGATCTCGTAGTCGGTGTGGCTGGATTCGAGCAGCCGGTCGATGGTGTGCTCCAGCACGGCCTGCTCGTGGCGGGCCGGCAGGAGCAGTGAGAAGGCGAGACCGCCCTCGCCGTCGGGCCGGTCGAAGCGGGTGGCGGCGAGCGTCTCGGGCGTGCGCCAGGCATGCATCTGCCACCACAGCGTGAACGCGGCCATCCAGAAGAGCGCCAGGGAAATGGCAGCAATGAACACAGACGTGAACAAACAGTCCCCCCACAGGCAGGCCGCGGCCGACCTGTGCCGGACCGCGGCGAGCTGAAAACCCCCCTGGGGGCACTACGGGCGGGCCCCCCGGCCCGCCGCCCCCGCAGCCACGAGATTAGGCACTGGACATGAAACCCAGACGCTCTTCAGATAAAAACCACGTTGCCGAACTTCGCCGCGTTCAAGCGGAGTTGACGCCACAATGGGACCTTCAGGGGCGAATCCCACCCAACTGCCCCGCCAACTCGACCGGGTCTGTCGTAGGCCGCGCGCAGACGAAATGTCGACACACATACGCCGTGGGCCGGTCGTGTACGAGTGTGCGCTCGGCCAGAAGGGGGAACTCTCCGTCGCCCGCGCGCTCACGCTGAGGCAAACCCATCGCCACAACAGCACCGGGAGCCGTCCCCAGCAACGCCGCCCGGTGCAACTCGACCGTGGCCGGATCGTCCGGGTGGCCGACCACCGCGACCTCCCGCGGACCGTCCAGGAGCGCCTCCGCCACCGCCAGCCCGTGCCCGATGAAGCGCGGGGCGCGCGGACCCAGCGCGTGCACCACGCCGAGCGCCCTTTCGGCCGCCGTCCGGTGCGGCTCCGAGCCGGTGTGCGCCGCGTACGAGAGCAGCGCGCCGGCCGCCGCCGTCCAGCCCGACGGGGCCGCGCTGTCGGTCGGGTCCTGCGGCCTGCGGATCAGCCGCTCCGCGTCGTGCGCGGTGTCGTAGAGGCTCCCGTCCTCCGCGGCGAACCGGTCCAGCACCAGGTCCACCAGCAGACCGGCGAAGTCCAGCCACACGCCCTCACCACTGACCGCGGCCAGCGCCAGAAACCCCTCGGCGACGTCCCCGTAGTCCTCCAGCACCCCGGAGTTCGCCCCGGCCCTGCCGTCCTTGCTGGTCCGGGCCAGCCGGGCCCGCCCGGCGCTCGCGTCGAAGTGCACCCGGACCAGCAGATCCGCCGCCTCCGTGGCCCGCTCGACCAGGTCCTCCCGCCCGAAGAACGCCCCGCACTCGGCGAGCGCGGCGATCGCCAGCCCGTTCCAGGCCGCGACCACCTTGTCGTCCCGGCCCGGCGCCGGACGCTGCTCCCTGGCCTCCAGCAGCCGCGCCCGGATGCGGCCGATCCGCTCCCCGTCCACCGTCGGCCCGCCCTGCGGCAGCTGCAGCACCGAGGTCCCGTGCTCGAAGGTGCCCTCCTCGGTCACCCCGAAGTACGCCGCCGCCAGCAGCGCGTCCTCCTCGCCGAGCACCTCCCGAAGCTGCGCCGGCGTCCAGACGTAGTACGCCCCCTCCTCGTGCTTCCCGCTGACCGGGTCCGCGCTGTCCGCGTCGAGCGCCGACGCGAACCCGCCCTCCGAGGTCCGCAGCTCCCGCACCATGAAGTCGGCCGTCTCCAGCGCCACCCGCCGCGCGAGCTCCGACCCGGTGGCCCGCCACAGATGGGCGTAAACCCTACAAAGCAGGGCGTTATCGTAGAGCATCTTTTCGAAGTGCGGGGTCACCCAGGCCCGGTCCACCGAGTACCGGGCGAACCCGCCGCCCAGCTGGTCGTAGATCCCACCCCGCGCCATGGCCTCACAGGTGTCCACGGCCATCTGCAGGGCGCCCTCGGCGCCCGTGCGGGCGTGGTGCCGCAGCAGGAACTCGATCACCATCGACGGCGGGAACTTGGGTGCCCCGCCGAACCCGCCGTGCGTCGCGTCGTACTCCCGGGTCAGCGCGAGCAGCGCCCGCGCCATCTCCTCCGGACCGGGTACCCCGGCCTTCCCGTAGTCCAGCTGCCGCCCGGCCAGGTCCCGCACGATCCGCTGGGCCACCTCGGCGACCTCACCGGGTCGTCCGACCCAGGCGGTCCGCACCCCTTCGAGCACCTGCATGAACGAAGGCATCCCGTGCCGCGGCTCCGGCGGGAAGTAGGTCCCGAAGTAGAACGGCTCGGCGTCCGGGGTCATGAACACGGTCATCGGCCAGCCGCCCTGCCCGGTGGCCGCCTGCACGGCCTCCATGTAGACGGAGTCGACATCGGGCCGCTCCTCGCGGTCGACCTTGATGTTGACGAAGTGTTCGTTCATGAAGGCGGCGGTCGGCTCGTCCTCGAAGCTTTCGCTGGCGAGTACATGACACCAATGGCAGCTGCTGTAACCGACACTCAAATGCACCGGCACACCGCGCGTCCGGGCCTCTTCGAACGCCTCAGGCGACCATGGCCACCAGTCGACCGGGTTATCCGCGTGTTGCAGGAGGTAGGGGGATGTCTCGTTCGCGAGGCGGTTCGGCATGCCTCCATCCTGCCGCACGCGCGGAGCTCCGCATCATGACGGCGCCCTCGGTCACCCGGGGAGAACCGCTGCCGCGATGCATGTAGAGGCTACCCACCGAGAAGGTAGAGCAGACTGCGGTCCACTGATCAGCGGTAACGATGGGCTGCCATGCAGTCCGTCTCGGGCGAAGAACACACGGCCCGGTGACGACGTCAGTGCCGCCATGAACCGCACGAAGTCCTCCGGTCTGCGGTAGAGGCGGTCGTCGGCGACGGCGACGACTGCCCTCAGCGGGCCGTCCGCGTGGGCGTGCCCCTGGTGCAGATCGGCGAGCAGGTGCTCGAAGGCGGGTCGCTTCCGGTCGTCCTTGGTAGCACTGCATGCGTTGTCCGTGTACGTCGCGACGACGACGCAGCCGTGCTCCCGGGCCGTGCGTTCGTTGATGCGGTGCTGGTGTCCAACGCCCCGCGCATCGCGCTGTGGCGTGTCCTGCGAGGTTCGCGCGTACGAGGCGACCGGGATGAGGCCGTGTTCTTCGATGCGTGACACGGAGGCCATGCTCACCCTCCCCTTCGAGTGTTCATCCGATGCTCGGCATAACGCACGAACAGAACATCGGTCACTCGTGTGGATCAGGCGCGGGTGCAGACATGGGTGGTGGTGCTGCCGGAGCGTTCGATGTGGCGGATGGTGAGGGTGTTCTTGGCGTAGTCGACCGCGAGGCGCTGGCCGTCGCCCGTGCTGCCGCTGCCCGGCGGCTGCCACGGGAGGGTGAGGTTGAAGGTGTCGCCGACCGACACCGGGACGGAGTGGGCCTGGGTGTCGTTCTCCCGGGTCAGGGTTTTGGGGCCGGCCTGGAAGACGATGGCCAGGACACCGCTGCCGTGCAGGCGGTAGCCGCCCTCCCAGGTGTCGGCGCCGCCTTCCCAGACGATGGACCAGGAGTACGGGGTGACGGTGGCCTTCCCCTGGCCGACGTCACCGCCGGGCATCGTCGAGCGGACCTGCCAGGTGCCGGTCACGAAGGCCTCGAAAGAGCGTTCCAGGACGCCCTTCTTCGTGGGGGCGGGGGCGGTCGCGGAGGGGGCGGCCGCCGTGGGGGACGTGGCCGGGGGCGGTGTGGCGGCGGTGGTGCCGGCCGCTCCGGCGGCCGGGTTCCGGTCCTGGACGGCCTGCTTCTCCTTGCCCGAGCAGGCGGCGAGCAGCGTGGCGCCGGCGCCGATGGCGAGGTAGCGCAGGGCGTTGCGGCGGCCTATGAGGCGTGCCGCCGTCCTGATGTCACGCACCGTCATGTTGTCCCCCGTGTAGGTGAGTTGGATCACGAGGGTTGAGTGTAGGTGACCGTTCTTCCCTCTGATCTAGCTCAGATTCCCTCGCGCATGCGGGGGTCGGGCAGGACACTGGTGAGCCCTGTCGGGACGCTCGGAGGGGATTGCTGATGCGGGACAGCCATCGGAGCGAGGCCGAACGGTTGCTGGAGCGGGCGGTCGATGAGGAAGTGCGGCGTTCCGGGACCGGTGCGGCGGCCGTCGACGGGGCGGCGCTGCTGGCGCGCGGGCGGGAGGCGCTGGACGCGCTGGCCGCGAGCGCGGCGGAGGAGTACGGGGCGTACGTACGGGCGCTGGACGAGGCGGCCGCCGGTGAGGAGTCGCTCGGGGAGGCGTTCCGGCGCGGGAACGCGGCGACGGCGCTGCTGGTGACGGCGGTCGGGGCGCTCGCGGCCTTCGGGGCGGACGTGGCGCTCGGGGTGGAATCCGGTACGGCGCTGGGCGCGGGCGCGGTGGTGGGGGTGGCCGGGGCCGTCACGACGGTGCTGAAGGTGACGGCGACGCATCTGCCTGCGGCGCACCGGCGGGCGGGTGCGCTGGGTCAGCCGGGCGGGCCGGAGCAGTTGCGGCTGCAGTGGCTGTCGGCGCTGGAGGTGCGTGGGATCCGGCCGTTCCTGGAGCAGCAGCGCAAGGTGGCGGTGGCGGCGCGGGGGCCGCGCCGGGGGCCGGGGGCCGGTCCGCAGCTGCGCGGGGCGGACCGGAGCGCGGAGGCGCGGCGGCGCCGGGTGCTGGAGCAGAGTTTCGGGCAGCTGCCGGAGCCCGCCGGGGCGTTCGAGGGTCGGAAGGTGGAGGTCGCGCGGATCGCGCAGTGGGTGCAGGCGGCGCGGGCCAGTACGGAGACGCGGCCGGTGGTGGTGGTCCTGCACGGGGAGCCGGGCGTGGGGCGGACGGCGCTGGCGGTCCGGGTGGCGCACCAGTTGCGGGACCAGTACCGGGGTGCGTGCGTGGTGGACCTGCGGGGCGGTTCGCCGGGCGGCGGCTCGCCGCTGCCGACCCGCGAGGCGTTGCTGCATCTCCTCAACCGGTTGGGGGCGCCGCGGGAGCAGCTGCTGTTCCGGGAGCGGGCCTCGACGGAGCAGCAGGTGCGGAAGCTGGGCGAGTTGTACCACCAGCACGTGCTGGGGCTGCCGGTGGCGGTGGTGCTGGACGACGCGGTGGACGCGGAGCAGGTGCGGCTGCTGGTGCCCGAGCGGTCGGACTCGCTGGTGCTGGTGACCACGCGCGAGCCGCTGGCCCTGCCGGCGGAGACCCGGGCGTGGGTTCACCAGCTGGAGGTGGCTCCGCTGGGCGAGGAGGAGGCGACGCGGCTGTTGCGGGCGGCGGCGGACGGCGCGGCTGCTCCGGACGGTGCGGACGGGACTGCCGGTTCGGACGGGGCTGCCGGTTCGGACGGTTCGGGGACCGCGTCGGCAGGGCTCTCGGGGGTCGTCGCGGAGGCCGGGGGGCTGCCGCTGGCGCTGCGGGTGCTGGGTCCGCTGGTGCCGCGGCTGGGAGCCGGGGCGCTCGTGGCGGCGATGCGGGGTCCGGGGCCGGAGGCGTTGGAGGGACTGGAGGAACCGGGCGCCGCCGTCCCGGACGGTACCGCCGTCCCGGCCGTTACGGGCGGGGCTCTCGGGCGGGCGCTGCGGGTGGCCGGGCGGGAGCTGCCGGAAGGGGCCGCGCGGCTGCTGGTGCGGTTGCCGCTGGCCGGCCGGGCTTCGCTCGGCGCGGCGGCCGCCGCCGCGCTGCTCGACGTACCGGAGCAGGAGGCGCTGGCCACGCTGGAGGAGCTGTGGCGGGCCGGGCTGGTCGACCGGGTGCGGGGGCACCGTTTCCGGATGCACGACGCGGTGCGTTCCTACGCGGAGGCCCGGCAGGGCGAGACCGTCGGCCGGGAGGTGCTGGCGGCCGCGCACGAGCGGCTGATCCGGAACCACGCGCAGCTCGCCGACTCGGTGATCCGGCTGGTGGACGGCCGGACCTCGACCCGGGCGAACCAGTTCGGCGGGCACGGGTTCGCCTCCGTGGAGGCGGCGCTGGGCTGGCTCGACGAGGAGTCCAGCTTCATCACGGCGGCGCTGCGCAACACCGAGGGGGTGGACCAGCAGGCGGTGCTGGACCTGCTGGGTGCGCTGTGCGACCACTGCCTGCTGCGCGGGGACCTGTACCGGCTGGGCGAGATCAACGAGCTGACGCAGGCGGTGGCCGGAACGGCCGACGGTGGCGAGGGCGACGGCGGCGCCCGCGGGGGTGGCGGCAGCGGGAGCGGCGGCGCCGGCGACGGCCGGGCGGTGATGGTCCGCTCGGTGCAGTGGCGTACGGGCATCGCGGCGCGGCAGCTGGGCGAGCTGGACCGGGCGCGGATGACGCTGAGCTCGGTGGTGGACCAGTTCAAGGAGGCGAACCAGCAGGCGGGCGCGGCCCGGGCGCTGGTGTCGCTGGGCATCACCCTGCACCACCAGGGGCATCTGGCGGAGGCGGCGGCGAAGATCCGGGAGGCGGTGGCGCTCCAGGAGGCGCCGGAGCTGGCGGGGGACCGGGCCTGGGCGCTGCACGCGCTGGCGGCGGTGGAGCGGGATCTGGCGCACCTGCCGGAGGCGCTGTCGCTGCTGGAGGCGTCCCTCGCCCTGCACCGGGAGAGCGAGAGCGTGCACGGGGAGGCGTGGGCGCACTTCCAGCGGGGCCAGGTGTACCTGCGGACGGACGAGGTGGGGGCGGCGGAGGAGGAGTTCCACCGGGCGCTGGAGCTGTACGGGCGGACCCGGGACGCCCGGGGCGAGGCGTGGGCGGTGACCCAGCTGGGCCGGTCGCGGCTGGTGGGCGGGGACCCGTCGGCCGCGGCGGACCGGCTGCGGGAGGCGCACGTACGGCACCGGGAGGCGGAGGACGTACGCGGTGAGGCGTGGTCGCTGTACTACCTGGGGCAGGCGCTGGAGGAGCTGGGCGAGCGGGACCGGGCGGTGCGGGAGCTGGAGCGGGCGCGGACGATGTTCTCGCGGATGCGGGACGTGTACGGGCTGGCGTGCGCGCGGCACCATTCGGGCCGGGTGACCCGCGACCAGCGGGCGGCGCAGACCGGCAACCTGCGGAACTCGGGCTTCGCCCGGCAGCTGCTGGTGGACGCGCGGGCGGACTTCCACCGGATCGGGCTGGCGCACGGGGAGGCGTGGACCTGTCTGGAGCTGGCGGTGGTGGACGCGGGGAACGGCCGGCTGGCGCAGGCGGTGTCGCTGTGCGAGGAGGCCCGGGAGCTGTTCGCCTCGTACGGGGACCTGCGCGGTCAGGACTGGGCGCGGTTCCTGCGCTGCACGATGCTGCCGTACACCGGGGTGGCGGGGGCCGCGGAGGAGGCCGGGGCGGAGCTGGCGGAGCTGGCGGCGTCCCCGCACCCGGCCCGGGACGCCCGCCTGGAGGACTGCGCGGAGGCGTACGGGGTGGTGCTGGCGCGCGGGGTGGAACCGGCGGAGGGCTGGCAGGGGTGGCGCCTGCAGATGGTCCCGAACCGGCACTCGCGCGAGATCATGGGGGTCCCGGTGCCGTAGCGATCGGCGTCCGGCTCCGCCTGAGCCGCCGGCCGGGGTGGTGGCGCGCCGTGCCGGTCAGCCGTCCGCGTCCCGCACGGCTCGGGCCTCGCCCGGGCCGAGCGGCGCCGCGGGCGGGCAGGTGGGCGGGCCGAGGCCCGACCGGGTCAGGGGGTCCAGACATGTTCCCGCACCGGACCGAGGTCGGTGCGGGAGCGGCGTTCGGCGAGGCACTCCTCGTACGCTCCCGCCCCCTGGATCCGGATGCCGTCGAAGTACATCGGGTCGAGCCGACGGTGCCCACCTGGATGAATCCGTTGCGGGCCCAGCCGCCTCGTGCGCTCCCTCCCGTGCCCGGGCCGGTGTCCTCGTGCAGCGCGAAGTAGACCGCGCTCGGCATGGGCCGGAAGAAGGGCAGCGGCAGGTCGCGGTCGATGAAGCCGGGCAGCAGGACGTCCCAGACCCGGGCGCCGCGCAGGGGCGCGAAGACCGTGTCGGCGTCGAAGGGGCGGTTCGCTGTCACCCGGTGATCATGCACGCAAGGGCCGGCCCGCCCCACCGGGTTTTTTCCGGGGAGCGGGGCCGGGGAGCATGGCCGGGGAGCAGGGCCGCGGACCGGCGTCCGGCCCCGGCCGCTACTGCCGGTCGGTGTCCCGGTCGGTGCCGGTCCCCCCGGCGGCCGGGGCCGGGGTGGCCGGGGCCGGGGTGGCCGGGGCCTCCTCGAAGTTCACCCGGCCCATGTGGCGGTTCATCGACTTCATCAGGGCCCACACGCCGACGGCGAGGGCCGCGAAGACGATGAAGCCGAGGATGCCCGGCGTCACCTTGTTCTTGTCGAAGGTGTCGGCGGCCAGCGGAAGGAACTGGGTCACAGCTGCCTGGGGAGCGCTCATGCTCACGCATTCTCCCGGATGCCCGCGAAGAGGTCGCCCTCGGGGATGGCGGTGTCGACGAGCGACTTCGCCAGCTCGTACTCCTCCGTCGGCCAGACCTCCCGCTGGATCTCCAGCGGAACGCGGAACCAGCCGCCGTCCGGGTCGATCTGGGTGGCGTGGGCGATCAGGGCCTTGTCGCGGATCTCGAAGAAGTCCGCGCACGGCACGTGCGTGGTCAGGGTCCGCTCCTTGCGCTCGAACTCCTTCCAGCGCTCCAGCCACTCGCCGTAGGGGGACTCCATGCCGCGGTCGAGCAGTGCGTGGTGCAGGGCCAGGGTGCGCGGCTTGTTGAAGCCCTGGTTGTAGTAGAGCTTCTGCGGCTGGTGGGCCGGGCCGAACTCGGCCTCGGGGTACTTCTCGGTGTCCGCCGCGCCGTCGAAGGCCACCATCGTGATCTTGTGGGTCATGATGTGGTCGGGGTGCGGGTAGCCGCCGTTCTCGTCGTACGTCGTGATGACCTGCGGCTTGAACGCGCGGATCTTCTTGACCAGACGGCCGGCCGCCTCGTCCACGTCCTCCAGGGCGAAGCAGCCCTCGGGCAGCGGCGGCAGCGGGTCGCCCTCGGGCAGGCCGGAGTCGACGTAGCCGAGCCATTCCTGCTCGACGCCGAGGATCTCGCGGGCCTCGTCCATCTCCTTCCGGCGGACCTCGTGGATGTTCTCCTCGATGTACTTGTCGCCCTGGAGCTTGGGGTTGAGGATCGAGCCGCGCTCGCCACCGGTGCAGGTCACGACGAGGACCGGCACTCCCTCGGAGACGTACTTGGCCATGGTGGCCGCGCCCTTGCTCGACTCGTCGTCGGGGTGGGCATGGACGGCCATCAGTCGAAGCTGCTCGGTCAAGACAGGATCCTCTGCGTTTCGGCACCGTCGAGGGGCGGCGGTCGGCGGGCGTTCGGGCGGCTTCTATAGTGACCGAATCGGGGGACGGAAAATTCCTGGCCCCCGGAGAGAGGATCGATCATGGGCTCGGTGCGCGAGGGGCTGCCCGGCGGGCTGCCCGAGGGGCGCTACGGCCGCTCCGCCGACGAACGCGCCGACCGCAAGCTCAAGATCGTCGGATCGGTGCTGGGGGTCGCGCTGCTGGGCGTGGTCGGCTGGATCGGCTGGGACTACGTGGCCGGCCAGAGCGTCAGCGCCGAAGTGATCAAGTACGACGTGGTGTCCGACTCCGAGGTGCGGGTGCACCTGGAGGTCCGCAAGGAGGCCGGCGTCACCGGGGTGTGCACGCTGAGCTCGCAGGACAAGGAGCACGGCGAGGTCGGCCGGGCCGATTTCACCTTCGCGCAGCCGGAGGAGCGGGTCGACGAGATGGTCACGCTGAAGACGACCGGCCGGGCGACGATGATCGAGCTGGTGGGCTGCCAGCCGGCCGGCCGAGCCGGCTGACGACACGCCCGGCAGCCGGACGGGGCGGGTCCGGGACGGGGCGGGGACAGGGCCCGTGGCGGCTCAGGCGGGTGCGGGGCCGGCCGTCTGCACGGCTGCCGCGGAGCTGCAATGACACACTTCATACGCACGGTCTCCTCCCCCTTTTCTTCCCGAATTGTTAGGCTCGTGGTTTCGCCCGCACCGCTGCACGGGGTGTGCGGCCATGAAGTCCCCTGTACCGACGAGGAGCACCTGTGACCCAGACGAGCGAGAGCGTCACCTGGCTGACCCAGGAGGCGTACGACCAGCTCAAGGCCGAGCTGGATTACCTGTCTGGTCCCGCCCGCACGGAGATCGCCGCCAAGATCGCGGCCGCCCGCGAGGAGGGTGACCTCCGTGAGAACGGCGGCTACCACGCGGCCAAGGAGGAGCAGGGCAAGCAGGAACTGCGCGTGCGCCAGCTGACCCAGCTGCTGGAGAGCGCGAAGGTCGGCACCGCCCCCGCGTCCGACGGCGTCGTGGCGCCCGGCACCTTGGTGACCATCGCCTTCGACGGCGACCCGGACGACACGATGGAGTTCCTGCTGGCCTCGCGCGAGTACGCGTCCTCGGCCTTCGAGACGTACTCGCCGCAGTCCCCCCTGGGCGCCGGCGTGATGGGCAAGAAGATCGGTGAGGACGCCGAGTACGAGCTGCCGAACGGCAAGCGGGCGTCGGTCCGCATCCTCGGCGTGAAGCCCTACACCGGCTGACCGTCCGCACCGCACACGAACGCGCGGAAGCCCCCACCGGCCGGTGGGGGCTTCCGCGCGTTCCCGCACGTTTTCGCAGGTGTGCACGGGTGTGCGCGGGTGTGCACGGGTGTGCGCGGGTGTGTGCGGGGCGGCTCAGACGGAGGCCGAGCGGTACTTGCGGACGGCGAGGGTGCGGAACACCGTGATGATCACGGCCGACCAGATCAGCGAGGCCCAGACGGGGTGCTGCATCGGCCAGGCGTCCGACGGTGAGACCCCGGGGTTGCCGAACAGCTCGCGGCAGGCCTGCACGGTGGCGCTGAAGGGATTCCACTCCGCGATGGGCTGGAGCCAGCCGGCCATGTTCTCGGTGGGCACGAACGCGTTGGAGATGAACGTGACGGGGAACAGCCAGATCAGCCCGCCCGAGGTCGCCGCCTCCGGGGTACGGACGGACAGCCCGATCAGCGCCCCGATCCACGAGAACGCGTACCCCAACAGGAGGAGCAGGGCGAATCCGCCGAGCGCCTTGGGCACGCCCTCGTTGATGCGCCAGCCGACGAGGAGGGCCACGACCGCCAGGACGACCAGGGTCAGCGCGGTCTGCACCAGGTCGGCGAGGGTGCGGCCGGTGAGCACCGCGCCCCGGGCCATCGGGAGCGACCGGAAGCGGTCGATCAGGCCCTTGTGCATGTCGTCCGCGATGCCGGCGCCCGCCCCGGCCGTCGCGAAGGTGACCGTCTGCGCGAAGATGCCGGCCATCAGGAAGTTCCGGTAGTCGCTCGCGCTGGTCGTGCCGCCGATCATCATCGATCCGCCGAACACGTAGCTGAACAGCACCACGAACATGATCGGCTGGATCAGGCCGAACACGATCATTTCGGGGATGCGGGTCAGGCGGATCACGTTCCGGCGGGCGATGACGAGTGAATCGCTCATGATGCTCACTTCGCCGCCTCCTCCTTCCGGGCCTTGCGGCCGTCCTTGCCCCGGTCCGCGGCGGCGGCGCCGGCCGCGCCGTTCTCCTCGTCCGCCAGCGCCGCCGCGTGGCCGGTGAGGGAGATGAAGACGTCGTCGAGGGTCGGACGGCGCAGCCCGATGTCGTCGATCTCGATGCCGCGCCCGTCCAGCTCGCGGATGACCTCGGCGAGCAGCCTGGCGCCGCCGGTCACCGGGACGGTGAGCTTGCGGGTGTGCTCCTCGACCGATGTCTCGCCCTTGCCGAAGACGGCCAGCACCTCGCGGGCGGCGGATATGTGCGCCGGGTCGTGGACCACGACCTCGACCCGCTCGCCGCCGGTCTGCGCCTTGAGCTGGTCGGAGGTGCCGCGGGCGATCACCCGGCCCTGGTCGACCACGCAGATGTCGTGCGCGAGGTGGTCGGCCTCCTCCAGGTACTGCGTGGTGAGCAGCAGGGTGGTGCCGCCCGCCACCAGCTCCTGGATCACCTCCCACAGGGCCTGCCGGTTGCGCGGGTCCAGGCCCGTGGTCGGCTCGTCCATGAACATCACGGGCGGCCTGACCACGAGCGCCGCCGCGAGGTCGAGGCGGCGGCGCATGCCCCCGGAGTAGGTCTTGGCGGTGCGCTCGGCGGCGTCCGCGAGGTTGAACCGCTCCAGGAGCTCGGCCGCGCGGGCCTTCGCCGCCTTGGGGCGCATCTGGTAGAGCCGGGCGACCATTTCGAGGTTCTCCCGGCCGGTCAGGTATTCGTCGACGGCCGCGAACTGCCCGGACAGGCCGATCGCCTTGCGGACCTCGTTGGGGTGTTTGAGTACGTCGATTCCCGCGACCTCGGCCTTGCCGCTGTCGGGCTGCAGGAGGGTGGTCAGGACACGCACGGTCGTGGTCTTTCCCGCACCGTTGGGGCCGAGCAGGCCCAGCACGGTGCCCTCGGGCACATCGAGGTCCACGCCGTCCAGGGCTCGTACGTCGCCGAAGGTCTTCACCAGACCTTCGGCGTAGATCGCGCCTGGCATATGGAGTCTCCCAGTATGAATCGGGTTTTTCCCATGTTTCGCACGCAAATCGTATGGGCGGGCCGACCGGCACGCCCAAACGGGCGACACGAGGAACCACACGCTATCGCGCTATATCGCGTCCCGCCCGGGAGTTTCCGCAGCCCGGCTCCCCGGATCGGATCCGGCCCTGCCCCCGGCCCTGCTCAGCCCTCGGCCCGGCCCTGCTCAGCCCTCGGCCCGGCCCTGCTCAGCCCTCGGCCCGGCTCAGCCCATGACCCGGTAGCCCGCGTTGTGCAGGGCCCGCGCCACCTCCGCGCAGTGCTCCGGCCCCTTGGTCTCCAGGTGGAGCTCCACCTCCACCTCCGTGAGCCCGAGCCGCGGGTCGGTCCGTACGTGGCTCACGTCCAGCACGTTCGCGTCGGCCACGGACAGCACCCCCAGCAGACCGGCCAGCGCCCCCGGCCGGTCCGCCACCTGCAACCGCAGCGAGAGGTAGCGACCCGCCGCCGCCATGCCGTGCCGCAGGATCCGCTGGAGCAGCAGCGGATCGACGTTCCCGCCGGAGAGCACCGCCACCACCGGCCCGTTCCCGTACAGCTCCGGCTCGCTCAGCAGCGCCGCCACCGGGCTGCACCCGGCCGGCTCGACCACCAGCTTCGCCCGCTCCAGGCACAGCAGCAGCGCACTGGAGAGCTCGTCCTCGGAGACCGTGCGGACGTCGTCCAGCAGCTCCCCGATGATGCGGAACGGCACGTCGCCGGGGCGGCCCACCCGGATGCCGTCGGCCATCGTGCTCGGGTTGTCGATGGAGATCGGGTGCCCGACCGCCAGCGAGGGCGGGTAGGCCGCCGCTCCCGAGGCCTGCACGCCCACGATCCGCACGTCCGGCCGCAGCGCCTTCACCGCGACCGCGACCCCCGCCGCCAGCCCGCCGCCGCCGATGCCCACGATGATGGTCCGCACCTCCGGGCACTGCTCCAGGATCTCCAGGCCGACGGTGCCCTGGCCCGCGATGATGTCGCGGTGGTCGAAGGGGTGGATGAACACCGCTCCGGTCCGGTCCGCGTAGTCCTGCGCGGCGGCGAGGGTCTCGTCCACCACCTGGCCGTGCAGCCGCACGTCGGCCCCGTAGTCGCGGGTGGCGGCCACCTTGGGGAGCGGGGCCCCGACCGGCATGAACACGGTGGCGCGCACCCCCAGCAGGGAGGAGGCGAGGGCGACGCCCTGCGCGTGGTTCCCGGCGCTGGCCGCGACCACCCCCGCCGCGCGCTGCTCCGGGCGCAGGCCGGCGATCCGCACGTACGCGCCGCGCAGCTTGAAGGAGCCGGTGCGCTGCAGGTTCTCGCACTTGAAGTGGACCGGGGACCCGGTGAGCGCGGAGAGGTGCCTGCTGCCCTCCATCGGAGTCACCCGCGACACCCCGGAGAGCATCTTCTGTGCCCCCCGCACGTCGTCGAGGATCACCTGGGGTACGGGCTGCGGCACGAGGTAGCTCATGTCCGCAAGTCTTGCAGCCCGGGGCTCGCGCGGCGCCAGGAGATTTCGCGGGAGGGCGGCGGGGACGGATCTCGCCATGCGGAACGGCGTACGCGGCACGAGCCGTCTGCCGCAGACTTGCCCCCGGTACGGCCCCGGACACGGCGAGCCTGCCGCCGTCGCCGGATCCGGCGACCCAGTTCCCGCACGACGCATACGGGCCACAGTCCATCCGCGTACGCTGTCCCCCATCCTTGTCGGCCCCACGCGAAGAGAGCCCACGGCCATGCCCTCCATCCCGGCCAATCCCGACCTGCCGGCCCAGGCCGCGCACGAGCGCGTTCCCGCCGGAGCCGGCCTGCTCGACGCGCTGCAGCACCAGGTCGCGCTGTTCGCCCGCCGGGCGGAGCAGACCCGCCTCGGCGGCGTCGGCCAGGCCCGCAACTCGATGGACCGCGCCGCGTACCTGCTGCTGAACCGGCTCGACCTGGAAGGCCCGATGGGCGTCAAGGCGCTGGCCTGCGGCATGGGCATCGACTCCTCCACCGTGACCCGGCAGGTCGCCCCGCTGGTGGAGACCGGGCTGGTCAAGCGGACCTCGCACCCCGAGGACGGCCGCGCCGTGGTGCTGGCCCTGTCCCCGCGCGGACTGGCGCGGCTGGAGGAGGTGCGGTCCTCGCGGCGCGAGCTGATGGCCCGGGTGACGGACGGCTGGACGGAGGGGGAGCGGGAGTCCTTCGCGACCCTGCTCACCCGCTTCAACCTGTCGCTGTCGGAGCTGATGGGCGCGGCGTCCGAGGGCGGCCCGACTTCCTGACCCGGCCGGTGCGGCGGCGTGAGCCGCCGTGTCCCGACTCTTGACCAACCCCTCCGGGCTGCCCGCACCATAAGCAGGTGGACGTCCGGGGGTTCGGCGGGTTCGGGCACTTCGACGGGGGCGCGGACCTCGCGGAGTCCGAGGAGTTCAAGGCGTTCGTCGCGGGGGCGGCGGGCCGGCTGCTCCATGTCGCCACCCTGCTGACCACCGAGCCGGAGGACGCGAACACCGCCGCCCGGTCCCTGCTCGCCGGCGCCCTGGCCCGTACGTTCGCCGCCTGGCCCCGGCTGCGCGGCGACGACCCGTACGACCACACCCGGCAGGAACTCTGCGCGGCCTTCGCCCGCTCGGCCTGGCGGCACCACCGCGGCCGCGGCGGCCCGCTCTCCCGGCTGCGGCCGCAGGCGCGCCTGGTGATCGTGCTGCTCGTGTACGAGGGCGTGGCCGAACCGCAGGCCGCCGCCCAGCTGGGGCTGCCGGTGGAGCGGGTCCGGTCGCTGCGCGGGCGCGCGATCTCGGTGCTGCGGCGCCCGGAGCGGGGGGCGGCCGCATGACTCCCGACCGCAAGGAGCTCGACGTACGGCGGATGCTGGACGGGCCGCACCCGGCCGTCCCGGCCGACCTGGCCTCCCGCGCGGCCGCGCGCGGCGGGGTGCTGCGGCGGCGCCGCCGCGCACTGCGCCGCGTGGGCTGGTGGCTGCTGCTCACCGCGGCCATCGCCTTCACGGTGTGGGCCGCGCTCACCCGCCCCTGGGTGGTCCCGTCGGAATCGGTCGCCCCGCCGCTGGAGGGCTGGTGACCGGCGGCCCCGTCAGCCGGTGTTCTACTTCTTGCTCAGGACGAGGTCGGTGCTCCACGCCTCGCCGAACTTGGTCTCCTTGCCGTCGGCGGTGTAGGAGTACACGCCCTCCAGCGGCAGGGTGGCGCCCGGCTCGGCGGACTGGAGGATGTCGCACACCTCCGCCACGGTCGTCACGGGGGTGTCCTTGATGGCGGTCACCACATCGCCCTCGCCCAGTTTGGCCTTTTCCGCAGGGGAGTTGGTCTTGGTGGACTGCACCAGCACCCCGTCCACACCGGCGTCCGCCAGCTGCTTCTGCGTCTTCTCGATGAGGGCCTGGTCCTCGGGAACGTAATCCGTCTTCAGGTCGGGATCAGCCGCCGCGGCGAGGTCCCAGCCCGGGGCGTTCTTCATGTCCCCGCCGGCCAGCACGTCGAGCACCGGCCGGGCGTGGTCGGCGGTGATCGCGTAGAACTGTCCCTGTGCCTCGAGCGCACTCAGCGTGTTGATGCCGACGACCTCGCCCTTGTCGTTGAGCAGCGGGCCACCGGAGTTGCCCGGGTTCACCGTGGCGGAGTGCTGGATGGTGACGGGATAGCGCGGCATCGACATCGACGGCTCGCCGTTGACCACGTTGGGGTTCTGCACCGAGCCGCTCGTGAACGCGGCCTTCTGGGACGTCGGATTGTCGCCGAGTGCCTGGGGGTACCCGAGCGAGACGACCTGGTCGGCCGTCTCCAGGTCCTTGCTGGGGCCGAACTTGAGCCCCTTCAGGTCCGACTGCGGCGAGGTGAATGTCAGCACGGCCAGATCCTCACAGGGGTCGATCCCGACCACCCGGGCGGGTGCCGGCGGGCGGTCCTCAACCACCACCTTCAACGACGACTCGCCCTCGACCACATGGGCGGCGGTGGCGATGAGCCCCTGATCGGGGTTGTAGATGAAACCGCTCCCCGCGTACTCCTTCCCCAGCACCTGAACGGTGCCCGGGGCCGCTTGGTCGTAGATCTCCCGGGGATCGAGCTCCTCGGCGTACGCCGATCCGCCGCCACCCGTCAGCCCGAGCAGCAACGCCGTGGCCGACACCACGGCACTTCTGGCCCGTACCTTCATGAGTTCGCTGCCCTTCGCAAGAAGAGAACAAGGGAACCCCTCATTCAGGCTAGGCCCGCCCGGACGGGCCGTCCTGTGCACCCGGCAAGCTTTGAACCCGAACAAGCTTCGGACCGAAAAGGCCAAGGCCCCGCCGGGCTGTCGCCGCGGCGGGGCCGGTCAGAGGCAGGGCCGGACCGTTCCGGTGGCCCGGATGCCTAGCCCAGGGCCTGGGAGAGGTCCGCGAGGAGGTCGTCCACGTTCTCGATGCCCACCGAGAGGCGGACCAGGTCGGCCGGGACCTCCAGTGCCGAGCCGGCCGCCGAGGCGTGCGTCATGCGGCCCGGGTGCTCGATCAGCGACTCGACGCCGCCCAGGGACTCGCCCAGGGTGAACAGCTGCGCGCGGTTGCAGACCTCGACCGCCGCCTCCTCGCCGCCCACGACCTGGAAGGAGATCATGCCGCCGAAGGAACGCATCTGCTTGGCGGCGATCTCGTGGCCCGGGTGCTCGGGCAGGCCCGGGTAGAGGACCTTGGTGACCTTCGGGTGCTTGGTGAGCATCTCGGCGACGCGGGTGGCGTTCTCGCTGTGCCGGTCCATGCGGACGGCCAGCGTCTTGATGCCGCGCAGCACGATCCACGAGTCGAACGGACCGGCCACCGCGCCCATCGCGTTCTGGTGGTACGCGAGCTCCTCGCCGAGCGCCGCGTCGGCGGTGACGAGGGCGCCGCCCACCACGTCCGAGTGGCCGCCCATGTACTTGGTCAGGGAGTGCACGACCACGTCCGCGCCGAGCGCGAGGGGCTGCTGCAGGTAGGGCGAGGCGAAGGTGTTGTCCACGACCAGCTTGGCGCCCGCGCTCCGCGCGATGTCGGCGACCACCGCGATGTCGGTGATGCCGAGCAGCGGGTTGGAGGGGGTCTCCACCCAGATGACCTTGGTCTTGTCGGTCAGGGCGGCCCGCACCGACGCCGGGTCGGAGGTGTCGGCCACCGACCACTCCACGCCCCACCGCGAGACGACCTTCGCGAAGAGGCGGAACGTACCGCCGTAGGCGTCGTTCGGGATGACCACGTGGTCGCCCGGGGAGAGCAGGGTGCGCAGCAGGCAGTCCTCGGCCGCCAGCCCGGAAGCGAAGGCCAGGCCGCGGCGGCCGCCTTCGAGCGCGGCAAGGTTCTCCTCCAGCGCGGTCCGGGTCGGGTTGGCGCTGCGGCTGTACTCGTAGCCGCCGCGGAGGCCGCCGACGCCGTCCTGCTTGTACGTCGACACCTGGTAGATGGGGGGCACGACCGCGCCGGTCAGCGGGTCGGCCGTGTTGCCCGCATGGATGGCGCGGGTCTCGAAGCTCTGGTGCTCGTGGCTGTCGTGGCTCATGCAGCAGAGCCTATTCGCCTCCGGGCCGGTCCGTCTGGTTCGCTTGGAGGCATGGAGATTCTCTGGTTCCTGATGATGGCCACCCTGCTGGTGGTCGTCCTGAGGGCGTGGATACGGCGCCGCCGCGGCGGTGTCGGACCGCAGCTGGTCGCGCCCGACAGCCCGGACGCGGCGGACCCCGCGAACTACGGCTTCGTACGGCAGGAACAGCTCGACATCCGGGTGCCCGGACCCGACGCGGACCTGATGGACACCCTCGCCGTGGTCCAGGGCACGCAGCAGTGGAAGGCCGCCTCCCGGCTGCTGGCCGGCACCCCGGCGGAGGGCGAGCTGCGCTGGCAGCGGGTACAGGCGTTCGCGGGCGCGGCCGCCCTGGAACTGGCGCAGCAGCCCGGCACCGGGGCGGGCTGGCTGAAGGCGTGGCGGCTGGAGGCGGAGGAGGACCCGGGCGGCGCCCAAGTGCACGCCGAGTTCCTGGTGCAGCAGGCCTGGCGGCAGTCCGGCGGCGTCGGCACCACCGACCACCGGATCATCCTGGAGGAGGCCCGCGAGGCCTGCGCCAGGGCCGCGGCGCTGACCCCCGGCGACCCCGTCCCGTACATCACGGAGCTGGCGGTCGCGCGCGGACTGGCGTACCGGCCCGCCGAGTTCGACGTACTGTGGGCGAAGATCATCGACTGTGCTCCGGCGCACATGGGCGCGCACATCGCGGCGCTGCACTACCTGTGCGCGAAGTGGCACGGCTCCCGCGAGCAGGCCGACGCCTTCACGCACGCGGCGGCCGCCCGCGCCCCGCAGGGCTCCCTGCTCTCGGCGCTGCCCCTGTTCGCGGTGTACGAGCACCTGCCCGAGATCGCCCTGGTGCAGGACTTCTTCGGGACCGCGGTGGTCACCCGCGCCGTGGAGGGCGCCCTGTACGCGGCGCAGAACGGCCGGGCCGACGACCCGATGCTGCCGCACGTCCGGCACCTGCTGGTGTTCTTCCTCGTCAACGGGCAGCGCTGGAGCGAGGCGATGGAACAGCTCCGGCACGTGGACGGGTTCGTGGGCGCGCTGCCCTGGTCCCACAACCCCGACCCGGCCGAGATGTACGCGGTGTTCCGCGCCCTGGCGGTCGGCGGCTACGAGGCCAACGGCGGCTCCCCGGCCACCCTGCCCCACTGAGGCCGACGGGCCCCGGCGCCCCACGGGGCACGCGGGCCCCGCACGCCCCGCAGGGCCCGTATAACGCCTGTGCAACACCCTCACAACGCCCTACAACCTCGGCCTCCCCCGCCGGTCAAACCCTGCATACTCATCAGGTTTTCGCACCAGCACAATCCCGTGGGGGGATCCGTCCTAATGGGCGCATATCTGCGCGCCTTGCGCGCTCTCGTACTGCTCGCCGGCTTCTATCTGCTCGGCCTCGTCCTGATCGCCGCCCTGGCCGGCCTCGACTGGCTCATGATCGCGAAGACCGACGCCGGCCCGCTGACCGCGAAGATCGTCATCGTGTCGGTGGTCCTCGCGCTCCCGATCCTCCGCGGCATGACCATGCTGCGCACCCCCAAGCCCGAGCCGGCCCCCGGCCTCCGCGTCACCGACACCCAGGAACCCGAGCTCTGGGCCGCCGTCCGCGAACTCGCCGAGGAGGTCGGCACCCGCGCCCCCGACGAGATCGTGCTCGTCGACGAGGTCAACGCGGCCGTCCGCGAGGAGGCCCGGCTGCTCGGCCTGCTCGGCGGCAAGCGCACCCTCTTCCTCGGCCTCCCGCTCATGACCGGCCTCGACGAGAACCGGCTGCGCGCGGTCCTCGCCCACGAGCTCGGCCACTACAGCAACTCCGACACCCGCATGATGCCGCTGATCGTGCGCGGCCGGACCCAGCTGGTCCGCACCATCTCCCACTTCCACGAGCGCGCCGACCACAAGGTCGCCAAGGAAGCCGCCAAGCAGGAGAAGGCCGCCGACAAGCGGCTCGCCAAGGGCAAGAAGGCCAAGGCCGTCGACACCACCGGGGCCGGCGTCACCTACCGCACCATGGCCCGGATCTACACCGCGTACGGCAACTTCTACCTGCGCGCCACCCGGTCCACCTCCCGCCGCCAGGAGTTCGCCGCCGACCTCGCCGCCGCCCGCATCTGCGGCCGCGACGCCTACGCCTCCGCCCTGCGCGAGATCAACGCGCTCTCCCCCGCCCACGACTTCTACATGGGCTCCTACGCCACCCTCGGCGTGGGCGCCGGCCTGCTCCCCCGCCCCGGCCAGTTCTTCGGCGGCTTCGCCGAGCTCCTCGCCGCCCGCACCGCCGAGCTCGACGACCTGCGCCGCGACCTCCCGACCGAGCAGGCCTCCCCGTACGACACGCACCCGCCGCTCGCCGAGCGCGTCGCCCGCATCGAGGCCCTCCCCGACGACGGCCACCCCGCCGCCGGCTCCGCCCGCCCCTCACTGGAGCTGCTCTCCGACCCGGCCGCCGCGTTCACCGCGCTGGAGCAGGAGATGCTCACCCCCGAGGCCCTGGCGATGCCCCGGATGGACTGGGAGGACCTGGTCCACAGCAGCATGAGCCAGTACGTCGCCCAGGGCGCGGAGGACATCCGCGGCGCCCTCACCGCCGAGGGCACCGACGGCACCCTGCCCTCCCTGCTCGACGCGATCGACACCGACCCGGCCGTGCTGTGGCGGATCGCCGAGCACTTCCCGAGGTCGGAGGAGGCCGCGGCGGCCACCGGCCGCGCCGCCCGCGAGTTCGCCCGCCCGGCCGTCCGCCGGGCCCTGAACCAGCTGGTCACCATCGAACTGACGGCCCGCGGCACCGCCCGCTGGCAGCTCTCCTGGTCCGACTCCGCCTCGGTCCGCTACCCGGCGGACGGCTTCGCCGACCAGCTCACCCTGGCGCTGGACGCGGCGGTCGCCGACCGCCCCGACACCGCCCTGCTCCGGAAGCTGGTGCTCGCCTCGTGATCGGTCTGTACATCCTGGGTCTGCTGCTGCTCGGTGCCGCGTACAAGGCCCTGCGCGGCATGTACCACATCCGCAAGGCGAAGCGACTGGAGGCCGAGGTCGCCACCCTCCAGGCCGGGACCGCGGAGGACAAGGCCGTCGCGGCCGCCCGGATCGTCGGGCTGGGCTTCGTACCGGGCGAGCGGCTGGACACCGAGAACCGGGCGCCGGTCCCGGCCGCGGAGGCGGCCGCGCTGGCCGCCGTCCGGGCCGGGGACTGGGAGACGGGCGCGGCCTGGATCGAGGCGGCCGGCCCCGACGGGGACGAACGGTATTGGCGCATCCAGCAGCTGTCGGTGACGGCCGCCGAGGACGACGCCTGGCTGCTGGCCTGGCGCGCCGCACGGCCCGAGGACCCCACGGCCGCGGCCGTCGACGCGGACACGGCCGTCCAGCTGGCGTGGAACGTGCGCGGCTCCAAGGGCGCCAAGCACACCACGCAGGAGCAGTTCCGGGTCTTCCACCAGCTGCTGGGCAGGGCCCAGGAGCTGGTGCACGAGGCCCAGCGGATCGCGGACCCGGCGGACCCGGTGCCGTACATGCTGGAGCAGCCGATCGCCATGGCGCTGGGTTACCCGCACGAGCGGTACGAGGCCCTGTGGGCGGAGATCACCAAGCGCGGTCCGCTCGTCCTCTCCGCGCGCACCAGCGCGCTGCAGTACTGGTGCGCCAAGTGGCGCGGCTCGCACGAGCTGGCGGAGTCCTTCGCCCGGGCCTCCGCGGCCCAGGGAGCCCCGGGGGACCTCCTCTCCCTCCTCCCCCTCTACGCGTACTTCGAGCACGAGACGTACGAGAACGAACTCGACCCGGACGAGTACTACAAGGCACCGGAGATCGTGGCGGCGGCCACGGCCGCCCTCGCCGACCTGGCGGCGGCCGACCCGGCCGACCCGCGCACGGTCCGGCTGCGCCACATGCTGGCCTGGATCCTCTACTGGCAGGACCGCTACGAGGAGGCCGTGGAGCAGTTCCGGGCGATCGACGGGCACATCGGCAGCGCACCGTGGACCTACGCGGGCGACCCGAAGAGGCGCTACCTGGAGGCCCGCGACTACAGCGTGCGCCAGGTGACACCGGACGAGTGAGGCCCGGCCCGTAAGACTTCGGTAACCGGGCCCGCCGGGGGAGGGGGAATCACCGGCCCCCCTCCCCCGTTCTCCTGGGTACACACCAGGAGGACGCATGTTCACGTACCGCCGTACGCCCGAGCTCCCCACCCCCGAGGAGGCCCTCAAGGGCCGCCCGGAGCCGCTCTTCACGCTGCCCGGCCGCCACACGGTCCTCGGCAACCCCCTCGACGGCCCCTACCCGGAGGGCCTGGAGGTCGCGGACTTCGGCCTGGGCTGTTTCTGGGGCGCGGAGCGCAAGTTCTGGCAGACCCCCGGCGTGTGGACCACGCTGGTCGGCTACCAGGGCGGCTTCACGGAGAACCCGACGTACGAAGAGGTCTGCTCGGGCCGGACCGGCCACACCGAGGTCGTCCGGGTGGTCTTCGACCCGGCCGAGGTCTCCTACGAGACCCTGCTCAAGGTCTTCTGGGAGGCCCACGACCCCACCCAGGGCTTCCGCCAGGGCAACGACGTCGGCACCCAGTACCGCTCGGCGGTCTACACCCACTCCGAGGCCCACCAGAAGACGGCCGAAGCGTCCCGCGCCGCCTACCAGCAGGTCCTGACCTCCTCCGGCTACGGCCAGATCACCACCGCGGTCCTCCCCGCCGCCGACCGCCCCTTCTGGAACGCCGAGGAATACCACCAGCAGTACCTGGACAAGAACCCCGCGGGCTACTGCGGCATCGGCGGCACGGGCGTCTCCTGCCCGATCGGCATCGCCCCGGCCGAGTGACCCGCCCCCGGCGCGGCTCCCGCGTCCCCGAGATCACCGGGCCATACCACTAGCGCGGGAGCCCACGGTCCGGCAGGAGGCCCTGGTCCAGGGCTACCACCACCGCTCGGGTGCGGTCGCTGACGTCGAGTTTGGCGAAGACGCGGAGGAGGTGGGTCTTCACCGTGGCTTCGGCGATGACCAGGCGTGCGCCGATCTCGGCGTTGGAGAGGCCGTCGGCTACGGCGTTCAGGACGTCCTGTTCGCGGGCGGTCAGGGTGACCTGGGCGGGGCGGCGCATGCGGGCGACCAGGCGTTCGGCGACGCGGGGTGCGAGGACGGTCTCGCCGCGGGCGGCGGAGCGGACGGCCTCGGCCAGCTGCTCGGCGGTGGTGTCCTTGAGGAGGTAGCCGATCGCGCCCGCCTCGACGGCCCGCTCGATCTCCACGTCGGTGTCGTAGGTGGTGAGGATGAGCACCCGGGTCCGGGACGGGCCGGCGGCGATCGCGGCGGTGGCCGCGACCCCGTCCATGACCGGCATCCGCAGGTCCACCAGGGCCACGTCCGGGGACGTGGCCTCGACGAGCTCGACGGCCTCGCGGCCGTCGCCCGCCTCGCCGACCACCTCGATGTCCGGGACGGGGGCGAGGAGGGAGATGACCCCCGCGCGCATCACGGTGTGGTCGTCCACGACCACCACCCGCAGTGGTTGATTCGCCGTCGTCACGTCAGTGGGCTCCGTTCGTGTGGAGGGTGGCCAGGATGCGGGTGCCGTCGCCGACCGAGCTGGTCACCGTCAGGTCGCCGTCGAGTTCGGCGAGGCGTTTGCGCATGCCGTCCAGGCCGAAGCCGAGGGATTCGGCGACCACGAAGCCCCGCCCGTCGTCGGTGATCTCCAGCTCGATGGCGTCCGGGTGCTGGGCGAGGACCACGAAGACCGTGCTCGCGTCGGCGTGTTTGCGTACGTTGGCCAGGGATTCCTGGGTGCAGCGGAGCAGCGCGATCCGGGTCTGCTGGTCGCAGTCGATGTCCTCGGGGAGGTCCGCCTCCACCGTGATCCCGGTGTCCTGGGCGAAGCGTTCCAGGGTGCGGCGCAGGGTGGGGACCACCGAGCCGGGGGTCAGGCCGCTGTGCGGGGCGGCGCCCACCAGGACCCGGGCCTCGGCGAAGTTCTCGCGGGCGGTCTGCTCGATGGAACGCAGCTGCCGTTCGGTGCGTTCCGGGTCGTCTCCGAGGCCGGCCCGGGCCGCTTCGGCCAGGACGATGATGGAGGCGAAGCCCTGGGCGAGGGTGTCGTGGATTTCGCGGGCCATCCGTTCCCTTTCGTCCGTGGCGCCCTGGCGGCGGTGCGCTTCCGCCAACTGCTCCTGGGTGAGGGAGAGTTCGGCGGCCAGCGCGGTGGCGCGGGCTTCGGTGTCGGCGAGCAGGCGGTGCAGCAGGAGGCCGGCCGCGACGGAGACGAGGTAGCCGGCGAGGGCCACGGCCGCGTTCCCCGGCGAGTCGATCCAGAGGCTGCCGGCCGCGGTGGCCACCGCGGCGCAGCCGCTGAGCAGCAGGGCGGCCCGGGGGCCGCGGGGCTGGAACCAGAACTGCGGGAGGGCGGCGACGAAGAGGGCCGCGCCGCCCCCGGGGAGGGCCGCCATCACCCCGAGCCCGAGGGCCAGCGCCCATAAGTAGAGCGGGGTGTGGTCCCGGGAGCGGTGGACGGCCGCGTAGGCGAAGGCGGCGCCCACCAGGACCAGGGAGGCCGCCTTCGCCGGCCCCGAGTCGTCTCCGGTGGCGATGGCCGAGGGGACCAGGCCCAGGAGGAGCCAGACGGCGGTGTACCAGCGGTGGACGTCCCTGCGGCCCGGTCGGTCGGTCATGTGATCAGCCTCATTCGATCAGCCTCATGCGATCAGCCTACGGACACCGGCTGACGGTCCGTCTGCCCGGACCCGGCGGTAGGGCGCATTCCGCGTACCGGCCACCAGTTGGCCTCGCCGAGCAGCAGCATCAGGGAGGGCAGCACCAGGACGCGGATGACGAAGGCGTCCAGCAGGACCGCGACGGCGAGGCTGAAGCCGATCTGCTTCATCTCGATCAGGTGCAGGGCGGCGAAGCTCGCGAAGACCGTCACCATGACCAGGGCCGCACTGGTGACCACCCCGGCGGAGGAGGACAGGCCCTCGACGACGGCCTGCCGGGTGGGGGTTCCGTTCAGCCGGGCCTCACGGATCCGGCTGATCACGAACACCTGGTAGTCCATGGAGAGCCCGAAGAGGATCACGAAGAGGAAGAGCGGGACGCGGGAGCCGATGGAGCCGGTGGAGTCGAAGCCGAGGAGTCCCTCGGCCCATTCGTTCTGGAAGACCAGGACGAGCAGGCCCAGCGAGGCGAAGGCGGAGAGCAGGTTCAGCACGATGCCGACGAGGCCGAGGACCACGGAGCGGAAGGCCCACACGGTCATGGCGAAGGTGACCAGCAGCAGTGCGCCGACGATGAGCGGCAGCTTCCGCTTCTGGTGGGCGGGGTAGTCGGCGTACCGGGCGATCTCGCCGGTGACGGCGGTCTCGGTCCCGGCGAGCGCGCCGACGGTGCCGGGGACGTATTCGGTGCGGAGGCGCTCCAGGGAGTCACGGGCCTCGGGGCTGCTCACCGAGTGCGGTACGGCCATCTCCAGGAGGGTGACGCGGCGGTCTTCGGAGACGCGCAGGACGGGCGTGCCGCCGATCGCCGGGTCCTCTGCGGCGGCCCGGTCGGCGAGGGTGCGCAGGGCGCCGGCGACGTCCTCGGCGCGGTCGGCGTCGGCGCGCACGACGACCTGGTGCATGGCCTTCAGGTCGGGGTAGGCGGCCATCAGGCGGTCGTAGGTCTTCATGGCGGGGATGGCGCGGGAGTGCGTCTCCCGGCTCATCTCGGTGATGTTGATGTTCAGGACGGGCAGGGCGAGGGCGACGAGGGCGAGGCCGGAGACGGCCAGGGTGAGCGCGGGGTGCCTGGCGACCGGGCGGAGCACCGCGGCGGTGATCCGGCCGCCGCCGGAACGCGGGGCGCGCCGGGTCCGCAGGGTGCGGCGGACGGGCTTGCCGGCCGCTGCCCGGGCCGCGGTACGGGCCTCCGTGCGGGCCCGGCGGCGTTCGGCGCGCTCGCCCAGCTTGGCGAGGACGGCGGGCAGCACGGTCAGCGAGCTGAGGACGGCGACCAGGGTGACGAGGACCGCTCCGGTGGCGATGGAGGAGAAGATGACGTCGTCGGCGAGGTAGAGGGTGGCGCTGGAGACGGCCACGGCGAGGCCGGAGACGACCACGGCCCGGCCGGAGGTGGCCGCGGCCAGCTCCACGATGGCCTGGGTGCCGAGGCGGCCGCCGGACCGGGCCCGTTCCTCGCGTTCCCGCTTGAGGTAGAAGAGGGTGTAGTCGACGCCTACGGCCAGGCCGATCAGCAGGATGACGTTGGTGCCGACGCCGGCGTCGGGGAAGACGTGCGAGGCGAGCATCGACAGGCCGACGGCGGCCACGATCGAGGAGATCGCCAGCAGCAGCGGTACGACGGCCATCAGCAGGGAGCCGAAGACCAGCAGCAGGGTGATCAGGGTGACGGGCAGGGCGATGACCTCGGTGCGGGAGAGGTCCTCGCCGCGGAGCTTGTCGACGCCCTTGCCGATGGAGGGGCTGCCGACCTCCTCGACGGTCAGCCGCGGGTGGGCGGCCCGGACCTCGGCGGTCTGTGCGAGGAGGGCGTCGACGTGCTTCTTGCCGTCGAGTTCGGCGCCCTTCATGGTGACGTCGACGCGCAGGGCGGTGCGGTCGGCGTTGGCGACGGGTTCGGCCACGGACAGCACTTCGGGTAACCGCCGCATGCGGGTGCCGATGTCGCGTGCGGCGGCCTCGGCCTCGGCCGGGTCGAGGCGGCCGGTGCCGGGCGCGGCCTGGATGACGACCCGTTCGAGGGGCTTCTGCTGGAGGCCGCCCTCGGCGGCGAGGGCCTCGGCCCGGCCGGCTTCGCCGATGCGGAAGTCCTCGGAGGCCGCGGGGTTGGAGCCGAGGGCGATGCCGGCGCCGAGGCAGAGGACGACGAAGAGGAGCCATCCGGTGATGGCCTGCCAGGGGTGCCGGGCGCTGTGCCGGGCCATGCGTACGGTGAGGTTCTTCATGGCGTTCAGCCTCGCCGCCCGGGGCATGTCGCCGACAGGACCGGCCGGTTGGACCTGTCGTCCACCGGTCGGTGGACAACAGGTCCAGGGCGGAGGGCCGATCCGGCTCAGAGGGTGGCGTTGTCGATGACGAAGCGGTAGCGGACGTCGCCGACGACGACCCGCTCGTAGGCCTCGTTGATCTCGTCGGCGCGGATCAGCTCGATCTCCGCGCCGAGCCCGTGCTCGGCGCAGAAGTCCAGCATCTCCTGGGTCTCGGCGATGCCGCCGATCATGGAGCCGGTGAGGGACTTGTTGCCGTTGATGACGGAGAGCAGGTTGAGGGAGACCGGCTCCTCGGGGACGCCGACGTTCACCAGGGCTCCGCCGACCTTCACCAGGTCCAGGTAGGCGGTGAGGTCGAGCGGGTCGGACACGGTGGAGACGACCAGGTCGAAGCGGCCGGCCAGTTCCTCGAAGGTCGCCGGGTCGCCGGTCTCGTGGTAGTGGGTCGCGCCGAGGGCCAGTCCGTCGTCCTTCTTGCGCAGGGACCGGGAGAGCACGGTCACCTCGGCACCCATCGCCTTGGCGATCTTGACGCCCATGTGGCCGAGGCCGCCCAGGCCGACGATCGCGACCTTCTTGCCGGGGCCTGCCTGCCGGTGCTTCAGCGGGGAGTAGAGGGTGATGCCGGCGCAGAGCAGCGGGGCGGCGGCGTCCAGCGGGAGGGAGTCGGGGATGCGGAGGGTGTAGTTCTCGTCGACGACGAGGTGGCTCGCGTAGCCGCCGTAGGTGGGGTCGCCGTTCCGGTCGAGGGCGTTGTACGTGAAGACGGGGCCCTCGGCGCAGAACTGCTCCTCGCCGCGCAGGCAGTGCTCGCACGTACGGCAGGAGTCGACGAGGCAGCCGACGCCGACGCGGTCGCCGACGGCGAACTTCGTGACCTGCCCGCCGACCGCGGCGACCACTCCGGCGATCTCGTGGCCGGGCACCATCGGGTAGATGCCCTCGCCCCAGCCGTCGCGGGCCTGGTGGATGTCGGAGTGACAGATGCCGGCGTACTTGATCTCGATGAGGACGTCCTGCGGGCCGACGGCGCGGAGCGGGACGGTGGTCCGCTCCAGCGGGGCCTTGGCGGCGGGGACGGCGTAGGCGGCGGCCTCGGTGACGGTGGCCTGGGACATGCGGTGGCTCCTCGGATCGTGTCCGTCGGTGGTGCTGGGGCGTTCGTTGACGGAACCGACGATGCCGGGGCGGGGAGCGGCCACCCAGTCCCCTGTCCTGCCTAGGACCGGGGAACCTACCACCGGCAGGGTCAGGATCGGCTCCGGGCCGGGGGCCGCCCGCCGGGGATACTGACGCCATGGACCAGCTTGATCAGCGAGCCGAACTGAGCGAGTTCCTGCGTTCCCGGCGGGCCCGGCTGCAGCCGCAGGACGTGGGCCTGCCCGCGTACGGGCGGCACCGGCGGGTACCGGGCCTGCGCCGTGAGGAACTGGCCCAGCTGGCCGGGGTGTCGGTGGCGTACTACACGCGGCTGGAGCAGGGCCACGGGCAGAACGTCTCGGTGAAGGTGCTGGACTCGATCGCGCGGGCGCTGCGGCTGGACGAGGTGGAGCGGGAGCACCTGGTGCACCTGGCCCGCCCGAAGGGGCGCGGGCGGATGTGCCGGCAGAGCTACCGGCCCGAGCGGGTGCGGCCGGAGCTGATGACGCTGCTCGACGCCATGGAAGGCGTACCGGCGTACATCGTGGGCCGGCGGCAGGACCTGATCGGCTGGAACCGGCTGGCGCGGGCGGTGTTCGGGGACTTCGAGGCGATGCCGGCGGCGGAGCGGAACCTGGTCCGGCTGGTGTTCCTGGACGAGGCCACGGCGGCGCTGTACCAGGACTGGGACTGCCGGGCCTGCGAGGTGGTCAGCAATCTGCGGTTGTACGCGGGCCTGCACCCGGAGGACCCGCAGCTGGCCCCGCTGGTGGGCGAACTGTCGGTGCGGAACGAGGAGTTCCGGCGCCTGTGGGCGGCGCACACGGTCGCGGACAAGGCGCACGGGGTCAAGCGGCTGCGGCATCCGCTGGTGGGGCCCATGTCGCTGTCGTTCGAGACGTTCCGGGTGACGGACAACCCGGAGCAGGCGCTGGTGACCTTCCACGCGGAGCCCGGTTCCGCCTCGGCGGAGGCGCTGGCACTGCTGGGCTCCTGGGGCGTCGCCGACCCGGCGCGGCCGGACCGCGGGGAGCCGGAGCGCGGGGAGCCGGACCGGAGAGCGGCCCAGCGGGCGGACCGGGCCGACCGGGCCGACCGGGCCGACCGGGCGCCTTAGGGCTGCGGCGCCCGGTCCGCCGGACGGTCAGCAGCGCGGGCAGGCGTCGCGGATCACGCGCCAGGTGAACGACGTGCTCCCCGAGTTGCCGGCCGGGTCGGCAGCGGTCACGGTGACCGTACGGGTCCCGGCCCCGCGGAGGATGCCGGAGATCCGGCCCGTCGAGGCGTCGATCCGGGTTCCCAGGGGCAGGTTGACGGCCGACCAGGTGTAGGGCGCGGTGCCCCCGGAGGCGGTCATCTGCAGGCTGACGCCGTCGTACTGGAAGCCGGTCTGCGGGCCGGGGTCGGCGACGGCGATCGCGGCGAGGGCGGTGGGGGCGGAGTGGGCCGCCGGGACCTCGGCGGGCGGGGCGGCGGCGTGCGCGGGGCTGGCGGTCGCGGCGGCCACGGCGAACAGGACGGCGACGAGGGCGGCCGGTCGGCCGCGGCGGGAAGAGCGCTTCATGGGACCCTCCGAGCTCGGCGGGGGCCGCCCGGAACGGCGGACGGCCCGGAACATGAGCGGGCGCACGCCGGCGGCGTGCGCGTTCGAAGTGCGGTCGCGCGTGTTCGAAGTGCGTGGAGCCCCGGCAGCATAGGCGTGGCGGGGAGGGGGCGCCAGTACGCCCGCCGGGACCACCCGGAAACGCAGGTGCCCCGGGGGCGCGTACGTCCGGGGAGCGCGTACGCCCGGGAACGCGTACGCCCGGGAACGCGTACGGCGGGGAGTTCCGGGCGGTGGGCCCGGGAACTCCCCGCCGCAGGCGGGTTCCGGTGAATGGAGGCGCGCGGTGGATCAGACCGCGGAACCGGCCTTCCACGCGGCCCAGTCCATGTTCCAGCCGTTCAGGCCGTTGTCCGGCTTGATGGTCTTGTCCGGGGAGTTGGTGACCGTGACGACGTCGCCGATCAGCGAGTTGTCGAAGAACCAGGCGGCGGGCTGGTTCGGGTCGCCGGCGCCCTTGACGTCGTTCAGGCCGACACAGCCGTGGCTGGTGTTGACGCTGCCGAAGACCGAGTCGGAGCCCCAGTAGTTGCCGTGGATGAAGGTGCCCGAGGTGGACAGCCGCATGGCGTGCGGGACGTCCTTGATGTCGTACTCGCCCTTGCCGTCGTCGTCCGTGAAGCCGACGGTGGCACCGTTCATCCGGGTCTCCTTGAACTTCTCGGAGATCACCATCTGGCCGTTGTACGTCGGGTTCGCCGGGGCGCCCGCCGAGATCGGGATGGTCTTGATGACCTGTCCGTCCCGGGTGACCGTCATCTTCTTGGTCTTGGCGTCCACGACGGAGACCTGGCTGCGGTCGATCTTGAAGGTGGCGGTGCGGTCCTGCACGCCGACGACGCCGGGCGCGCTCTGGACGCCTTCCAGCTTCATCTTCAGCGTGACGGTGGAGTTCGCCTTCCAGTACTGCTCGGGGCGGAAGTCCAGCCGCTGGGGGCTGAACCAGTGGCCGACGACCTCCTGACCGCTGCTGGAGGTGACGGTGATCGCCGACTGGACGGCCTTCTTGTCCTTGATCGGCTTGTTGAAGGTGATCGACACCGGCATGCCGACGCCGACCTTGGAGCCGTCCTCCGGGGTGAACGAGCCGACGAAGCTGTTCTCCGGGGAGACGGTGGTGAAGGAGGCGTTCTCGTGCGCCTCACGGCCACCGGCGTCCTTCGCGGTCGCCGAGAGCGAGTACTTGGTGGAGCGCTTGAGGGCGGCGTCCGGCTTCCAGCTCTTGCCGTCCCCGGAGATCTTGCCGGCAACGACAGCACCCTCGGAGGACTTCAGCTCCACCCGGGTGAGAGTGCCGTCACCGACCGTCACGGAGGTGGAGTTCAGACCGACGTTGGTGGCGCCGTCCTTGGGGGTGATGGCTATTCGGGCCTTGGAGGCGTCCTTGGCCGCGGCGGCGTCGACATCCGCCTGGGAGTTGCCGCTCGCCGCGCCGTTGCCCGCGGGCTTCTCGTCGCTGCCGCCGTCGTTGCAGCCCGCGAGCACCAGCACCCCGCCGAGCAGGGCGGATACGGCCGCCAGGCCTCTCCGCCGCTTGCTGTTCGTCCTCACACTCACTCCATCGTTGCCGGAACCCCGAGGATGGAACCTGAGCTTCGGTCCCAAGGCAGGGGACAGAGCCCCTGCCTTGGACGGACAACGCGAGCGGCGGGGGGTTCGGTTCCACATCCCGTTCGGATGTGGTCCACCCCACTGTCAGGCGCGGTCGTCCTCCTCGTTGAAGACCCCATCTTCCTCGTCGATGTCCCACTCCAGGGAGTCGGGGTCGTAATCGACCGGCTCGGTGCTCCAGGAGGCCTGGGCGAGCTCCACCCCGGGGACCTCCGCGACCAGGTCAGTGGGGTCGATGAGGTAGGCCAGGGCCTCGGCCTCGTCCTCCCGGACGGTCGCCTCGGCGTGCGAGCGCTCGTCGTCGGGCATGTACTCGTCGTCCTTGATGTGGTCCAGCGCCGCTCCGGTGAGTGCATCCGGATCCGGTACTTCCAGTACCAAATCGACACGAAGCCGGATGAATCTCGTGGTCTCTGATGTCTCCATGAGACGGAGAGTAAGCCTGCGGGCCGCCCTGACTTTCCCACGACCCGCCCCTTTGCTTAGCATCGGCCCACACGGCCAATTCGCTGCTGCCACAAGGGGGATCGAACCGTGTCCGCACGTCGACCGCTGCTCACCGCCCTCGGGGCGACCACCCTCCTCGGCGCCTTCTGGTTCGTCCCTTCGGCCAACGCCACCCCTCCGGAGCACTCCGGCACGCCTGCCGCCGGGAGCGCGCCGGTGAACGCCGGCACGACGCGGGTGACCGGGTCCCCGCGGAACGCGGAGCCGCAGCTCGCGCTCGCCGACACCGGCGGCGTGGACACCACCCCGTACGTCTTCGGGGGCGTGGCCTGCCTGGGCCTCGGCGCGTCCTTCGTGGTCTTCTCGGCGAGCCGTACGCGCGCCCGCTAGCGCGCCTGCCGGCGCCCGGGAACGGGCCGAGGGCCGCCCCACTCCGGTGGGGCGGCCCTCGGCCGTTGCGGGGCGGCGTCAGGCGCCGCCCCGAGGCGTGCTCAGGCGAGCGGCCCGGTGACGGTCTCCACCGCCGCGACGAGCGCGCCCGTACGGACGAACTCCTCGGCGGCGGCCAGGTCGGGGGCGAGGAAACGGTCCGGCCCGGGGCCGCCCACACCGGCCGCCCGCGCGGCGGCCACGGCCGCCTGCGAGGCGGGCGCCGGGACCAGCCCGGTGCGCAGTTCGACGGCGCGCGAGGCGGCGTAGAACTCCACGGCGACGATCCGGGTCAGGTTGTCGATCGCGGTACGCAGCTTGCGGGCGGCGGACCAGCCCATCGAGACGTGGTCCTCCTGCATCGCGGAGGACGGGATCGAGTCGGCGGAGGCCGGAACGGCCAGCCGCTTCATCTCGCTGACCAGCGCGGCCTGCGTGTACTGGGCGATCATCAGACCGGAGTCCACGCCGGCGTCGTCGGCCAGGAAGGGCGGCAGGCCGTGGCTGCGGTTCTTGTCCAGCAGCCGGTCGGTGCGGCGCTCGGCGATGGAGCCGAGGTCGGCCGCGGCGATGGCCAGGAAGTCCAGCACGTACGCGACGGGCGCGCCGTGGAAGTTGCCGTTGGACTCGACGCGGCCGTCGGGGAGGACGACCGGGTTGTCGACGGAGGAGGCCAGCTCGCGGGAGGCCACCAGGGCGGCGTGCGCGATGGTGTCGCGGCCGGCGCCGGCCACCTGGGGCGCGCAGCGCACCGAGTAGGCGTCCTGTACGCGCGGGGCCTCGTCGTGCTGGAAGTGCCCGGTGAGGCCGGAGCCCTTGAGGACGGCGGCCATGTTGGCGGCGGAGTCGCCCTGCCCGGGGTGCGGGCGGATGGCGTGCAGCTCGGGGGCGAGCACCTTGTCGGTGCCGAGCAGCGCCTCCAGGGAGAGCGCGGCGGTGATGTCGGCGGAGGTGTAGAGCCGGCGGAGGTCGGCCAGGGCCATGCAGAGCATGCCGAGCATGCCGTCGGTGCCGTTGAGGAGGGCCAGGCCCTCCTTCTCGCGGAGTTCGACGGGGGCGATGCCGGCTTCGGCGAGCAGCTCGCCGGCCGGACGGACGGTGCCGTCGGGGCCCTCGGCGTCACCCTCGCCCATGAGCGCGAGCGCGCAGTGGGAGAGGGGGGCGAGGTCGCCGGAGCAGCCGAGGGAGCCGTACTCGTGGACGACCGGGGTGATGCCGGCGTTGAGCACGTCGGCCATGGTCCGGGCGACCTCGGGGCGGACGCCGGTGTGGCCGGAGGCCACGGTCTTCAGGCGCAGGAACATCAGGGCGCGGACCACCTCGCGCTCGACCCGCGGCCCCATGCCGGCCGCGTGCGAGCGGACGATGTTGCGCTGGAGCTGGGCCCGCAGCTCGTGCGAGATGTGCCGGGTGGCGAGGGCGCCGAACCCGGTGGACACCCCGTAGACGGGCTCGGGCTTGGCGGCCAGCGCGTCCACGATCGCGCGGGCTCGCCCGAGCGCGTCGAGGGCCTCTGCGGACAACTCGACCCGCGCGTTCCCGCGGGCCACGGCGATGACGTCCTCGGCAGTGGTGCCGGACGTCCCCACCACGACAGTGTGCATATCCATATTCAGCACCCTACGGACTGAATCTCAATATGTCACTAGGGGCCGGGGGCACGTCCCGGACACGACCCGGACACGCCCCGAGGCGCTCCCCCGGGGGCGCTCCCCCGGGCGCAGGCGGGTCACCCGCCGGTCACCCGGTAGCGGATGTGGGTGACCTCGCGGGTCCCCACGGTCCGGTCCGGGATGAGGGTGATCTCCCGACCGACACGAACACCCTGCCGCTCATCAGTGCGCTTCCTCCGCGCCGAAGAACTCCGCCAGTACAGGGGCCAGCGCCTCCGGCGCCACCGCGTGGTCCTGCCCCTCCAGGGTGCGGCGGACGGCGCCCGGCAGCAGCCCGGCGGCGGCATCGGCGGCGTTGCGCATCCAGGACTCGCTCGCGCCGCCGTCGGCGACCAGCACCGGGACGGACAGCGGGGCCCAGCGGTCGGCCGGCAGCGGGAGGCCGAGCATGGTGTCGCCCATGACCCGCCCGTCGTACGGGAGGGTGTGGGCGACCCCCGTGAAGTGGGCCCACATCGGGTCCTGGCGCATCCCTGCCACGAACTCCGCGGGCACACCGACCGCGGCCGTCATGAAGTACTCCACCATGTCCCCGCGGCGGTCCTCCGCCAGCAGGCCGGACAGGTGGGCGACGTATTCCGCGGGCACCGGGGGCCGGCTGCCGTCCACCACGAACGGCGGCTCGTACAGGGCCAGGCGGGTGACGGCCGCCCCGCGGGCCGTGGCCTCCAGCGCGAGCACCGCTCCGGAGGAGAGCCCCATCACGAAGGCCGAGCCGCCGACGGCGTCGATGACCGCGGACAGGTCCTCCACCTCGCGCTGCACGTCGTACGGAGCGGTGTCCCCGCTGTCGCCGCGGCCCCGGCGGTCGTACGCGACCACGGTGAACCGGTCGGCGAGCCGGGCGGCGAGCTCGCGCCAGTGCACCCGGGTACCGAACGCTCCAGCGACCAGCACCAGGGCGGGGCCGGCGCCCGTCCGCTCGTAGGCGATGGCGGTGCCGTCCTCAGAGACCGCGGTTTCGAAAGCCATGGGATCCCCCTCAATACGCCAATGTGTACGCTGTTCACATCCGTTGGACACAGACTAACCAGCAAAAGTGGACGCTGTCCACATCTGATGGGCGCAACTCACCGAAGGAGCAGGCCAGATGACAGCCGAGTCCGATCCGACCCCGCCGCCGAGGCGCAGCACCTACCGCCACGGGAACCTGCGCCGGGCACTCCTGGACGCGGCTGTGGAACTCGCGGCCGAGGGCGGGCCCGCGGCCGTCTCCCTGCGCGAGGTGACCCGGCGGGCCGGGGTGGCCCCCAACGCCGCCTACCGGCACTTCGCCGACCGAGACGCGCTGGTGCACGCCGTGTCGATGGCGGCCATGGCGAGGGTCGCCGGCCGGATGGAGGCCGAGCAGGCGGCCGTGCCCGCCCGGGCGGACCCGGCCGCCCGCGCGCGGGCCCGGTTCCGCGCCGTCGGCACCGGCTACCTCGCCTACGCGATCGCCGAACCCGGGCTGTTCCGCGCCGCGTTCCACACCCCGGCCGACATGACCCACGCGGCCGACGACACGGCCGCGGGAGAACAGGGGCTGACCCCGTTCGAAATCCTCGGCGCCGCACTGGACGACCTGGTCGAGGCGGGCGTGCTCCCGGCGGAGCGGCGCCCCGGCGCCGAGTTCCTCGCCTGGTCCGCGGTGCACGGACTGGCGGTCCTGATGATCGACGGGCCGCTCCGGGGCGTCACCCCGGAGCAGGCCCGCGCGGCCGGCCAGGACCTCGTCTCGATGGTCGAGCGGGGTCTCTAGTCGAGCGGGGTCTCCGGCAGCCGGTCGCCCCGGTCAGGCGGCGGGGGCGACGGCCCGGTAGGTGCTGACGATCGCACCGACGGGGCTGCTCGCCGTGGAGACCAGCTCGTAGGCGTGCTTGGCGCCGGCCGTCGGGAAGACGGACTTCCCCCCGCCCAGGACCACCGGCATGGTGATCAGGCGGAGCTCGTCGGCCAGGCCCTCGCCGATCAGGGTCTGCGCGAGGGTCGCGCTGCCCATCACCACCAGGTCCCCGCCCTCGGCCGCGCGCAGGTCGCGGATCGCGTCGAGGGCCTTGTCGGCGGTGATCAGGGTGGTGTTGTTCCAGGTCAGATCGGCCTCGCCGAGCGTGGAGGACACCACGTACTTGCGGAAGGCGTTCATCCGGTCGGCGAACGGGTCACCCGCCCGCCCCGGCCACGCCCCGGCCATGACCTGCCAGGTCCGGCGGCCGAACAGCAGCGCCCCGGCCCGGTCCGAGCTCTCCTGGATGAAGCCGCCCACGACCTCCGGGTCGAAGAACGGGTGCGACCAGCCGCCGTGCGCGAAGCCGCCGTCGGTGTCCTCGTCCGGGCCGCCCGGGGCCTGAACGACGCCGTCGAGGCTGATGAACTCGCTGATGACGATCCGCATGGCGGTAACTCCTCTTCCGTACCGGTGTGGTTACGCAATACAGACCGCTGCCGGGCGCGAGACTCATCGCACCCGGGATGTGACCTGCGCCACACGCCCGGAGCGGTCCGCTCAGCTGCGCCCGCGGAACCTCCGGCGCTCGGCCGCGGCGGGGCGGGCCGCGTCCGCGAGCCGGACCACGGCGGTGTCCCGCCCGGCCACCACCGGCTTGGCCGAGCGCGCCGCCTTCGCCTTGTACTGCGCCGCGTCCGCCAGCCGGAACAGCCGCCGCGAGGACTTCACCGGCCCGATGTCGTCCCCCGTGGAGGCCACCCCGCAGGCCACGCCCTCGCCCAGCTCCAGCTCCCCGGCGCGCTCGCACACGAGCTCCGCCACCCGTACGACCTCGTCCGCCGAGGGGCCGACCGAGACCACGCAGAACTCGTCCCCGCCCAGCCGGGCGACCAGCGCACCCGGCAGCATCGCCCCGCACAGGCTGAGCACCGACCCGAACCGTTCCAGCAGCCGGTCCCCCGTCGCGTGCCCGAGGGTGTCGTTGACCCGCTTCAGGCCGTTCAGGTCACAGACCACCAGGCTCACCACCGCCCCGGCCGCCCGGTGCCGTTCGAGGGCCTCGTCCAGCCGCATGTCCACCGCCCGCCGGTTCGCGAGCCCGGTGAGCGGATCGGTGAAGGCGAGCCGCCGCGCCTCCTCCAGCCGCTCGTTCTGCGCCAGCCCGGCGGCCACCACGGCCGCCAGCACCGCCGCGAACTCCGCGTCGTCCGCACCGAACTCCGGCAGCCCCTCGTCCCGGGCCACGTACAGCTCCCCCCAGGCCCGCCCGCTCAGCACGAGCGGCGCCACCACGCAGGACCCCCGGCGGCGCCGGCGCAGCGCCTCCCCGCGCCGCCCGGGGCGGCCGCTCCCGGCGCCCTCCACCCAGGCGTGCGGGCCGCCGCCCCCGGCCCAGCGCTCGTGCAGGAACTCGGTGATCTCCGGGAAGTCGTGCACGGGATAGGACTCGTCCTCGGGGAACTCCTCCTCGCCGGGCCGCCGCGCCCCTTCGTTCACCAGAACCCGCAGCCGGCCCCGCTCGCGCTCCCACGCGGAGATCGCGGCGAACGACCCGTCCATCGCGGTGCGCGCGCCGTGCGCGGCCGCCCGTACCGCATCCCTCGGCGCGTGCGCCGCCGCCATGGCCTGCGCCAGGCTCACCACGGCCCGCAGCCGCCCGTCCACTCCCATCACCCCAGCGTAGGGAGTTATGTCCGATTCAGTGATGCCCGATGCGGCATTCGATCGCCGTACGGTCACGCAGAGCCATCACCGGCGGCGGGGGCGGATCAGCGCCCCGGCCAGTTCGGCTTCCGCTTCTCGTTGAAGGCCGCCACGCCCTCCGCGCGGTCCCCGGAGAAGGCCACCGTGCGCCAGGCGGCGTCCTCGATCTCCAGGCCGGCCGTCAGGTCCATACCGTGCCCCAGCCGCAGCGCCCGCTTGGCCGCCCGCAGCCCCACCGGCGAGTTCGCCGCGATGGTCCCGGCCAGCTCCAGCGCCCGCTCCCGGTCCCGGCCCGCGCCGACCAGCTCGTCCACCAGGCCCAGCGCGAGGGCGTCCGGGCCCTCCACCCGCCGGGCCGTGAAGATCAGCTCGGCGGCCCGGGCCGCGCCCACCCGGCGCGGCAGCAGCTGCGTACCGCCGCCGCCGGGGATCACCCCGACGGAGACCTCCGGGAGGCCCACCACCGCGGTCTCGTCCGCCACGATCAGGTCGCAGGCCAGCGCCAGCTCGAAGCCGCCGCCCAGGGCGAACCCGTGCACCGCCGCGATCGTCGGCATCGGCAGCTCCAGCACGCCGCCGTACGCGCCGCGCGTGGTGGGCCGCTGCGCGACCAGCTCCGCGTCCGAGAGCGAGTTCCGCTCCTTGAGGTCCGCGCCCACGCAGAACGCCCGCTCGTGCGTCGAGGTCAGGACCACCACCCGGGCCTGCGGATCCGCGGCCAGCGCCGCGCACGCGGCACCGATGGACCGGGCCATCTCGGTGGACACCGCGTTCATCGCCTTGGGCCGGTCCAGGACCAGCTCCACGACCCCGGTCGGATCGCCGCCGCCGTGCCGGCGCACCTCGACGAACTCGCCGAAACGCCGGCCCTGCCCCTGCGCCTGCCCGCGCTCCTGCCGCTGATCCCGATCCTGATCCTGACCCATGAGACCCTCCCGGTTAACGAGCGTTATCGCCCTGTCAACCGGGGATCTTAGGCGTCCGCCGGGTCAGCAACCAGGGCTCCACGACCCCGAGGCCGCGGACCGGCCGCTGCCACATCGGCTGCAGGGCGAACCGGTACGGCTTCTCCGCCGGCGGCGCCGCCTCGGCCTCCTTCTCCGAGACCGGCGCGTCCCCCGTCCGGCCCAGCTCCTCCGCCAGCGCCCCGTCCACCAGGACCGCGTCCTTGGGCGCTATCGAGGTCAGCCGGCTCGCCAGGTTCACGGTGGTGCCGAAGACGTCGCCCATCCGGGTCGTCACGGTGCCGAAGGCGATGCCCACCCGCAGCTCCGGCATCATCGGGTCGGCCTCCATCGTCTCGATCAGCCGCAGGGCGATCTCCGCCGCCGTTCCCGGCTCGTCGGCGCAGTACAGCACCTCGTCACCCAGGGTCTTGATCAGCCGGCCCCCGTGCGCGGCCACCAGGTCCGCGCAGGTGGTCTCGAAGGCCTCGACCAGCTCGCCGAGCTCCTCTTCCTCCAGACGCCGCGTCAAACGGGTGAATCCGACCAGGTCGGCGAAGCCCACGGCGAGCCGCCGGTCCACCATCTCCTCGTCGTCCGCGGCCTGCACCACGCGGCCGGTGGCGGCGGCCAGCTGCCGCCGCCAGACGTAGACGAGGAACTCCTCCAGCTCCGGCAGCAGCAGCTCGACCAGCGGGTACGTGACCTCCGTCCGGGTCATCCCCGGCTCCGGCGGCTCCGTCAGCCCCTCCAGGAAGGAATCGATCTGCCATTCGGCCAGACGGGCGGTGGTCTGCCCGGTGGACCGGGCCACCTGCACCGCCATCGGCTCGCTCAGCAGCCCCGCCTCGACCAGACCCGCCAGCCGGCGCAGCGCCAGCACGTCCGCCTCGGTCAGCGCCCTCGCCTGGCCGATGTCCGCGAAACCCATCGCCCGCCAGAACCGGGACGCCAGCTCCATCGACACACCCGCGCTGCGCGCCGCCTGGAACGGCGTGTAGCGGCGCTCCGCACCCAGGATCAGCTGCTCCAGCCGGATCGCGAGCGGGTCGGCGGTCGGCTGGGCGGTGTGGTCCACCTCGTGGTGCGGGTGGTGCTGGTCGCGCCCGATGGGCGTCACGTGGCCCGTACCGCTCGGGGAGCCCGTGCCGCTCGGGGACGGTGCGCCGGAACCAGCGTCGTCGACGGTCAAGGGCCGCCTCCTGTCCATTCCGTGCGCACTGCCCTGCGAACCGGTTGATCACCGTGAGCACCGGGATCGCCTAAACCATACGGCAGGTGTGCCGTAGCTCACTCGTCCACCTGGGAGCCGGTTTCCCCCGGACCGGCTCCGGACCGGCTCCGGACCGGCCCAGGCCCGGCCCCGGACCGCTTCCGGCCCCGCCGGCGCCGCGCTCAGTGACCGCGGAGGTGGATGACGTCGCCCGCGGACACCGCCTCGCGCGCGCCCTCGGCCGTACGGACGACCAGGCGGCCGTCGGCGTCCACCGCCTCCGCCGTACCGGTGAGCTCGCGGCCGCCCGGCAGCTCCGCCCGTACGTGCCGGGCCAGCGTGGCGCAGCCCGCCGCGTACGTCTCCTGCAGGCCGCACTCGGCCGCGTCGCCGCCCGCCGCGATCCACCGCCCGTACCAGTCCTCCATGGACCGCAGGACCGCCTTCAGCACCGGTTCGCGGTCGGTGACGGCGGCCTTGGCCAGTACCAGCGAGCCGGCGCCGGGCACCGGCAGCTCGTCCTCCGTCAGCGTGACGTTCAGGCCGATGCCGATGACGAGTCCGTCGTCCACGCGCTCGGCGAGGATGCCGCCCGCCTTCCGCTCCTCCCCCTGCACGGTGACGAGCAGGTCGTTGGGCCACTTGAGCGCCGTGTCCACCCCGGACGCCTGGGCCACCCCGGCCGCGGTCGCGACCCCGGCCAGCAGCGTCAGCCAGCCCCACTGCCCGGCCGGCACCCGCGCGCCGGGCTTGAGCAGGACCGAGAAGAACAGCCCGGACCGGGCGGGGGCGACCCAGCTGCGGTCCAGCCGCCCGCGGCCGGCGGTCTGCTCCTCGGCGACCAGCACGGCCCCCTCGGGCAGGGCTCCGGCCCGCGCCGCGAGATCGGAGTTGGTCGAGCCGGTGGAGTCCACGACCTCCACGGAGGTCCACAGACTGCCTTCGGTGAGGAGGGAGCGGCGCAGCGCGGCGGCGGAGAGGGGCGGCCGGTCGAGGCTCGACCAGCGTCCGGCTGAGGCATCAGATGGCGTCATGCAAGCCACATTAGGTGTGTCAAACGCCGCACTGCCGTGCGCCATGCCCGCCGATACGCTACGCACCAGTAGCCAGCAGCTGTCAATCACTTGACCAGGCAGTGGACACCACTGAAGTTCACCACTCAGGGAGCCGCGACCCCGATGTCTCAACCCTCAGAGCCCATCGACATCCACACCACCGCGGGGAAGATCGCGGATCTGCAGCGCCGTATCGACGAGGCCACGCACGCCGGATCCGCGCGGGCGGTGGAGAAGCAGCACGCCAAGGGCAAGCTGACGGCCCGTGAGCGGATCGCGCTGCTTCTGGACGAAGGCTCCTTCGTCGAGCTCGACGAGCTCGCCCGGCACCGTTCGACCAATTTCGGGCTGGAGAAGACCCGCCCCTACGGCGACGGCGTCGTCACGGGCTACGGCACCGTGGACGGCCGTCCGGTGGCCGTGTTCTCGCAGGACTTCACCGTCTTCGGCGGGGCCCTCGGCGAGGTCTACGGCCAGAAGATCATGAAGGTCATGGACTTCGCGCTGAAGACCGGCTGCCCGGTCGTCGGCATCAACGACTCCGGCGGCGCCCGGATCCAGGAGGGCGTCATGGCCCTCGGCATGTACGGCGAGATCTTCCGCCGGAACACCCTCGCCTCCGGGGTGATCCCGCAGATCAGCCTGGTCGTCGGACCGTGTGCGGGCGGCGCCGTCTACTCCCCGGCCATCACCGACTTCACCGTGATGGTCGACCAGACCTCGCACATGTTCATCACCGGCCCGGACGTGATCAAGACGGTCACCGGCGAGGACGTGGGCTTCGAGGAGCTGGGCGGCGCCCGGACCCACAACACCACCTCCGGCGTGGCGCACCACATGGCGGGCGACGAGAAGGACGCCATCGAGTACGTCAAGTCGCTACTCTCCTTCCTCCCCTCGAACAACCTCTCGGAGCCGCCGGCGTTCCCGGAGGAGGCCGACACCGAGGTCTCGGGCACCGACCTCGAACTGGACGTCCTGATCCCGGACTCCGCCAACCAGCCGTACGACATGCACGCGGTGCTGGAGCACGTGCTGGACGAGGGCGAGTTCCTGGAGACCCAGGCGATGTTCGCGCCGAACATCCTCACCGGCTTCGGCCGGGTCGAGGGCCACCCGGTGGGCATCGTCGCCAACCAGCCGATGCAGTTCGCCGGCTGCCTGGACATCAACGCCTCGGAGAAGGCCGCGCGGTTCGTCCGGACCTGCGACGCCTTCAACATCCCGGTGCTGACGTTCGTGGACGTGCCCGGCTTCCTGCCCGGCGTGGACCAGGAGTACGGCGGCATCATCCGGCGCGGCGCCAAGCTGATCTACGCCTACGCCGAGGCCACCGTCCCGCTGATCACGGTCATCACCCGCAAGGCCTTCGGCGGCGCGTACGACGTCATGGGCTCCAAGCACCTGGGCGCCGACCTGAACCTGGCCTGGCCCACCGCGCAGATCGCCGTGATGGGCGCGCAGGGCGCGGTCAACATCCTGCACCGGCGCGCGATCGAGGAGGCGAAGGCCTCCGGAAACGAAGAGGCCACGCGGGCGCAGCTGATCGCCGAGTACGAGGACACCCTGCTGAACCCCTACACGGCCGCCAACCGCGGTTACGTGGACGCGGTGGTACTCCCGTCCGAGACGCGGGCACACATCGTGAAGGGGCTGCGCGCCCTGCGCACGAAGCGGGAGTCGCTGCCCCCCAAGAAGCACGGGAACATCCCCCTCTAGGAGGTCCGGTGATCAAGGTCGTCAAGGGGAACCCGACCCCCGAGGAGCTGGCCGCCGCACTGGCGGTGGTCCAAGCGCGCGCGGCGGCGCTGGCAGCCGTGCCGCCGGGCGCACCGGGCGTGGCCGACCGGTGGGCCGATCCGGCCCAGGTGGCGCGGCGGCGGATGCCGCAGCCGGGCCCGCGCGCGTGGGGCCGTACGTACTGGCCCGCGTAGCGGCGGAAGACGTCCCCTAGGGGAACGGAAGGTGGCGCCTGAGTACCCGTACTCAGGCGCCACTGCCGTTCCGGGGCGGAGGATCGGGTCATGCTCTGGTCCGACCCGAAAGACGAGCCGCCCAAGGACATGCGTGAGGCACAGGCGATGATCCGCCGGCTGACCGTGGTCCTGGCCGTGGCCATGCTGGTCCTGGTCTACGTCCTGGGCGTGGGCGGGCTCTGAGGCCCCGGGCCGCGGGACGGCCCGTGCCCCCGCCCCTGGAGGGCCCCTGACCCCGCTCCGGCCCCCGCCCTACGATGAGGCCCATGACTGCTGCTGAACCGCGCACCCTGGTCCTCGCTTCCGCGTCCCCCGCACGGCTGAACCTGCTGCGGCAGGCCGGGCTCGCCCCGCACGTGATCGTCAGCAACTTCGACGAGGACTCGCTGGACGCGGACACGCCGGCCGAGCTCGCCCTGGCCCTGGCGGAGGCCAAGGCGGGCGTGGTGGCGGGCCTGCCGGAGGCCGCGGGGGCACTGGTGATCGGCTGCGACTCGGTCCTGGAACTGGACGGCGAGGCGCTGGGGAAGCCCGCGGACGCCGAGGAGGCCACGGCCCGCTGGAAGGCCATGCGCGGGCGGGCGGGGGTGCTGCGCACCGGGCACTGCGTGATCGACACGGCGACCGGGCGTCAGGTGTCGGCGACGGCCTCCACGACGGTCCGGTTCGGCGAGCCGACGGACGCGGAGGTGGCGGCGTACGTGGCGAGCGGGGAGCCGCTGCACGTGGCCGGCGCGTTCACCCTGGACGGGCTGTCCGGGCCGTTCATCGAGGGGATCGAGGGCGACCACGGGAACGTCATCGGGCTGTCGCTGCCGCTGCTGCGCTCGCTGCTCGGCGAACTGGGTCTGTCCATCACGGACTTGTGGGCCTGACCTCGGAGAGTTCGCCGCTTCCGGGCTCCCCCGGCCGTGCGTCCGGGCCGGGGGCGGCCGGGTGGAGCATCAGGGCCAGGACGATCAGGCAGAGCGTCAGCATCAGCGCCGCGAAGGCGTGCCAGCCCACCAGGCCGACGACCAGCGCGCCGAGCAGTCCGTGGGTGACGGCGGCGCCGAGGAGGATCCCGCGGGCGAACCGGGCGGGCGGTCGGTCGCGCAGGGCGGCGAAGCCGAGCAGCGCGGCGCACAGCAGCAGGAAGCCGCCCATGCCCGCACCCAGCAGATACGTTGCCATAGACATGACATCCGGGTCGCTGCCCGCGATCGACATGGACTGGCTCTCCGTCGTGCGACCCAGCACGACGTGCACCAGAACGACGACCGCCGCCTCCGCGACGAGCACGAGCGCGGCCGTCCCGGCCACCAGTCTCCGCAGCATGCCCCGGAGGCTACTAATGGGTAAACCAGGGGACAAGAGTCCGGACACGGGCAAAGAAAGATCAGTCGCTTGGTAGGGATCCCACAAAGAATCGTCGGAGGCCGCTGCGCGTGCGCACAGAGACCTTGGCCACATGTGGGGGTTACTGTGCCGTTGGGGATGCCTCCGACCTGGGGCGCCACAAGGGTTCTTTCACTCGACCCGGCCTCGAATCACGCTCTGTGTGGGCAAGCTCACCTCTGGAGACGGGTCGAAAGCCCGTGTCGGCTGTCCCTAAACTCAGCTTGATTCTCAGGAGGGAGCCATCGTGCGCAAGGTGCTCATCGCCAACCGTGGCGAAATCGCTGTCCGCGTCGCCCGGGCCTGCCGGGACGCCGGGATCGCCAGCGTAGCTGTGTACGCCGATCCGGACCGGGACGCTCTGCACGTCCGCGCGGCCGACGAAGCCTTCGCGTTGGGCGGTGACACCCCCGCCGCCAGCTACTTGGACATCTCCAAGGTCCTGCAGGCCGCCGCCGACTCCGGCGCCGACGCCATCCACCCCGGTTACGGGTTCCTGTCCGAGAACGCCGAGTTCGCGCAGGCCGTCATCGACGCGGGTCTGACCTGGATCGGCCCGCCGCCGCAGGCCATCCGCGACCTCGGCGACAAGGTCGCCGCCCGGCACATCGCCCAGCGCGCCGGCGCGCCGCTGGTGGCCGGCACCCCGGACCCGGTCTCGGGTGCCGACGAGGTCGTCGCGTTCGCCGAGCAGCACGGCCTGCCGATCGCCATCAAGGCCGCCTTCGGCGGCGGCGGCCGCGGCCTGAAGGTCGCCCGCACCCTCGAAGAGGTCCCCGAGCTCTACGACTCCGCCGTGCGCGAGGCCGTGGCCGCCTTCGGCCGCGGCGAGTGCTTCGTCGAGCGCTACCTCGACAAGCCCCGCCACGTCGAGACCCAGTGCCTGGCCGACTCCCACGGCAACGTGGTCGTCGTCTCCACGCGTGACTGCTCGCTCCAGCGCCGCCACCAGAAGCTGGTGGAGGAGGCCCCGGCCCCGTTCCTCTCCGAGGAGCAGAACGCCGAGCTGTACGCCGCCTCCAAGGCCATCCTCAAGGAGGCCGGCTACGTCGGCGCCGGCACCGTCGAGTTCCTCGTCGGCCTCGACGGGACGATCTCCTTCCTGGAGGTCAACACCCGCCTCCAGGTCGAGCACCCGGTCACCGAAGAGGTCACCGGCATCGACCTGGTCCGCGAGATGTTCCGCATCGCCGACGGCGAGGAGCTCGGTTACGGCGACCCGGTGCTGCGCGGCCACTCCTTCGAGTTCCGCATCAACGGCGAGGACCCGGGCCGCAACTTCCTCCCCGCCCCCGGCACCGTCACCGTCTTCAACGCGCCGACCGGCCCCGGTGTCCGCCTGGACGCCGGCGTGGAGTCCGGCAGCGTGATCGGCCCGGCCTGGGACTCCCTGCTGGCCAAGCTGATCGTCACCGGTGCCACCCGCGAGCAGGCCCTGCAGCGTGCCGCCCGTGCGCTGGCCGAGTTCCAGGTGGAGGGCATGGCCACCGCCATCCCGTTCCACCGCGCGGTCGTCGTCGACCCGGCCTTCGCGCCCACCGACGGCACCCCGTTCAAGGTCCACACCCGCTGGATCGAGACCGAGTTCGTCAACGAGATCCCGGCCTTCGCCGCTCCGGCCGCCGAGGAGACCGAGGACGAGCCCGGCCGCGAGACCGTCGTGGTCGAGGTCGGCGGCAAGCGCCTGGAGGTCTCGCTGCCCTCCTCGCTGGGCATGACCCTGGCCCGTACGGCTGCCGCCGGCGGTGCCAAGCCCAAGCGCCGCGCCGCGAAGAAGTCCGGCCCGGCCGCCTCCGGCGACACCCTCGCCTCTCCGATGCAGGGCACCATCGTCAAGGTCGCCGTCGAGGAGGGCCAGCAGGTCGCCGAGGGCGAGCTCGTGGTCGTCCTGGAGGCCATGAAGATGGAGCAGCCGCTCAACGCGCACCGCTCCGGCACCATCGTCGGCCTGAACGCCGAGGTCGGCGCCTCCGTCACCTCGGGCGCCACCATCTGCGAGATCAAGGACTGACGTCCGGCACGCAGCGCACAGCACGAAGAAGCCCCCGCCCGGTTCACCCGGGCGGGGGCTTCGTGCTGTGGTGCTGTGGCGCTACCGGACTACCAGGTGCCCGGGCTCGCCTGCCAGCTCTTCAGCGGGTTCTCGAATCCGCCGTCGGTGCGGGCCTTGAAGGTGAACGCCGCCGTGGCTCCGGTGGCGTAGTTGTACATGATCGATATGTCCTTGCGGCCGTCCTTGTTGACGTCGCCGGAGACCGGCATGCCGTACGACCCGGCGTACCAGGAGTCCACGGGACTCTCCCAGCTCTTGAAGTCCTCGTTGATCCCGCCGTCGGGCCGGCCGGTCAGCGTGAACAGCGCAGCCTTGCCGCCGGTGTAGTCGTACAGGATGCCGAGGTCGGCGCGGCCGTCACCGTTGTAGTCGCCCGCGGTGATCCGGCTCTTGTTGAACTCCCAGTTGCCCGGGGAGCGGGTCCACGAGGCCACCGGGTCGGCGAAGCCGCCGTCGGGCTTGCCGAGCAGGGTGTAGGCGGTCACGGTGCCGTTGCCGAAGCCGTAGACGGCGAGGATGTCGTCCCGGCCGTCGCCGTTGAAGTCACCGGCGACCTGCTTGGACTCGTTCCAGTACCAGCCGCCCTGGGCGGAGCGCCAGCTCGGGAAGGAGTAGTTGAACGAGCCGTCCGCCTTCGACAGGAAGGTGTGGGCACCGGTCGAGCCGCCGTGGTCGTAGAAGAACGCCACGTCGTCGCGCTTGTCGCCGTTGAAGTCGCCGGCGACGAGCTTGGCCTTGGTGGCGTCCCAGTTGCCCGGCCCGGTGTGGGCGCTGCGCGGCACCTGGATGAACGTTCCGTCGGCCTGGCCGAGGAAGGTGAACATGCCGTTGGAGCCGTCCCCGTACCCGTACAGCGCGGCCAGGTCGTCGCGGCCGTCGTTGTTGAAGTCGCCGGCCACCCACTGCGACTGGCCGTAGCGCCAGTTGCCGCTGCCGGTGTCGTAGGCGAGCACGGGCGCGGCGAATCCGCCGTCCGTCTTGCCGGCCAGCGTGTAGAGCGCCGTGGCGTCGCTGCCGTAGTCGTAGACGGTGGCCATGTCGGACCAGCCGTCGCCGTTGAAGTCACCCGACAGGTCGGTGCGCAGGTGGGCGGTGCGGTCGTTCGGCTTGTGCTCGACGCTCACACCGGTGGTGTCGTTGTGCCGGATGTAGCCGCCGTCGAAGTCCGTGCGGGGGCCGCCGTAGACCGCGTACTCCTCCGACTTCGGGTAGCCGAGGAAGCTCTTCTCGGCCCCGAGCGAAACCCACTTGTTGCGGATCCCGCCCCAGATCGCCAAGGCCTTGCCGGTGGTCGTGGTCCAGTAGATGGAGGAGGTGTCGGAGGTCTGGTTCCGGTGGCGGAAGTGGTTGTAGCGGCCCACACCGTCGGGGTTGCCGACCTCGTCGGTGGTCGGGTAGCCGAAGCCGCTGGGGCCGCCGGTCGCCAGGTACTTCTTGTAGATGGTGCCGTGGATCGACCAGGAGCCGGTCTGCTCCGACCAGTAGATCGCGCCGTCACCGCCCGATCCCCTGAACGTGGACACGACGCCGGCGCCGTCGGGGTTGCGGATCTCGTCCGAGGTCGGGTAGCCGAGGAAGCCGTTCTCCGCCCCGAGGCTGTACCACTTTTCCCGGTTGCCGTTCATGACGATCCAGGCGCCGGTGGTGCGGTGCCAGTAGATGGAGGCGTTGTCCCAGTTGTAGCCGTTCATGCGGAAGTTCATGAACCGGCCGTCGTCGCCGGACACCCCGACGGGGCCCGTCGGCTTGCCGAAGCCGGCGAGGCCTCCGGCCGCCTTGAACTTGGCCAGCAGCGGACCGCACAGGGAGTGCTTGACATTGGCGTCGGCGGACGACGGCACGGTCTCACACTCGTTCCAGGGCGTACCGCCCAGGACGAGCGCCTTGCCGGGACCGAAGGCGGAACCGCCGCTCAGGGCGCGACCGGGGAACTCGGTGATCGCCCCGTCGCCGTTGCGCGACCACAGGTCGACGAAGCCGTCGTTCTCGAAGTCGCCGTTGCTGGCCAGGTGCGGGTACGCGGCGCCGGTGAACCCGGTACCGATGGAGGTGGTCCGGACGGCCGGGTCCCTGTACACGGTCAGGTCCAGCCCCACCGTCACGGCCGGGTCCGTGTTCTTGCGGCTGGTGTACTGGTGGATCTTGCCGGTCTTCGTGTTACGGGCCCAGATCTCCGGCAGACCGTCCTTGTTGAGGTCGCCGGGGGCGATCAGGGTCATGTCCTGCCAGTCGGAGTTGCCGAGCGTGACCTGGGTGAAGGTTCGCCGCCCACCGAGGTCACCCGACGGGTTTCCGGCATAGAGCCAGAGGTTGGCACCCTCCTTGACCAGCAGGTCGGGGTAGTCGTTGTCATCGATCTTGCCGTCAGCGGTGCCGTCCTCGTTGGTGAGGTCGTCATTGACGCTGCCGATCGCCAGTACCTGATCGGCCTGGCCCCAGAGGGGCACCGAGGGACCCATCACCGACATGGGGACCTGGCTGCCGGCCTCGAGGTCGCCGTCACCGGCGCCCCGGAAGAGGAACGGGTCCTTGCGGCCGCTCTCGGAATTCGGCCGCAGGGTGATCAGGTCCTCGTAGTAGTCGCCGCCGTTCCAGCTGCCCCACTGGGTCAGCGAGGCCGCATTGGCGAACGAGCCCTTGTCGAGCTTCTTGGACGGCTGGAACGAGCCGTCGCCGTTGCCCGGGTGCATCCACAGCTGGCCGGAGCCGGGGTCGACGCTCCAGATGTCGACGGTGCCGTTGCCGTCGAGGTCGCCGTGCTTGTCCCGGTTGGCCTGGCGCTTGGCGTAGTAGGTGTACGAGGTGACGTCGGACCGGTTGCCCGAGGCGTCGAGGCTCCAGACGAAGAGACTGTGCGGGCCGGCCGCGGTCGGGGTGTACTTGAACTGCCCCGGACCGCCGGTGGAGGTTGCGTTGACCGTGCGGACGGTCGGGTCGTCGGCCGTGTACCACTGGTACTTGGTGATGTCGGAGACCCCGTTGGCGGTCAGGTTGAACGTGCCCTCGGTCCGCGCGTAGCCGTTGTTCGTCTGATCGTCCTTGGGGAACTGCGGCGAACTCACGAGCGGCTGGGATCCGGGACGGTCCCGGTCGATGCTGAACGCGCACTGACCGGCCCAGGGGCCCTCGCCGGTACCGTCGAGACCGCGTACGTCCCACCGGTAGGTGGTGCCCGGAAGGTTCGCCTTCGGGATCCTGAGGAGGGCGACGTTACCGTTGGTGATTTCGACCCGGGGCCTCTGGATGGTGCCCCAGTAGTCCTGCTCCTGCCAGTAGTGGAACTCGGCCCAGACCTTGTTGTCCTCGGCGTCGCTGATGCGGGCGCGCAGCACCACCTCGTCGGTGGTGCCGATCGGGCCGCCCTCACAGGGGACGGACGGGGACGGGTCCATCGAGCGCTCGGACGGGGCGTTGGGCAGCGTGTTGAACTTGGTGGAGATGCGGGCGCTGTCCGGGTTCAGCTTGCGCCAGGAGACGTCGACCGTGTCGTTGGCGGACTTCAGGCCGAAGGTCCAGGCCGGCCAGCTCCAGCGGGCGGCGTCCATGACCGCGGAGGTCACGTTCAGCTCGACGGTGTCGCCGTCGCCGGGGCAGTTGCGACCGCCGAAGGACTGGCCGGAGGCGTCGACGAGGCGCTTCCAGGCGGGCTGGTTGTTCCAGGTGGTGGAGCCGGAGATGGCGTCGGTGTCCCAGACCTGGATGTCACCGGAGTTGCAGCCCCAGGAGCCCGCGTACTTCTGCTGGATGCGCAGGGTGGATTCCAGGATCTGCTTGCCGCCCAGGCCGCCCATCGGCACCTGGAAGAAGGTCTTGGCGCAGACGACGGCGTTGCCCTTCTGGGCGTCCTTGGCGCAGCCGACGCGGGCGTCGTTGCTGAGGGTGCCGCCGTTCCAGTAGTTGGTGTTCGCCGAACCGGAGATGCCGTTGTGCTTGTAGGCGACGGCCCAGGCCGACTTCCAGTCGTCCCGCCACACCGGGTCGATGACGACCGGGAACGCCGTGTCGGGCGCGGTGAGCAGCTTGCGGTCCGTGGTGAGCGTCAGCTTGTCGGCCTTCAGCGCGACGCCGAGGTCGGCCTGCTTGCTGCCGAGGGAGATGCCGTCGACGGCGCGCACCCGGTCGGCCACGGGAGGCTTGGGGGTCTTGGCGGCCGTGGTGCCCTGCGCGGCCGCAGCGGCGGCGGCTCCGGCCTCGGCTGCGGACCTGGCCGATGAGCCGGCAGCGGACTTGGCGAGCGGGGCGGGCGTCGGGGCGGTCGCCGTCTGCGGCTGGTCGGCGCCCGAGTCCCACATCTGCGGCTTGGCGGAGCTGAACAGCGTCTGCCCGGAGGGGTCGACGGCCCGCAGCTCACCGTTGACCTCCTTGCGGACGGTCACGCCGTTGCCCTTGAGGCCGAAGTCGACGGAGGCCAGCTCGGGGTTGGCCGCGGCCTCGCGGTTCTTGACCACCAGCTGGTGCGAGAAGCCCGTCACGTCCGCGCTGACCCGCAGGTCGACGCCCTTCATGACCTCGGCGTACGTGGCGCTGTTGCCCTCCACGGTCGGGGCGGGCAGCGGCTTGGGCCAGGTCAGGGTGATGTCCCGGCCGTCCTTGCGCATGGTGACCAGCGGGGCCTTGCCGCCGCCGGAGAAGCTGATCCCGGCGACGGTCGCCTTGGGGGCGATCCGGCCGTCCTTCTGCTTCACCAGTCCGGTGTCCACCGGGACGTAGGCGCCGCCACGACGGACCCGGGTGGGCACCAGCGACTGCTCCGAGGTGAACGACCCGTCCGGGTTCGCCCAGACCTCGTCGGTCTCCGAACGCAGCGCGCCGATCTCGACGCGCTTGCCGGTGCGCTTGGCCTCGGAACGGGCCTTGGACGAGGCCTTCGCCTCGACGGACATGTTCTCCTGGTCGGCCTTCGCGTTCTTCGCCGCCTGCGCGGCGGAGGTGAGCGCGGGGGCCCCCGCGGCGGCCGCGGGCAACGCGCCGACCAGGGTGGCGACGAGTGCGGTCGCCAGGGTGAGTACGGGCGCCCTGCGCGAGGGCGGCCCGGTGACGCGTGACCGCGTCGGGAAGGGTCTCACTGACTGAGTCCTCGGGGTCGGTTTCCGGCATCCCTTCTCGGGTCGGCCGAAAATCATCGGGTTGAACCTCTCGCCGGGGCCGGAATCCAGCCATCCGCCGACAGGTCACATGTGTTCGATTGATTTGTAGCAGCCTGACCCCCTGAATTTCGAGGCGATCCCCCACCGAGCCGGCGGCCTTTATCAGACGTTCACCGGAATGCGGAATTCCGAATAAATCATTCCGCTTAACCGGCCGGACCAGCCCCGATGCGCCCCGAACCGAACCCCGTCACCCTCTCTCGACATCGACGGTCCCGACCCGGCGCTGTTAAATTCGGCGCGATTATCAGCAGCGCAGAATCACCGTGATCTGCGCGATCCAAGGGGGAGTGTTCGATTTTGAGACGATCCCAGGCGCGCGCCATGCGTGCGCCTTTGAGGCGTGTCTGGCGGTGGCCGATACCACTGCTGGCCACCACACTGCTGGCCAGCGGCATGACCGTGGTGGAGGCGTCCGCCGACTCCCGCGCCAAGCTCCCGGGCCTCCAGAAGCTGACCAAGGTCAACGGCGAGAACGTCAAGGGCAAGCCCGCCGCCGGCCCGGCGGAGTCGCAGAAGAAGGCGTGGAAGACCGCGCCAAAGGTCGCCTGGCCGGCGGCCGGTTCGGCCGAAATTGCGCTGCCCGACGCGCCCAGGGCCGAAAAGAACACGCTGAAGTCGGCCACCGGCGGGGCCTTCGGCCTCCCGGCCAAGGACACCGGTGTGGCCGGCAAGCCGGTCAAGGCGGGCAACCTGCCCGTCTCGGTCGCCGCCGTCGCGCCGAGCGCGGCGTCCGGCAACCCCGCGAAGCAGTCCATGGCGTCCGGGGCTCCGGCTGCCGCTCCGACCGGCGTCAAGCTGAAGGTCGACCTGCTCGACCAGGCCGCCGCCAAGCGCGTCGGCCGCGCGGGCGGCCTGGTCCTGAACGTCGACCGCGCCGACGCGGGCCGTACCTCCGCTCCGGTTTCCGTGGAGCTGGACTACGCCTCGTTCAAGAACGCGTACGGCGGCGGCTGGGGCTCCCGGCTCCGGTTCACCGCGGTCCCGGCGTGTGCGCTGACCACCCCGAACCGGCCGGAGTGCCGGGGAAGCGTCCCGGTCACCACCAGGAACAACCCCGAAACCGGCAAGCTGGTCGCCACCTTCGAGGCTCCGGCCAAATCGGCCCCGGCCGTGAAGCCGGCGGGCGCGGCGTACTTGAGTGCTCCTGCCGCGGCGGCCGCGAGCGGTGCGGTGATGCTGTCCGCCACCGCCGGTGCCGACGGTGCGAACGGCACCTACAAGGCCACCTCGCTCAGCGCCTCCGGCTCGTGGCAGGCGGGTGGCTCGGCGGGTGACTTCTCCTGGTCCTACCCGCTCGATATCCCAGCCTCGCTGGGTGGTCCGAGCCCGTCGCTGTCGCTGGGCTACTCCAGCGCCAACATCGACGGCCGTACCAACGCCTCCCAGCAGCAGACCTCCTGGGTCGGTGACGGCTGGGACCTGGCCTCGAACTACATCGAGCGCGGATTCGTCCCCTGCAGCCAGGACAAGCGCAAGGACTCGGGCTACAACAACCCCAAGGACGACACCGGCGACCTGTGCCACGGCGCACCCATGGTCACCATGTCCCTCAACGGCGGCTCGACCCCCCTCGTCCTGGACGACACCACCAAGAAGTGGCGTCCGGCCAAGGACGACGGCTCCCGCCTGGAACTCCTCCCCGGCGCCGACAACGGCGACAAGGAAGGCGAGCACTGGCGGTTCACCAACCCCCAGGGCATCCAGTTCTACTTCGGCCTCAACAAGGTCCCCGGCTGGACGGACGGCAAGCCCCTCACCAACTCGGCGTGGAACGTCCCGGTCTACGGCAACCACCCCGGTGAGCCCTGCTACAACGCCACCTTCGCCGACGCCGTCTGCAACCAGACCTACCGCTGGAACCTCGACTACGTGGTCGACCCGCGCGGCAACGCGATGACGTACTGGTACCAGAAGGAGCAGAACCACTACGGCTCCAACTACAAGATCGCCGGTGGTTCGACCGCCCGCGCGTACGACCGCTCCGGCTGGCTCGACCACATCTCCTGGGGTCTGCGCAGCAACAACCTGTTCGCCGCGGCTCCGGCCGAGGCGCGGTTCAAGGTCGAAGAGCGCTGTCTGAAGTCGGAGACCTTCGACTGCGACCCGGCGAAGCTGAAGCCGGAGGTCGACTGGAACATCGCCAAGCAGTGGCCGGACACCCCCGGCGACCAGCTGTGCGCCGCGGGCGAGGAGTGCAAGGGCCGGTTCACCCCGACCTTCTTCACGCGCAAGCGCCTGACCGAGGTCAACACCTTCGTCTGGAACGGCACGACTCACAAGCCGGTCGACACCTGGAAGCTCGTCCAGGACTTCCCGATGACGGGTGACGGCTCCGACTACCCGCTGTGGCTGTCGGAGATCCGCCACACGGGCAAGAACGGCACGACCGTCACCGGCACGGCCAACACGGAGATCGAGCTTCCCGCCGTGAAGTTCCGCGGCAAGCAGCTCGACAACCGCGTCGACAGCAACGGCGACGGCAAGGTCCCCTTCAAGCGCTACCGCATCGAGGCCATCGACACCGAGACCGGCTCGACGATCTCGGCGCACTACAAGGACCCCGAGTGCCAGGTGACCGAGCCGAGGAGGATGCCGTCCTCCCCGGAGACGAACACGCTGCGGTGCTACCCGGTGGTCTCCGAGCTGCCGGATCCGACGGACCCCACGCGCGAGCGGAAGATCTACTCCACCGACTGGTTCCACAAGTACGTCGTGGACTCCGTCCAGGAGGAGGACCGCAACGGCAACTCGCCGACGCGGCGCACCGAGTACGAGTTCGTCGGCAACCCCGCATGGGCCTTCGACGACGAGACCGAGATGATGCGCCCGAAGACGCGCACGTGGTCGCAGTGGCGCGGCTACGAGCGGGTCCGGACGTACATCGGCGCAGCCCCCGACAAGCGCTCGAAGACGGAGACGCTGTTCTTCCGCGGCCTCGACGGTGACCGGGCGACGCCCTCGGGCGGCAAGCGGTCGGTCAAGGTCAAGGACTCCGAGGGCAACGAGATCGCCGACCACCGCCTCTACGCCGGCCAGACCCGCGAGGTCCTGGCCTACAACGGCGAAGGCGGCGCCCTGGAGGCGGCCACCACGTACACCCCCTGGCTCCACGGCCCCACCGCGACCCGCGTCCGCAAGGGCGAGGTCCCGGAGGAGGACATCGAGCCGCAGCAGGCGTACGTCCAGCAGACCACGGGCGTCCAGTCCCGGATCCTGTTGTCCGAGAACCGCGGCTGGCGCCGCACGGCGATGGAGACCGCGTACGACAACCGGGGCTTCGCCCAGTCGGTTTCGAACAAGGGCGACATCGCGGACCCCTCGGACGACAGCTGCACCCGCTACGAGTACGACTCGGACGAGACCCGCTGGATCATCGCCCGCCAGAAGCGGGTGGAGACGGTCGCGAAGGCGTGTGACGCGGCGGTCCAGCGTCCGGCGGACGTCACCTCGGACATCAAGATGTCCTACGACGCGGCCGGCAACGTCAAGTCGACGGAATCCCTCACTGGTTACAGCGGCACCACTCCGCAGTACCAGGTGGACGGCAGCGCAACGTTCGACGCCTACGGCCGCCCGAAGACCACCACCGACGTCTTCGGCAAGATCACCAAGCTCGACTACACCCCGGCCTCCGGCCAGATCGTCACCAAGACGGTCACCACCAACCACGCCGGTCACACGCAAACCACGGAGACCGATCAGGGCCGTGGCTCCGTCCTCGCGAAGCAGGACACCAACGGCCGCCGTCAGGTGATGGAGTACGACGCCCTCGGCCGCCTGGGCAAGGTGTGGTCCCCCTCGCGGAACCCCACCACCAAGTCGCCGAACGGCATGTTCTCCTACGACGTCCGCACCGACGGTCCGGTCGTCATCACCAACAAGGCCCTGCTGGACGACGGTACGTACCGCACCAGCTACGACATCTACGACAGCAGCCTGCGCATCCGCCAGACCCAGATGGAGGCCCTCGCAGGCGGCCGCGTCATCACCGACACCTTCTACAACAGCCTCGGCCAGGTCTGGAAGTCCAACGGCGCCTACTACACCGCAGGCGAAGCCTCCGGCGTCCAGTTCGCACCCAAGGACAACGAGGTCCCGTCCTCCACGGTGACCCAGTACGACGGCTCCGGCCGCTCCGTCGCCCAGATCTCCCGCAAGCTCGGCGAGGAGACCTCCCGTACGACGACCTCGTACGGCGGCGACAACATCACCGTCGACCCGCCCACCGGCGAGACCCCCACCCGGGCCTTCCTCGACGGAGCCGGCCGCAAGACCGAACTCCGCTTCTTCCACGCGGACTCGCCGACGGGTACGTACGACACGACGACGTACGCGTACAACCAGCGTGGCGGACTGGAGTCGGTCGTCAACCAGGCCGGCGACAAGTGGACCTTCGAGTACGACATCCGCGGCCGTCAGACCAAGCAGTCGGACCCCGACAAGGGCACGACGACGATGACCTACGGCCAGGGCGACCGCCTGGCCACGGTGACCGACGCCCGCGGCAAGACCATCGCCCCTGAGTACGACGCCCTGGGCCGAGCCGTCGCCGCGCACGAAGGCTCGATCACCGGCCCGAAGCTGACCTCCACCACGTACGACACCCTGCCGGGCGCCATCGGCCTCCCGGTCGCGTCCACCCGCTACGTGGACGGCAAGGCATACACCCAGGAGGTCACGGGCTACGACACCGAGTACCGCCCGACGGGAACCAAGGTCACCATCCCGTCTTCGGAGGGGGCTCTCGGCGGTACATACGAGTTCACCACCGGGTACCGGCCGAACACCGGCCTGACCGAGTGGACGGAGCAGCCGGCCGTGGCCGGTCTGCCCATCGAGCTCACCACGATGAAGTACAACCACTTCGAGCTGCCCACCGTCATGGGCATCGAGGGCAAGACGTTCGTCGACAAGGTCGACTACTCGCCCATGGGCGACGTCCTGCGCACCCACTCCGGCCCCGCCGGATCCCAGGTCTACACGTCGAACTTCTACGACGAGCAGACCCGCCGCCTCACCCGGACCATCAACGACACCGAGAAGGCTCCTGGCCGGATCAACGACACGTCGTACGACTACGACGCGGTCGGCAACATCCTCAAGATCACCGACAAGGAAGGCCCCACCGCAACCCCCGACGTCCAGTGCTTCGCCTACGACTACATGCGCCGCATGAACGAGGCCTGGACCGCCACCGACGACTGCGCCGCCAAGCCGGGCGCCGCAGGCCCCGGCTCCAAGCCCCAGGTCGGCGGACCCAACCCCTACTGGACCTCCTACAGCTTCGACGCCGCGGGCAACCGCACCAAGGACATCCAGCACTCCCCCACCGGCGACCTCACCCAGGACGTCACCCGCACCTACACCTACGGCACCCCCGGCCAGCCCGCCGCCAACGGGCTCAAGAAGGTCGACACCACCGGCCCCGGCGGCTCCCGCACGGAGTCGTACACCTATGACGCTGCAGGCAGCACCAAGACCCGCACCATCCAGGGCGACACCCAGACCTGGGACTGGAACTCCGCGGGCCAGCTGGAGAAGGTGACGAAGGGCACGGAGTCCACGTCCTTCGTCTACGACGCCGGCGGCAACCGCCTGATCAAGCGGGACAACACCGGCACCACGCTGTACCTGCCGGGCACCGAGGTCAAACTGACCAAGGCCGGCAAGCTGGAGGGCACCCGCTACTACGCCCACCCGGCCGGACCGGTGATGGTCAAGACGGCCAAGGACGGCGTGATCGCCACGTCCTACCTGATGGGCGACAAGAACGGCACGGCTACCACCGCGGTGGACGCCAAGACCTCCGCCGTCACCCGCCGCAAATTCACACCCTACGGCGAGGTCCGCGGCACCGCCCCGTCCGTCTGGCCGGGCAAGAAGGGCTTCGTCGGCGGCGAGCTCGACGAGTCCATCGGCACCGTCCACCTCGGCGCACGCGAGTACGACCCGGCAACAGGTCGGTTCCTGTCGGTCGACCCCATCGTCGACTTCAACGAGCCCAAGCAGCAGAACCCCTACGTGTACGCGAACAACTCGCCGATCACGTACAGCGACCCCAGCGGCCTGTCCATCGCACCGCCCGTGATGCCCGTCAAGGACTTCACCGACGCGGAAGCTGCCTGGGCCCGCATGATCCAGGGCAAGAGTGCCCTGGACATCGCACTCGAAGTCGCCATGGGCATCCTCAAGGACGTCTCGGGCTACAACGACATCCGTGACTGCCTGAGCGGCTCGTGGGGCGCGTGTGCAGGTCTTGCCCTGGACGCGGCACTGCCGTTCGCGGGCCGGGCAAAGCGCATCCTGAAGGCGCTGGACCGGGCCTGGGAAGCATTCAACAGCTGGTCACAGAAGCTCTCGTTGGCGCGCGACATCCTGGCACGAGTCGAGCGCTACCAGCAGGCGATGGCCAAGTACGCGGAGGACCTGGCGGAGTGGAAACGCCAACTGGAGGAAGCCGCCGAACGAGCGAGAAAACTGGAGGAGGAAGCAGCAGCAGCGCGAAGAGCCGCCCAGGAAGCAGCCGCCGCAGCCGCCAAGCGAGCCGACGAGGCCAAGGCAACCGCAGCGAAGCAGGGCAAGTCCTCTGCCACGAAGGCCAAGAAGGCTGACGGCGACGGAAAGGCGTCGAAGTCCTCGGAGACGAAGAAGTCCGATGGTCCGAAGAAGTCGGCGGGCAAGGACAACGACAGCGGCAGTCCCGGCTGTGAGGGCGAAGGCGTCCAGAACAGCTTCACCCCGGGCACACAGGTCCTGATGGCCGACGGCTCCTCGAAGCCCATCGAGGAGGTGCAGCTCGAGGACGAGGTTCTGGCGACCGAGGCCGAGACCGGAGCCACTTCAGCCGAGCCCGTCGCAGCGCTGATCAACGGCGAGGGGCGGAAGAACCTGGTCGAGATCACGATCGACACCGATGGTGAAAACGGCGCCGCCACCGAGAAGCTGACTGCCACCGACGGGCACCCCTTCTGGGTCCCCTCCGTCGGCGAGTGGTTGAACGCAACCGATCTCAAGGCCGGGCAGTGGCTCCGCACCTCCGCCGGCACGTGGGTACAGGTCAGCGAAGTCAAACAGTGGACGCAGCAGATGCGCGTCCACAACCTCACGGTCGCCGACAAGCACACCTATTTCGTGCTGGCCGGTGCCACCCCGGTCCTCGTCCACAACTGCGCTGCCGCAGCCCCCACCAAGGGCGGAGCCGGCCCCAGCCAGAAGGGGGACCGTGGCGTGGACCAGCTGCAGACAGACCTGGAGAGCGCCGGGCACACGGTCGTCGGACGTGAGATCCACGCCCGTATTCCCGGCACGAAACACTCCAAGGGCAACTACCGGAAGTACGATCTTGTGACCCAGAAGGACGGGGTTATCTTCCTTCACGAGTCCAAGAACGGACCCGGCGCCACGTACGAGCCATCCCAGAAGGCGATGGACAACCTGTTCACCGAGGTGGGGCTCATCCTCTACGGCCGGAAAACCAGGGCCGCCGGTATCGCCGGATACCATGACCCATCAAAATTCGTCATCAACATCGTCCATCAGGACGTGTGACGAAACGGCACGCCCCAGCCTCGACCACAGAGGTCGGGGCGTGCCGCCCATCCTGCCCGGAAGGGGATCCCCGTGAAGAAGTCGGACGTTTTCTCGGCCATTGCCGGCGAGATGAAGAATCTCGGTTTCAAGAGGAGGAGATCGAACTACGAGTACGTGCTCGACCTCGGCAATGGCTTCGAGGGCTGGTGTTCCTTCGCAGACGCAGCCAAGGGCGAGAAGACTGTCATCTGGGTCGCCGGGTTCGCGGGAGTCCGGTGCGCGGATATCGAAAGCCGCATCCAACAGTGGTGTGGTGACGTCGTGCCGGGTTGGGACGGGAAATTCTACGTCGCCACCACTTCGATGAACATCGGATACACCTTGGCGACACCCCGATGGCTGGAGCATCGGATCGACCTCTCGGAGGAACGTGCGGCGGACGCCATCGGACCCAATATCGCCGATGTGTCCGGCGCAGGGCTCCGGTTCATTCAGGACGCGGCTTCCTATGCCGGCCTGACAACCGCCCTCGGGCTCGGCGAGGGACAACTGGCGGACCGCGTCCTTGAAAGAATGCCACTGGCTTTGGCGCTTCAGGGAGAGATCGACCAGGCATACACGGCCCTTGACCGAATGAAGACGCGGATCGACGAAGGCTCGTACCTCACTCCGCGATACCTGCGGTTCCTCTCCGGTTTCGAGAGTGAATTCCCGCGCTGATGTCGGCTCAGACCCTGGTGGCCCAGAAGCCCTGGGCTGCCAGGACCTAAAAGGACGAAGCCCCCGCCCGGGATTTCCGGGCGGGGGCTTCGTCTCTCTCATGCGGTCACGCGGTCACACGGTCACCAGGTGCCCGGGAGGGCCTGCCAGCTGCGGAAGGCGCTCTCGAAGCCGCCGTCGGGGCGGCCCTTGAACGTGAAGGCGCTGGTGGCGCCGGTGGCGTAGTTGTACATGATGGACACGTCCTCGCGGCCGTCCCCGTCGGCGTCGCCCGAGACCGGGAGGCCCGCGCTGGAGGCGTACCAGTTGCCGTCGGGGGTGTCCCAGCTGCGCAGCTCGGCGCCGAGCTTGCCGTCCGCCTGCCCGAGCAGGGTGTTCAGCGTGTCGTTGCCTTCAGCGTGGTCGTACATCAGGGCCGCGTCCGCACGGCCGTCCCCGTTGTAGTCGCCGACCGTGAACTTGGTGCGCGCGTACTCCCACTCCTCCTTGGTCTTGGTCCACGACTTGACCGGGGCGGCGAAGCCGCCGTTGGGCGCGGCCGTGAAGGTGAACATCGCCACGCCGCCGGCCGTGTAGCCGTACAGCGCCATGATGTCGTCGCGGCCGTCGCCGTTGACGTCACCGGCCCGGAACGAGGCGTGGAAGATCCACCAGTTCCCGGTGGGCACCCGCCAGCTGGCGATGCCCGAGTTGAAGGTGCCGTTGGCGTTGCCGGTCCAGGTGTGCAGGCCGGCCGCGCCGTCGCCGTAGTCGTAGACCATGGCGATGTCGGACCGCCCGTCGCCGTTGTAGTCGCCGGCGACGTAGATGCCCTTGGTCCAGTCGAAGTTGCCCACGGCGGCCGTCAGGCCCTTGACCGGCGTGAAGGTGCCGTCGGCGTTGGACAGGAAGTTCCACAGCGCGTTGCTGCCGTCGGCGTAGCCGTACACCGCCGCGATGTCGGTGCGGCCGTCACCGTTGAAGTCACCGGACAGCCACTTGGCCCGGTTGTAGTCGAAGCTGCCCTTGTTGCTGGTCCAGCGGACCGTCGGCTCCTCGTAGCCGCCGTCGCCGCGGGCGTCGAGCACCCACAGGGCGGTGGTGTTGGCGTCGTAGTCGTAGACGGTCGCCATGTCGCTGCGGCCGTCGCCGTTGAAGTCGCCGGACAGGTCGGTCCGCAGGTGCGCGGTGCGGTCGGCGGGCTGGTGCTCGAGCGCCACCCCGGTGGTCCGGTTGTAGCGGATGTAGCCGCCCTGGAAGTCCTCGCGGGGACCGGCCGCGACCTCGTACTCGTCGGACTTGGGGTACCCCAGGAAGCTCTTCTCCGCGCCGAGGGCGATCCACTTGGCGCGGATGGAGCCGTAGACCGGGTGCGCGCCCGTGGCGGAGGTCCAGTAAACGGAGGCGGTGTCCGAGGTCTGGCCGCGCCTACGGAAGTGGTTGTAGCGGCCCTTGCCGTCGGTGTGGTTGGTCTCGTCGGTCGTCGGGTAGCCGAGCCGGCTCGGGCCGCCCATCTGGACGTAGCGGGCGTAGATGCCGCCGTGCACCGAGAAGGCGCCGGTCTCCGGAGACCAGTAGATCGCGCCCGCGCCGCCGGAACCGGAGAAGGTGCCGAACGCGCCGACCTCGTCGAAGGTCCTGCCCTCGTCGGAGGTGGGGTAGCCCATGACGCCCTTCTCGGCGCCGAGGCTGATCCACTTCGAGCGGATGCCGTTCATGACCATCCAGGCACCGGTGCTCGGGTGCCAGTAGATGGACGCGTTGTCGGCGGTGAGGCCGTTCCCGCGCAGGTGCACGTACTTGCCGCCGTCGGGCAGGTCCGTGACCTTGCCAGAGGGCTTGCCGAAGCCGGTGACCCCGCCCTTGGCCTTGAACTTCGCCAGGATCGGACCGCACAGCTGCTGGGTCGTCCCGGCGGTCACCGCAGCCACGTTCTCGCACGTGGTCCACGGGGTGCCGCCGACCGCGATCTGGCGGGCCGCGCCGAAGGCGGACCCGTTGACCGGCTGACGGCCCTGGAACTCCCAGAGCACGCCGTTGTTGTCACGCGACCACAGGTCGGGGAAGCCGTCCTTCTCGAAGTCGCCGAGGCTGGCCAGGTGGGGCCGGGCGGCGTGCGTGAAGTCGGTGCCGATGGACTGGGTGCGTACGGCCGGGTCGCCGTAGACGGCCAGGTCGATGCCTGCCTTGGAGGCGGGATCGGTGGAGGGGCGGCTGGTGTACTGGTGGATCTTTCCGGTGGTCTTGTCGCGGGCCCAGAGCTCCGGCAGGCCGTCCTTGTTGAGGTCGCCGGGCGCGATCAGGGTCATGTTCTGCCAGTCGGCGTTGCCGAGCGGGATCGGGTCGTAGTTACGCCGGTCCAGGACGCCGTCGGACTGGCCGAAGTAGAGCCACAGCTCCCCGCCGGTCTTGACCAGCAGGTCGGCCTGGTCCGCCTCGTCGATCTTGCCGTCACCGCCGGTCTCGTCGACCGGGTCGTCGTTGACGCTGCCGATGGCCAGCACCTGGTCGGCGTTGGACCAGTGGTCGTTGTCCTCGTAGCGGGTGTCCAGCTCGATCCGGCTGGCCTCGGGGTCCTCGAGCTCACCGTCGCCCGCGCCCCGGTAGACGTACAGGTTCTGCCGGGTGTCGTCGGCCGAGGGCTCCAGGGCGATGAGGTCCTCGTAGTAGTCGCCCTCGTTCCAACTGCCCCACTGCGTCAGGGAGCGGGAGGAGGCGAAGTTGCCGTGCTCGGCCTTCCGGGGGACGCCGAAGGCGCCGCCGGCCGTGCCGGGGACCATCCACAGCTTGCCGTCACCCGGGTCGACGCTCCAGATGTCGGTCTGGCCGTCACCGTTGACGTCGCCGTGCTTGTCCCGCTCCAGCGGGCGCTTGGCGTAGTACTGGAAGTAGGTCTTGTTCGACGGGTTGCCCGCCGCGTCCAGGCTCCACACGTAGAGGCTGTGCGGACCGGCCGCCACCGGGGTGTACTTGACGTCCACCGGTCCGCCCTTGACGGCCGGGGTGGCGGTGCGGACGGTCGGGTTGTCCGAGGTGTACCACTGGTACTTGGCGACGTCGGTCGCGCCGCCCGACTCGAACTTGAAGGTGCCCTCGGTACGGGCGTAGCCGTTGCCCGTCTGGTCGTCCTCGGGGAACTGGACGGAGGACACCTTGGGCTTGGTGGTCGGGCCCTTCAGGTCGACGGTGAACGAGCACTGGCCCCGCCAGGGGCTGGTGTCGGTGCCGTCGGAGACCCGGACGTCCCATTTGTAGACACCGTCGGTGGGCGCGAGGATCCGCGCCGTCGCGACGCTGCCCGAGCTCTTCTTGTCGTAGAGCTTCTTCAGGGTGCCGCTGTAGTCGTCGGCCTTCCAGTAGTTGAACTCCGCGGTGAGGGCGGTGTCCTCGGCGTCCTTCACGGTGGCGCGCAGGACGACCTCGTCCGTCCGGCCGATGGTGCCGCCCGTGCAGGGCACGTACGGGTCCATGGACGGGCTCGTGACCGTCGGGGCGGTGTTGTACTTGGTGGAGATGCGGAGGCTGTCCGGGTTCATCTTCCGCCAGGAGACGTCGACCGTGTCCTTCGCGGCCTTCAGGCCGAGGGTCCACAGTGACAGGCCGCTCTTCACGGCGCCGGCCACCCCGGAGGTCACGTTCATCTCGATGGTGTCGCTGTCACCCGGGCAGTTGCGGCCGCCGTAGGACTGGCCGGAGGCGTCCACCATCCGGTTCCAGTCGGGCTGGTGGTTCCAGGTGGTGCTCTTGCTGATGGGATCGGTGTCCCAGACCTGGATGTCGCCGGAGTTGCAGCTCCAGGAACCCGCCGACTTCTGCTGGATCCGCAGCACGGAGTCCATGATCCGCTTGCCCTTGAGGCTGCCCACGGGGACCTGGAAGAAGGTCTTGGCGCAGACCACGGCGTTGTTTCTGGCGGCGTCCTTGGCGCAGCCGACGCGGGCGTCGTCGCTGAGGGTGCCGCCGTTCCAGTAGTTGGTGTCGGCGGTGCCGTCGATGCCGTTGTGCTTGTACGCCACCGTCCAGGCGGATTTCCAGTCGTCCCTCGTCTTCGGGTCGATGACGACGGGGTAAGTGGTGTCCGCCGCCATCAGCAGGTTGCGGTCCGGGACGAGGGTGAGCGTGTCGCCCTTCAGCGAGACGCCCAGGTCGGCCTGCTTGCTGCCGATGTCGATGCCCTCGGTGGCGGGCGTGACGTCGTCCTGCGCCGTCGTGGAGCCGGCTGGTGCACCGGCGGCGGCCGCCTTGGCACCGGAGGCGGACTTGGCGCCGGAAGTGGCCTTGGCGCCCGCAGTCGCCTTGGCGCCGGAAGCGGCCGCTTGCGCCGTCTTCTTCTCCGCGCCCGAGTCCCACATCTGCGGCCTGGCGGAGCTGAACACGGTCCGCCCGGCGGGGTCGACGGCCCGCAGCTCGCCGGTCGGCTCCTTGCTCAGGCGGACGCCGTTGCCCTTGAGGCCGAAGGTGAGGGAGGCGAGCTCCGGGTTGGCGGCGGCCTCCCGGTTCTTCACGATGAACTGGTGCGAGAAGCCGGTGGCGTCCGCGCTGACCCGCAGGTCGACGCCCTTCATGACCTCGGCGTAGGTAGCGCTGTTGCCCTCCACCGTCGGGGTGGGAAGCGGCTTGGGCCAGGTCAGGGTGATGTCCCGGCCGTCCCTGCGCATGGTCGCCAGCGGGGCCTTGCCGCCGCCGGAGAAGGTCAGGGCGGTACGGGTCGCCTTGGTGGCGAGCCGGCCGTCCTTCTGCTTGGCCAGGCCGGTGTCCACCGGGACGAGTTTGCCGCCACGGTGGACGCGGATCGGCATCAGCGCCTGCTCGGACGTGAAGGTCCCGTCCGGGTTGGCCCAGACCTCCTCGTTCTCGGTGCGCTGGGAGACGACCTCGACGCGCTTGCCGGTGCGCTTCGCCTCCGCGCTGGCCTTGGCGTTCTGCTCGGCTTCGGTGGCGGCAGGGGTGTTGGGCTTCGGCTTGGCGGCGGCCGGCGCCAGGGCCGGTCCGGCCGCGGCGGCGATGGGCACGGCGCCGAGCAGGGTGGCGACCAGCGCGGTCGCCACGGTGAGTACGGGCGCCCTGCGGGAGAGCGGCCCGGTGACGCGGGACCGCGTCGGGAAGGGTCTCACTGAGTGGGTCCTCGGTGTCGGTTCCGGCAGCTCCCCTGATGGGCAGCGACCGAAAGAAGTCGGCTGAGCCTCCGACGGGAAAGCGGTATTCGGCCATTCCGTTTTCGGCCCGCTGTGTTCGATTGATTTGTAGCAGCAGACGGGGCTCTCGATCGACCCGGATCCCGCCGCATGGAACACACTGGGCCCTTTAGCACGAACACTAAAGGAACCCCAAATTCCGAATTAAACATTCCGTTGAAGCGGCGCCCCACCTGCACATATGTGGACTTGCCCGCTCCGGATATTTCTCGACCGGGAAGCCCCGGCGCTGTTAGGTTCTGCGCGTCTGGTAAACCGCGCGGAATCACAGGGATCCGCGTGCAAGAATCTGGAGCGTTCGAATTTTGAGAAGATCCCAGGCGCATGCAATGCGTGCGCCTCTGAGGCGTGCCTGGCGGTGGCCGATACCGCTCATTGCCGCCAGCTTGCTGGCCACGGGCCTGACCGTGGTGGAGGCCTCAGCCGCCTCCAAACCCAAGCTGCCCGGCAACCAGAAGCTGACCAAGGTCACCGGTACCGACGTCAAGGGCAAGCCCGCCCCCGGCCCCGCGGAGTCGCAGAAGAAGGCGTGGAAGTCCGCGCCGAACGTCGCCTGGCCCGCGCCGGGTTCGGCTGAAATCAGCCTGCCCGACGCGCCGGTCCCGGCTGCGGCGGCTATGAAATCAGCCACCGGTTCCGCTTCCGCGCCCGCGGCAGCCGGTGCGGCGAAGCCCGGCAAGGCGGTGAAGGCGGGCGCGCTGCCCGTCTCCGTATCGGCCCTGCCGGCGAAGAACCAGGCCTCGGCGGACCGCCGTTCGGCCGGGGCCGCGGGGGCTCCGGCTGCCGCCGCTCCGACCGGCGTCAAGGTCAAGGTCGATCTCCACGACCGCGCCGCCGCCAAGCGCGCCGGTGCCGGGAACGGCCTGCTGCTGACCGTGCAGCGGACCGACGCGGGCACCACGCCCGCCCCGGTCTCGGTGGAGCTGGACTACAACGCGTTCAAGAACGCCTACGGCGGCGGCTGGGGCTCCCGCCTCCGCTTCAAGGCCGTCCCCGCGTGCTTCCTGACGACTCCGCAGCGCCCCGAGTGCCGGGTCACCCAGGACGTCGTCACGAAGAACGACCCGGTGACGGGCAAGCTCATCGCGACCTTCGACGCCCCGGCCAACCGGGCGCCCGCCGCCAAGCTCGCCGGCAGTGCGTTCATGTCCGCCCCGGCCGCTGCTGCGGCGGGCGGCGCGATGATGCTGTCCGCCACGGCCGGCGCGGAGGGTGCGAACGGCACCTACAAGGCCACCTCGCTCAGCGCCTCGGGTTCATGGCAGGCGGGTGGCTCGGCGGGTGACTTCTCCTGGTCCTACCCGCTGGACATCCCGGCCTCGCTGGGTGGTCCGAGCCCGTCGCTGTCGCTGGGCTACTCCAGCGCGACGATCGACGGCCGTACCAACGCCTCTCAGCAGCAGACCTCCTGGGTCGGTGACGGCTGGGACCTGGCCTCGAACTACATCGAGCGTTCCTTCACCCCGTGCAGCCAGGACAAGCGCAAGGACTCGGGCTACAACAACCCCAAGGACGACACGGGCGACCTGTGCCACGGCGCACCGATGGTCACCATGTCCCTCAACGGCGGCTCGACCCCCCTCGTCCTGGACGACGCCACGAAGAAGTGGCGTCCGGCCAAGGACGACGGTTCCCGCCTGGAGCTCCTCCCCGGCGCCGACAACGGCGACAAGGAAGGCGAGCACTGGCGGTTCACCAACCCCCAGGGCATCCAGTTCTACTTCGGCCTGAACAAGCTGAAGAACTGGGCCGCGGGCAAGCCGGTGACCAACTCCACCTGGACCGTCCCGGTCTACGGCAACCACCCCGGCGAGCCCTGCTACAACGCCACGTTCGCCGACGCCGTCTGCGACCAGGCGTACCGCTGGAACCTGGACTACGTCGTGGACCCGCGCGGCAACGCGATGACGTACTGGTACCAGAAGGAGCAGAACTTCTACGGCTCCAACTACAAGATCGCCGGTGGTTCCACCGCCCGTGAATACACCCGCTCCGGCTGGCTGGACCACATCTCCTGGGGCCTGCGCGAGGACAACCTCTTCGCCTCCGCCCCCGCAGAAGCCCGCTTCAAGGTCGAAGAGCGCTGCCTGAAGACGACCACGTTCGACTGTGACCCGGCGAAGCTCAAGCCGGAGGTCGACTGGAACATCGCCAAGCAGTGGCCGGACACCCCCGGTGACCAGCTGTGCGCCAAGGGCGAGGAGTGCAAGGCCCGGTTCACCCCGACCTTCTTCTCCCGCAAGCGCCTGACCGAGGTCAACACCTTCGTCTGGAACGGCACCACCCACAAGCCGGTCGACACCTGGAAGCTCGTCCAGGACTTCCCCCAGACCGGTGACGGCTCCGACTACCCCCTGTGGCTCTCCGAGATCCGCCACGTCGGCAAGAACGGCACGACCGTCACCGGCACGGCGAACACGGAGATCGAGCTCCCCGCGGTGAAGTTCCGCGGCAAGCAGCTCGACAACCGCGTCGACGCCAACGGCGACGGCAAGGTCCCCTTCAAGCGCTACCGCGTCGAAGCGATCGACACCGAGACCGGCTCGACCATCGCGGTCAACTACGCCGAACCCGAGTGCCGCGTCGCCGACCCCCGCGTCATGCCGGCCTCCCCGGAGACCAACACCCTCCGCTGCTACCCGGTCATCTCCGAACTCCCGGACCCGACCGACCCCCAGCGCGAGCGGAAGATCTACTCCACCGACTGGTTCCACAAGCACATCGTGGACTCCGTCCGTGAAGAGGACCGCAACGGCAACTCGCCCACCCGCGTCACCTCCTACCAGTTCCTCGGAAAGCCCGCCTGGGCCTTCGACGACGAAACGGAGATGATGCGCCCCAAGACGCGCACCTGGTCGCAGTGGCGCGGCTACGAGCGCGTCAAGACCTACATCGGTGCCGCGCCCGACAAGCGCTCCATGACCGAGACCCTCTTCTTCCGCGGCCTGGACGGCGACCGAGCCACCCCCGACGGCGGCAAGAAGTCCGTCAAGGTCAAGGACTCCGAGGGCATCGAGATCGCCGACCACCGCCTCTACGCCGGCCAGACCCGCGAGGTCCTGGCCTACAACGGCGAAGGCGGCGCCCTCGAAGCAGCGACGACGTACACCCCGTGGCTGCACGGCCCGACGGCCACCCGCGTCCGCAAGGGTGAGGTCCCGGCCGAGGACATCGAGCCCCTCCAGTCCTTCGTCCAGCAGACCACGCACGTCAACTCGCGCATCCTCCTCTCGGAGAACCGGGGCTGGCGCCGCACCGCCATGGAGACCAAGTTCGACGACCGCGGCATCGCCGAATGGGCGTCGAACAAGGGCGACGTCGCCGACCCGAACGACGACAGCTGCACGCGCTTCGAGTACGAGTCGGACGAGGCCCGCTGGATCATCGCCCGTCAGAAGCGCATGGAGACCGTCGCCAAGGCATGTGACGCAACGGTTCAGCGCCCGGACGACGTGACCAAGGACGTCCGCATGTCCTACGACGCGGCGGGCAACCTGAAGTCGACCGAGTCGCTGACCGGTTACTCCGGCAGCACTCCGCAGTACCAGGTGGACGGCAGCGCGACCTTCGACGCCTACGGCCGCCCGAAGACCACCACCGACGTCTTCGGCAAGGTCACGAAGCTGGACTACACCCCGGCTTCCGGCCAGATCGTCACCAAGGTCGTCTCCACCAACCACGCCGGTCACACCGAAACAACGGAAACCGACCTGGGCCGCGGTTCGGTGTTGGCCAAGCAGGACACCAACAACCGCCGCCAGGTCATGGAGTACGACGCCCTCGGCCGCCTGACGAAGGTGTGGTCCCCCTCGCGGAACCCCACCACCAAGTCGCCGAACGGCATCTTCTCCTACGACGTCCGCACCGACGGTCCGGTCGTCATCACCAACAAAGCCCTGCTGGACGACGGCACCTACCGCACCAGCTACGACATCTACGACAGCAGCCTGCGCATCCGCCAGACCCAGATGGAGGCACTCGCAGGCGGCCGCGTCATCACCGACACCTTCTACAACAGCCTCGGCCAGGTCTGGAAGTCCAACGGCGCCTACTACACCGCGGGCGAAGCCTCCGGCGTCCAGTTCGGCCCGAAGGACAACGAGGTCCCGTCCTCGACGGTGACCCAGTACGACGGCACGGGCCGTTCCACTGCCCAGATCTCGCGGAAGTTCGGCGAGGAAACCTCCCGGACCACCACCGCCTACGGCGGCGACAACCTCACCGTCGACCCTCCGACGGGTGAGGCCCCGACCCGGGCCTTCCTCGACGGCACCGGCCGCAAGACGGAACTCCGGGTCTTCCGCTCGGACAGCCCGACCGGCGCCTACGACAAGACGACCTACAGCTACAGCCGGCACGGCTCGCTGGAGTCGGTCGTCAACCAGGCCGGCGACAAGTGGACCTTCGAGTACGACCTCCGCGGCCGCCAGACCAAGCAGACGGACCCCGACAAGGGCACGTCCACGATGGAGTACGGCCAGGGCGACCGGCTGAAGAGCGTCACCGACGCCCGCGGCAAGGTCATGGCCCCCGAGTACGACTCCCTCGGCCGTGTCATCGCGACCCATGAAGGATCGCCGACCGGTCCGAAGCTGACCTCGACCACGTTCGACACCCTGCCGGGTGCCGTCGGCCTGCCCGTTGCCGCGACCCGGTACGTCGACGGGAAGGCGTACACCCAGGAGATCACCGGGTACGACAAGGAATACCGTCCGACCGGCAGCAAGATCACGATCCCGTCTTCGGAGGGCGCGCTCGGCGGCACCTACGCCTTCACGACCGGCTACCGGGAGAACACCGGTCTGGCGGAGTGGGTGGAACAGCCTGCCGTCGCCGGTCTGCCCATCGAGCTCATCACCACGAAGTACAACCACTTCGAACTGCCCACGGTCATGGGCATCGAGGGGAAGACCTTCGTCGACAAGGTCGACTACTCGCCCATGGGCGACGTCCTGCGCACCCACTCCGGCCCCGCCGGCTCGCAGGTCTACACGACGAAGTTCTACGACGAGCAGACCCGCCGTGTCACCCGCACCGTCAACGACACCGAGAAGGCGCCCGGGCGCATCAACGACACGTCGTTCGGCTACGACGCCGTCGGCAACATCCTCAAGGTCACCGACAAGGAAGGCCCCACCGCCACTGCCGACGTGCAGTGCTTCGCCTACGACTACCTGCGCCGCATGAACGAGGCCTGGACGGCCACGGACGACTGCGCCGCCAAGCCGAACGCCTCTGGCCCCGGCGCCAAGCCGCAGGTCGGCGGCCCGAACCCGTACTGGAGCTCCTACAGCTTCGACGCGGCCGGCAACCGCACCAAGGAAGTCCAGCACTCCCCCACCGGTGACCTCACCAAGGACGTCACCCGCACCTACACCTACGGCACCCCCGGCCAGACCGCCGCCAACCGGCTCAAGAAGGTCGACACCACCGGACCGGATGGATCCCGCACCGAGTCCTACACCTACGACGCCGCAGGCAACACCGAAACCCGCACCATCCAGGGCGACACCCAGACGCTGGTGTGGGACTCCTCCAATCAGCTGGAGAAGGTCACCAGGGGCACGGACGAAACCGGATTCGTCTACGACGCCGCAGGCAACCGCCTGATCAAGCGGGACAACACCGGTACGACGCTGTACCTGCCGGGCACCGAGGTCAAACTGACCAAGGCGGGCAAGCTGGAGGGCACGCGCTACTACGCCCACCCGGCCGGCCCGGTCATGGTCAAGACCGCCAAGGACGGCGTGATCACCACGTCGTACCTGATGGGGGACCACAACGGCACGGCGACCACCGCGGTGGACGCCAAGACCTCGGCGGTCACCCGCCGCAAGTTCACCCCCTACGGCGAGGTCCGCGGCACGGCACCGACCGCGTGGCCGGGCAAGAAGGGCTTCGTCGGCGGCGAACTGGACCAGTCCATCGGCACCGTCCACCTCGGCGCCCGCGAATACGATCCCGCAACGGGCCGGTTCCTCTCGGTCGACCCGGTCATCGACCTCAACGATGCCAAACAGGTCAACCCGTACGTCTACGCGAACAACTCGCCGGTGACGTACAGCGACCCGACCGGTCTCTCGATCGCTCCGCCCGTGATGCCGATCAAGGACTTCACGGACGCCGAAGCCGCCTGGGCCCGCATGATCCAGGGCAAGAGTGCCCTGGACATCGCCCTCGAAGTCGCCATGGGCATCCTCAAGGACGCCTCCGGCTACAACGACATCCGCGACTGCCTCGGCGGCGACTGGGGCGCCTGCGCAGGACTCGCACTCGACGCCGCCCTGCCCTTCGCAGGCCGCGCCAAGCGCATCCTCAAGGCACTCGACCGCGCCTGGGAAGCCTTCAACAGCTGGACCCAGAAGATCTCGCTCGCCCGCGACATCCTCCGCCGGGTCGAGCGCTACCAACAGGCCATGGCCAAGTACGCCGAAGACCTGGCGGAATGGAAACGCCAACTCGAAGAAGCAGCAGAACGCGCCAGAAAACTCGAGGAAGAAGCAGCAGCAGCCCGAAGAGCAGCACAGGAAGCAGCCCAAGCTGCAGCCAAGAAGGCCGACGAAGCCAAGGCCACCGCAGCCAAGCAGGGCAAGGCATCCACCCAGAAGGCCAAGAAGGCCGACGGCGACGGCAAGGCCTCCAAGTCCTCCGAGACGCAGAAGTCCGACGGACCGAAGAAGACCGCCGCCAAGGACGACGACAGCGGTAGCACCGAAGCACCGGGGTGCAAGAACAGCTTTGTCCCCGGAACCGAGGTCCTGTTGGCCGACGGATCCTCCAAGCCGATCGAAGAAGTCGAGATCGGCGACGAGGTGGCGGCCACCAACGCCGAGACCGGCACCACCCAGGCGCAGACGGTCGTCGGACAGATCATCGGTGTGGGCCAGAAGGAACTGGTCGAGATCACGATCGACACCGACGGTTCTGCGGGCGATGCCTCCGATTCCCTGACCGCGACGGGTAACCACCCGTTCTGGGCCCCGGCCCTCGGGAAGTGGTTGAACGCGACCGACCTGACCGCCGGTGAGTGGCTTCGCACCTCGGCCGGTACCTGGGTGCAGGTCACGGCGGTCAAGCGGTGGACCCAGCAGGAGACGGTACGCAACCTCACCGTCGCGAACGAGCACACGTACTACGTACTGGCTGGTTCCACGCCGGTCCTCGTCCACAACTGCGGGCCGATCTACTCCGAGATCAAGGACGGACGACGGGGTTCCGCCTACGTGGAGGTCACCCGGGAGAGCCTGGCCGCCAAAACCGGCACGGGTACCAACAGCAGGAAGCCTCACGGGTTCCGAAAGGGCGATTCGCGAGGACACCTGATCGGGAAGCAGTTCGGTGGCAGCGGCACCGACATGCGGAACATCATCGCGCAGGGTAAGGATGTAAACAGCGGCGCCATCTCGGATGCCGAGGACATGATTGCCGAATACGTGCGAGACACCGGGCGAACCGTCATCCTGAGCGTCACTCCCATTTACGGTGACGCAAAGTATCGTGCAGTGGGTGTGCGCATCGAAGCAGTGGATGACTTCGGATGGTCCTTTGATCAGACCTTCCCGAACTTCTAGGGTCACGCCATGAACGCACTCGATGCACTGATCCGGCTCTGCCCGCCACCCCTGACGGGCAGCCCCCTGGGGCCGGCTGGAACGGGAACCGTAACCGTCCCGCCCAGCCACTCGGCCATGCTGGATGTCTACGGGCCCGGCAGATTCAACGATTTCCTCTGGATCTACGGGAATACAGACCCGGAGATCTGGCCGGATATCGAAGTACGGACCCGAGCATCATCCGAGATCCTCGCACACAAGAAGATCCCGGGAATCCGGTCAACATTGACCAAGTTCGGCATCAGTCCGAGCGAGCTGATCGAATGGGGGGCGACCGACAATGCCGACTGCCTCTTCTGGATCCCCGCAGGCCAGGCAGGATCCTGGCCGACCTTGATCGTCGAGGCGGGACAGCTGGATTACATGGTGGTCGAGTCATCGTCACCGGAGGTCGTCCTGAGGTTCCTCGAAGGGAGACTCGGATGTCCTTTCTTCCCGGCGGAATCCACGAGCCGGATTCCGGAGTTCGAGAGCTGGTGGGACGAGGAATTGGAAAGCTGGTGGGACGACTGAGCGAAGGGCACGCGCAGGTAATCCGTCGGAAACGCGCGAGCGGCTGACGGAGGGTCCGAAGCGCAGTGGAGAGGAGTCTGGCCCCGCAGGAGTCCTGCGGGGCCGGGCTCCGACCGACAGATGCCCCACCGGGTCCGCCCGGTGGGGCATCTGCATTTCCAGCAGGCGCTACCGCCGCCGCATGTCCGCCACCCTCGCCGCCGCCTGTTCGCCCAGTGGGGCCGCGCTGCGGAGCGGGGAGGTTGCGCCCGTGCGGCGCTGGACCGGGAGCGGGGCCTCGCGGCGTGCCGGGCGGCGGCCCGGGAGGCCGTCGACGGCCGTCGACGGGCCCGGGCCGGCGATGGTGACCTGGACGCCCTGGTCCGCGAGGGCCTGGAGCTCCGCCGCGGCGCGGTCGTCGTGGGGCGGGGGCTCGTCCGTGACCAGACGGGTGATCACGTCCGTCGGCACCGTCTGGAACATGGTGTCGGTGCCGAGTTTCGTGTGGTCCGCGAGGACGACCACCTCCGCCGCCGCCTGCACCAGCGCCCGGTCCACGCTCGCGCTGAGCATGTTGGAGGTGGACAGGCCGCGTTCCGCCGTCAGGCCGCTGCCCGAGAGGAAGGCCCGGGAGACCCGGAGGCCCTGGAGGGACTGCTCCGCCCCGCTGCCGACCAAGGCGTAGTTGGAGCCGCGCAGGGTGCCGCCGGTCATCACGACCTCGACCCGGTTGGCATGGGCCAACGCCTGGGCGACCAGGAGGGAGTTGGTGACCACGGTCAGGCCGGGCACCCGGGCGAGCCGGCGGGCCAGCTCCTGGGTGGTGGTGCCCGCGCCGACGACGACCGCCTCGCCTTCCTCGACGAGGCCGGCCGCGACGTCGGCGATGGCGGTCTTCTCCGCCGTCGCGAGATGGGACTTTTGCGGAAAGCCGGACTCCCGCGTGAAACCGCCCGGCAAGACCGCACCGCCGTGCCGGCGGTCGAGGAGTCCTTCGGCCTCCAGCGCCCGCACGTCCCGCCGTACGGTCACTTCGGAGGTCTGGACGACGCGGGCGAGCTCACGGAGCGACACGGCCCCGTTGGCGCGCACCATTTCGAGGATCAACTGGCGACGTTCTGCAGCGAACACGGAACAGACGGTAACGCGGGCGACCGTCTGCTTTCAGCTCTTTGCGCCGGAATACCGAAGTTGTTCGCAGGGTGGGGTGACTAGTGGTATACGCGGCGCGAGGGTCCGGTGAACTCCTCGCGCCGCCCCGGCGCCACCCCGGTGCCCACCCCCAACAGCCGTACGGACCGCGGGGGTTCGGCGGGGTCACGCCTCGCCGGTCGCCTTGCGGGTGTGCAGCTGGCGGGCGACCTCGGCGATCGAACCCGACAGCGAGGGGTACACCGTGAACGCGTTTGCGATCTGCTCGACCGTCAGGTTGTTGTCGACCGCGATCGAGATCGGGTGGATCAGCTCGCTCGCGCGCGGGGAGACCACCACGCCGCCGACCACGATGCCGGTGCCCGGGCGGCAGAACAGCTTCACGAAGCCGTCCCGGATGCCCTGCATCTTGGCGCGCGGGTTGCGCAGCAGCGGCAGCTTCACCACACGGGCGTCGATCTTGCCGGCGTCCACGTCGGCCTGGGTGTAGCCGACGGTGGCGATCTCCGGGTCGGTGAAGACGTTGGAGGAGACCGTCTTGAGGTTCAGCGGGGCCACCGCGTCGCCGAGGAAGTGGTACATGGCGATCCGGCCCTGCATGGCGGCCACCGAGGCCAGCGCGAAGACGCCGGTCACGTCGCCGGCCGCGTACACGCCGGGCGAGGAGGTGCGGGAGACCTTGTCGGTCCAGATGTGGCCGGAGTCCTTCAGCCGGACCCCGGACTCCTCCAGGTTCATGTCCCTGGTGTTGGGGATCGCGCCGACCGCCATCAGGCAGTGGGTGCCGGAGATGACCCGGCCGTCGGAGAGGGTGACCTCCACCCGGTCGCCCACGCGCTTGGCGGACTCGGCGCGGGACCGGCCGATGACGTTCATGCCGCGGCGGCGGAAGACGTCCTCCAGGACGGCGGCGGCGTCGGGGTCCTCGCCGGGCAGGACCCGGTCCCGGGAGGAGACCAGGGTGACCCGCGAGCCGAGGGCCTGGTAGGCGCCGGCGAACTCGGCGCCGGTGACGCCGGAGCCGACCACGATGAGCTCCTCGGGGAGCTCCTCCAGGTCGTAGACCTGGGTCCAGTTCAGGATGCGCTCGCCGTCCGGCTTGGCGTCGGGGATCTCGCGCGGGGTGCCGCCGGTGGCGATGAGCACGGCGTCCGCGGTCAGGATCGTCTCGGTGCCGTCGGCGGCCGTCACGATGACGTCGCGGGTGCCGTCGATGCCCTGCGGGCCGCCCAGCTTGCCGCGGCCGCGCATGACCTTGGCGCCGGCCCGGGTGACCGAGGCGGTGATGTCGTGCGACTGGGCCAGCGCCAGGCGCTTGACGCGCCGGTTGACCTTGCCGAGGTCCACGCCGACGACGCGGGCGGCCTGCTCGATGTGGGGGGTGTCGTCCGCGACGATGATCCCGAGCTCCTCGTAGGAGGAGTCGAAGGTGGTCATCACCTCGGCGGTCGCGATGAGGGTCTTCGAGGGGACGCAGTCGGTGAGCACCGACGCCCCGCCCAGACCGTCGCAGTCGACGACGGTCACCTCCGCGCCGAGCTGAGCGCCCACGAGCGCCGCCTCATAGCCGCCGGGTCCGCCGCCGATGATCACGATCCGGGTCACGAAAAGTCCGCCTCACGTCTGCCCGGCCGGCAGCCGCCCCGGCCGGTGTGTCCGGGGGGTGTCCCCGGGGGATGCATTCCGTGCCCCATTGTCCCGCACGCTTCAACGTGCTTCCGCCCGGGGCGGCCCGCCGCGCCGCCGTCCGATCGGGCCGGACGGCTCCCTCCGGACGGCTCCCTCCGGAGGGGTCGGTCCGCTCGGCCGCCCGGGCCTCGGGCCGAACTCCCGGGTAGGCCCCGGGGAGCGCGCCCGGCGCCGACCCTCCCGTACCCTCGACCTCATGTCGCTCTACGCCGCGTACGCCGGCAACCTCGACCCGCGGCTGATGACGCGCCGCGCTCCGCATTCGCCGCTGCGCGGCACGGGCTGGATCAACGGATGGCGGCTCACCTTCGGCGGCGAGCAGATGGGCTGGGAGGGCGCCCTGGCCACGATCGTGGAGGCGCCGCGCCAGCAGGTCTTCGTCGCGCTCTACGACATCGCCCCCCTGGACGAGGACTCGATGGACCGCTGGGAGGGCGTGGGGCTCGACATCTACCGCCGGATGCGGGTGCGGGTGCACACGCTGGACGGCGAGGAAGCGGCCTGGGTCTACGTACTGAACGGGTACGAGGGCGGACTCCCCTCGGCCCGCTACCTGGGCGAGATCGCCGACGCCGCGGAGATGGCCGGCGCCCCCCACGACTATGTGATGGAACTCCGCAAGCGCCCCTGCTGACCGCTCACCGGTCCCGTGTGCGACTCGCCCGCCCCGGGCGTAAAGGGGCCTGCGGTCGCAAATCGTGGGAAACGACAAGGCAACGATCCGAACACCGTGAGCTGTGCCATCTACGCGCGTAGGCCGAAAGGAGCTACGCTCGTCCGCGTGAACGCATCTGTTACCGACCCCCACGCCGCAGCCTCCGCCGCTGCCGCCCGTCTGCGCGAGCTGACCGGCGCCGAGACCCACGATGTCGCCCTCGTGATGGGCTCCGGCTGGGCGCCCGCCGCCGAGGCGCTCGGCGCCCCCGAGGCCGAGTTCCTCGTCACCGAGCTGCCCGGATTCCCGCCGGCCGCCGTCGAGGGCCACGGCGGCAAGGTCCGCTCGTACAAGATCGGCGACAAGCGCGCCCTGGTCTTCCTCGGCCGGACCCACTACTACGAGGGCCGCGGCGTCGCCGCCGTCGCCCACGGCGTCCGCACCGCGGTGGCCGCGGGCTGCAAGACCATCGTCCTGACCAACGGGTGCGGTGGCCTCCGCGAGGGCATGCGCCCCGGCCAGCCGGTCCTGATCAGCGACCACATCAACCTCACCGCGACCTCGCCGATCGTCGGCGCCAATTTCGTGGACCTCACCGACCTCTACTCGCCGCGCCTGCGCGCGCTGTGCAAGGAGATCGACGAGACCCTCGAAGAGGGCGTCTACGTGCAGTTCCCCGGCCCGCACTACGAGACCCCGGCCGAGATCAACATGATCCGCGTCATGGGCGCCGACCTGGTCGGCATGTCCACCGTGCTGGAGGCCATCGCGGCCCGCGAGGCGGGCGCCGAGGTCCTGGGCATCTCCCTGGTCACCAACCTGGCGGCGGGCCTGTCCGGCGAGCCGCTCAACCACGAAGAGGTCCTCCAGGCCGGCCGCGACTCGGCCGCGCGCATGGGCGAGCTGCTCACCCAGGTCCTGGCCCGGATCTGATACGTAGCGGTACGAGGCTTTCGCGCAGCGCGCTCGCACGCAGGCAACGCGACGCGACGCGAGACCCACAAGTCGAGAGTGAGGCACAAAGAGTGGTGCAGGACGCGCAGGACGACCTGATCGCACGGGCCCGGGCCTGGCAGGCCGAGGACCCCGACCCCGAGACCGCGGCGGAGCTCGGCCGGCTCATCGAGGAAGGCGACCTCGACGGGCTCGCCGACCGCTTCTCCGGCACCCTGCAGTTCGGCACCGCCGGACTGCGCGGGGAGATCGGGGCGGGTCCGATGCGGATGAACCGCTCCGTGGTCATCCGGGCCGCGGCGGGCCTCGCCGCGTACCTCAAGGACCGGGGACACGACGGCGGCCTGGTCGTCATCGGCTACGACGCGCGCTACAAGTCCGCCGACTTCGCGCGCGACACCGCGGCCGTGATGACGGGCGCCGGACTGCGCGCGGCCGTCCTGCCCCGGCCGCTGCCCACTCCCGTGCTCGCCTACTCGATAAGGCATCTGGGTGCCGTCGCCGGCGTCGAGGTGACCGCCAGCCACAACCCGCCCCGGGACAACGGCTACAAGGTCTACATGGGCGACGGCTCGCAGATCGTCTCCCCCGTCGACGCCGAGATCGCGGAGCGGATCGCGGCGGTCGGCGCGCTGGACACCGTCCCGCGTCCCGCCGACGGCTGGCTGCAGCTCGACGAGGAGGTCCTGGAGGCCTACCTGGCGCGCACCGACCAGGTGCTGAGCCCCGGCTCCCCCCGGACCGTGCGGACCGTCTACACGGCCATGCACGGCGTCGGGAAGGACGTCCTGACGGCGGCCTTCGCCCGGGCCGGCTTCCCGCCGCCGGCGCTGGTCGCCGAGCAGGCCGACCCGGACCCCGCGTTCCCCACGGTCTCCTTCCCCAACCCGGAGGAGCCGGGCGCGATGGACCTCGCCTTCGAGGCGGCGCGCGCGGTGGTCCCGGACATCGTGATCGCCAACGACCCGGACGCGGACCGGTGCGCGGTGGCGGTGCCCGACGACTCCGCTGAGGGCGGCTGGCGGATGCTGCGCGGCGACGAGGTCGGCGCGCTGCTGGCCGAGCACCTGGTGCACAAGGGGGCGCGGGGCACCTTCGCCGAGTCGATCGTGTCCTCCTCCCTGCTGGGGCGGATCGCCGAGGCGGCCGGCCTGCCGTACGAGGAGACCCTGACCGGCTTCAAGTGGATCTCCCGCGTGGAGGGCCTGCGCTTCGGGTACGAGGAGGCGCTCGGTTACTGCGTGGACCCCGAAGGCGTTCGCGACAAGGACGGCATCACCGCCGCGCTGCTGGTCGCGGAGCTGGCCTCGGAGCTCAAGGAGCGGGGCCGGACCCTGACCGACCTGCTGGACGACCTGGCCATGGCGCACGGCCTGCACGCCACCGACCAGCTGTCGGTGCGGGTGTCGGACCTGTCGGTGATCGCGGACGCGATGCGCGCGCTGCGCGCGCAGCCGCCGACGGAGCTGGCGGGCCTGCGGGTGGTCTCGGCCGAGGACCTGACCCGGGGCACGGACAAGCTGCCGCCGACCGACGGCCTGCGGTACTACCTGGAGGGCGACTACAAGGCGCGCGTCATCGTCCGCCCCTCCGGCACCGAGCCCAAGCTGAAGTGCTACCTGGAGGTCGTGGTCCCGGTGGCGGACGCCTCCGACCTGGCCTCGGCCCGCGCCCGCGGCGCGGACGTGCTGGCGGCGATCAAGAAGGACCTGGCGGCCGCCGCCGGCATCTGAGTTTTCGACGCGCTCCTCGCACGGCTCGGCCCTGGCGGGCCTCACCGGCTTCGGAGCGCTGGGCCGGACTCCGTCCGGCGGTGCCCGGCCACGCCTGACAGGCCCCCGGACCCTCCCCCAGGGTCCGGGGGCCTTCGCGTACCCCGCGCCCCCCCGACGCGCCGGGTGCCGCCTTTCGTGCTGTGCTCGTAGGGGGGCGGGGAAGGACGTGGAAGCACGAGGCAGGAAACGGAGGACGAGTCATGGCCAAGAACCTCAAGGCCAGGGACATCATGACAGCCGGCGTGCAGTGCGTCGGCGAGCACCAGAGCCTGCTCGAAGCCTCGCGGATGATGCGCGACCTGAACGTCGGCTGTCTGCCCATCTGCGGCGACGACCAGCGCCTCCAGGGCCTCATCACCGACCGGGACATCGTGGTGAAGTGCTGTGCCGAGGGCAAGGACCCGGCGACGATGAGCGCCGGCGAGCTCGGCGGCCAGCTGCACTGGATCGGTGCCGAGGACGACGCGATGAGCGCCGTCGACACGATGGAGATGCACCAGATCAAGCGGCTGCCGGTGATCGACGTCAAGAACGGCCACAAGCTGATCGGCATGATCACCGAGGCCAACCTGGCGAAGAACCTCTCCGACGAGCAGATCGCCGAATTCGCGGTCCGCGTCTACGCGGCCAATTGACGGCGGGGCTCCCAGACGCCCGGTGGCGGACCTGAGCGGCCCCGCCACCGGGCCCGCGCGCGCCGGCCCGGCGCCGTCTCAGGCCCGTGCGCGCGGCCCGACCTCTCGGACCACCGCGTACGTCGGCGCGCCGGCCCCGCTGAAGGCGGCGGTTCCGGACAGCCCGGCCACCGCGGCCTCGATGGCGGCCAGCCGTCCGTCGGTGTCCGAGGTGCCGACGAAGTTCCGGTAGTCGGCCTCGCTCGCCCAGGTCACCACGTTGTGCACGCGGGTCCCGTCGGTGCTCACGTGGAAGCGGGCCGACACGTAGCCCGGGTACCAGGCCACCCACCGCTCCAGCAGGGGCACGAAGGCCTCCACCAGCTCACGCTGGGTCTCCGGGCCGTCGACGGTGTACTCGATGATCGAGGCGAACTCGTTGATCGGGGCGAACTCGTTGATCGGGGCGAACTCGTTGCCGCTCACGGTGTGCTCCTCTCGCTGTACGCGGACGCGGTACGACGATCATGGAACCTCGACCGCTCTTGAGGTCAAGCCCCGGACCGGCCCGAACTCAGCCCCGGACGATCTCGCCCAGCGTCGCCACCGACTCCGGCCGGGCGCGCATCGCGTCCGTGCACTCCCACTTGCGCGGCGGATCGGCGTCCGGACCGCCCAGGATCACCGGCCCGGGACCGGCCGACACCGCCTCGCTGCCCGCCAGCGTGCACACGACCTGGGCCAGTGCCACCGGCTGCAGGTCCTCCGGCTTGCGGCTCAGCCGCAGCGTGCCGGCCGGGTCGCCGGGCCGCGAGGGGGCCGCGGACAGGCCGTCCGGTACCACGGTGGTGAAACCGGCGTCCCGCTCCTCCGCCGACGGGTCCCGCTCCAGCGACTCCAGCAGGGCCTGCGCGACCAGCACCAGCGGATCCTTCGAGGGGCGCTTCTCCGGAGCCGGCACCACCCGCTCCACCCCCACCAGCTGCGATCCGCAGACCAGTTCCACGGTGGCCCGGATGCCCTGCACGGAGGTCTGCCCGGGCTGCGCCGGGGTGTCGCAGGACACCCGGGAGGGCGCCGCGCCCACGTCGACCGGGACGGTCGTCGCCCGGATCCCGCAGCCGCTCAGCAGCATCACCCCGGCCACGGCCGCCGACAGCGGCACGGAGAAGAGCACTCCCAGCCGCGTGGCTCTGCTACGCATCCGCATCCGTGTCCTCGCCACAGTCGCCACCGGCGCTCACCTTTCCGACGTCCAGCGGCAGCTTCAGCGTGAACAGCGCGCCGCCCTCGGTTGAGTTGGCCGCCGTGATCTCACCGCCGTGGATGTGCGCGTTCTCCAGCGCGATGGACAGTCCCAGTCCGCTGCCGTCCGAACGCGGCCGCGACGCGCTCGCCTTGTAGAACCGGTCGAAGACGTGCGGCAGCACCTCCGCCGGGATGCCCGGACCGTTGTCCTTGACCTCGATGACCAGCCAGTCCCCGGAAACCCGTACGGACACCCGGACCGGCGAGCCGCCGTGCTTGAGGGCGTTGCCGATCAGGTTGGCCAGGATCACGTCCAGCCGGCGCGGGTCCAGTCGCACCATGATGCCGCGGTCCGCGTCCAGTTCGACGGCGTCCAGCCAGGCCCGCGCGTCGATGCAGGCCGTCACCTGGTCGGCGACGTCCACGTCGTCGAGGACCAGCCGGGCGGTGCCCGCGTCGAACCGGGTGACCTCCATCAGGTTCTCGACCAGGTCGTTGAGCCGCCGGGTCTCGCTGACCACCAGGGCCACCGCCGGGGCGATCATCGGATCGAGGTCCTCGACCTCCTCCTCCAGCACCTCGGTGACCGCCGTCAGCGCGGTCAGCGGGGTCCGCAGCTCGTGCGACATGTCCGCCACGAACCGCCGGCTGGACTCCTCGCGGGCGCTCATGTCGGCGACCTTCTTCTCCAGCGCCTCCGCCGTCTTGTTGAACGTGCGGGACAGGTCGGCGAGTTCGTCCGTGCCGGACACGTCCAGCCGGGTGTCCAGCTCGCCCTCGCCCAGCCGGCGCGCCGCGTCGCCGAGCCGCTGCACCGGCTTGAGCACGGTGCGGGCCGCGGCCTGCGCCAGCAGCGCCGAACCGAGCAGCGCCAGCGCCGTCGCGATGCACAGGGACCAGGCCAGCGCGTTGAGGTCGTCCCGCTCGGTGGCCAGCGACTTGTACATGTAGCCGGTGGGGCCGCCGCCCGCGATACGGGTGCCGCCCACCAGGTAGGGGTTGCCGCCGGGCTTCGTCCGCTGCCAGTAGACGTGGTACTCGGCGTCGTTGGCCGCCGTGACCTTCTTCTTGTCGTTGACCGCCAGCTGGAGCGAGCGCGGTACGTCGGCCAGGCCGAAGTCGTCCGGCCCGGCCGAGCCGGTGACCATGCGGCCGCGGCCGTCCTTGCGCTCGTCCACCAGCAGCACGCTGTAGCCCGGGGAGCTGCCCGCCATCAGTTCGGCGGTGCGCTGGAGCTCCTGCGGGGTCGGGTCGGCGGGCAGTGCGGCGGCCCGGAGCTGCATCTCCTGCCGGAAGTCGCCGAGGGCGGCGTCCTGGGTGCGGGTGAGCACCGCTTCCCGGTTGAGCCAGTACGCGATTCCGGACGCGGACACCGCGGCGGTCAGCGCGACCAGCGCGAACACGATGAGGAGCCGCAGCCGCAGGCTGGTCCAGAGCCGGCCCGCGATCAGGGCACGGATCACTGCGGACTGTCCAGCCGGTAGCCGACCCCGCGCACGGTCCGGATCAGGGTCGGCGAGGACGGCACGTCCTCCACCTTGGCGCGCAGCCGCTGCACACAGGCGTCGACCAGCCGCGAGTCACCGAGGTAGTCGTGCTCCCAGACCAGCCGCAGCAGCTGCTGCCGGGACAGCGCCTGGCCGGGCCGCCGGCTGAGCTCCAGGAGCAGCCGCAGCTCGGTCGGGGTCAGCTGGAGGTCCTCGCCGTTCTTGGTGACGGTCATCGCCGCCCGGTCGATGACCAGGGAGCCGAACGACGCCGAGTCGCTGGCCTCCCGCTCGCCGCGGCGCAGCACGGCCCGGATGCGGGCGTCCAGCACTCGGCCCTGGACCGGCTTGACCACGTAGTCGTCGGCACCGGACTCCAGGCCGACGACCACGTCGATGTCATCGCTGCGGGCGGTCAGCAGGATGATCGGCAGCTGGTCGGTGCGCCGGATCCGCCGGCAAACCTCGAAGCCGTCGATCCCGGGCAGCATCACGTCCAGCACGATCAGGTCCGGCCGCTGCTCGCGCAGCAGTCGCAGGCCGTCCTCGCCCGTCGCCGCGGTGGCCACACGGTGGCCCTGGCGGGACAGGGAGAGTTCGAGGGCCGTGCGGATGGCGTCGTCGTCCTCGATCAGCAACAGGAAAGGCACCCGCACATTCTGGCCCATGCCCCGTTCGGAGTTCGACCGTCGTGCACCCGCCGTGCGTCCGGGGTCGGCTGTGACAGCCCTGTGACAGTCGGCGGACAGCCCAGTCATGTCCGGCGGGCAGTCTTTTCGTGTCGGACGAAGACCACAGCAGACTCCACGACGGGGAGGCGCGAGATGAACACGCTGCACAGCACCACGACCGGCGCGGTCGTCACGCGGCTGCACGATGTGAACCGCCGGGCGGCTGTCCGTACGGTCTCCCGGCCGCGGCCGGTGCATCTCACAGCCATTGACGCGAACGAGTACCAGGCGGTTCCCGCCCAGCGCACGGATTCTTCCGCGGCTCCCGTCTCCTCCCCCTCGTCGGCCTCGGAGGCCGAGTTCACCGCCTACGTGCAGGAGCGCCGGGCCGCGCTCTACGCGACGGCCTTCCACCTGACCGGCGACCGGTACGAGGCCGAGGACCTGCTGCAGAGCGCGCTGTTCTCCACGTACCGGGCCTGGGACCGGATCACCGACAAGGCGGCCGTCGGCGGCTACCTGCGCCGCACCATGACGAACCTGCACATCAGCGCCTGGCGCCGGCGCAAGCTGAACGAGTACCCGACGGAGGAGCTGCCGGAGACGGTGGGCGACTGCGACGCGATGCGCGGCACGGAACTCCGCGCGGTGCTCTGGCAGGCGCTGGCGCGGCTGCCCGAACCGCAGCGCACGATGCTGGTGCTGCGCTACTACGAGGGCCGTACGGACCCGGAGATCGCGGAGATCCTGGACATCAGCGTCGGCACGGTGAAGTCGAGCATCTGGCGCTCGCTGCGCCGGCTGCGCGAGGACGAGGTGCTGAGCTTCGGCCGTGACGAGGCGGAGTCCTTCGAGGAGCTCGTCGCCTGACAGGGAGCCACTGGCCTGGGGGACCGTCCTGCGGGGGTGGGACGGCGGCCATGGGGGGGGAAGCGCGGTATCAGTCGGCCGGGGGTCCGACTGGTACCGCGCACCCGTGAACTGTGACGGGACGGTCGCCGTCCCCGGCTGCGTCAACTGACGCCGGACGCCCGATGCCGGCCGCCCGGCGTCCCGGGCTACGCCGCGGTGGTGCTCGTACGCGCCGAGCGGTGGCGGCCCGCGGCCGCCGCCGCGAGGCGGCCCAGCGCCTCGTCGCGGCCGCACGGGTGCGCGCCCAGCGCGGCGTGCCGGGCCACGATGCCCCGCTCGGCGCGCATCAGCCGCCAGCCGCGGCGCAGCAGGAACGGCAGGGACTTGCGGCCCTCGCGCAGATCGCGGGCCAGGCGGCGGCGGAACGTGGTGGAGGGGCGGCCGCGCAGGCAGAGGGCGTCCGCGAGCAGCCCGAGCTCCTGGCAGCGGGCCGCGATGTCGGCGGCGAAGATGCCCTCGGCGATGAACAGCGGGGTACGGGCGATGTCCAGGGCCTCGGTGCCGGTCCGGGAGCTGCTCGCGATGTCGTACACCGGCACCTGAGTGCGTCCGGCCGCGCACAGCTCCGCGACGGCGGCCACCGCCGCGTCCGCGTCCCAGGAGAGCGGGGAATCCCAGTCGATGTCGGAGCTGCCCTCCACCAGGGGGAGGGTGGGATCGTCGTGCTCCTTGTAGAAGTCGTCGAGCCGGAGCACCGGCAGCCCGGACCGGGCGGCCAGCGAGGACTTGCCGGACCCCGAAGGACCGGTCAGCAGGACCACGCGCGTGGGAAGGGGAGATGAACAGCTCACGGAACACCAGTGTGGGGCATTCCCTCCGGTGGGGGACCCCTGTTGACAGCCGTTGGTATTCAGCATCACACGTCAACTACGCTGCGTGCATGGGACGTCACGCAGCCTCCGCACCCCGTACCGCTCTCCGTACCGCCGGCCTCACCGTTTCCATGGCGGGCGCGGCCCTCGCGATGGCCGCCGGCTCGGCCCAGGCGGGCGAGGTCTCCGTACCGGACGCGCTCGCCGGAGTGGCCGAGGTCACCAATCTGAAGGTGCACCCGCTCGCCAACACGCCGGTGGACCCGCTGAACAACGGCATCGGCACCAAGGTCGCCGACTTCCCCGCGGTGGGCACGACGATGGTCACCGGCACCCTCACCCAGGGCCCCTCGGTCCGCGAACTCCCCACGGCCGCCGCGTCCTCCCTGCTGGCCCCGCTGGGCGGCGGGGCGTAGGCCGCAGCGGGTACGCGAAGGCCCCGGCAGACGGGGGAATGCTGCCGGGGCCGGTCTTCGCGGCGTCGTCGTACCGGTACTAGTACGACGAGCCGGACGCGCCGAGCGAACCCGTGGGGTGCCAGACGGTCTTGGTCTCCAGGAAGGCCGTCATACGGGCCGTGCCCGGGTCGGCGGTCCAGTCGTCCACAGGCTGTGGACGCAGGACGCGCTTGAGGTTCTCCGCCGCCGCGACCTCCAGCTCCTTGGCGAGGGCCTCGTCGGCGCCCGCCAGGTCGATGGCGTTGACGTCCATGTGCGCCGCCAGGTGCGGGCCCATCTCGCCGGCCTTGCCGGACAGGATGTTGACCACGCCGCCGGGCAGGTCGGAGGTGGCGAGCACCTCGCCCAGGGAGAGGGCCGGCAACGGCGCCTTCTCCGAGGCGATGACGACCGCCGTGTTGCCGGTGGCGATCACCGGGGCGATCACCGAGACCAGGCCCAGGAAGGACGAATCCTGCGGGGCGATCACGGTGACGACGCCGGTCGGCTCCGGGGTGGAGAGGTTGAAGAACGGGCCCGCGACCGGGTTGGCCCCGCCCACGACCTGGCCGATCTTGTCGGTCCAGCCCGCGTACCAGACCCAGCGGTCGATGGCCGCGTCGACGACCGCGGCGGCCTTCGACTTGGACAGGCCCTCGGCCTCGCCGACCTCGCGCACGAACTGCTCGCGGCGGCCCTCCAGCATCTCGGCGATGCGGTAGAGGATCTGGCCGCGGTTGTACGCGGTCGCGCCCGCCCAACCGCCGAACGCCTTGCGCGCGGCCACGACCGCGTCACGGGCGTCCTTGCGGGACGACAGCGGGGCGTTGGCCAGCCACTTCCCCTTCGAGTCGGTCACCTCGTACACCCGGCCGCTCTCGGAACGGGGGAACTTGCCCCCGACGTACAGCTTGTAGGTCTTGAAGACGTTGAGACGCACAGCGGACTCAGACATCGAGGTAGGCCTCCAGACCGTGGCGACCGCCCTCGCGGCCGAAGCCCGACTCCTTGTAGCCGCCGAAGGGCGAGGTCGGGTCGAACTTGTTGAACGTGTTGGCCCAGACGACGCCGGCCCGGAGCTTGTTCGCGACCGCGAGGATGCGCGAGCCCTTCTCCGTCCAGATGCCCGCGGACAGCCCGTACTGGCTGTTGTTGGCCTTGGCCACGGCCTCGTCGGGCGTACGGAAGGTCAGCACCGACAGCACCGGGCCGAAGATCTCGTCGCGGGCGACGGTGTGCGCCTGGGTGACGCCCGTGAACAGCGTCGGGGCGAACCAGTAGCCGGCGGACGGCAGCTCGCACGCCGGGGACCAGCGCTCGGCGCCCTCGGCCTCGCCGGTCTCGGCGAGCGCGGTGATCCGGGCCAGCTGCTCCGCGGAGTTGATGGCGCCGATGTCGGTGTTCTTGTCGAGCGGGTCGCCCAGGCGCAGCGTGGACAGGCGGCGCTTGAGGGAGTCCAGCAGCTCGTCGTGGATCGACTCCTGGACCAGCAGGCGGGAGCCCGCGCAGCAGACCTGGCCCTGGTTGAAGAAGATGCCGCCGACGATGCCCTCGACGGCCTGGTCGATGGGGGCGTCGTCGAAGACGATGTTGGCGCCCTTGCCGCCCAGCTCCAGGGTGACCTTCTTGTCGGTGCCGGCGACCTGGCGGGCGATGGCCTTGCCGACCGCGGTGGAGCCGGTGAAGGCGACCTTGTTGACGTCCGGGTGCGCGACGAGCTCGGCGCCGGCGTCCCCGTAGCCGGGGATGATGTTGACGACGCCCTTGGGCAGGCCCGCCTGGCGGCAGATGTCCGCGAAGAACAGCGCGGAGAGCGGGGTGGTCTCGGCCGGCTTGAGCACGACCGTGTTGCCGGTGGCCAGCGCCGGGGCGATCTTCCACGCCAGCATCAGCAGCGGGAAGTTCCACGGGATGACCTGGCCGGCCACGCCGAGCGGGCGCGGGTTCGCGCCGCTGTGCCCGTTCGTCGTCCTCCGGCCGAACCCGGCGTGGTCGAGCTTGTCGGCCCAGCCCGCGTAGTAGAAGAAGTGCGCGGCGACCAGCGGGAGGTCCGCGTCGCGGGTCTCCTTGATCGGCTTGCCGTTGTCCAGGGTCTCCAGGACGGCCAGCTCGCGGCTGCGCTCCTGGATGATCCGGGCGATGCGGAAGAGGTACTTGGCGCGCTCGGAGCCGGGCAGCGCGGACCACTTCTCGAAGGCCTTGCGGGCGGCCTTCACCGCGCGGTCGACATCGGCGGCACCGGCCTGCGCGACCTCGGAGAGGACCTCCTCGGAAGACGGGCTGATGGTCTTGAAGACCTTGCCGTCGGCGGCGTCGGTGAACTCCCCGTCGATGAAGAGACCGTAGGAGGGCGCGATGTCGACGACCGAGCGGGACTCGGGAGCCGGTGCGTAGTCAAATACGGATGCCATGGTGATCAGTCCACCGTCACGTAGTCGGGACCGGAGTAACGCCCGGTGCTCAGCTTCTGGCGCTGCATGAGCAGGTCGTTCAGCAGGCTGGAGGCGCCGAACCGGAACCACTCGTTGGTCAGCCAGTCCTCGCCCGCGGTCTCGTTGACCAGGACCAGGAACTTGATGGCGTCCTTGGTGGTGCGGATGCCGCCGGCCGGCTTCACACCGATCTGGATTCCAGTCTGCGCCCTGAAGTCGCGTACGGCCTCGAGCATGAGCAGGGTGTTGGCGGGGGTGGCGTTGACGCCGACCTTGCCGGTGGAGGTCTTGATGAAGTCGGCGCCGGCGAGCATGCCGATCCAGGAGGCGCGGCGGATGTTGTCGTACGTCGACAGCTCACCGGTCTCGAAGATGACCTTGAGGCGGGCGGCGGTGCCGTCCTCCCGGACGCAGGCCTCCTTGACCGCCTTGATCAGCTCGTACGTCTCCAGGTAGCGGCCGGCGAGGAAGGCGCCACGGTCGATGACCATGTCGATCTCGTCGGCGCCGGCGGCGACGGCGTCACGGGTGTCGGCCAGCTTGACCGGGAGCGCGGCGCGGCCGGCCGGGAAGGCGGTGGCCACGGAGGCGACCTTGACGTCGGCGCCGTTCAGGGCGGCCTTGGCGGTGGCCACCATGTCGGGGTAGACGCAGACCGCCGCGGTCATCGGGGTCGTACGGTCGGTGGGATCGGGGTTGACGGCCTTGGTGGCGAGCGCCCGGACCTTGCCCGGGGTGTCCGCGCCTTCCAGCGTCGTCAGGTCGATCATCGAGATGGCCAGGTCGATGGCGTACGCCTTGGCCGTGGTCTTGATCGAACGCGTGCCGAGGGCGGCCGCGCGGGCCTCCAGGCCGACGGCGTCGACGCCGGGCAGCCCGTGCAGGAACCGGCGCAGCGCGCTGTCGGACGTCGTCACGTCAGCGAATGCGGTGAGGGTGATGGGCATGGTCACCACACGAGCATATCTACGCGCGTAGCGACTGTCATCCCCCGGCGCTCCTTCGAGCCGGGTGTGACACATCTGTAATGGCGCGAGGTGCGTGACGGCCACTGAGCGCTCTGTGACGGCGCCGGGACAGGAGCCGGTCGGTCCGTACGTACAAGATCACTAAATTCGTTCCTGCAGCCCGCCAGACCTCACCGGATGAAGCCCGACAGAGACCAAGCGGCATGCGGCTCTCCTTCCTTCCCGAGACAATGCTCCAAGGAGTCGTCATGCGTACCGCCCTCCGTTCCGCCCTCCTCGCCACCGCCGTCGCCGGCGCCCTGCTGGCCCCGGCGGCCGGCACCGCTTTCGCGGCCGCGCCGCAGACCGCCGCGACCGCCGCGATCGGGGCGGGCGCCGCCGCCACGCCCGCGGACGACAGCCGCTACCTGGGCGAGGCCGTCTACCTCGGCGAGGGGCAGCTGGCCGTGCTGCGCAACGACGACAAGACGGGTCCGGAGGTCTGGATCCGCACGGTGGGCCGCAACTGGAAGCCGGGCGACACCTACATGGTGCGGGTGGTGGGCCTGCTCGACTCCCGCCACCTGACGGCGCGGATCGGCGGGCTCGGGCTGGAGCTCACCCAGCCGGGATCGGCCCGTCCGGTCCTGAAGGTCACCCGGGCGGGCACCACCCGGTCCCACAAGCTGCCGGTCCGGAACTCCGACCTGGGCCGCGGCTGCGTCTCGCAGCCGACCCGGCAGGACCTCGGCGCCGGCATGTACGCCGACCTGACCACCTCCCCGAAGGGCCCGCAGGCGGTGCTGCGCGGGTGGGGCGAGGACAAGGCGTTCGCGACCCTCACCCGCACCGAGCCGTCCCTGCCGGCCTCGGCGGGGATCACCGTCCGCATCCTCAAGGCGGACACCGCGGGGCCGGTCCTGGAGTGGAAGACCCAGGGCGGCGGGACGCCGTACGGCCACCGGGCGTTCCCGGCGCTCCCGAGGGGCTGCACCGCGGCCTGACCGAGCCCCGCCGCATTCACCCGCCCGCATTCACCCGGTCCGCATTCACCCGGTCCGCTCCCCCTCAGTCCGCGGATCCGGCGGGCCGCCACCGACGGCGGCCCGCCGGATCCCTTTCGCGGTCCCCGCAGCCGTGCGGCCGCACCGCATCCCGGCCCGGCAGCGCCCGGGGCCGCCCGATCTCGTGGAGTGAGACGGCGTGAGGCACAATCGGCGGCATGACGAGCCCCGCCCCCTCCGCCGACGAGCCGGTCAACCAGGACCGGGTCTACCGCTCTCCCATGGCCATGGTCGGCGGCGTGCTGCTGCTCGCACTGGTCGTCTGGCTGTGCGGGGACGCCGTGGTGCGCGGAACGGGGAACGAGCCCTGGTTCGGTGTGGCGGCGGCGCTCCTGGTGGTGCCACTGGCCGTGGCCTTCACCCTGCGGCCGGCCGTCTTCGCGAACCTCGACCGGATGCGGGTGCGGAACCCGTTCCGCACCATCGAGCTGCCCTGGGGCTCCGTGGAGTCGCTGCGCTCGGGGTACTCGGCCGAGGTGCACACGGAGAACGCCACGTACCAGCTGTGGGCGATCCCGGTCTCGCTGCGGGACCGGAAGAAGGCGAACCGGCAGATCGCGCGGCGCGAGGCACTCGCCCGCAAGGGCGAGACCGATCCGCAACTGCTCGGCACGGACAATCCGCGGGCGCAGGCCGACAAGCACGTGGACGAGCTCCGCGAGCTCGCCGAGAACGGGGCCAAGCGCGAAGGCGCCCAGGGGCCGGTCGCCGTGCGGTGGGCGTACGAGATCATCGCCCCCGCGGTGGCCGGAGCGGTGCTGATGACTGTGCTGCTCGCCACGCGTTAGGCCGCACCGGAACCGGATCCGCGGAGGACCGCGTCATCGCAGGTGTGCAGCGTCATCAGGCCGGCGGGAACGCGGCCATTCCACTCCGGCTCCGGGTCCTGGGCGGCGTACTGCTCGCCGCCCATCTGCTGATCGTCGGCTGGCTGACCCTGCGGCCGCTCGACGTGCCGTGGACCGCCGCGCCCAATCTGACCCCGCTGGCCGGGATCCGGGCCGATCTCGTATACGGACCGCTGGAGGCGGCCTGGCGGATCAGTTCGGCGACGGCTCTGCTGGCGCCGCTCGGGGTGCTGCTGCCGCTGGTGAGCGGGCGCCTCGCGCCCTCCCCGCTGGCCGCCTGGTCCTCGCTGGCCCGGACCACCGCCGCCGGGACGCTGGCCTCGCTGGTGATCGAGCTGCTGCAGACCGCCGTGCCGGGGCAGGTCGTGGACGTGGACTCGGTGCTGTTGAACACGGTCGGCGTGGCGCTGGCCCATGTGGCCGTCGTACCGGCGATGCGGGCCCGGCTGCGGCGGCGGGCGGAAAGGGCGGGGAATCGGGAAGGGGCGCGGGAAGGGGCGCGGGAGACCTCTCAGGGATCGACCCCGAGGATTCCCAGGGTCAGGCTCGATCCGTGGACCGAGGTCCTTTCCGCGGTGCCGCGGGAATATTGATTCATCGCAGGAGATGAATCGAAAAGGAGAAACCCATGAGCGCCCTTGTTCGCCCGCGTGAGGGACGGTGGATCGGCGGAGTCTGCGCCGGCCTCGCACGACGCTTCGGTATTTCCGCCAACACCATGCGGCTGATATTCGCCGTCTCGTGCCTGCTGCCCGGGCCCCAGTTCCTGCTGTACCTGGCGCTGTGGGCGCTACTGCCGAGCGAGAAGAGCGCCTCGTCCGCCGCCGCCTGGTGAATACCGGGCGGGGCCGGCCGGTCATTGCCGAACCGCGGCGGCCGGTGAGTTCCGCACCGGATCAGCGGATGTTCTCGCCGACCTTCGCCAGCTGCTTGTCGGTGACCTCGTGCGGGACCTCGGCAGGGGACTTCCCGCCGCCGGCCACGTCGAGGGCCATCAGGCGGACGACCGTCGCGCCCTCGCGCACCACGACCAGGTGCACCCGGGCGGAGACGCCCTCGGCCGCGGCGACGGTGGTCCAGCTGACGCTCTCGTCCCCGCCCGCCTTGTACGCGGCGGGCTTGACCTCGGTGTAGCGGCCGGTCTGCTTCTCGACCGTCGCGGAGAAGCCGCTGCCGCAGGCGGCGACGGCCTCCCGGAGCCGGCTCATGAGCTGCTTGGCGTCGGCCTCGCCGTAGGAGCTGATCGAGGCGGACACGGCCAGACCGAGCCGCTTCTGGGAACCGACGCCCCGGTTCACCGTTTCCCCGGCCTTCGGGTCGGGCTCGTCGCCCATGACGTCGGCGAGCGGCTGGCAGGGCTTCCGGTCGGCCTGTGGCTGTCCGTCGGGGGCGTTCGGGTTCTTGCCCTGCGCGGAGATCTGGTAGCCGGGCAGGTCGCCCTGGGCCAGTGCCGCCTTCTCCAGCGGGGTGCGGGGCGTGGACGGGGCACCCGGGGCGGCAGGGGCGCCTGAGGCGGCGGAGCCCTTGGGGTCGGGGTCGCGGCCCGCAGGGCCGCTCTTCGCCCCGCTGTCCGGACCGCCGCAGCCGACCGTGCCGAACAGCAGGGCGGGCAGCAGGGCGGCGATCGCCGCGGATGACTTCACGCGCATGACCGAGACCTCATACCCCTTGTGGTGACAGGCAGTTGGGGGGCGATCGTGGCACACCGCACGGCGGGGCGCACACCCGGTCGAACGGGCGTGCACCGCGCCGTGCGCGCGTACGAATTCCGGGGGGATCAGCCGCCGATGCCGCCGGGGAGGGGCAGGCCGCCGAGCATGCTGGTGAGCTGGCCCACCGGTGCAGCCGCGTCGGTCGCCCCGTCCGCCTGGGCCCCCTGCTGGTGCGTCAGGGACTCGGTGGCGCCGGCGACCATGCCCAGCGTGTCGGTCGGGTTGAGCGCCGGAAGGGTGGAGGCGGAGGCGCTCCCGGCGGCGGCAGCGGCGGCGGCCACACCGAGGACGGCGACACCGAGGGTCTTGGCAGCAGACTGCTTCATGAGAATTAGGTCCTTGCGACGGGGACTTGAGCGGCTCCGCAAACTAGCCAGTCCAAACCCGCCCCCGCAAACATCATCCGATATGAGAAAGCGCCCGGGCCGTGGCCGGCCCGGGCGCTCTCCCGCTGCGATTTTCCCGCCTAGACGGCGACAGAACCGCTGGTCGAAACGGTCTGCTTGAACAGCCACTCCGACTTCAGCTCGGCGTAGCCGGGCTTGATCACGTCGTTGATCATCGCCAGTCGTTCATCGAAAGGAATGAACGCGGACTTCATCGCATTGACGGTGAACCACTGCATGTCGTCGAGCGTGTAACCGAAGGTGTCGACCAGGTGCTCGAACTCCCGGGTCATGCTGGTGCCGCTCATCAGCCGGTTGTCGGTGTTCACCGTGAGGCGGAAATGCAGCTTGCGCAGCAGGCCGATGGGGTGCTCCGCGTAGGAGGCGGCCGCGCCGGTCTGCAGGTTCGAGGTGGGGCACATCTCCAGCGGGACGCGCTTGTCCCGGACGTACGAGGCCAGGCGGCCCAGGGTCACGCTGCCGTCCTCGGCGACCTCGATGTCATCGATGATCTTCACGCCGTGGCCGAGGCGGTCGGCGCCGCACCACTGCAGGGCCTGCCAGATCGACGGCAGGCCGAAGGCCTCGCCCGCGTGGATGGTGAAGTGGTTGTTCTCGCGCTTGAGGTACTCGAAGGCGTCCAGGTGGCGGGTGGGAGGGAACCCGGCCTCGGCGCCGGCGATGTCGAAGCCGACCACGCCGTTGTCCCGGTAGCGGTTGGCCAGCTCCGCGATCTCCAGCGCGCGGGCCGCGTGCCGCATGGCGGTCAGCAGGGCGCCGACGCGGATGCGGTGGCCGTTGGCCCTGGCGCGGCGCTCGCCCTCGCGGAAGCCCTCGTTGACCGCCTCGACGACCTCTTCGAGGGTCAGGCCGGCTTCGAGGTGCTGCTCGGGGGCGTAGCGGATCTCGGCGTAGACCACGCCGTCCTCGGCCAGGTCCTCGGCACACTCGGCGGCGACCCGGAACAGGGCCTCCTTGGTCTGCATGACGGCGCAGGTGTGCGCGAACGTCTCCAGGTAGCGCGGGAGGGAGCCCGAGTCGGCGGCGTCGCGGAACCAGACGCCCAGCTTGTCGGCGTCGGACTCGGGAAGCTTGTCGTAGCCGACCTGGCGGGCCAGGTCGAGAATGGTCCCGGGACGCAGGCCGCCGTCGAGGTGGTCGTGCAGCAGCACCTTCGGGGAGCGGCGGATCTGGTCCGGGGTCGGCAGGGTGGGGGTCTCGCTCGTCATCTGCGCACTCTACTCCTACGCGCGTAGAGTTCCCGACCGCTCAGAGGGGTCGATACGTAACAGTGACCGTGCAGACGGGTGGCGTGCGGGGCGGCGCTCTGACAGTGTTCCCGGGTGACTCAGCATGAGACGCCGGAGCGCGGGGCCCGCCTGGGGCGGGCCTGCGGCGCGGACGGATCCGGCACAGCGGTCGGCGGAGCGGTGATCCTCTTACCGGGACGCCCCGGCTCGCCCTTCCTGTCCCCCGGTCCGGTGCGGGCGCTGGTGCGGGAACTGGCCCGGGCCGGTGGCCCGGACGGACTGGCCGTCCATGTCGTGCACGGCCCGGACGGCCGCCCCGAACAGGCGGCGGACGAGGTGGTACGGCGCTACGGCGACGTCCCCGTCTGCCTCGCCGGGTACGGGACCGGCGGCCTGGCGGCCCTGCGGGGCGGCGGCCACTCCGCGGTCAACTCGGTGCTGGCCCTCGCCCCTTGCCTGACCGACGAGTCCGCCGACACCCACCCGGAACCGGTGAAGCACCTGGCCGGACGGCAGGTGTTGATCGTGCACGGCACCAACGACCTCAGTGCCGACCCGGAGTCGTCGTTCCGGCTGGCCGCGCGGGCGAAGAAGGCGAATCGTTCGACCTGCCGGTTCGAGGTCCATTCCGACGGGCACCGGCTGCGCGAGCACCGCGCCGAAGTGGTCGCGCTCGCCGTGGATTTCGTCCTCGGCGCGGTGATGGGCGGCCGCTGGTCCCGCCCGGTCACCGACGCCCTGGCGGCTCCCCCGCCGCTCGGCCTGCGCATGCCGCTGGCCTCGGGTTTCGGCCGGTCGCTGCGCGGCTGACGGGCACCGGCCGGACACGTACAGTGGAAACGGACTCGGGGTCTGCTCGGGGATCTGCCTGGGAGGCGGTCCGGATGGCCGGAATCCAGCTCAGAAACTTCGACAAGCCGGACGAGACCCGCCCGTTCGAGGGCGGCAAGGGGCGGCTGGACCTGTTCCAGACGGACGGCGGCCCCGTCGGCCGCGGCGTCTTCGAACCGGGCTGGCGCTGGTCGGAGCACGTGAAGCCGATCGCGGGCACCGACAGCTGCCAGGCGGCCCACACCGGCTACGTGGTCAGCGGCCGGATGAAGATCGTGATGGACGACGGCGAGACCGCCGAGATGGGCCCGGGCGACTTCATCGAGATCGCCCCCGGACACGACGCGTGGGTCCTCGGCGACGAGCCGTGCGTGGCCCTGGACTGGACCGGCTACGGCGACTACGCCAAGCCCGCCTGAGGCCGGTCCGGACGGGGCCGCCCTTCCCCCGGGCGCGTGGCCCCCGGCGTCATCCCCGGCGCCCCGGCCTCGTCCCCTGCATCCCCGGCGTCCCCGGTCTCGTCTCCGGCCTCGTCTCCGGCGTCCCCGGCCTCGCCCGCGGCGCCTCCGCCGGGCCGCCCGTACCGCCCCCTCACGGTCGGACGGCACCGGCGGGCCGGCATGCCCCCCGCGTGACGCCGTCCGTCCACTGTGCCGGTCCCGGGGGCGCCGCCGGCCCGGCCACGGGGCTCGTATTGCCGCCTTGCGGGAACCCGAGGGGTTTACCAAGCACCCCATCAAGGGACGAATAGGCACATGCCGGCCGAGGATCACGTGAACGGCGACGGCGGCGCCGCCGATCTCAGCCCCGCCGCCCTGCGGCTGTACGCGTTTGCCGTCGAGCGGCACTCCTTCGCCGCCTGCGAGGCGACCCGCGCCCTCGGCGCCCGGGCCGCCGCCGCGATCACCGAGCTGGCCGCCGCGCACCTCCTCCAGCGCGCCCCGGACGGCGGCCCGGACCGTTGGACCGCGGTACCCCCGCGCGCGGCCGCCGCCCGGGCGCTGGCGCCGCTGGCCCTGCGGGTCCGGGAGACCCACGACGAGATGGACCGGCTCCGGGAGCGGCTGGAGGCCCTGGTCCCGGCCTACGAGGCGGGCGCCGCGCAGCGGGACCGGACCGGTTCGGGCGGGCTGGAGGTGGTGACCGACCTGGGTTCGGTCCGGGCGCTGATCGCGCAGCTGTCGGCGGGCTGCGAGGAGGAGCTGCTGATCTGCCAGCCGGGCGGGGGCCGCCCCCAGGACGTGCTGGAGGACGCGATCGGACGCGACGAGTCGATGCTGGCGCGCGGGATCCGGATGCGGACGATCTACCAGCACACCGGCCGGTACTCGCGCCCGACCGCGGCCTACGTGGAACGGGTGACCGCCCTGGGCGCGCAGGTCCGCACGCTCGGGGACGGCCTGCCGCGGATGCTCGTCTACGACCGGAGCACCGGCCTGATGGCGGTGCACGACCTGCCCGGTGCCGCGCTGGTGGTGCGCGAGCCGAACGTCGTGCACTTCATGGTGGAGGTCTTCGAACGGTCCTGGCTGGCGGCGGAGCCGTTCCCCACGACCGTCAGCCCGGAGCAGGCCCGCTCGCTCTCCGACGAGCTGCGGCGGGCGATCGTACGGATGCTCGCGGAGGGCCTGGAGGACAAGGTCATCGCCCGCAGACTGGGCATGTCGGAGCGGACCTGTCAGCGGCACATCGCGGAGATCATGCGCGCGGTGGGCGCCAAGTCCCGTTTCCAGGCGGGGTACGCGGTGGCCCGGAGCGGGGCCGGTGGGCCGCTCACGACTCAGGGATCAGCCGGCCCCGGCGGGACAGCAGGAACCGCTTGAAGGCGGCCACCGGCGGGGTGTCGGGGTGGCCCTCCAGCCAGGCGACCCCGATCTCGCGGACGGCGCGCGGCGCGGTCACGGTCAGCTCGACCACACCGGGGCGCGGCACCGCGGGCGGCGGCAGCAGGGCCACGCCCAGTCCGGCGGCGACCAGACCGCGCAGGGTCTCGGCCTCCTCTCCCTCGAAGGCCACCCTGGGGATGAACCCGGCCTCGGCGCACAGGTCGTCGGTGATCCGGCGGAGCCCGTAGCCGGGTTCGAGGGTGACGAAGGTTTCGTCGGCCGCCTCGGCCAGCCGGACCCGCTTGCGGGAGGCGAGCCGGTGGTCGTCGGGGACCACCAGCCGGAGCCGCTGCTCGTCGAGGCGGCGGGTCGCCAGGTCGGGGGCGTCCGGCACCGGGGAGGTCAGGCACAGGTCGAGCTCGCCGGCCCGGAGCCGCTCCAGCATGGCCTCGCCGTAGTTCTGGACCAGGGAGAAGCGGACCCCCGGGTGGTCGGCCCGGAAGGCGCGGATCAGCCCGGGGACCGTCTCGGGGCCGAGGGTGTGCAGGAAGCCGAACGCCACCTTGCCGGCGTGCGGATCGGCGTCCCGCTGGACGGATTCGGCGGCCCGGCCGATCTCGGCGAGCGCGCGCTCGGCGGAGGCGAGGAAGGCGCGGCCGGCCGTGGTGAGCGAGACGGTGCGGCCGGTACGGGCGAACAGCGCGACGCCCAGGTCCTGTTCGAGCCGCACGACGGCCCGGGACAGGGTGGACTGCGGAATCCCCAGCTCATGGGCGGCGCGGGTGACGTGCTCGTGGCGGGCGACGGTGACGAAGTACGTCAGCCTGGGGGCCAGCAGGCTTGTCATCGTGATGTCTTCTTCGTAACGGCTCATCGACACGCACCCCTGTGAGCTGTGGTGATGCAGCAGTGGATTGATTTCCGCGATTCTACGCATTGGACGCATGAATAAAGGGGTCCTACCGTCGAGGTATGTCTCCCGCTCATACCGGGGCGGCCACCACCGTGGCCGCCTCCACCCCGTCGTCCCCTGAGCCCCTCACCCCCGGCACCCGCGGCTACCGCCGCATGAGCCTCGCGCTCTTCGCCGCCGGACTCGCCGTCTTCGTCCTCCTCTACTCCACCCAGGCGCTGCTGCCCGCCATCTCCGCCGACTTCGGCGTGACGGCCGGCCAGGCCAGCTGGACGGTGTCGGCCGCGACCGGCGCGCTCGCCCTGTGCGTGCTCCCGCTGAGCGCCCTGTCCGAGCGGTTCGGACGCACCCGGATGATGCTCTGCTCGATGGCGGTGGCCGTGGCGGTCGGCCTGCTGGTGCCGTTCGCGCCGAACCTGGAGTGGATGGTCGCGCTGCGCGCGGTGCAGGGCGCGGCGATCGCCGGTGTCCCGGCGTCCGCGATGGCGTACCTGGCGGAGGAGGTCCGGCCCAAGGCACTGGTCGCGGCGATCGGGCTGTTCGTGGCGGGCAACTCCATCGGCGGGATGAGCGGGCGGCTGGTCACCGGGTGGGCGGCCCAGCTGTGGGGCTGGCGCGCGGCGCTGCTGACCGTCGGCCTGCTGGCACTGGGCTGCGCGGCGGTGTTCGCCGCCCTGCTGCCCCGGGCCCGGTTCTTCCGCTCCGCCTCCCTGGACCCGCGGGCGGTGGGCCGTACGGTCGGCGGGCACCTGCGGGACCCGCTGCTGCTGCGGCTGTACGGGATCGGCGCGCTGTTCATGACTGTCTTCGGCGCGGTCTACACGGTGATCGGCTACCGGCTGACCGAGGAGCCGTTCTCGCTCGGCCAGGGCCTGGTCGGCTCGGTGTTCCTGATCTACCTGGTGGGTACGGCGGCCTCGGCGGCGGCCGGGCAGCTGGTGGCCCGGCTGGGCCGGCGCGGCGCCCTCTACCTGGCGGTCACCACCACCGCGCTGGGCCTGCTCGCCTCGCTCTCCGAGTCCCTGGGGCTGATCCTGCTCGGCCTGGTCCTGATCACCGCCGGATTCTTCGCGGGGCACGCGGTGGCCTCCTCCTCGGTGAGCCGCACCGCGAGGACGGGCCGCGCGCAGGCCTCGGCGCTCTACCAGTCCGCGTACTACCTGGGCTCCAGCGCGGGCGGCACCCTCGGCGCGCTGGCGTACCACTCCGGCGGCTGGCCGGCGACGGCCGCGCTGGCCCTGGCGGCGGTGCTCGGGGTCGTGTCGATCACCGTGTACGGGTCGCGGGTGGCTCGGGCGGAGCGGCGGCTGGGCGTGACCGCGTAGACCGGGGGCCGGGGTGCGGGCCGGGGCAGCGGTCGCGCCCCGGCCCGCTTCTCTCCCTGCACCTACTGGATGTTGAGGCGCACGGGGTGGTCCGGGTCCTCGGGGCAGCGGAACACCCGGAGTTCGCCGTACCGTCCCACGTTGAGCCCCGGGTCCCCGCCGCTGTCCAGGGTGAGCAGCAGCCGCATCCGGGCCCCGCACCGGCAGTCGATCGCCGTGAAGTCGGTGAGGTGCCAGCTGGGCCAGCCGTCGGCCTTCCAGCCGGGCAGGCAGCCGAACACCCGGTTGTACTCCAGCCCCCGCTCCTCGGCCCATTCCTCGACGGCCTCGTACAGCTCCTCGGGCAACTCGTCCTGCTCCGGCAGATCGATCACCTCGACGGGGTCGAGCCTGCACGGCGCGGCCAGGTACACGTCCTTGGCGCCGCCGGGCGGGGGCGGCACCTCGGCCGGGGCGCCGATCTCCGCCGCGGCCCGGTAGCGCAGCTCCACCACCGGACCCCAGTAACGGGGTTGCCCTTCCGGTTCCTCGTGGTCCTGCGGGCACCAGAGCAGCTGGAGCAGATCGGCTCCGGGCGGCCACTCCAGGGCGGGCACGTCCTCGGCGCGGAGCTGGAGCACGGGAACCATCGGCGGCCCCTCCCCTGCCACCGGCTCCGGCACCAGCCGGACCCGTTCCCACCTCACCAGGTCCAGCGAAGACGCGCCGGCCATGATCCGCGACTGCGCCTCCGCCTCCTCCGCCGTCAGCACGTACGCCTGACCCGGCCGCCGCCGCTCCCGCACATCGCGCTCGATGCGCTGCCACAACTCCCGCTCGACGTCGGTCAGTTTCTCCCGCACGTACACCAGGTGCGGTTGCCGGCAGCGCGGCCAGGGCTCGTCCGCGGGCCAGAGCAGCGGCCCGCCGACCGAGCTCTCGTACGGGCCGGGCGTCCCGGCGGAGGGCCGGAGCAGGGTCGCGGTGCGCGCGTACGGGGCGAAAGCGGGGAACTCGGCGAGCAGTTCGGAAACGGTCGGTGTGCTCATCCGTGCAGGCTAGGCGGGTCATGTCTACGCCATCGCACCGGGTGCCGTACGACGGTCGCACGAGCCGATTTACGCAGCCCGGCCCGCAACCCCGCACGCCCGGGACGCGTCTTCCCGCCGAAGCAGACGGCGAGGCGGGGAGGTCCGCAATGAACGCGAGGCGCGGGACCGGCTGGGCGGGCGGAATCGGCAGGCGGATGGCGGTGACGGCCGGACTGGCGGCGCTGGCCGCGCCGGTGGTGGTCGTCGGGACGGCGGGCACGGCCTCCGCCGCCTCGTGCAATCTGAGCACCGGGCCGTACCAGCGACAGGTGGAACAGTTCCTCGGCCGCCCGGTGGACGGCAAGCAGTCCGCCGCGGACTGCCAGGCCATCAAGGCCTTCCAGGCCAAGCACGGCATCACGCCCACCATGGGCTACGCCGGCCCGCTGACCTGGCAGACGATGAACACGATGCTGGCCCAGCGGGCGGCGGGAAAGACCCCGAACAAGGCGGGCACCTGCCCGGTCAACCGGGGCCGGATCGCCTGCGTGGACCTGACCCGCCAGCTGAGCTGGATCCAGGACGGCAGCAAGCTGGTCTACGGCCCCGTCCCGGTCCGCACCGGCAAGGACGGCACGGAGACCCGCACCGGCCTGAAGAAGATCTACTACCGCAGCATCAACCACTGGTCGACGATCTACAACGTCTCCATGCCGTACTCCCAGTTCTTCGACGGCGGCATAGCCTTCCACTCCACCACGAAGAGCATGTGGAACCCCCCGGGCTCCGGCGGCTGCGTCAACATGACCTCAACGGACGCCAAGGCCTACTGGAACCTCCTCACCAAGGGCGAAGACGTCTACGTCTGGGGCCGCAAGCCGGGCACGTGACGGGCCGGTCCACCTGACCGCGACCGAAGGGACGCGACCTCGATCCGCCGGGGTGCACCCATCGCGAAGCGGGGTCGCCATCGGTTGCGGCACGAGCACACAGCGGGTACGCCCCATCTGATGCCTTCAGCCACGGCCTTAGAGGTCGTTTTCGTCCGATGTTTCATCCCGGGATGGGTTGTTTGGTGGCCTTCTTCGGGTCGCGCCAGGAGATGGTGTTCTCGCCGGTG
>NZ_JBWKDJ010000015.1:0-190270 GCF_056436025.1 Streptomyces sp. NPDC043853
GGGACCCTGTGGGAGAGTAGGACGCCGCCGAACAATCATTGCGGGAAGCCCCGCACCGATCCTCCGGGATACGGTGCGGGGCTTTTCTGCGTTCAGGGTTATTCACCTGTCCGGACTCCGCCCGGAGCGCTTCAGCAGGTCATGCCAGGATGCGGGCGGCCAGGTGGAGGACCGCACGGGTCTGGAACGATGCCTGGGCGGTCGGCGGAATCCAGACCGGGGCGTAGGCCGACCGCAGTTCGCGGGACCAGTCGTGCACCAGGGTCGTCAGGGCGGCGGTGGCGCGGGCCCCGGCCGGGCCCGTCGGGTCCAGGGACCGGCGCATCATCGCGGCCGCGCGCAGGGGGATGCGACGGGCCGCGATGCCGAGTGAGGCGCAGTTGCCGGCCGTGTCGGCGAGGCCCGGCAGGCCCTGGTCGGCGAGGTCCTTCCAGGTGTGCACCACGCCCTGGCAGGCGTTGAGCAGTTCCCCGGCGGCGTCCGCGAACGGGCCGGGCCGGCCGTGCAGGCCGCCGAGTGCCCGCTCCACCCGGTCCGCCCGTTCGAGCAGCAGGTCGCTGACCGCCGCGATTCCGTCCCGTGGCGGTGTCTTTGGCGGGCCCGCCTCGCTCACCCCGTACGCCGCCCAGGCCGGTGCCTCGACCACCACCGACACGGTGCCGTGGCGCATGGCGTACGTCCACGTCGGCTCGGCCGAGAAGCCGGCCGGGTCCCGTTCGCTCCCGCCTTGTGACGCCGGCAGCACCAGGACGCCGGGATGCCGGACCTCCCAGTCGATGCCGTCGTACGGTCGGTGCTCGACCGGGATGCCCAGGATTGCGGCGGCCTCCCTGAACTCCTCCGCCGCGCCCGGGACTTCGCGGGTCAGCTGGATGAAGGCGCCGCCGACGTCCACACCGTGCAGCGAGAAGTACGCCGCCGGACGCAGCTCGTCCAGCAGGTCCACCAGGACGCGCGACTCCGGCATGAGCGATCCGCGCGCCCGGCCGGCCGGCAGGAACTCCGGCTGGGCCGTGGACACGGGCCGGAACAGGCCCCGGTAGTAGGTCTCCAGGGAGTCCGGTTGCCGTATCCAGTCCTCGTTCAGGGCCATTCCGTCGGGGTCCAGGCACAGCAGGAAGTGCCAGGTGCATCCTGTGCGTTCCAGCTCGTGCGGCAGGCTCGCCAGGCGCAGTGCGGTGAGTCCGCCGACCGGCTCGTTGGCGTGTGCCCCGGCGACGACGAGGACGTCGCGTCCCTCCCGTCCGACGGACAGCAGCCACACCGGCCGGCCGCCACGCGAGCGCCCGACTTCGCGGAGCCGCGCGACCTCGGGCAGGGCATCAGCCAGGCGGCGCGCCGACGCGATCAGTGCACCGGCCGTCGGGTACAGGTCCACGGGGTGAATTTCGCCGTCCCCCCGGAGCTCAGCTACCGGTCGAGTTGCTGGCGCCAGTGGTTTCCTTCTTGTCCAGGGGGCGTATCTCGATCTTCTTGGGCATCAGGAGTCCTCTCGCCAAAGTCGGTGCCAGGACTGGCAGTTGAATCAATCTGTCAGTCAGGGTGAGCCGGTGGGTCGAGAGTGTCAAGGATGCGTTTCGGAGGGGGAGGGGTGCATGTGAGGTCTGTTTTCGGAATGGCGCGGCCGCGCGTCAAACCTGAGCATCGTGCCTACCGGACGGCGGATGGGCATGTGCGGATCGGAAGCGTCGTGTACGGCATCGGTGCGGAGATCCGCGACCCCGATGGCTGGGTGTGGACCCTCACGCAGCTCCTGGACGGCACCCGAGGCGTGAGAGAGGTCATCGGGGTGGTGCTGGGCGAGCACGCGGAGCTGAGTGAGGACGATCTGCGCGATGCGTTGGACGATCTCCTGGGCGCGGGCTTCCTTGAGGACGCCGGTGCCGCTGTGCCACCGGAACTGGGCGAACGGGACCGAACCCGATACAGCCGCGGGGTCACCCTGCTGAGGTGGATGGACCGCACGCCCCGCCGGTCTGCCTGGACGCGGAGATGCCATGGGTGGAAGGCGGCTACCGCGGTCCGTTGGTGACTGCTGGAGTGCATGTGCCGGGCCACGGGCCCTGCTGGGAGTGCCTGCGCGCGGGTGAGATCGAACGCCGAGACCTGCGTCTCGCCGTGGGAGAGGACGAATCCGTTGCTTCACCCAGGATGGCCTGGAATCCCGCCAATGCTGTGACGGCCGGTCTGTCGGGTGGCCTGCTGGCGTACGCCGCGCTCGCTCTGCTGACGGGTGTACCGGTCCTCGAGCCCGGATGCAGGATCGGCCTGAACCTCATCGTGCCGGAGGAGCCGGTGGTCGAGCGGTTCCCCCGGCGCCCCGAGTGCCCGGCATGTGGCGTCGTGGCGGGGCCGAATGACTGATGGCCGTTTCCCGTCCGTGGTCAGTACGTCGACGGTCCGCCTTCACCGGCTCGGCGTACGACGCGACGGCGTGGAATGGATCGTGGGCCGCATGGCAGCCGGAAGCTGTGTGGCCTTGCCGGACGTCGGCAAGCGGGCTGTGGATCTGCTCGACCGCGGGATGACCCCGGAGCGGGTCCGGGTCACGCTGATCGAGGAGCACGGTGAGGACTTCGACGTGCTGGACTTTGTGGAGGCCTTGATGGGTCTCGGTTTCGTGGCGGAGGTGGACGGCCGACCGCTGCCACCCGCTCCCTTGCCGGAACCCACCTTCGCGTGGATCCGGCCCGCACATGTGCGTTGGACGTTGAGCCCCCTGGTGCCGGTGCTGGTAGCGCAGCTCGTTCTCACTGCCCTCGTGGTGACCGTATGGCATCCCGACGTGTCCCTCGGCTATCAGGAGCTGATATGGACTCGGCACGGAACTCCCGTGCTTGCTTCGGCTGCGGTTGCGGGCTGGGTCCTGCTGTTCTGGCACGAGCTCGCCCATCTCGTGGTCGCCCGGGCTGTGGGGGTGCCGGGCCGGATGCGGTGGGGAACGCGCCTGCAGTTCCTGGTCGTGCAGACGGATGTGAGCGGCATCGAATTGGCTCCGCGCCGTATCCGGATCACGGGATACCTGGCCGGCATCGGTGCTGACCTCACCGTGTTCTCCGTGGCCGTACTGCTCGCTGCGGTGACCGGACCCTCAACGACGCTCCACCGCTTCCTTTTGGCCCTGGCGATGCTGGCCCTGCTGATGCTGCCCTTTCAGCTGCTCGTCTTCCTCCGCACCGACCTCTACTTCGTCCTGGAGGATCTCGCCGGCTGCCGGGACTTGCACAAGGACGGTCGGGCGTTCGTCCTGAACGCCCTTCGGCGACTTCGGCCCGCGTCGAAAGGGGACGGCCCTGTCGGCGCGGGCCGAGCTGCCGGACGGCCTGCCTTGGAGCGGGCAGCCGTCCGTGCGTATGGCGTGGTGCTGGTCCTCGGCACGAGCGGTTGTCTGGGCTTCCTCGCTCTTGTCACTCTTCCCGCGGACACAACGCTGCTGTTCCGGGCTGCACATGCCCTTGGCGGCAGCCACTCTCCCGCGGAGCGGCTTGATGCCGTGGCCGTGCTGGCATGCCTGGGTGGCGGGCACCTTCTGTGGGCGGTGGCATGGCTGAGGGGCCGGAGGGACCGCGGGCCGCGGTGATCGTGCGGGTGGCCAGGCCGCGTTCTCCGGATCACGCCGGGTGGTCCGATCCGAAAGGACGCGGCTCAGAGGCCGCGCACCGCGGCGATCGTGAAGGTGGTCGGGGTGCCCGTCGAGGGGGTCATGGGGCCGCCCTTGTCGAACTGGGAGCGGACGACCAGGGTGCTGCCGTGGCTGCGGGTCAGGGTGGTGGGGATCTGCAGGGACGGGTCGGTCAGGCTGTGGGTGAGGCGGGCGCGGGTGCCGTCGGCGGAAAGCTGCCAGCGGCTCAGGGTGTTGGTGGTGTTGTGGGCCACCCGCAGGGTGCCGCCGGGGGAGAGGTGCAGGCCGTCGGCGGCCTTCATGTCCCCGCCCTGGAGGGCCACCCGGGTGATCGCTCCCGAGCGGAGGTCGATCCGGTACAGCCCGCCGCCGGTCATGTCCACGGTGAGCAGGTAGCGGCCGGCCGGGTCGGAGACGATGCCGTTCAACGTGACGGAGCCGGCCGGGAGGTCCAGGTCGTACGCCGCCCGGAGTTCGCCGGTGCCGCGGGCCAGGTCGGCGGGGGTGACCCGGTAGACGGCGGAGCGGAAGCTGTCCGTCAGCCAGGCCGTGCCGTCCGGCGTGATCGTCAGGTCGTTGATGAAGAAGGGATCGGTGCCCGTCGCTTCGAAGTGGGCGATGCGGGTGCGGGTGGACGGGTCGTAGACCGCCACGCCGGTGGTGGAGTCCGTCACCCAGAGCCGTCCCCGGTCGTCCACCCGCAGTCCGTTGGCGGTGTCCCGGCCGTCGGTGCCGGAGGGCAGGAAGACCTCGGCCGTGCGCTGCCCGGGGCGGGCCCGGTAGACCGTGCCGTCGGCGTAGGAGCCGACGTAGACGTCGCCGGTGCGGGCGTCCGCTGCGATGCCCTCCGGATAGACCTTCGCGCCCGGCAGGGCGAACGCCGTCGATATGTGGGGGCAGGGTGCCGGTGTGGCTGCCGCCGCCGAGGCCGAGGGTGCCGTAGCCAGTGCCGCCAGCAGGGCAGTCGCGATGGCCGCGGTGCGCTTCAGGTGTGCTCGCATGGTAATCAGACCTCTCGTGTCGATGTGAGAGCGAATGTATGTTAGAGCTCTAATGGATGCAAGGGCTTTAGGATTCGGTCATGACCTCCATGCCCGCCGAGCAGCGAGTCGGCTCCCACCTCAAGCGCGCCGAGCAGGCTCTGATGGCGGCGAAGCACGCCGCGCTCAAGCCGGCCGGAGTAACGGTTCCGCAGTACGCCGCGCTGCTCTGCCTCACCGAGAATCCGGGGATCTCCGCCGCGGCGCTGGCCCGGATGTGCGGGGTCACGCCGCCGACGATGAACACCGTGCTGAAGAACCTCCAGGAGCGCGGGCTCATCGAGCGCACCCCGCACGAGTGGCACCGCAACGTGCTGGAGACCCGGCTCACCGACGAGGGCCGGGCCGTGATGGGCGTGGCGGACGAGGCGGCCGTACGGGTCGAGCGGGCGCTCGCCGCCACCTTCACCGAGGAGGAGCGGGAGCTGCTGGTCGCGCTGCTGGGGCGGTGCGCCGACCTGCTCGACGCGCAGCGCTGAGCCCGGGCCCGCGCGCCGTTCATATGGGATTCACATCATCTTTTTGCCGGGTTTTGCAACCCCTCGTGGCATGGCTGCATCAGGACCAATGGGATGACCAGCCGTTTGTCCGGCGCGATGCGCGGGGCAGCCATGACCGTTCGGAGCGAAGCCCGTGCACCAGTACCAGCAGCAGCAGCCGCACCAGCCGCCGCAGCCGTACCCGCCGCAGCGCCAGGCTCCGCAGCACCAGCCTCCGCAGCACCAGCCTCCGCAGTACAGAGCTCCGCAGTACCCTCCGCCGCCGTACGGGCAGCAGCCGCAGCAGCAGCCCCCGTACGACGACGAGCCCCCGCGCCCGCCCAAGCGGTCCCGCGCGAAGGTGTGGACCGGCGCGGCGGTCGTCGTCGCCCTGCTCGCCGGCGCCGGCGCCGGCTGGGCCTACTTCAAGACGGACTGGTTCGACGGCAACGGCGAGACGGTGAGTTACGGCACGCCGCCCGCGGCCCAGGGCGGGAAGACCGGCGGCGGCAACGCCCCGGCCCCCTCCGGCGACCCGGACCTGTCCCTGCCCACCGGCCCTGCCGCGACGTTCAAGCAGAGCAGCAAGCTCGACGACGGCACCCGGATATCCAAGACCCGCCTCAAGGGCGCCAAGTCCGGCTTCGAGGGCGACGTATGGGTGTGGACGCCCAAGGAGTACGAGGACCCGAAGTACGCCAAGAGCGGTTTCCCGGTGCTCATCGCCCTCCCCGGCGGCAACGGCTACCCGAACAACTACTGGTCCGACCGCAGCCTCGGCCTGCAGAAGGCGATCAGCGAGGGCGTGAAGAAGGGCACCAGCCTGCCCTTCGTGGTGGTCATGCCGGTCCTCAACCCGGACGCCAAGTACTACTACGACGGCTCCGACATCCCCGGCCGGGCCAAGATGGGCACCTGGATGGCCGAGGACATCCCGGACTTCGCCAAGGCCAACTTCCGCACCTGGAAGTCCCGCGACGGCTGGGCCTTCATGGGCAACTCCTCCGGCGCCTTCGTCGGCCTCAAGCAGCTCATGCAGCACCCGGACCGCTTCAAGGCGGTGATCGCCAACGGCGGTGATCTCGTCCCCGACTCCCCGCTCTGGAGGGGCCACCAGAAGGAGATGGACGCCAACAACCCGGAGAAGCTGGCCCAGAAGCTGATCGACGACCCCAAGAGCCCCGAGGTGTACGTCAACTTCCAGTACGGCACCAAGGAGGGCGGCCGGGCCCGGCTGGAGCAGTTCCGGCAGAAGTACGGCAAGGGGCCGGTAAAGGTGGACATCCACGAGATCCAGGGCGGCGACCACAACGGCTGGGACTACGTGCGGGGCATGAAGGAGAGCGCCCTGGAGAAGACCAGCAAGGTGATGAAGGCGCCCAAGCCGGAGGCGGGGTGAGCCGTCACCCCACCGGGTGACTCCCCGGCACCGGCTGCCGGACTCCGACGGCACGGGGCGGCGGCACCCCCGGCGCCGTATCCCGGCGGACGTGGCGAGTGCCACGTCCGTTCCCGGCACACGCCCCGCCCCGCAGGCAACCCAGGAGCGGATTTCGGGCTCTCTATCGTGTGTAAGGGGGATCAATCGGTAACCATCGGAGATGTTCCGTGCACCATGACCAGCAGGGCGGCCCGAGCGGTGAGCCCGCCCCGAGCGGTGAGCCCGGCCTGAGCGGTGAGCCCGCGAGCGGTGAGCCCGGCCCGACCGGCCGGACCCGTCCCGCAGGCCGGCCCCGCCGCAAGCGCCTGCTCCTGATCTGCGGGGCCCTCGCGCTCGCCCTCGCCGCCGGGGGCGGCGTCGCGGCGTACCAGTTCGACGTGTTCAGCGACATAGGGGAGCCGATGAGCTTCGGCCGGGGCGAGGGCGATGCCGCGGCCACCGTGGCCGACCCCGGCATCCGCATGCCCACCGGGCCGGCCGCGAAGTTCGTCCGGCAGGCCCGCCTGCCCGACGGCACCGAGATCGGCAAGGCCACCCTCAAGGGCGGCAAGTCCGGCTTCACCGGCGACGTCTGGGTCTGGGTGCCCAAGGAGTACGACGACCCGGCCTACGCGCGCAGCGCCTTCCCGGTGCTGATCTCGCTCCCCGGCGGCCGTGGCTATCCGAACAACTACTGGGGGACCGGCCCCGGCCTCGGACTCCAGCAGGCCGTCACGGACGGCGTGAAGGCCGGCCGCAGCCTGCCGTTCGTCCTCGTCATGCCGGTGATCAACGCCGACACCAAGAACCACTTCGACGGCTCGGACATCCCCGGGCAGCCCAGGATGGGCACCTGGATGGCCGAAGACGTACCGGATTTCGTGCGGGCCAATTTCCGCACCTTCACCTCCCGCGACGGCTGGGCCTTCATGGGCTCCTCCTCGGGTGGCTTCGGCGCGCTCAAGCACGTCCTGAAACACCCCGACCGGTTCAAGGCGGTCATCGCCAGCGGGGTCGACACCGTCCCCGACTCCCCGCTGTGGAAGGGGAACAGGCAGGCGATGGAGGCGAACGACCCGGAGCGGTTGGCCGAGAAGCTGATCGCGGCGGGCGGCCCGGACGTCTACCTCAACTTCCAGATCGGTACCAAGGAGACCGGACGGGACATCGCCGAGAAGTTCATGCGCCGCTTCACCCGGGGACCCGTGCACACTCGCCTGCAGGTGATCCAGGATGGATCGCACAACGGCAAGTCGTACGTACGGGGCATGAGGGAGGGCTCGCTGGAGTGGATCAGCAAGGTACTGCTCGCGCCCACCCCGGACCGCGCGGCGCGATGAGCCCACTCGGCAAGGGCATATCCGCGGTCGTCGCCACCGTGCTGGCGATGGTCACGGTGGCCCTGTTCAAACCCAGCCCCGGGAAGGCCGCCGAGCACCCCTTCCCGACCGTGGGCGTGCTCATGGCCGGTGGGGAGCACTGGTGCACGGCGAGCGTGGTCGACAGCCCGAATGGCAACGTGGTCGCCACCGCCGCGCACTGCGTGGCCCCCGAGGGCAAGGACGGGGAGCCGGGCGAGGTCGCGCACGACGGCCTCGCCATCGGCGAACTGTCCTTCGCTCCCGCCTTCTCCGGGGAGGGATCCGGCCGGCAGCCGCTCGGCCTGTGGCGGGTCAGCTCCGTGCACGTCGACGACCGCTGGTCCAAATGGGGCGAGGACACGGCGGACTACGCCTTCCTGACGGTCGAGCCGGACGAGGACGGCCGCAGCCTGCAGGACGTGGTGGGCCGTGACCGGGCCCCGCGGCCGGACTGGCACTCCGGGTACGAGCGGGAGGTCACGGTGGTCGGATACCCGGAGGAGGACCACAATCCGGAGAACGAGCCGATCTCCTGCACCACCCGCACCGGCCACGACGAGGACGATCCGGACATGCTGTACATCAGCTGCGCGGGCTTCTGGACGGGGACCAGCGGCAGTCCGTGGATCGCCGACCGCGCCCCCGACCGGGCGGGGCGCCTGATCGGGGTGCTCAGCGGCGGGGACACCGACGTGGATTCGACCGCCGCGCTGTTCGACGACCGGGCCGAGGCCCTGTACGAGCGGGCCGCCCGCGGCTGACGCGCCCGCGGTCACCCGGCGCCCGGTCCCGACCCGCCCACGGCGGAGAGGTCCGGCCCGGCTCAGCCCCGCCGCTCGGTCCGTACGATCACGCAGACGGCCGCCACCACGATCGCGCCGCCGACCGCGATCGGCCAGGTGACCGCCTCGTCGAGGACCAGCGCGCCCAGCGCCACGGCGACCACCGGATTGACGTACGCGTAGGTGGCGACCAGCGAGAGCGGCGCGGCATTGAGCAGCCACACGTACGCGGTGAAGCCCATCAGCGAACCGAACACGATCAGTCCGCCGAGGGCCGTCCACGAGGCGGCCGACACGGCGCCGGCGTCGAACTCCTGCAGATCGCCCCGGCAGAGGCCCACCAGCAGGCCCGCGATGCCGCCCGCCAGCATCTCGTACGCGCTGGCCGTGAACGGATGGGAGGGCAGGGGCAGCCGCCCCGAGGCGAACGAGCCCAGCGACCAGGCCAGGGAGGCGCCCAGCACCAGCAGCACGCCCCACAGCCGAACGTCCCCGGTCAGCCCCGGACTGCACAGCACCGCGAGCCCGGCGATGCCGACCAGGACCCCGGCCAGCGTGCTGGGCGCCGGCCGGTCTCCGCTCCAGACCCGCAGCAGCACGACCCACATCGGTACGGCCGCGACCAGGAGCGCGGCGAGGCCGGACGGGATCTCCGTCTCGGCCAGCACGACCAGGCCGTTGCCGCCGAGCACCAGCAGCAGGCCGACCAGGACCGCCGAGCCCAGCTGCCGGCCGCTGACCCTGAGCGCGGCCGGGCCGCTCCGCCAGGCCACCAGTGCGGCCAGCAGCAGGCCGGCGATCACGAACCGGATGCCCGAGGAGACGAAGGGCGGGATCGTCTCGACCGTGATCCGGATGCCGAGGTAGGTGGAGCCCCAGACCACGTAGACGACGGCGAGCGCCGCCCAGACCGCGCCGGTGACCTTGCGGGTGCCCGGGGCGGGGGACCTGCCGGCGGCCTCGTCGGCGGCTGTGCGGGCGGCTGTATCGGCGGCTGTGTCGGCGGCCGTGCCGGCGGGCGGGGCTTCTGGGCTGCTCTCCGCAGCGTTCGATGGGGGCACGTCCGGATCCTATGGTCGTTGGCGGATGCATGTATCTGAATTTCCACCCCCGGAACGCACGCCCGTTCGGTTCCCGCCCCCGCCTCCGCTCAGTTGCCTCCCTCGAGCAGGGCGTTGAGCTCCCCGTACGGCAGGGAGTCGGCGAGCGCCCCGTAGGTGCCGTTCGCCAGCAGTTCCCCGGCCGCCCGCTTCACCAGGGCATGGGCCGCCTCGGCGACCCACGATCCGAGGCTGACCCGGGACACGCCCAGGGCGCCCAGTTCGGCGACGGCCGGGGCGCCCGGTCCTGCCAGGACGTTCAGCGGGGCGGGGATGCCCCCGGCGAGTTCGGCCACCGTCGCCGGGTCGTGCACCCCGGGGACGAAGACGCCGCTGGCCCCCGCCTCCAGGTAGCGGGCCGCCCGGGCCAGGGTCTCGTCCAGGCGGGCGGCGTCGTTCGCGCCGTACCCGCGGAGGTAGGTGTCGATGCGGGCGTTGACGTACAGCGGGACGCCGGCCGAGTCGGCGGCCGCCCGCGCCGCCGCCAGCCGCTCGGCGTGCTCGGCGGGGGAGCGGTGTCGGTCCTCGATGTTGATCCCGACGGCACCGGCGTCCAGCACTCCCGCGACGGTCTCGCCGACGGCGGCGGCGTCGGCGCCGAAGCCGCCTTCGATGTCGGCGGTGACCGGCACGGAAACGGCGTCCACCACCCGGCGGATCAGGTCCAGCGCGCGGTCCCGGGCGAGCGCGTCCCCGTCGGGCGCGCCGAGGGACCAGGCCACCCCGGCGCTCGTGGTGGCGATGGCGGGCGCCCCGGCGGCCTGGACGATCCGGGCCGTGGCCACGTCCCAGGCGTTGGCGAGGGCGAGCGGGGAGGCGGGGGTGTGCAGTGCGGCGAAGGCGCGGGCCCTGGCGGTGAGTTCGGAGGCGGAGGATGCGTGAGTGGCCATGGGGCCATTCGATCAGGGAAACCCGCGCAGGTCCGGCGGATTTCCGACATCGACGCCGCACGGCAGGGCCGTATACCCGCACCCCTTGAGGACCCACTCGGACGCCAGGGTGGGCGGTGCTCCCGCCCGCCGTCCGGTGCCGTGTTCCCGTCGTATGGCGTGCGCACGAAAAATGCACAACTCCGTCCGGTTTCCGGAGACTTCGGAACCGGGTGTTCCGTCGGTCCGGGGGTGGCGGGATTCCGACCCCGGTCCGTTCGGCCGGTCCGGCGGCCTCGGTGCACCTCATCCCGCGGTGGCCCCTGCTCCGGGCGTGCGGGGCGGCGTACGGTGCGGGCCGGCGGGCTTGGCCGGAACGGGATCTGGGCACGGGGGGCCGGATGTGCAGCGGTCCTTGCCGGTTCGTGGCCGTGGCGTGACGCGCGCATTACACGATTGTCCGCCCCTTGTGGGGCCGCCTGATGCTGGGTCAGTCTTTCGGGAGCGGCGGGCCCAACGGCGCAATCGATTGTCATGGGCATGCCGCACACCCCCCGCAGCGCACCACCTATGAGGAGGACCCCTCACATGTCCGTGATGCGTCACACCCGCCGGAAGCTCGCCGGTATCGGCGCGATCGCCGTCGCCGCGCTCGCCATCGGCACGGCCGCCACGTTCCCGGCCACGGCCGCCGGCGGAACCGCCGCGGAAGGCGCGATCGAGAACGCCGGAGCCTCCGGCACGGTCGCCGGCAGCTACATCGTGATCCTGAAGGACTCCGCCGCCCGCTCCACCCTCGCGAGCGGCAGGTCCGTGGCCGAGCGCCACGGCGCGAAGATCGAGCGCGTGTACAAGGCCGCGCTCAACGGGTACGCGATCTCCGCCTCGGAGGCGCAGGCCAGGAAGATCGCCGCCGACCCGGCCGTCAAGACCGTGGTGCAGAACCGGACGTTCACCGTCAGCGCCACCCAGCCCAACCCGCCGTCCTGGGGCCTGGACCGCATCGACCAGGCGGCACTCCCGCTCAACCAGAGCTACACCTACCCGGACAAGGCCGGCGAGGGCGTCACCGCGTACATCATCGACACCGGTGTCCGGATCAGCCACGGCGACTTCGGCGGCCGTGCCTTCAACGGCTACGACGCCATCGACAACGACAACGTCGCCCAGGACGGCCACGGCCACGGCACGCACGTGGCCGGTACCGTCGGCGGCACCGCGTACGGCGTGGCCAAGAAGGCGAAGATCGTCGGCGTCCGCGTGCTCAACAACCAGGGCTCCGGCACCACCGCCCAGGTGGTCGCGGGCATCGACTGGGTGACCCAGAACGCGGTCAAGCCGGCCGTGGCGAACATGTCCCTCGGCGGGGGCGCCGACACCGCGCTCGACACCGCCGTGAAGAACTCCATAGCCGCCGGCATCACCTACGCGGTCGCGGCCGGCAACGAGAACACCAACGCCAACACCAAGTCCCCGGCCCGGGTCGCCGAGGCGATCACGGTCGGCGCGACCACCAACACGGACGCGCGCGCCAGCTACTCCAACTACGGCGCCATCCTGGACCTCTTCGCGCCGGGCTCGAACATCACCTCGTCGTGGAACACGAACGACACCGCCACCAACACCATCTCCGGTACGTCGATGGCCTCGCCGCACGTCGCGGGCGCGGCGGCGGTGTACCTGTCGCAGAACCCCTCCAGCACCCCGGCCCAGGTGAGCACCGCACTCGTGAACGCGGCCACGCCCAACGTGGTGGGCAGCCCCGGCACCGGCTCGCCGAACCGGCTGCTCCGGGTCGGCGGCGGGAGCACCAACCCGCCCGGGCCGAAGTTCGAGAACACCGGGGACTATGCGATCAACGACAACTCCACGGTGGAGTCCCCGGTCACGGTGAGCGGAGTGGCGGGCAACGCGCCGGCCGCCCTGCAGGTCTCGGTGGACATCAAGCACACCTACATCGGTGACCTGAAGGTCGACCTGATCGCCCCCGACGGCACCGCCTACACGCTGCACAACCGCGGCGGCGGCAGCACGGACAACATCGCGCAGACCTACACGGTCAATGCCTCCAGCGAGGTCGCCAACGGCACCTGGAAGCTGCGGGTGAACGACAACGCGAACATCGACACCGGCAAGATCGACGCCTGGTCGCTGCAGTTCTGAGCCCGGGTCCGAGCACGTGAGGCGGGGGCGACCGTTCCGGCGGCCGCCCCCGCTGCGTACCATGCGCACCCGTGAGCGACCAGACGCCCGGTCCCTGGGCACCGCCCGTCCACCTTTCCCCCCGGTCCGAGCCCGCCGGGCGGACGCCCTGGACGGCGCCCGCCCGAGCGCCGCGAAAACGGCGCACCACGGTGCTGGTGGCCGCGGCGGTCGCGCTCGCGGTGCTGACGGCCGGCACCGCGGCGGTGCTGACGGTCCGGGAGTTCGCCGCCCTCCTCGACGAGTCGGCCGGAGCGTCCCCCGCCGCGCGCGGCGGGGCCGTCGGGACGGCCGCGGGCCTCGGCGAGGTCGAGGCCGGGGACTGCTTCAACGTGCCGGGCGGGGAGGTGGACGGGCCCACCCCCAGGGTGTTCACGGTCGGCTGCGCCGAGCCGCACGACGCCGAGGTCACGGCGGTCCTCGACGAGCCGCGGCGGCCGTACCCGGGCGAGGAGGCGCTCGACGACCGCGCCGGTGACCGCTGCTGGGAGGCCCAGGACCGGTACGCCATGGACGCCTGGGCGCTGCCGGGGTACGCGGAGAGCCACTACTACGCGCCCTCCCGGGACGGCTGGCGCGCCGGGAACCGGACCACGGTGTGCGTCATCGTCACCACGGCGGAGGAGCACCGGGGGAGCCTCCGGCAGCCCGAGGCGGGGTTCACGGCCGAGCAGAGGACCTTCCTCGGCGCGGCGAACCGGGTGGACTTCGTGCTCGCCGACCAGCCGCGGCCGGAGCCGGAGCAGGCCCCCGCGGCCTACCGTGACTGGGCCCGCCGGGTGGACGGCGCACTCGCCGCCGAGGAGCGGGCGCTGGGCGGGCTGAAGGGTTCGGCCGGGGTGCGCCGGGCCGCGGCGGCGCAACTGGCGGCCGTCGGTAAGTCCCGGCGCGCCTGGGACCTGGCCGCGCGGGCGAAGGGGACGCCGGCCTTCGAGGAGCAGAGCGACGCGGGGGTCTTGGCGCTTTCGGTGGAGGCGGAGCAGGATCTACGGCGTGAGCTGGGGCTTTCGGACAGGATTCCGGAGTGGCTGCAGGAATTCGAGGACGGGCGCGGCGGCCCGGGAGGCGGTTCCGGCGGGGGTCCGGCGCGCGAATCGGCGTGAGGCGGGTGCAGGTCCCCCGTGGGAGCGAAGTGCGAACTCGGGGAGGGTTTGAGTGACCTCACTTCATCACATCGGGTGAAACTCTGGCCCTTGCTTGCGGCGCTCAACCATCGGTTGCCAGGCTGTAGCTGTCTGTCAACCTGAGGGGAGTGGCCCGTGACTTTCGGTGAGCAGCCGGCCTATCTGCGCGTCGCCGGGGATCTGCGGCGGAAGATCGTCGATGGGTCCCTGCCTCCGCATACCCGGCTCCCCTCGCAGGCGCGGATCCGGGAGGAGTACGGGGTCTCCGACACCGTCGCGCTGGAGGCCCGCAAGGTCCTGATGGCCGAGGGGCTGGTCGAGGGCCGCTCCGGTTCCGGCACCTACGTGCGCGAGCAGCCGGTGCCGCGCCGGGTGCACCGCTCCGCGTACCGTTCGGCCGGCGCTTCCACGCCCTTCCGCCAGGAGCAGGCGGAGGCCGGGGCGCGCGGCACCTGGGACTCCAGCAGTGAGCAGGCCGAAGCCCCGGAGGGGATCGCCGAGCGGCTGGGCATCGCCCCCGGCGACCGTGTGATGCGCACCCGCTACGTCTTCCGGGAGGCCGGTGAACCGATGATGCTCTCCACCTCCTGGGAGCCGCTGTCCGTGACCGGCCGTACCCCGGTGATGCTCCCCGAGGAGGGTCCGCTCGGGGGCTGCGGCGTGGTCGACCGGATGGCGGCGATCGACGTGGTCGTGGACAACGTGGTCGAGGAGGTGGGGGCCCGGCCCGGCCTCGCGGACGAGCTCCAGGCCCTGGGCGGCGTGCCGGGCCACGTGGTCATGGTCATCGGGCGGACGTACTTCGCCTCCGGCCGGGCCGTGGAGACGGCGGACGTGGTGATCCCGGCGGACCGCTACCGCCTCGCCTACCACCTGCCCGTCAGATAGGCCCCGCCGCCCCGGGGGACCCGCCGGGCCCCGCACCCTCAGCAGCCTTTCGGGGGCGGGCCGTTCGCGCCCCGCGCCCCGGCGCGCACGGCCCACTCGTACGCATGGCCGGATGCGTACGCCTGTGAGGTATCTCTTGGTGAAAACTCATATCCGCTGAGTGAAGGTCGGGCGTAAGCTCAGGCATATGCGCAATGCGGTTTCCTGGGACGGTACGTCGGCGGAGGGTGAAGCGCGATGAACGACAGCGGTGCCCTGCTCCCGTGGCTGGTCATACGGCAGGACGACAACGGCAACCGCTACCGGGTGGGCCGCTACGCCACCCGGGCCGAGGCCCAGAAGGTCATCGACAGCCTCGACGACCGCGGACACAAGCAGCTCTACTGGGTCGAACGACTGGGGCAGACAGCCACCACGAACTGACCGGCCGGAAGAACGTAGGCTCCGCCCATGACGACGGAACGAGTGGTCGTGGGCGGAGCCCTTTTCCATGAAGGGCGCCTGCTGGCTGCCCGGCGCAGTGCGCCGCCGGAGCTGGCCGGCCGCTGGGAGCTGCCCGGCGGGAAGGCCGAGCCCGGCGAGAGCGGACCCGACGCCCTGGTCCGCGAGCTGCGTGAGGAGCTCGGTGTGGAGACCGAGGCCCTGGAGCGGATCCCGGGGCAGTGGCCGCTGAAGCCCGGCCTGGTGCTCCACGTGTGGACCGCGCGGCTGCTGTCCGGTGCGCCGGAGCCGCTGGAGGACCACGACGAAGTGCGCTGGCTCGCCCCGGACGAGCTGGACAGCGTGGACTGGCTCGACCAGGACCGCCCGGCGGTCGCCGAGGCCGGCCGCCGGCTGCGGGATGCCGAACCCGCCTGACCGGCCGAACCCGCCGAACCCGCCGAACCCGCAGAAGCCTCCGAACCCGCCGAATCCGCAGGGCCCTCCGCGCCCGCCGCACACGGGGGCGCATGAGGTGCACGCCGTAGCCCGTACGTGCCACAGTGCGCCGGTGGATGGGGCATCGGACGGTACGACGCCCGGGATATCGGGTATGTCGTCATTAGTCCCTATCTCGTCCCTGAAGAACCGCACTGGGGTCCGCTGTCGGCCCGGGAAGTGATCGGCGTGATCGAGACAGACGGCGAGTGCGCCGAGTGGGCCTTTCCCGCCGAACCGGGTGCCGTCCGTACCGCCCGCCACGCGGTGCTCGGCAAGCTGCTGGCCTGGGGGCTGGACCCGCTCTGCGAAGTGACCGTCCTGCTGGTCAGCGAGCTGGTGACCAACTCCCTCCGGTACGCCTCCGGGCCCATCGGAGTCCGCCTGGTCCGGCGCTATCCGGCCACCGACGACCACGCCGGAGACCCCGCCCTGCTCGTGGAGGTTTCCGATCCGCTTCCGGATCCGCCCCGCGAGCGGGCCGCCACGTCCGACGACGAGGGCGGCCGCGGACTTCATCTCGTGGCGGTCTCGGCACAGCGCTGGGGGACCCGGCGCGGCAAGACGGGGAAGACAGTGTGGTTCGAATTGGCTCTTCCTGGTGAGTAACAAGGGGAAGGACGGCACGGGGGACACCCCGGACGGCACCGCCCGGCACCGGCCGGAGGGCCCCGGGGAAGATCGCGGGCAATGGCTCAAAAGCAACGAGACCTTGCTGTGATCGTGAACGCCGTGCGAGGCGTGCCCGTGGTGCTGAATACTTCGGTCATGGCCGGTCCGGTTGCGGTGAGCTGGAGGGGACGGTCGCGTGAGCGAAATACCTGCGCAGGCACATCAGGCCCGTATGCCCCGGGAGACGTGGCACGATTCGCTGTGGCACAGCAGCCCGCCTGGCTCGATATATGACTTCATCAAGGTCGCGTCCTTCTCGATCGGGCCCGACGGGCTCATCGACCAGTGGAGCCTGCGCGCCGGGGAACTCTTCGGGCTGACGCCGGACCAGGCCGTCGGCCGCGACCCGGTCGACGCCTTCATGCCGGCGGAGCTGCGCGCCGACGGGCACCGCAAGGTGGCCGAGATCCTCGACGGCAAGGAATGGACGGGCCTCATCCCGTTCCGCATGCCCGACGGATCCGGCCGGCACGGCGTGGCCGAGATCTATGTGATGCCCACCGAGACCGAGACCGGCGAGCGGGCCGCGCTCTGCGTCGTGGTCGACGTGCGCGCACTCCGCCGGATCGAATCCGATCTGGCGGCCTCGCAGGCGATATTCGGACAATCTCCCTTCGGCTTCCTCCTCTTCGGTACCGATCTCACCGTGCAGCGAGCCAACCGCCGCTTCGCCACCGTCTTCGGCGGCGTCGCCGAGGACCACCGCGGCCGCACCGTCCACGACTACCTGCCCAAGCGCGAGGCCGACCGGATGACCGCCGCCCTGCGGCGGGTCCTGGAAACCGGCGAGTCCGTCACCGACCTCCAGATCAGCGGCGCCGCCCCCGGCAGCCGCGAGAACCGCCACTGGTCCATCAACCTCTACCGCGTCCACGGCGGGTCCGGCCGCCCGGTCGGCGTCGCCGGCCTCGGCACCGACGTCACCCGCCGCCACCTCGCCGCCCGCGAGGCCGCCGGCGTACGCCGCAACCTCGCCCTGCTCAACGAGGCCGGCCACCGCATCGGCAACTCCCTCGACCTGGAGACCACCGCCCGCGAACTCCTCGACGTCACCGTCCCCGGCTTCTGCGACCTCGCCTCCGTCGACCTCTACGAAGGCCTGCTCCTCGGCGACGACGACCGCCCCGCCCGCCCCCAGGGCCCCGGCGTGCCCAGCCTCCCCGGCCGCGGCTCCGGCCGCGCCCCCTCCGCCCCGCTGCGCCGCGTCGCCTTCGCCAGCGCCGTCTCCGACGCCCCGCTGTCCGGCCCGCCCGTCGCCGTCGGGGAGACCCACCGCTACCCGGCCGCCACCCCCGGCGCCCTCGCCCTGCGCACCGCCCGCACCCGGCTGCTCGAAGGCGGCAGTTCCGAGGACCTCGTCCAGTCCACCCTCGTCGTCCCGCTGGTCGCCCACGACACCGTGGTCGGACTCGCCCAGTTCTCCCGCACCAAGGGCAGCGAACCCTTCGGCGAACGCGACCGGGCCGTCGCCGTCGAACTCACCGCCCGCGCCGCCGTGTGCATCGACAACGCCCGCCTCTACCGGCGCGAACACGAACGCGCCCTCATCCTCCAGCGCAGCCTGCTGCCCCCCGGCGACCCCGAGGCCGCCGGCCTGGACATCGCCTGCCGCTACCTCCCCGGCAACGCGGCCACCGAGGTCGGCGGCGACTGGTTCGACGTCATCGAACTCCCCGGCCACCGCACCGCCCTCGTCGTCGGCGACGTCATGGGCCGCGGCCTGCGCGCCGCCGTCGCCATGGGCGAACTGCGCACCGCCGTACGCACCCTCGCCCTGCTGGACCTGGAACCGGCCGAGGTGCTCTCCGCCCTCGACGAGGTCGCCCGCGGCCTCGGCGCACCCGGCGGCGGCCGGCAGCCCTCCCGGGCCGCCCTGCACTCCCGCGACGCCGACCTGTCCGAGGTCTACCTCGCCACCTGCGTGTACGCCGTCTACGACCCGGTGACCCGGCGCTGCACCATCGCCAACGCCGGTCACATGCCCCCGGTCCTGGTGGAACCCGGCGAACCCGGCTCCGAAGCGCCGCCCGGCCTGCTGCTGGAGATACCGCCGGGCATGCCGCTCGGGGTGGGCGGCGAACCCTTCGAGGAGGTCGAGGTGGAGCTCCCCGAGGGCGCCCTGCTCGCCCTCTACACCGACGGCCTGGTCGAATCCCGCGACCACCCGCTGGAGGAAGGGCTGCGCGGCCTCCGTGACGCCCTCGCCGACCCCGTCCGCCCGCTGGAGGACGTGGCCGACCACGTCCTGGCCACCCTGGAGACCCGGCACGGCGAGGACGACATCGCCCTGCTCATGGCCCGCGTCCAGGGCCTGCCGGGCGACGCGGTCGGCGACTGGCAGCTGCCGAGGGAAGCCCGCTCGGTGGGCCGGGCCCGGGAACTGGCCCGCGCCAAACTCCCCGCCTGGGGCCTGGAAGGACTGCTCGACACCACCGAACTGCTGGTCAGCGAACTGGTGACGAACGCCCTCCGGTACGGCGAGGGCGAGATACGGCTCCGCCTGCTGCTGGACCGCACCCTGGTCTGCGAGGTCTGGGACGGGAACCTGGTCCAGCCCCGGCGCCGCCGCGCCCGCGACACCGACGAGGGCGGCCGCGGTCTCCAGCTCGTCGGCCTCCTCTCGGCCGGCTGGGGCACGCGCCGCACCCACCGCGGCAAGACGGTGTGGTTCGAACTCCCCCTGCCGGGCGCCGGCACCGAAGCGACGACGGAACTCTCGGCGGAGCAATTGCTGAACATGTACGGCTGACTTGGCGCCGCCGGCGCGGGGGCGGCGCGGGGGGCGGGGAGGGGAGAGAGGCCCGCAGGGCAGCGACAGCGGCGCCGGCAGCCGGCAAGGCCCCGCTACGCCGCGCGCTTCAGCGCGGCCAGGCGGGCCTCGATCTCCGACTGCCGGCCGAGGTCGTCCAGGGCCTCGAACTGCGCGTCCAGCGAGGACGCCGCCAGCTCCTGCTTGCCCAGCGCCCGCGCCTCCTCCCGGCGCACCTTGTCCTCGAACCGGCTGATCTCGCTCGTCGGGTCCAGCACGTCGATGCTCTTCACCGCGTCCATCATCGTGTTCTGCGCGGCCGCCGTCCTGGCCCGGGCCACCAGCTCGTCCCGCTTGGCCCGCAGCTCGGACAGCTTGTCCTTCATCGCGTCCAGCCCCGCCTTCAGCTTGTCGACCACCTCCGTCTGCGCCGCGATCACCGGCTCGGCCGTCGACGCCTCCTGCTCGGACCTGAGCTGCCGTCCCAGCGCCACCTTCGCCAGGCCGTCGAACCGGTCCGCGTCCGCCGTCGCGCCGGAAGTCCGCAGTTCGTCCGCCTTCCGGCTCGCCGCGAGCGCCTTGCCGCCCCACTCCTCCGCCGCCTCCACGTCCTCCTGGTGGTCCTGCTCCAGCAGCCGCAGATTGCCGATGGTGGTGGCGACCGCCTGCTCCGCCTCCGCGATGTTGTCCGTGTAGTCGCGGATCAGCTGGTCCAGCATCTTCTGCGGGTCCTCCGCCTGGTCCAGCAGCGCGTTGATGTTGGCCTTCGCGAGCTGGGCGACCCGGCCGAGAATGCTCTGCTTGCTCATGCGTCCTGCTCCTCGTGGTTCAAGTGGTGAAGGGCGTGCGTGGTTTCAGAAGCGGCCGCCACCGCCCATCCGGCCCCGGGTCCCGCCGCCCCCGAAGGAGCCGGGGCCGGGACCGAAGCCGCCCCCGGAACCCCCGCCGAAGCCCCCGCCGAAGCCCCCGCCGCGGTTCCCCGGGTAGCCGCCCCCGCCCCGACCGCCGCGCAGGAGCTCGCCCAGGATGATCCCGCCGAGCACCGCCCCGTTCATGCCGCCCATGCCCCCGCTCCCGGGCCCGCGCCCCGCGTAGGGGCTCTCGTACCCGCGTACGTCCTGCTCGGCCAGCCGCTGAGCCTCCCGGGCCAGCGCGTCCGCCCGCTGCGCCTCCGCCAGCGCGCTCGGCGCGTCCGAGCCGGCCAGTTCGGAGGACAGCCGCAGGTGCCGCTGGGCCTCTGCCAGCCGGGTCCGGGCGGTGGCCCCGACGGCGCCCCTGCTGGTGGTGACGTAGTCCGTGGCCGCGCCGATCGCACTGCGCGCGGACAGCAGCGCCTGGTCCAGCAGGGCCAGGGCCCGCCGGTTCGCGGTCTCCCGCTCCCGCGCCCCGGCCAGCGCCTCGTCCAGCGCCGCGTCCGCCTCCTCCACCCGGCGCAGCGCGTCGATCGGGTCGTACCGCCCTCCGCCGTCTCCCTCCCCGCCGTCCCGCTCCCCGCGTACGTCGGCCAGCACGGCCTCCGCCCGGCCGATCCGGCCCCGCAGGTCCGCGGTCGACACCCCCTCCGGCGTCCCGCCGATCAGCCCCCGGGCATCGGCCAGGTCGGCTTCGGTCTCGGTCAGTGCACCGTCCAGCTTCCCGGCCGCCTCGGCCAGTTCCTGCGCGCGCCGCTCCACCGCGTCCACCAGCGTCACCGCCTGGTCCACGGCACCCTCGGCGGCCCGTACGTGCACCGCGGCCCGCGCGTTGTCGCCCGCCGCGACCGCGGCCCGCGCCTCGTCCAGGTTCGTGGTGACGAACAACAGGCGTTCCCTGGCCTGCGCGGGGTTGGAGGCGACGGGCGCGGCGGCGGAATCGGCGTACCGCCGGGACAGCGCGGTGAGGGTGGCCTCGGCGGTGACGGTGCGTCCGGAAAGGGCCCGGTAGTGCTCCTCCACCACGGCGAGCGCCTGCGGGGCGTTCCTCTCCAGGTCGCGCAGCCGGTCGAAGGCCGCGGCCTCGGCGTCCAGGCGGCGGTTCGCCTCGGTGCACCGGGCCGTGATCTCGTCGAGCATCCGGCGCCGGGTGGCATCCTCCTCGGGGTAGGCGTCGTCCAGCTGCTGGCGCAGCCGGAACGCGTGCGTCAGCTCGTCCTTGGCGTGCGCCACGGCCGCCTCGAAGGGCTTGGCCGCCTCCTCGCCGAACTGGGCCGAGGCGAAGCCGAGTTCCTCGGTGCTGGTGCGGACCGCGTCGTCGGTCTCCACGAGCAGCGCCTTCGCCCGGGCGTCGAGCTCGGGCAGCGGCAGTCCGGCGGCGGCCCGCTCGCCCCATCCCGCGGGCTGCGTTCCTTCCGTCCCGCCGCGCCCTTTCCTCCTCTTGCTGCGGGAGTACGCGTACACGGCGAGGGCGCCGGCCGCGCCGACCGCGACCACCGGCAGCACGTAGTCCCCGGCACCGCTCTCGCCGCCCTCCTCGCCGTCCGCGGCGGAACCGCCGGGGTCGGCCGGGCCGGGGGTGAGGGTGGGGACGGGGACCGGGCGGCCGCCGAGCACCGCGTCGTAGCCGTTGGCGGCACCGATGGCGGCACCGGCCCAGTCGTTCTGCCGCAGGGCCGGCTCGATCGCGGTCCGCGCGACCTCGGCCAGCTGGTCCTCGGTGAAACCGGAGTCGACGTCCGCCGAGTAGGCGTACTGGCGCGCCCCGGTCCCGACGGCGAGCAGGACGTCGTTCTGGCCGAGGCCGTTGCGCTCGGCGGTGGCATCGGCCCAGCTCTGGGCGGAGCGGCCGGAGAAGTCACGGACGTAGACGACGAAGAGCTGGATGCGCCGGTCGGCGTACAGCTCGTCGAGGGCGGCGGCGACCTCGTCCCTCCGGTCACCGAGGGCTCCGACCCGGTCGGTGATCTGCCCCTGCCGGTCGAGGGCGACGGGGTCGTCAGCGGGCACGGAGAACGCCGGCAGGGAGAACACCGGCACGGAGGGCGCCTGCGGTGCGAGGCCGGCGGCAGCGGATGCCGGGGCACCGGCCCAGGCCCCGAGCAGCACGGCGGCTCCCGTGAACGCGGCCCGCGCGGCGATCCCGGTGATCGATCTCCTCGGCGGCATCACATGTGGGAGCGTATGGGCGGTTTCGCCCGATCGCGACCGGAAAAGGAGGTCACGTTCCGTGACCCGGCCGAGGATCCGTCTTGGACGGGCAACACCGTCGACCACTGCACCAACGGCAACGTGCTCCACCACGGGGGGTAGGGGCCGGACGGCAAGCCCCGGCCCGCCCCTCTCGCGAGCTGGAGAGGCGCGGGCCGGGGCGGGCGGGTCAGCTGGTCTTGCGTCGCGAGATCTTCGAGCCCAGCCAGACCAGGGGGTCGTACTTGCGGTCCACCGCGCGCTCCTTCAGCGGGATCAGGGCGTTGTCGGTGATCTTGATGCCCTCCGGGCAGACCTCCGTGCAGCACTTGGTGATGTTGCAGTAGCCCAGGCCGTGCTCCTCCTGGGCGGTCCGCTTGCGGTCCAGACCCTCGTCCTCGGCGGCGTCCAGGGGGTGCATGTCGAGCTCGGCCACGCGCATCAGGAAGCGGGGGCCGGCGAAGGCCGGCTTGTTCTCCTCGTGGTCGCGGACCACGTGGCAGGTGTCCTGGCACAGGAAGCACTCGATGCACTTCCGGAACTCCTGCGAGCGGTCCACGTCCACCTGCTGCATCCGGTACTCGCCCGGGGCCAGGCCCTGGGGCGGAACGAACGCCGGGACTTCCCTGGCCTTCTGGTAGTTGAAGGAGACGTCCGTGACCAGGTCGCGGATGACCGGGAAGGCGCGCAGCGGGGTGACCGTGATCGTCTCCTCGCGCGAGAAGGTCGACATGCGGGTCATGCACATCAGGCGCGGGCGGCCGTTGACCTCCGCACTGCACGAACCGCACTTGCCCGCCTTGCAGTTCCAGCGGACCGCCAGGTCCGCCGCCTGCGTGGCCTGGAGGCGGTGGACGATGTCCAGGACGACCTCGCCCTCGTGGACCTCTACGCGGAAGTCCCGCAGTTCGCCGCCCTCCGCGTCGCCCCGCCAGATGCGGAACCGGGCCTCGTAGCCCCGTCCGGTTCCGGTTCCGGCTCCGGTGTCAGTCGCAGTCACTCGTAGAGCTCCTCTTCGGCGAGGTACTTGACCAGCTCCTCCTTTTCGAAGAGGGCGAGCAGGTCGGGGCGGATGGGTTCGGTCCGCTGGCGGACCAGCCGGATGCGGTCGGCCGCCGGGTCGGCGGGGACGGGGGAGACCGGGTGGCAGACCAGGTTCACCGGGCGCCAGTCGCGGTCCATGGCGGGGCAGTCCTCGCGGGTGTGGCCGCCGCGGCTCTCGGTGCGTTCCAGCGCGGCGCGCGCCACGCACTCGCTGACCAGCAGCATGTTCCGCAGGTCCAGGGCCAGGTGCCAGCCCGGGTTGAACTGGCGGTGGCCCTCGACCCCGGCCTTGGCGGCCCGGACCCGCAGGGCGCGCAGCCTGCCCAGGGCCTGCTGCATCTCGGCCTCCCGCCGGATGATCCCGACGAGGTCGTTCATGGTCTGCTGCAGTTCCTGGTGCAGCGTGTACGGGTTCTCCGCGCCCTCGTCGGCGTGGAAGGGCGCCAGCGCCTCGGCCGCGGCCTCGTCCACCTGTGCCTGGTCGACGACGGGGCGGTCGTGCGCGGCGGCGTAGTCCGCGGCGTGCCGTCCGGCCCGGCGTCCGAACACGAGCAGGTCGGACAGGGAGTTGCCGCCCAGGCGGTTCGAGCCGTGCATGCCGCCCGCGACCTCGCCGGCCGCGAACAGGCCGGGCACGCCCACGGTCGCCGCCGTGTCGGAGTCGACGGCGATCCCGCCCATCACGTAGTGGCAGGTGGGGCCGACCTCCATCGGTTCGGCCGTGATGTCCACGTCCGCCAGTTCCTTGAACTGGTGGTACATCGAGGGCAGCCGGCGCTTGATCCGCTCCGCGGGCATGCGGGTGGAGACGTCCAGGAAGACGCCGCCGTGCGGGGTGCCCCGGCCCGCCTTGACCTCGGAGTTGATGGCGCGGGCCACCTCGTCGCGGGGGAGCAGCTCCGGTGGCCGCCGGTTGTTGTCCGGGTCCTCGTACCAGCGGTCGCCCTCGGCCTCCGTCTCCGCGTACTTCTCCTTGAAGACGTCCGGGACGTAGTCGAACATGAACCGCTTGCCCTCGCTGTTGCGCAGGACCCCGCCGTCACCGCGGACCGACTCGGTGACGAGGATGCCCTTCACCGAAGGCGGCCAGACCATGCCCGTCGGGTGGAACTGGATGAACTCCATGTTGAGCAGGGGCGCGCCGGCGAGCAGGGCCAGGGCGTGGCCGTCGCCGGTGTACTCCCAGGAGTTGGAGGTGGTCTTGAAGGACTTGCCGATGCCGCCGGTGGCCAGGACCACCGCGGGGGCCTCCAGGACGAAGAATCGGCCGGATTCGCGTTCGTAGCAGAACGTTCCGGACACCCGGTCGCCGTCCTTCAGCACCTGGGTGACCGTGCACTCCTGGAAGACCTTCAGACGGGACTCGTAGTCCCCGGTCTCCTTGAAGTCCTGCTGCTGCAGCTGGACGATCTTCTGCTGCAGGGTGCGGATCAGTTCGAGGCCGGTGCGGTCGCCCACGTGCGCGAGCCGCGGGTACTCGTGTCCGCCGAAGTTGCGCTGGGAGATCCGCCCGTCGGGCGTACGGTCGAACAGCGCGCCCCAGGTCTCCAGTTCCCAGACCCGGTCCGGTGCTTCCTTCGCGTGCAGCTCGGCCATCCGCCACTGGTTGAGGAACTTCCCGCCGCGCATGGTGTCGCGGAAGTGCACCTGCCAGTTGTCGCCCTCGTTGACGTTGCCCATGGAGGCGGCGATGCCGCCCTCGGCCATCACCGTGTGGGCCTTGCCGAACAGGGACTTGCAGATCACGGCCGTACGGGCGCCCTGCTCACGGGCCTCGATCGCGGCGCGCAGGCCGGCGCCTCCCGCGCCGACCACGACCACGTCCCACTGCTGCCGGTCGACTTGAGCCATGTCAGAAGATCCTCGGGTCGGTGATCGTGCCGGTGGCGAGCAGGTACACGTAGAAGTCGCAGAGCGCCACGGTGATGAGGGAGGCCCAGGCGAGCTGCATGTGCCGGGCGTTGAGCTTCCCCGCCCAGCCCCACAGCCGGTAGCGCACCGGGTGTTTGGAGAAGTGCCGCAGCCGGCCGCCGATGATGTGCCGGCAGGAATGGCACGAGAGGGTGTACGCCCAGATGAGCACGGAGTTGACGAGGAAGATCAGGGTGCCGAGGCCCATGTGGCCCCACTCGTACTGGTCGTTGCGGAAGGTCAGCACCGCGTCGTACGTGAGGATGGCCGCCACCGGCAGCGCCGTGTAGAAGAAGTAGCGGTGCATGTTCTGGAAGACCAGCGGGAAGCGGGTCTCGCCGGTGTACTTCGCGTGCGGCTCGGCGACCGCGCAGGCGGGCGGCGAGGCCCAGAAGCTCCGGTAGTACGCCTTGCGGTAGTAGTAGCAGGTCAGCCGGAAGCCGAGCGGGAAGACCAGGATCAGCAGGGCGGGCGAGAGCACCCACCAGCTGCCGAAGATCTCCCAGTTGGGCCCGCCCTTCATCGGGACGCAGTTCTCCGCGAGGCACGGGGAGTAGAAGGGCGAGACGTACGGCGCCGCGTAGTAGTCGGCGTTGGCGAAGGCCCGCCAGGTCGAGTAGACGATGAAGGCGAGCAGCCCGGCCGCGGTGGCGGCGGGGGCCAGCCAATAGCGGTCGGTACGGAGGTGGCGGGCCGGGATCGCGGCCCGCGAGGCGTCGTGGACGCCGGTCAGCTGCTGGGGTGGTTCGGTGCCTGTGGCCAAAGGGAACTCCGGGAGGAGTGGTCAGGGGTGGCCCAGGAGACCCAGCCGTCCGCGGGGTGCGGCGGCTGGGCCTGATGGGGGTAGGCGGAAGGTTACGGCTGCGGAATCAGGGTGCCCGACGGTCGCGGGCGCCCAGGCCCTCGTCATCGGTGTCCGTCCACAGCGCGTTGTCGTACGGGGTGTCCGGAACGGGCACCATCCGGGACGTGTCGGGGGGTGCGGACGTGCCGCGCTCCTCCCCACGCTGCCGGGCGGCCTTCTGTTCGAGCTGCTCCACCTTGCGGTTCAGCTCGTCGAGGTTGCGGCGTACGGCATTCAAATCGTCCTGCAGGGACATGACTTGCCCTCACTTCCGCAGGTTGCGGTGGCAACGCCCAAGTGCGCCTGCGAGTGTCGCTCCTCCTGTCCCCGGTTGTGAAGGGACGTGCAACGATTCCGGGCGCGCGGGCCTGATCTGTGCGCCCCTCCCTGCTCCCATTGTCATCCCTCGGGCGGGGGAAAGCGCTGTCCGGCCGTACCGGGATTGGTCCGCACGGGTGGGGTTCGCGGCGTGGCGCGGGCCGGCTGCCGTCCCTGCGGTCCGGCGTCGATTTCAGTGGGTCAGGTCACCGGTGTGATCAGCTCCATATACCGCCGTACGTGATCACGTACGCGAACCCCCACGCCCCTCACGCCCCGCTCGCCCCGGAGGTACCACCCATGTCCCAGAGCCAGAGAAGGCGCAGATCCATGGCCTCCATGGCGCTCCTGACCTCGGGCGTCCTGGCACTGCCGCTGCTGGCCGGCTGCAGCTCCGGCGAGGAGGAAGGCGGCTCCGTCACCGCCGGCCCGGACATCGCGACGACCGTGCGCGCGGAGGTCGCCGACGGCGGAGTGCTGCGCTGGGCGGTGGACTCCGCCCCGGGGACGCTGAACGCCTACCAGGCGGACGCGGACACCACCACGACCCGGGTCGCCGGTGCGGTGCTGCCGCACCTGTTCACCCTGGACGCCAAGGGCCGTCCGGCGGTCAACCCGGACTACCTGGAGAAGGCCGAGGTCGTCGAGCGCGAGCCGAAGCAGGTCGTGCTGTACAAGCTGAACCAGAAGGCGGTGTGGAGCGACGGCCGGGAGATCGGCGCGCCCGACTTCCTCGCCCAGTGGCGGGCCCTGAGCGGCAAGGACTCGGCGTTCTGGACGGCCCGCAACGCCGGCTACGACCGGATCGAGAAGATCGAACGCGGCGCCAACAACCTGGAGGTCCGGGTCACCTTCGCCAAGCCCTACGCCGACTGGCGCTCGCTGTTCTCCCCGCTCTACCCCAAGCAGGTCACCTCCCGGCCGGAGTCCTTCAACGAGGGAGCCCGGGAGACCCTGAAGGTGACGGCCGGACCCTTCGCCGTCGGCGCCGTCGACAAGAAGGCGGGCACGGTCACGCTGTCCCGCAACCCGCGCTGGTGGGGGGCACCGGCCAAGCTGGACACCCTGGTGCTGACCGCCGTGCCGCGGGCCGAGCGGGCCTCGGCGCTGGCCTCCGGGAAGGTGGACCTGGCCGAGCTCGACCGGGCGGGCGTGGACCGGATCGCGCTGGCCAAGCGGGACGCGGCCAAGGAAGAGGAGGCCAGGAAGAACGCGGCCGGGCAGGACCCGGCCGCGCAGGGCGCCCCGGCGCACGGTCCGGGGACCTCGGTGACCCCGGCCGAGGCGATGCGCTCGTGGGCGCTGGCCCACGGCGCGGACGAGGAGAAGGCGGCGGCGGAGCAGGACGCGCGCCGCAAGGGCGCGGAGGCCGTACGGCGCTACGCCGACGAGCAGAAGGCGCTGCGCGGGTTCACCGTACGGAAGTCCCTGGAGCCCGCGTACACGCAGCTGGCGCTGAACGGGGCGTCCGGGCCGCTGGCCGACGAGCGGGTGCGCCGGGCGGTGGCCCGGGCCCTGGACCGGCAGGCGCTGGCCGAGATCGTGCTGAAGCCGCTGGGGCTGCCGGCCAAGCCGGTCGGCAGCCACCTGGCCCTGGCCGGGCAGCGCGGGTACACCGACAACAGCGGGGCGCTGGGCAAGCAGGACACCAAGGAGGCCCAGGCGCTGCTGGCGGACGCGGGCTGGCGGCGGGGCACCCGGGGCACCGCGCCGAAGGACACCACCAAGGCGGGCAGCGCCGCGGAGAAGAAGGACGACGCGCGGCCGCCGGGTCCGGGCACCGGCAACGACGGCCTGTACATCGTCGGGCAGCACGACGAGCGCAACGGGGACCTGTCCTCGGCGGCGCAGGCCGCCAGGGCGGCGGCGGACCGGTCGGCCGACCAGGCGGCGGTGGGCCGGCTCGGCCGGGCCGCGCCGGTGCTCGGGGCCGCGTTCCAGGGGGCCCGGGCGGCCGCCGGGGCGCCCGCACGCCCCGCCGAGCCGGGTGACGAGTTCGGGCCCGAGGGCAGCGGCGCGGTGCTGCCGGCCGAGCCGGTGCAGCCCGAGGCCGTCCCGTACGGCCCCGACGGGGAGATCGTCGACGCGGACCGCTTCGCCGTCGCGGACCCCTTCGCCGTCCCGGACCGGTACGGGGCCGGCCGTCCGGGCGCGGACCGGCCGGGACAGCCCGGACCGGGGCCGGAGACCGTGCTCGCGCCCGCACCGCTCACCGAGCACAAGGACGCACCGCTGCTCGCCCGGGCCGACGCCGCGGACGACGGCAAGCGGAACCCCGCCCGGGACGGCGACCGCGGCGTCAAGGCCAGCGGGGCACCGGCCGAGCAGGCCGCGGCCGGCGCGGCGGCCGTGCTCACCAAGGACGGCAAGCCGCTCAGCCTGAGGTTCGTGCTCCCCTCCGGGCCCGGCTCCGAACCGCTGCGGGCCGTGGGCGAGCGGATCGCGCAGATGCTCAAGGCGATCGGCATCCGCACCGAGCTGACCAAGGTCGCCGACGAGAGCTTCTTCAAGGACCACATCGCCTCCGGGGCGTACGACCTGGCCCTGTACTCCTGGCCGGCGACGGCCTTCCCGGCCACCGACGCCCGTCCCATCTACGCCAAGCCGGAGCCGGCGGCGGACGGCTCGCTGCTCGTCGAGCAGAACTACACCCGGGTGGGCACCGACCACATCGACCAGCTCTTCGACCAGGCCGCCGGCGAGCTGGACGAGGCCAAGGCACGGGAGCTGATGCAGAAGGCCGATGCCCGGATCTGGGCGGTCGCCGGATCGATTCCGCTCTACCAGCGCCCGGAGCTGGTGGGTGCGAAGCCGGGCGTGGTCAACGCCGGCGCCTTCGGTCTCGGCGCCCCCCGCTACCAGGACATCGGATGGAAGAAGCCCGCCTCCGCCAAGGAAAAGAACGGGAAGAACAAGTAGCGGCCCCGTGCAGGCCGCGTGAACTCCTCGGTAGCTAGCTCAGAAGTGACTCAATTCCCTTGCCCGCCGGATCACCCGGCGGGCAAGGTCGTGCCCGGCCCATTGACCCGGCTCCACACCGCTTCCCCAGCGCTTTTCCCCACTTTTTTCCGGCTTTCCCCGCACTCGCGCCCCGCCTCCTGACCGGCCCGGTTGCTCCACCCCGCACTCAGCCGTCCGGCCTCTTGACAGACCCCCCGGCGGGCAGATCGCGCCACGCGACGTACCATGGGGTAAGGCCGTGGCAGGTTTTCCGCCCGGCAGGCTCGCGTACCAGGCCGTACGTGACGCCATCCACGATCCCGGGAGAAGCGCCGCAGTGCCCACGCGCCACGACATCCGTAACGTAGCCATCGTCGCCCACGTCGACCACGGCAAGACGACCATCGTCGACGCCATGCTGAAGCAGGCCGGCGCCTTCGCCGCCCACCAGCAGCTCGACGACCGCATGATGGACTCGAACGACCTGGAGCGTGAGAAGGGCATCACGATCCTCGCCAAGAACACGGCGGTGAAGTATCACCCCAAGGACGGCGGGGCCCCGATCACGATCAACATCATCGACACTCCCGGCCACGCCGACTTCGGTGGCGAGGTCGAGCGCGGTCTGTCGATGGTCGACGCCGTCGTGCTGCTGGTGGACGCCTCCGAGGGCCCGCTGCCGCAGACCCGCTTCGTGCTCCGCAAGGCGCTGCAGGCCCGGATGCCCGTCATCCTCTGCATCAACAAGACGGACCGCCCGGACTCCCGGATCGACGAGGTCGTCAACGAGACCTACGACCTGTTCCTGGACCTGGACGCGGACGAGGACCAGATCGAGTTCCCGATCGTCTACGCCTGCGGCCGTGACGGCATCGCCTCGCTGACCAAGCCGGAGGACGGCACCGTCCCCGCCGACAGCGAGAACCTGGAGCCGTTCTTCTCCACCATCCTGGAGCACGTCCCGGCCCCGACGTACGAGGACGAGGCGCCGCTCCAGGCCCACGTCACCAACCTCGACGCCGACAACTTCCTCGGCCGCATCGCGCTGCTCCGCGTCGAGCAGGGCGAGCTGCGCAAGGGCCAGACGGTCGCGTGGATCAAGCGTGACGGCTCGATCTCCAACGTCCGCATCACCGAGCTGATGATGACCGAGGCGCTCACCCGCAAGCCGGCCGAGGTCGCCGGCCCCGGTGACATCTGCGCCGTCGCCGGTATCCCGGACATCATGATCGGCGAGACCCTGGCCGACCCGGAGAACCCGGTCGCGCTCCCGCTGATCACGGTGGACGAGCCGGCCATCTCCATGACCATCGGCACCAACACCTCCCCGCTGGTCGGCCGCGGCGGCACCGGCAAGGGCGCGGACGCCAAGGCCGCGGTCAAGGACCGCAAGGTCACCGCCCGCCAGGTCAAGGACCGTCTGGACCGCGAGCTGATCGGTAACGTCTCGCTGCGCGTCCTGGACACCGAGCGTCCCGACGCCTGGGAGGTCCAGGGCCGCGGTGAGCTCGCGCTCGCCATCCTGGTCGAGCAGATGCGCCGCGAGGGCTTCGAGCTGACCATCGGCAAGCCGCAGGTCGTCACCCGCGAGGTCGACGGCAAGACCCACGAGCCCGTCGAGCGCATGACCATCGACGTGCCCGAGGAGCACATGGGCGCCGTCACCCAGCTCATGGGCGTCCGCAAGGGCCGGATGGACAACATGTCCAACCACGGCTCCGGCTGGGTCCGCATGGAGTTCGTCGTCCCGTCCCGCGGTCTGATCGGCTTCCGTACGGAGTTCCTGACCCAGACCCGCGGTACCGGTATCGCCCACTCCATCCACGAGGGCCACGAGCCGTGGTTCGGCGCCCTGCAGACCCGTAACAACGGCTCCCTGGTCGCCGACCGCGCCGGCGCGGTCACCGCCTTCGCGATGACCAACCTCCAGGAGCGCGGTGTCCTGTTCACCGACCCCGGCACCGAGGTGTACGAGGGCATGATCGTCGGCGAGAACTCGCGCTCCGACGACATGGACGTGAACATCACCAAGGAGAAGAAGCTCACCAACATGCGGTCCTCGTCGGCCGACTCCTTCGAGGCGATCGTCCCGCCGCGCAAGCTCTCCCTGGAGCAGTCCCTGGAGTTCTGCCGCGACGACGAGTGCGTTGAGGTGACCCCGGAGGCCGTGCGCATCCGCAAGGTCGTCCTGGACCAGAAGGAGCGCTCGCGCACCGCCTCGCGCGCCAAGGCCGCCAAGTAGGCCCGTAGCCCGCGTAGTCGGCGAGCAACCCCAGAGGGTTCCGTCAGGTTCTTATTGCCTGCTCACAGCCCCTCTGCCACGGTGTTCCGTGGTAGGGGGGCTGTTCGCTTTTGTCAAACGGATTATCTCGTTCAGGTGTCCGGATACCGGTCGTCACACTCCGGAAGGTGTGCTAACAGTCCGTTTCGGGCGTGTCTGTCTCTGCTCGCTTTGTCCGGATATCGGTTTTCTGGGGTGGGGTGATGTTGTGAAAACGAGACCGGCCAGGTGTGGTTTCGTCCGGGGGACGTCCCTGAGGATGGCTCCAATGAGCTCGGGTCAATGGGTCACGCACTGTGGGGAGTGCCGACTCACGAGCACACTTGGGGTACTGGAGAAATAGCCGTCAGGGGTGTCGGCGATCCCTCTGAGTGCCCCTCACGTAGTGACAAGTGAACTCATGAGGAGGACCCCATGCGTGGTGCCAAAAGCGCCAACTGGGTCACGCGCGCGACTGTGATCGCTCTGGGGGCGACGCGATCGTGACCAGCCCTGCGCAGACTGAGGGCGCGGCAGCGCCCAATGTCCTGGTCGAGGAGCCGTCCAAGGACGCTCCGAAGGCCAAGGACCCCGCTGGGCTGTCCCCCGGGCAGCTCATGTGGCGACGATTCAAGCGTGACAAGGCCGGAGTGATCTCCGCGTTCATCGTCATCTTCTTCTTCGCCGTGGCGCTGCTCGCGCCGGTGATCGCCAAGCTGTACGGGAAGAACCCGTACGAGCTGTACGGGGCGAACACCGAAGGACTCCTTGATGAGTTCAACATGCCGGTGGGGTCGTTCGGAGGAATCTCTGGCGACTTCTGGTTCGGTATCGAGCCCACGCTCGGCCGTGACGTCTTCACGCAGCTGCTGTACGGCATGCGGACGTCGATCTTCACGGCCCTGGCGGCGACGATCGTCATGGTCGTCCTCGGCGTGGTGATCGGTCTGGTCGGCGGCTACTACGGCGGGAAGGTGGACTACTGGCTCGGCCGGCTGACCGACTTCATGCTCGGTATCCCCAGCCAGCTGTTCTTCATCGCCTCGATGCCCGTGGTGGTGGCCGCCTTCGTCCGTCCGGACCGCGAGACCCCGACCGCCCTGCGTGCGGGAGCCATCATCGTGGTGCTCTCGTTCCTGGGCTGGATGGGCCTCTCCCGGCTGATCCGGGCCGCGACGCTCTCCCTGCGCGAGCGGGAGTTCGTCGAGGCAGCCAAGATCGCGGGTGCATCTCCCTGGCGGATCATCCGCAAGGAGCTGCTGCCGAACCTGGTGACACCGATTCTCGTGCAGGCGACGCTCATGCTGCCCGCCACGATCCTTTCGGTGGCCTTCCTCTCCTACGTGGGTGTCGGCTACGTCGAGCCCACTCCGGACTGGGGCCGGATGTTCGCCATCGGCGCCGAGATCTACGAGCAGGACCCGGCGTACATGTTCTACCCGGGTATCGCGATGGTCGTCTTCGTGGTGGCCTTCAACCTGCTCGGCGACTCGGTTCGGGACGCGTTCGACCCGAAGTCCGGACGCTGACGTCACTGCAGCGGGACAGCTGCCGCCCAGCCACGCCTCGTTGACGGCGTGTCAGGCAGCACAGTTGGATCACTACCTACAGATAGGTACTCATCACCATGAGCATCTTCGGCACGCGCAAGGCGACCGCGATCGTCATCGCGGTTGCGGCGGGCTCGCTCGTCCTGACCGCCTGCGGTGGCAACGACAACAAGAGCGACACCTCCAAGACCCAGGGCAAGACCAAGGAAGACGCCGCCAAGCAGTCCGCGGCCGTCGCCTTCGGTGACGCCAAGGCGTCCACCGGCCCGGCCGCCGACGTTCCCGGCTCCCGTGCCGGCGGCACCGTGACCGTCTACCAGACGGACGACTTCTCCCACCTGGACCCGGCGCAGAGCTACGTCTCCGACGCCCGCATCCTGGGCCGTCTCATCCACCGTGGTCTGACCCAGTACCAGGAGGACGAGAACGGCAAGATGACCGTCGTCGGTGACCTCGCCACCGACTCCGGCAAGACCACCGACGGTGGCAAGACCTGGACCTTCACCCTGAAGGACGGCATCAAGGACCAGAACGGCACCGCGATCACCTCGGCGGACGTCCGCCACACGGTCGAGCGCCTGTACACGCCGTTCGTCACCGACGGCCCGGTCTACCTGCAGAACTGGCTGTCCGGCGAGGGCACCACGTACCGCAAGGCGCTGCCGGAGGGCCCGTACGGCGGCCAGCACCTGCCGAACGACGTCCTGGAGACCCCGGACGAGAAGACCATCGTCTTCAAGTTCAAGGAGCCGCAGGCCGACCTGCCCCAGGCCCTGGCGATGACCGGCTACTCCATCGTGCCCGCCAAGACGGACTCGAAGGAGAAGTACGACACCGCTCCGGTTTCCCTCGGTCCCTACAAGATCGCGGACTTCAAGCCGGGCAAGGAGATGAAGCTCGTCAAGAACGAGAACTGGGACCCGAAGACCGACTCGGTCCGTCACCAGTACGTCGACGGCTTCAACATCCAGTTCAACACGCCGGACGAGGCGCAGACCAAGGCGATCCTGGCCGACCGTGACGAGGCCAAGAACGGCATCCAGCTGACCGGCACCGTCGCCACCACGCAGGTGCAGAACGTGGTCAACGACGCCGCGGCCAAGGCCCGGACGATCTCCGGCTACCAGCCCTACGTCTGGCAGCTGAACTTCAACCTGGACCGGGTCAAGGACAAGCGCATCCGCGACGCCATCACCCTGGCCATGCCGAACAAGAACGTCTACCAGCCGGACGGCGGTGCGTACGGCGGTGAGGTCGCGACCGGTCTCATCTCCCCCACCACCCCGGGCTTCGAGAAGGACTACGACCCCTTCGGCAAGCTGAAGAAGCCGATGGGTGACATCGAGGCCGCGAAGAAGCTCATCCAGGAGGCCGGCGCCACTGGCATGAAGCTGACCTACGCCTACGCCAACACCCCGAAGCGTCAGCAGCAGGCCCAGTTCATCGCCGACGCCCTGCAGAAGATCGGTCTCGACGTCCAGAAGAAGGAGATCGACGGCGCGACCTGGTACGAGCAGGTCGGCAAGGTCGACAACGGTCTCGACCTCTACATGACCGGCTGGGGCCAGGACTGGCCGTCCGCCTCCACCGTCATCCCGCCGCTGTACGACGGCAAGCAGCTGCAGGACGGTTCCTCGGTCTACTCGCACATCAACGACCCGAAGGTCAACGAGGCGATCGCCGCGGCGAAGAAGATCGTCGACCCGGCCGAGGCGCAGAAGGCGTGGACGGCGCTGCACCACGACATCGTGGAGCGCATCAACCCGGCCGCCCCGCTGTACTTCACCAAGTCGCTGCAGATCCAGGGCTCGAACGTCGGTGGCGCTCGCTACTCGAACGACCTGAGCGCGATTGACGTCACCCGCGTCTTCCTGAAGAGCTAACACTCTCTCAGGCCGAAGCCCCGGCGGGTGTGCAGACGGCGGTCTGCACACCCCCGGGGCACCGGTCCGATCCCATTCGACCCCTCACGCCGCCGTCCTGAGAGCAGCGACCCCATGCTTCAATTCCTTCTTCGCCGGACGTTCGGCGCAGTGCTGATCCTGTTCCTGATCAGTGCCTTCACCTTCTTCATGTTCTTCGCCATCCCGCAGGACCCGGCCATGCTGGCCTGTGGCAAGAACTGCACCCCGGACGCCCTCGAGGTGATCCACAAGAACATGGGCCTGGACAAGCCGGTCCCCGTCCAGTTCTGGGACTACATGGTCGGCATCTTCGCCGGACGTGACTTCTCCGTCGGCCACTGCGCCGCCCCCTGCTTCGGTGTCTCCTTCGACAACCAGCAGATGGTCTGGGACACCCTGGTCGACCGCCTCCCGCTGACCATCTCGCTGTCCGTCGGCGGCCTGATCGTCTTCCTGATCGTCGGCCTCGGCGCCGGCATGATCGCCGCCGCTCGCAAGGGCACCTGGATCGACAAGTTCTTCAGTGGTTCCTCGCTGGTGCTGTCCTCGCTCCAGATCTACTTCCTCGGCCCGGTGGTCCTCGGCATCTTCGTCTACAGCACCGGCTGGCTGGAGAAGCCCAAGTACGTGCCGTTCTCCGAGAGTTTCGGCGGCTGGTTCATGGGTCTGCTGATCCCATGGCTCGTCATGTCGGTCATCTTCACGGCCAACTACACCCGTATGGCGCGTTCGACGATGATCGAGCAGCTCCAGGAGGAGTACGTCCGTGCCGCCCGCGCCAAGGGCATGAGCAACAGGTACGTCTTCTTCCGGTACGCCTGGCGCGGTTCGCTGATCCCGATCGTCACCATCCTCGGCATCGACCTCGGCGCCCTGCTCGGCGGCGCGGTGGTCACCGAGTTCACGTTCAACCTGGCCGGCATCGGGCGCCTTGCCGTCGAGTCCGTCAAGGACAAGGACCTGCCGCTGACGATGGGCGTCATGGTGTTCAGCGCCGCGCTCATCCTCTTCTTCAACATCGTTGTGGACGCGCTGTACGCCGTCATCGACCCGCGCGTGCGTCTGGCCTAGGAGAACGACCGTGACCACACTCACCAAGACCGAGGACGTCCCGGCTCAGAACGAGTCCGACGCCTTCCTGTCGGTGCGCGACCTGCGGGTTCAGTTCTCCACCGAGGACGGCATCGTCAAGGCGGTCGACGGCCTGTCCTTCGACCTGAAGCGCGGCCAGACGCTGGGCATCGTGGGCGAGTCCGGCTCCGGCAAGTCGGTGACCAACCTGACCGTGCTGGGCCTGCACAACCCGCGGAGCACCAACATCACCGGCTCCATCCGGCTGGACGGTCAGGAAGTGACCGACCTGAAGGACAAGGAGCTGGAGAAGCTCCGCGGCAACAAGATGGCGATGATCTTCCAGGACGCGCTCACCGCCCTGTCGCCGTACTACACCATCGGCCGCCAGATCTCCGAGCCGTTCCGCAAGCACACCGGCGCGAGCAAGAAGGAGGCCCGGGACCGGGCCATCGAGATGCTCGGCAAGGTCGGCATCCCCGACCCCAAGCGCCGCGTGGACGACTACCCGCACCAGTTCTCCGGCGGTATGCGCCAGCGCGCGATGATCGCCATGTCCCTGGTCTGCAACCCCGAGCTGCTGATCGCCGACGAGCCGACCACGGCCCTCGACGTGACCGTCCAGGCGCAGATCCTCGACCTGCTCAAGGACCTCCAGCAGGAGTTCGGCTCCGCGATCATCATGATCACGCACGACCTCGGCGTCGTGGCCAACATGGCCGACGACCTCCTGGTCATGTACGCGGGCCGGGCCGTGGAGCGCGGCACCGTCCGCGAGGTGCTCCAGAAGCCCTCGCACCCGTACACCGTGGGTCTGCTCCGGTCGATGCCGAGCCTGACCTCCGACGTCAACGAGCCGCTCATGCCGATCCCCGGATCGCCGCCGAGCCTGCTCAACCCGCCGCCCGGCTGCGCCTTCAGCGCCCGCTGCTCCTACACGGACCTGGTTGCCGGCGGCCTGTGCACCTCCGAGCGTCCGCAGCTTCCGGACGGGCGAGCGGCGGCGTGCCACCTGACGGCGGAGCAGAAGCAGCAGGCTTTCTTCGAGACGATTCAGCCCCGGCTGGGCTGATAGCTGATCACCAGCGACTGGGGCTAAGACCATGACCGAGAACACCACCACCAAGGCCGTTGAGCCGCTGATGGTCGTGGAAGGGCTGCAGAAGCACTTCCCGATCATGGGCGGATTCCCGATCAAGCGGAAGGTCGGCGCGGTCCAGGCCGTCGACGGCCTGACCTTCGACATCAAGCCGGGCGAGAGCCTGGGCCTCGTCGGCGAGTCCGGCTGCGGCAAGTCGACCACCGGCCGGCTGATCACCCGGCTGATGGAGCCGACCGGCGGCAAGATCACCTACCGCGGCCAGGACATCACCCACGCCGGCCGCAAGAAGCTGGCGCCGATCCGGTCCGAGATCCAGATGATCTTCCAGGACCCGTACGCCTCGCTGAACCCGCGGCAGACGGTCGGCACGATCATCTCCAGCCCGATGGAGATCAACGGGATCAACCCGCCCGGCGGCCGGGAGAAGAAGGTCCGCGAGCTCCTGGAGACCGTGGGTCTGAACCCGGAGCACTACAACCGCTTCCCGCACGAGTTCTCCGGCGGCCAGCGCCAGCGCATCGGCGTCGCCCGCGCCCTCGCGCTGGAGCCGAAGCTGATCATCGCGGACGAGCCGGTCTCGGCCCTCGACGTGTCGATCCAGGCGCAGGTCGTCAACCTGCTCCAGGAGCTCCAGCGGGACCGCGGCATCGCTTTCGTGTTCATCGCGCACGACCTGTCGATCGTCCGGCACTTCTCCGAGCGCGTCGCGGTCATGTACCTCGGCAAGATCGTGGAGATCGCCGACCGGGACTCGCTCTACAACCGGCCGCGGCACCCGTACACGCACGCGCTGCTGTCGGCCGTGCCGGAGACGGACGACCTGGACGGCACCAAGCGCGAGCGGATCCGCCTCTCCGGCGACGTCCCCTCGCCGATCATGCCGCCGTCCGGCTGCCGCTTCCGCACCCGGTGCTGGAAGGCGCAGGACATCTGCGCCTCGCAGGAGCCGCCGCTGGTGCAGCTCTCCACCAGCAAGCCCGGCCACCTGACGGCCTGCCACTTCCCGGAGGACCCGACCACCGAGAAGCACGCCGAGGACATCGTCCTCGACCCGGCGCTGCAGGCGCTGGAGGGTGACGCGTAAGCGCACCCCTCCGGCGCAGGGCCCCGCACCCACGTGCGGGGCCCTGCGCTTTTCCCGGCCCGTTATTGGGTTGTCCGGGAGGCGGACGGCCCGGGACAGTGGACGGATGCTGACTGTCCGGCCCGCGGGCCCCGGAGACGCGGGCGACATCTGCGCCCTCCTCAACACCGTCGACATGATCGAGATCGGCCGCCCCGAGACCGACCTCCACGAGGTGGAGGCCGACCTCAACCACCCCGACGTGGACCTGGCCACCGACTCCTGGCTCGCCCACGACGGCGGCCGCCTGGTCGCCTACGGCATGGTCTGGCCCGAGGGCGAGCCCGGGCTGGTCGGCGCCGACCAGTACGTACTGCCCGAGCACCAGGACGCCGCCGCTCGGATGCTGTCCCTGATGGAGGCGAGGGCGCGGGAGATGGCCGGCGGGGTCCCGGGCAGCCTGCGGATGCAGCTCAACACCGGGCCGACCCTCGACACCGCCCTGCTGACCACCCGCGGCTGGCAGACCGTACGCCGCTACCAGGTGATGGTCCGGTCCCTGGACCCGGCGGCCGGCCCCGGCGAGGCCCCCGCGGGCCTCACCCTGCGGCACTGCGGCACCGACGAGGAGGACCGGCGCCGTGCCCACGCCCTGGTCGAGGACTCCTTCGCGGAGCACTTCGGACACGTGCACCGGGAGTACGGGGCCTGGCTCGACCACTACTCCCTCCGCGAGCTGGACTGGTCCCTGGCCTGGATCGCCTCCCTCCCCGGCGAGGGTGACGTGGGCGTGCTCCTCTCCCGTGACGACCGCACCTCCATGGCCTGGGTCAACCACCTCGGCGTGCGCAAGGACATGCGCGGCCGGGGCATCGGCGGACACCTGCTCCGGCACGCCTTCGCCGTCTACGCCGCCCGCGGCCGGGACACCCTGGGCCTCGGCGTGGACACCCTCAACGCCACCGGCGCCCTCGCCCTCTACGAGGCGCACGGCATGCGCCTGCACTTCTCGGTGAACACCTGGGAGCTGCCGTTGCACTCCAAGGGGTGACAGGGGCGGGACGCGCGGGTCCAATCGGACCCGCCTGGAGTGCGACGGCGTCTCCATGCGGTGACATTGCTCCCAGTCGAGCAGTCAGCACCAAGGAGGCACGATGCGCGGAGCCACCCACGCCACCTGGGCCGCCTGCGCCGTGGCCGTCGCCCTCGCGGCGACCGGCTGCGGCGGCGGCAGCGACACCAGCGGGGCCGGCGCCGGCATCGTCAGCTCCTCCTGGGGCGACCCGCAGAACCCGCTGGAGCCCGCCAACACCAACGAGGTGCAGGGCGGCAAGGTCCTCGACATGCTCTTCCGCGGACTGAAGCGGTACGACCCGAAGACCGGCGCGGCCCAGGACATGGTGGCCGCGAGCATCGACACCACCGACAGCCAGCACTTCACCGTCACCCTGAAGGACGGCTGGAAGTTCAGCAACGGCGAAGCCGTCACCGCCCAGTCCTTCGTGGACGCCTGGAACTACGCCGCGGACGTCCGCAACAAGCAGAACAACGCGCCGTTCTTCGCCGACATCGTCGGTTACGACGACCTGCACCCGGCCTCCGGCGAACCCAAGGCCAAGACCATGTCCGGCCTGGTGGTCAAGGACCCGAAGACCTTCACCGTCGCCCTCAAGGACAAGTTCTCCACCTGGCCGCAGACGCTGGGCTACCAGGCGTTCTCCCCGCTGCCGAAGTCCTTCTTCACCGACCACGCCGGCTGGCTCGCCAAACCCGTCGGCAACGGCCCGTACACGGTGGAGTCGTACACCAAGGGCACCGCCATGCAGCTGCGCGCCTGGGACGGCTACACCGGCCCGGACAAGGCGCAGAACGACGGGGTCGACCTGAAGGTCTACACCGACAACAACACCGCCTACACGGACCTCATCGCCGGCAACCTCGACCTGGTCGACGACGTGCCGGCCTCGCAGCTCAAGAACGTCAAGAACGACCTCGGCGACCGCTACATCAACCAGCCCGCGCTGATCATCCAGACCCTCACCTTCCCGCTCTACGACCCCCAGTGGGGCAAACCGGGCATGGAGAAGGTCCGCCAGGGCATCTCCCGGGCCATCAACCGCCCCGAGATCACCAAGCAGATCTTCCAGAACACCCGCAGCCCCGCCCAGGACTGGACCTCCTCCGCGCTCGGCGCGGCCGGCGGCTTCAAGGACATGTGCGGGGAGCTGTGCACCTACGACCCGGCGGCCGCCAAGCAGCTCATCGAGGAGGGCGGCGGTCTGCCCGGCGGGAAGATGACCCTCACCTCGAACGTGGACACCGGCTCGCACCGCGCCTGGATGGACGCCGTCTGCAACAGCATCAACAACGCCCTCGGCAAGGGCCCCGTCTGCACCGTCAACCCGATCGGCACCTTCGCGGACTTCCGCAACCAGACCACCTCCTTCAAGCTGACCGGCCCGTTCCGGTCGGGCTGGCAGGGCGACTACCCGCTCATCCAGAACTTCCTGCAGCCGCTGTACTACACGGGCGCCTCCTCCAACTACGGCAAGTTCTCCGACCCCGATTTCGACCGGCTCGTCGACGAGGCCAACCGCGAGTCCGACACCGCCAAGGCCATCTCGCTCTTCCAGGACGCCGAGAAGATCCTCGCCGCACAGATGCCATCGATCCCGCTCTGGTACCAGAACGGCAGCGCCGGCTACTCGGACCGGCTGAGCAACGTGGAGCTGAACCAGTTCAGCGTCCCCGTGTACGACCGCATCACGGTCGGCTGAGCTCCCGCTCCCGCCGCACACCCCGGAGCATTGCATGGGACGTTATGTGATCCGGCGGCTGCTCCAGATGATCCCGGTGTTCATCGGCAGCACGTTCCTGATCTTCTTCATGGTGTACGCGCTCGGCGACCCGGTGGCGGCGCTGTTCGGCGACAAGGCCCCCGACCCCGCCACCGCCGCCCGCATCCGCAAGGACCTCTACCTCGACCAACCCCTGTGGAAGCAGTACCTCCACTACATGGGGCAGATCTTCCAGGGGGACTTCGGCACCGCGTTCAACGGACAGCCGGTCACCGAGCTGATGGCGACCGCCTTCCCCGTCACCCTCCGGCTGACCTGCGTCGCGATCGTCATCGAGATCCTCGTCGGCATCACCCTCGGCGTGGTCAGCGGACTGCGCCGGGGCCGGTCCGTGGACACCACCGTGCTGGTGCTCACCCTGGTCGTCATCTCGGTGCCCACCTTCGTCACCGGCTACTTGCTGCAGTACCTCTTCGGCGTGAAATGGGGCTGGGTGCGGCCCACGGTCTCCTCCGAGGCCGGCTTCGGCGAACTGCTGCTGCCCGGCATCGTGCTCGCCCTGGTCTCCCTCGCCTACGTCACCCGGCTCACCCGGACCTCCATCGCCGAGAACACCAAGGCCGACTACGTCCGCACCGCCGTGGCCAAGGGCCTGCCCCGCCACCGGGTGATCACCCGGCACCTGCTCCGCAACTCCCTCATCCCCGTCGTCACCTTCATCGGCACCGACATCGGCGCCCTGATGGGCGGCGCCATCGTCACCGAGCGGATCTTCAACATCCACGGCGTGGGCTACCAGCTCTACCAGGGCATCCTGCGCAACAACTCCCCCACCGTGGTGGGGTTCGTGACCATCCTGGTCATCGTCTTCCTGCTGGCGAACCTGCTCGTCGACCTGCTCTACGCGGTCCTGGACCCGAGGATCCGGTATGCCTGAGCGTCACCAGGGCCCCGAGCACCCCGACCAGCTGGAGCACGCCGAGCGCCTGGAGCCCCCCGGGCGCTCGGAGGCGTACGACCCGCTGCAACCCGGAGAGGGGGAAGCCATCGCTCCCACCGGACAGGGCGGACCCATGGACCTGGCCCTGGACGATGCGGAAAGCCTGGAGAAGACCCTTCCCGGACAGCGGACGCCCCCCACCGAGCGGGCCCGCTCGCTGTGGTCCGACGCCTGGCACCAGCTGCGCCGCAACCCGGTGTTCGTCATCTCGGCGCTGCTGATCCTCTTCCTCGTCTTCATCGCCCTCTGGCCGCAGGCCATCGCCTCCGGCGACCCGCTCCAGTGCGACCTGTCCAAATCGCAGCAGGGCTCCGAACCGGGACACCCGTTCGGCTACGACACCCAGGGCTGCGACGTCTACACCCGCACCGTGTACGGCGCCAAGGCCTCCATCACCGTCGGCATCTGCGCCACCGTCGGGGCCGCCCTGCTCGGCTCCCTCCTCGGCGGCCTGGCCGGCTTCTTCGGCGGCTGGAGCGACGCCACCCTCTCCCGGGTCGCCGACATCTTCTTCGGCATCCCCGTGGTCCTGGGCGGCCTCGTCTTCCTGTCCGTGGTCACCAGCACCACGGTCTGGCCGGTGGTCGGCTTCATCGTGCTGCTCGGCTGGCCACAGATCGCCCGTATCGCCCGCGGCTCCGTGATCACCGCCAAACAGAACGACTACGTCCAGGCCGCGCGGGCCCTCGGCGCGGGCAACGGCCGGATGCTGGCCCGGCACGTCGCCCCCAACGCGGTCGCCCCGGTCATCGTCGTCGCGACCATCGCCCTGGGCACGTACATCGCCCTGGAGGCCACCCTGTCCTTCCTCGGCGTGGGACTGCGCCCGCCCACCGTCTCCTGGGGCATCGACATCTCCAACGCGGCCCCGCAGATCCGCAACGCCCCGCACATGCTGCTGTGGCCCGCGGGCGCGCTGAGCATCACCGTGCTGGCCTTCATCATGCTCGGCGACGCGGTGCGCGACGCCCTCGACCCCAAGCTGCGCTGAGGAGCCCGACGTCCATGCTGCTCGAAGTACGCGACCTGCACGTGGAGTTCCGCACCCGGGACGGCATCGCCAAGGCGGTCAACGGGGTGGGCTACGCGGTGGACGTGGGGGAGACCCTCGCCGTGCTCGGCGAGTCCGGCTCCGGCAAGTCGGTGACCGCCCAGGCGGTGATGGGCATCCTGGACTCCCCGCCCGGGAAGATCACCGGCGGCGAGATCCTCTTCAAGGGGCAGGACCTGCTCCGGATGAAGGAGGAGGAGCGGCGGCGGATCCGCGGCGCCGAGATGGCGATGATCTTCCAGGACGCGCTGTCCTCCCTCAACCCGGTGCTGTCCGTGGGCAGCCAGCTCGGGGAGATGTTCGAGGTCCACCGAGGCATGTCCCGCAAGGACGCCCGGGCCAAGGCCGTGGAACTGATGGACCGGGTGCGGATTCCGGCCGCGAAGCAGCGGGTCGGGGACTATCCCCACCAGTTCTCCGGCGGCATGCGGCAGCGCATCATGATCGCCATGGCGCTGGCCCTGGAACCCGCGCTGATCATCGCCGACGAACCCACCACCGCCCTCGACGTCACCGTCCAGGCCCAGGTGATGGACCTGCTCGCGGAACTCCAGCGCGAGCTCGACATGGGCCTGATCCTGATCACCCACGACCTCGGGGTGGTCGCCGACGTCGCCGACCGCATCGCCGTCATGTACGCCGGCCGGATCGTGGAGGCGGCCGGGGTCCACGAGATCTACAAGGCCCCCGCCCACCCCTACACCCGGGGCCTGCTCGACTCGATCCCCCGCCTGGACCGCAAGGGCCAGGAGCTCTACGCGATCAAGGGCCTGCCGCCCAACCTGCTGGCCATCCCGCCGGGCTGCGCCTTCCACCCGCGCTGCCCGATGGCGCAGGACGTCTGCCGCACGGACGTCCCGCCGCTCCACCCGGTCACACCGTCGCCCGTACCCCGGTCCAGCGCCTGCCACTTCTGGAAGGACTGCCTCCATGCCCGGCACAGCTGAGGCCATCCTCGAGGTCAGCGGCCTCGTCAAGCACTACCCGCTCACCCGCGGCGTCCTCTTCCGGAAGCAGGTCGGCGCCGTCAAGGCCGTCGACGGGGTGGACTTCACCCTCGCCGCCGGCGAGACCCTCGGCATCGTCGGGGAGTCCGGCTGCGGCAAGTCCACCGTGGCCCGGCTGCTGGTCCACCTCGAACGCCCCACCGCCGGCGCGATCCGTTACCAGGGCGAGGACATCACCCGGCTGTCCGGCCGGGCCCTGAAGGCGGTCCGCCGCAACATCCAGATGGTGTTCCAGGACCCGTACACCTCCCTCAACCCGCGGATGACGGTCGGCGACATCATCGGCGAGCCCTACGAGATCCACCCCGAGGCCGCGCCCAAGGGCGACCGGCGCCGCAGGGTGCGGGAACTCCTCGACGTGGTCGGCCTCAACCCGGAGTACATCAACCGCTATCCGCACCAGTTCTCCGGCGGCCAACGACAGCGCATCGGCATCGCCCGGGGCCTGGCCCTCCAGCCGCAGATCATCGTCGCCGACGAACCGGTGTCCGCGCTGGACGTCTCCGTCCAGGCCCAGGTGGTCAACCTGCTGGAACGCCTCCAGTCCGAATTCGGGCTCGCCTACGTGTTCATCGCGCACGACCTCTCGATCGTCCGGCACATCTCCGACCGGGTGGGGGTGATGTACCTGGGCCGGATCGTCGAGACCGGCACCGACACCGAGATCTACGAGCACCCCACCCACCCCTACACCCAGGCCCTGCTCTCCGCCGTCCCGGTGCCCGACCCGGAGGCCCGCGAGCGCCGTGCGGGTCTCCCGGGTGAGGCAGGGGGGAGGATCATCCTCAGCGGCGACGTGCCCTCCCCGGCCGACCCGCCGTCCGGCTGCCCCTTCCGTACCCGCTGCTGGAAGGCGCAGGCCCGGTGCGCCGTCGAGGTCCCGCCGCTGGCGGTCCCCGAGGAGTTCGCCCGCATGGGAGGGCCCGCCGCCCACCCCTCGGCCTGCCACTTCGCCGCCGTCAACCCGCGTTACCCGCAGGCAACATGACCGATTCGCCCGCGATATCCGGACCGGCGAAGCTGGGCGCCGTACGGTCCGTGCGGGTGCCGTGGCCGGCCGGGGCGGCGTGAAACCGACCCTGGCCGGCATGCCCGTGCACCACCCATGCGCGGCATGCGCCCCTCATGCTGCCGGAGTTCGACCGGATCTCACGCACGGATAGTTATGATCCGTAGCGCATGGTGGGTATGACTCCGTCGTGTGCGCGTACCCGATATCCGTCCGACGTGGAGGTGAAACGCCGTGGCACTCTCGATCTCGGCGGCGGTGCTGCTGGCTGTCATCGTCTTCCTGCTGGTGAAGAAGTCAGGACTGAAGGCCGGGCACGCCGTCGTCTGCATCCTGCTCGGCTTCTACCTCGCCAGTTCCTCCATCGCCCCCACGATGAGCCAACTCACCAACAGCGTGGCGGGGATGATCAGCGGGCTGAAGCTCTGACCGGACCCGCGAGCCCGACCAGGGACCGGACCCGTGACAGGACCCCGTGACGGGCCCCGTGAGCCGGACGCGTTGAGCCTCGCGGAGTGCGCCTGACGCGGTGAGCGGGTGCGCCTAGGCTGACCCCCATGAACGCTCTTCCAGCCCGGCGTCTGCTCCTCGTGCACGCGCACCCGGACGACGAGTCCATCAACAACGGCGTCACCATGGCCAAGTACGCGGCCGAGGGAGCCCATGTCGCCCTGGTCACCTGCACGCTGGGCGAGGAGGGTGAGGTCATCCCGCCGGAGCTGGCGCACCTGGCGGCCGACCGCGAGGACGGCCTGGGGGAGCACCGGGTGGGCGAGCTCGCCGCGGCGATGGCCGAGCTGGGGGTCGCCGACCACCGGTTCCTCGGCGGCCCGGGACGGTTCCGCGACTCCGGGATGATGGGCGTGGAGCAGAACCACCGGCCCGGCGCCTTCTGGGCGGCCGACGTCGACGAGGCCGCCGCGTACCTCGTGGAGGTGATCCGGTCCCTCCGTCCGCAGGTGCTGGTCACCTACGACCCCGATGGCGGCTACGGCCACCCCGACCACATCCAGGCCCACCGGGTCGCCATGCGCGCCGCCGAACTGGCCGGGGAGAAGGCGTTCCGGCGCGACCTCGGCGAACCGCACGCGATCGCCAAGATCTACTGGAACCGGGTCCCGCGCTCGGTGGTCGAGGAGGGCTTCGAGAAGCTCCGGGCGGCCGGCGCCGAGGGCCGGTTCCCCGGGGTCGCGAGCCCGACGGACGTGCCGGGGGTCGTGGACGACGACCGGATCACCGCCGAGATCGGCGACGACGAGGCCGCCGGCGACACCGCCTACCGGGCCGCCAAGGCGGCCGCGATGCGCGCCCACGTCACCCAGATCGCCGTCGACGGCCCGTTCTTCGCGCTCTCCAACGACCTGGCCCAGCCGCTCTTCGCGCGCGAGTACTACGAGTTGGCCGCCGGCCGCTCCGGAGCCCCGGCCGGCACGCGCGAACACGACCTGTTCGCCGGAATCGAACCGGCCGGGACCGGAGCCGCCGGGGCCGAGGGGGTCCCCGCATGAGCGGCACCTTCACCGCCGGGCGGATCGCGGCGCTGCTGGCCCTGCTGGTGGCCGGAGCGGTGACCGGCGCGGCGGGCTGGCTCGTGGTCGGCCTGTGGTTCCCGGGCGGGCTGCTGCTGGCCCTGGTGGCGGTTCTCGGGGTGTTCCTGGCGGGCCGGATCGCCACCGGCAGCGGCCTCGGGGTCGGTGTGGCCGCCGCCGGATGGTTCCTCACCTACGTGGTGCTCAGCGTGCCGCGTCCGGAAGGGGACTTCCTGCTGGGATCAACCGGAATCGGCATGTATGCATACCTTTTGGGTGGCGCTGCGGCCGCTGTGATGTGCGCCACGATGCGCGGGCCCGCCGACCGAACGTTTTCGGCCGCGCGGCCCGGCAGGTGACGTCCCGTTCGGGGTGGTCCCGGCATCAGTGCCCGGAACAGCGCCCGGGGTTGCGGAACGGGCACGTGGACACCGCCCCGGCCGCGGCCGGAACCCCGCTTGCGCCGCCCACCGGTTGCGCCACGGCGGCGGACAGTATGGTGTACGGGCCGCCGAGCTGCCCGCGCACGGTATGACGGGCGGCGGAGCCAACCGGGAGAACCTGCCTTGAGTCGTGAAACTGACAGTTCGTCCTCCGGGCCCCAGGGGCGCGGTGGAGCCGCTTACCCGTCGGGTATGCCGCCGTACGGATCACGCCAGCACCCGGCGAACGCCCCGGAGGGGAACACTGTGACTTCCAAGCCGACTGGTCCTGCCGCAGGCCGCGCCGCAGGCGACGCGGCCGACTCCGACGTGCCGAAGACCGAGACCACGCTGACGACCCGGATCCGGATCAACATTCCGGGCTCCCGGCCGATCCCGCCCGTGGTCGTCCGCAAGCCGGTCGGCGAGAGCGAGGCCGACGGCGGGGCCGAGGCCCCGGCCGCCAAGGCCGCGCCCGCCTCGCCGCCCCCCTCGCCCCGGGCCCTGCCGACCGGGGGCGAGTCCGCGCCCGCCGCCGAGAAGGCACCGGCCGCCGCCGAGGGCAGCAACTGGTTCGCCCCGCGCAAGTCCTCGGCCGGCGCGGCCGCACCGGCGCCCCAGGCCGCGCCGGCTCCCCGGCCCGGCCTGCCGACCCGCCCGGGCGGTCCCGGTGTGGGCGCGGGCCCGCGCGGCACCGGTCCCGGCGCCCCCGCCGGCTCCGCCCCCTCGGGCCGCACCGGTGCTCCGGCCCCGGCCCCCGAGGGCTTCGCCGGCCCGGGCGGCGCGCCCGGCCGGGGTCCGGCCCAGGGCCCCGGGCAGGGCTTCGGCCAGGGTCCCGGCCCGGGCACCCCCCCGCTCCCGAACCGCTTCCAGGCCGAAGCCCCGGGCACCCCGGCGCCCGGCGGCCCCGCCGCGCCCGGTGGCTTCCCGCCCGGCCCGGGCGCCGGCCAGGCCGCCGGTGCCCCCGCCGCCCACGGCGGCTTCGCACCCCCCGGCCCCGGCCAGGGCGCGGCACCCGGCGTCCCCGGCGTTCCCGGCGTTCCCGGAGGCGGTTTCGTGCCCGGCGCCGGACCTGTTCCCGGCCCCGTGCCCGGCGCCGGCCCCGTTCCGGGCGCCGCCGCGGTCCCGGCCGGGGGGCCGGGCGGCCCCACCGGCGGCCCCGCTTTCGGCGGTATGCCCGTCGCCGGCCCCCCGGCCGAGACCGACCCGAACGCCCCCCGCTGGCCCGGCCCCGAGGTCGGCACCGGGACCCTGCCGCGCGTCGACAGCCCGGCCGCCGTGGCCGCGGCCGCCATGCCCCGGCCCGCCCCGGCCCCCGTACCGGTCTTCGACGACCCGCTGCCGCCGCCCCGCCGGCCCGCCGCCGGCACCCCGGCCTCCGCCGGGCCGGCCAAGAAGAAGGGCCGCTCCAAGCTGGTCCTGGCCGGCGTCGGGATCGTCGTCCTGCTCGGCGTCGCCTACGGCGCCGGGCTGCTGCTCAACCACTCCGACGTACCCAAGGGCACCACGGTCCTCGGCGTGGACATCAGCGGCACCCGCGAGGAGGCCGTCGCCAAGATGCAGACCGCGTTCGGCAACCGCGCCTCCTCGCCGCTCCAGCTGAACGTCGGCGGCAAGCAGGTCGAGCTGAAGCCGGAGAAGGCCGGGCTCGCCCTCGACAGCCAGACCACCGTGCGCAACGCGACCGGCAGCGACTACAACCCGGTCACCGTGATCGGTTCCCTCATCGGCCAGGAGCGCCCGGCCACCCCGGTCATCCCGGTGGACGAGGAGAAGCTGCTGGTCGCCCTCCAGGAACTGGCCGGCAGCTCCGGCAGCGCCACCGAGGCCACCATCAAGTTCGAGCCGAACAAGGTCACCCCGGTCCCCGGGAAGGCCGGCAAGAGCCTGGACGTGGACGCCTCGATCGCGAAGGTGACCGAGGCGTACCGGGCCCAGGTGGAGACCGGCAGGGCCGTGCCCGTGGACCTCCCGGTGACCGACAAGGCCCCGACCGTCAGCCAGGCCGAACTCGACCGCGCGATGGACGAGTTCGCCAAGCCGGCGATGTCCGGGAACGTCATCGTCAAGGCGGGCGGGAAGTCCATCCCGTTCGGACCGGGCAAGTCCCTCCCCAAGATCCTGAGCATGACCGCCGTGGAAGGCGGGAAGCTGGTCGAGAAGTACGACCTGGAGGCGCTCAAGGAGCTCTACGGGAACACCTTCGACGGGGTCCTGATCACGCGCGGCAACGGCGAGAAGACCGCCGTCACCCCGCAGGACGTCGCGGGTGCGCTGGGCAAGGCGCTGCGGGGCAAGACCGCGGCCGAGCGGGTCGCCGTCATCGAGACCGACCCCAGCTGACGCGGCTGACCGGTCGGCCGACCGGCCGACCGGCCGTCCGTACCGAGAGCCCCTGCCCGTACCCGGCAGGGGCTCTCGGCGTCTTCGGCGTCTTCGGCGTCTTCAGCCTCTTCAGTTCAGCAGTGCGCGGGCGGCGCGGGCCTCCGCGCGGATACGGGCGGCCGCCCCCTCGTCCACGGCCCCGACCACCTCCGCGTACGCCTCCAGTTCGGCCGCGCCGCCCAGGAACTCGCCCCGGTCCACCAGCAGCCGGGCCCGCTCGTAGCGGAGCGCCGCGGGGTGCGAGGGCAGCAGCAGCGACAGGTCCAGCGCCCACAGCGCCACCGCGGACTGCTCCGGCCGGGTCGCCGCCCAGGCCCGGATGTTGTTCAGGATCCGCAGCACGATGTCCAGGGTGCGGGCCGGTTCGAGCGGCTCCGAGGCCAGTTCCGCCGGCCCCGCGCCCAGCGAGGCCCCGCCCGCGAACGGGTCCACCGTGACCCGCTCCTCCGGATCGCCGAAGCCCACCACGAAGTGGCCCGGCAGGCCCAGCCCGTAGACCGGCGCACCGGCCCTCCGGGCCACCTCCAGCCACACCACCGACAGCAGGATCGGCAGCCCGCGCCGCCGCCGGAGCACCCGGTGCAGGAGGGAGGACGACAGCCGGCCGTAGTCCGCCGGGGTGCCGTGGAAGCCCAGCCGCCCGCCCAGCAGTTCCGTCACCGCCGCCGCCCAGGCCCGCGGGCTGCGCCGCCCGTACGGCAGCATTCCGGCCAGCCGGTCCAGTTCGATCTGCGCCTCGTCGACCGCCCGCTCGTCCAGCTCCGGATCGGCCTCCGCGGCCAGGTAGAGGCAGAGCAGCGACAGGTCGGGGCGCTCGGACCGGGCCTCCTCCGCGAAGGCGTCCCGGAAGTCGCTCACGAGCCCGCCGCCCGGAAGTGGTGGTAGAGGTGGTGCGTCGCGAAACCCATGCCGTCGTACAGGCCGCGGGCGCCGCCGTTGCCGGTCTCCACCTGGAGCCAGGCCGCCGATGCGCCCTCCGCCAGCGCCTGCCGGGCCAGTGCGGCCATCACGGCGGTGGCCAGGCCCTGCCGGCGGTGCTCCGGGGCGACCTCCAGCGCGCCGAACCCGGCCCACCGGCCGTCGACCACCAGCCGTCCGATCGCCTTCCCGGGCACCTTCGCGAACCAGACGGAGGGGCCGGACGACAGGACCCTGCGGGCCACCTCGGGGTCGGAGACCTTTCCGTAGTGCGCCAGCCACTCCTCGTCGCACTCCCGCGACAGCAGGACCTGCGGCCCGGCCCCCGGGGCGGCACCCGAGCCGGGACCTGACACATCCCCCGGCGCCGTCGCGTCGGCGATCGGGGCCAGCGAGGCGATCCGGACCTCCGTGGACACCTCCCGCACCCAGCCGCGCTCCTCCAGTGCCGCGCACAGCGCCTCCTGGGTGTCAGCGGCACCGGTCGAGGTCTGCAGATAGGGCGGAAGTCCCCGTTCCGCATACCAGGCCGTCACCCGCGCGAGTGCTTCGTCCAGCGGTATCCCCAGGTCGCCGAGGGGGAGTACGGAGTTCGCCCGCCGGGTGAAACCCGCCGCCGCGCGCAGTGTCCAGCCGCCCAGGGGCTCGGTCTCCAGCGGCTGCCAGGCCCGCGCGCCCACCCGCGCGAGCTCCTCGAAACGGGCGGCCGGACCCCTGCGGCGGGCCGGAGCCGGCGGCACGACCTTGCCCGCGACCAGGGAGGATTCCGCGATCCGGACGGTTTCCCCGCTCTTTCGTGTGATCACCAGCACACCGTTGGTCCATGATGTGAGAACACCGACCGCATCCGTGAACGCCGCACCCCCGGCACGAGCAGACAGCAGGCTTCGCACGGAGACTCGTTTACCCACGTCAGCAGGGGTGATGCGAATCTCCAGCAGTGCTCCACCAGTGATCTCCACAGCTCTGTAGCCCCTCTTGTTCGGTTCGTGGCCGGGAACGGCGATACTAGGTGCGGGCATCGACGACGCCGCGCTCCCGCGCGATATGGACAGCCCTACCGAGGAGGAACAGAGCGTGACCTACGTCATCGCGGAGCCTTGTGTCGACGTCAAGGACAAGGCATGCATCGAAGAGTGCCCCGTCGACTGCATCTACGAGGGCCAGCGGTCCTTGTACATCCACCCGGACGAATGCGTCGACTGCGGCGCCTGTGAGCCGGTGTGCCCCGTCGAGGCGATCTTCTACGAGGACGACACTCCGGAGGAGTGGAAGGACTACTACAAGGCGAACGTCGAGTTCTTCGACGAGCTCGGTTCGCCCGGTGGTGCCTCCAAGCTCGGCCTGATCGAGCGCGACCACCCCTTCGTCGCGTCCCAGCCGGCGGACATCAACGCCGGGCACTGAACCACCATCCCGGTCCTGCGCGGCAGTCCTGCCGCCAGGACCGGGCTTGTTTCGGAAGAGCCCTCCGGAGCCTCCGCAGAAAGCGAGCACAGCACCGTGGCCGCAGTATCGTCCCGTCTGCCCGTCTTCCCCTGGGACAAGCTGGAGCCGTACAAGGCAACCGCCGCCGCCCACCCGGACGGCATCGTCGACCTGTCCGTCGGCACCCCCGTGGACCCGGTGCCGGAGCTGATCCAGCAGGCCCTGGTCGCCGCCGCCGACTCCCCGGGCTATCCCACGGTGTGGGGGACGCCCGAGCTGCGCGACGCGATCTCCGGCTGGGTGGAGCGGCGTCTGGGCGCCCGCGGGGCCGCCCACCGCAACGTGCTGCCGGTGGTCGGCTCCAAGGAGCTGGTGGCCTGGCTGCCGACCCAGCTCGGCCTCGGCGCCGGTGACCAGGTCGCCTACCCCCGGCTCGCCTACCCGACGTACGAGGTCGGCGCCCGGCTGTGCGGTGCCGAACCGGTCGTCTACGAGGACCCGGTGGCCGACCTCGACCCCGCGCGGGTCAAGCTGCTGTGGCTCAACTCCCCGTCCAACCCGACCGGCAAGGTGCTCCCCAAGGAGGAACTGGTCCGGATCGTCGCCTGGGCCCGGGAGCACGGGATCCTGGTCTTCAGCGACGAGTGCTACCTGGAGCTGGGCTGGGAGGCCGAACCGGTCTCGGTGCTGCACGAGGACGTCTGCGGCGGTTCCTTCGAGGGCCTGGTCGCCGTGCACTCGCTGTCCAAGCGCTCCAACCTGGCGGGCTACCGTGCCGCTTTCCTGGCCGGCGACGCCGAGGTGCTCGGCGAGCTCCTGCAGATCCGCAAGCACGGCGGCATGATGACCGCCGCGCCGGTGCAGGCGGCCACGGTCGCGGCCCTGGGTGACGACGTGCACGTCCACGAGCAGCGGGAGCGGTACGCCGCCCGGCGGGCCGCCCTGCGGGCCGCGCTGGAGGCGCACGGCTTCCGGATCGAGCACAGCGAGGCCAGCCTCTACCTGTGGGCGACCAGGGACGAGCCCTGCTGGGACACCGTCGCCCACCTCGCGGACCTCGGCATCCTGGTCGCGCCCGGCGACTTCTACGGCGAGGCGGGCGGCAGCCACGTCCGGGTCGCGTTCACCGCGACCGACGAGCGGGTCGAGGCCGCGGTCAAGCGCCTGGGCTGAACGGTCCCGCGGACAGCCCGAGGGGGCCCGGAGCGCACGCTCCGGGCCCCCTCGGTGTTTCCGGTGTTTCCGGTGTTTCCGGTGTTTCTCGGTGTTCGTGCGTTCCGTGCGGCTTCGGCGCCCGTACGGAGCGGCGGCGGTGGTCAGCCGCCGAGCGGCAGGCTCTGCGTCGCCGACAGCGCGTCCGTGGTGGGCACGGCGGACAGCGCCTGGCCGGCCGGCACACCGCCGAGCAGCTGCTCGGTCGGCAGGCCGCCGTCCTGGGTGGCGCCGCCGACGAGGCCGGTCGCGGAGTCCAGAGCGCCGATCGAACCCAGCGCGGGGACGGGGGCGGATTCGACGCCCGCGGCGCTCGCCGATCCGGCCGCCACGACCACGGGGGCGGCTCCGGCCGCGACGAGCAGCGCGGCACGGGCGATCCGACGGGTCAGGGGGAGGGACATGGTGCGTGCTCCTAGCGTTGGCTTGCCGATTACGCCGTGAACAACTCCTCCAGGGGCGGCCGAGGTTGCGGAATTGCCGGGTAAAGACCTGGCAATGCGTCGTTTTATCGGCCCCGTACCGGGATTCCGCACCCCGGACAGGTGACTCCCTGAACTGTGGTGCGAACCCCCGCGCGCCCTACCGTGCGAGGAAAATCCGGACCGTGCCGTCGTCCGCGTTCCGCGGATCGCCGTCCCCGGACTTCCCCTGCCCGCCGGTCTCCTGCCAGCGCCCCTTGTTCCCCGCGGTCCAGGCCCGGCCCGCGTACGCCACCCGCTCGATGCCCAGCCCCGACGAGTTCGCCACCGCCCAGTGGGCTATCTCCCAGCCGCGCCGCTCGTCCCCGTCGGCCCCGCCCGAAGCGCCCTTGCCGGACGCCGGCAGCAGGGGCACGGACACCGCCCCGTCGTCCTCGGTGCCGGAACCCGCCCGCACCCCCTCGCCGAACACCCGCTCCAGGCGCGCCGCCACCTCCGCCCGGTCTCCCGCGGTCTGCGGTACGGGCCCGCTGCAGCTCAGCGCGGCCGGCGCGCGGCCGGTCAGGGCCGCGGCCAGCAGCACCGCGTCCGGCTCGTGCTTGGCGTACGCCTGCGGGAAGCCGCTCTTCTGGACCTTCTGCGCGGCCACCGTCAGCGGCAGCCGCGAATAGCCCGGCACCTTCGCCAGCCGGTCGTAGAAGATCCCCGCCGAGTACACCGGGTCCCTGATCTGGTCCGGGGTGCCCCAGCCCATCGAAGGGCGCTGCTGGAACAGCCCCAGCGAATCCCGGTCGCCGTGGTCGAGGTTGCGCAGCGCGGACTCCTGCATGGCCGTGGCCATCGCGATCGTCACGGCCCGCTCGGGCAGCCCCTTGGCGGTGCCGACGGCGGCGATGGTCGCCGCGTGCGCCGCCTGCTCCGGACTGAGCTCGTAGGAGGAACCCTCCCCGGCGGACGAGCCGTCCGCGGCCCGGACGGTGCAGTGCGGGGCCCCGGCACCACCCGTCGAGTCGTACTGCGCCAGGAAATATCCGGCCAGACCGAGCAGCACCAGCGAACCGCCCACCAGGCGGGCCGGACGGCGGCGGGAGCGTGGTCTTCGCTGATCGTTGGGGGACACGCGGCCCACCGTACTTGAGCCGCACGACACGTCCAGTGTCCGGACGAGACCCCTTGGCCAAAGCTCCTGGAGTTAGGGTGCCTCATGACCGAATCCGAGCTCGACCTCACCCTGGACGCCGCCGAGCTGACCGCCCGGCTCGTCGACATCCCGTCCGTGAGCGGCGACGAGAAGGTCCTCGCCGACGCCGTCGAGGAAGCACTGCGCAAGCTGCCGCACCTCACCGTGGACCGCTACGGCAACAACGTCGTGGCCCGTACGCACCTCGGCCGCGCCGAGCGCGTCGTACTCGCCGGACACCTGGACACCGTGCCCATCGCCGACAACGTGCCGTCCCGGCTGGACGAGAACGACGTGCTGTGGGGCTGCGGCACCACCGACATGAAGTCCGGGGTCGCCGTCCAGCTCCGCATCGCGGCCACCGTGCCGGAGCCGAACCGCGACCTGACGTTCGTCTTCTACGACCAGGAAGAAGTCGCCGCCGACCTGAACGGCCTCGGCAAGGTCGCCGAGGCCCACCCCGACTGGCTGGCCGGGGACTTCGCGGTGCTCCTCGAACCCTCCGACGCGGAGGTCGAGGGCGGCTGCCAGGGCACCCTGCGGGTGCTGCTCCGCACCTCCGGGGAGCGCGCCCACTCCGCCCGGAGCTGGATGGGCTCCAACGCCATCCACACGGCCTCGCCGATCCTGGCCAGGCTGGCCGCGTACGAGCCGCGCAAGCCGGTGATCGACGGCCTGGAGTACCACGAGGGCCTGAACGCGGTCCGCATCGAGGGCGGCGTCGCCAACAACGTCATCCCCGACTCCTGCACCGTGACCGTGAACTTCCGCTACGCCCCCGACCGCAGCGAGGAGGAGGCGCTGGCGCACGTGAAGGAGGTCTTCGCGGACTGCCCGATCGACGAGTTCGTGGTCGACGACTCCTCCGGCGGCGCCCTGCCCGGCCTGTCCCACCCGGCCGCGGCGGCCTTCATGGAGGCGGTCGGCGGCCGTGCCATGCCGAAGTTCGGCTGGACGGACGTCTCCCGGTTCAGCGCGCTCGGCGTGCCCGCGGTGAACTACGGCCCCGGTGACGCGCTGCTCGCCCACAAGGTCGACGAGCGGGTCGAGACCAAGGCCATCCTCCACTGCGAAGAACGACTCCGTGCCTGGTTGACGGACTGAATTCCGCTCCCGGCCACCTTCGTGCGCCTACCCTTGCCGGACGATCGTCAGGAGGGAGCACACGATGGCCAACCCTGAGAACGGCCGCCGGAAGCCGGAGGAGCAACAGCTCGGACCGGTGCTGCGGAGGCGTGGCCAGGTGCAGGCGGGCAGTACGACCGACCAGCGGCTGCTGGACTCGGCCGGTCCGACGGAGTGGGTGCACACCGATCCCTGGCGGGTGCTGCGCATCCAGTCCGAGTTCATCGAGGGCTTCGGGACGCTGGCGGAGCTGCCGCCCGCGATCAGCGTGTTCGGATCGGCCCGTACTCCGGTGGACTCGCCGGAGTACGAGGCCGGCGTACGGATCGGCCGGGCGCTGGTCGACGCCGGCTTCGCGGTGATCACCGGCGGCGGTCCGGGGGCGATGGAGGCCGCGAACAAGGGCGCCCGGGAGGCCAACGGGATCTCCGTCGGCCTCGGTATCGAGCTGCCCTTCGAGCAGGGCCTCAACGCGCACGTCGACCTGGGTCTGAACTTCCGGTACTTCTTCGTCCGGAAGACGATGTTCGTGAAGTACTCGCAGGGGTTCGTGGTCCTGCCCGGCGGCCTCGGCACGCTGGACGAGCTGTTCGAGGCGCTGACCCTGGTCCAGACCCAGAAGATCACCCGGTTCCCGATCGTGCTGTTCGGCACCGAGTACTGGCAGGGCCTGGTCGACTGGCTGAAGAACACGGTGGTGGCACAGGGCAAGGCCTCGCCGCACGACCTGTTCCTCTTCCACGTCACCGACGACGTGGACGAGGCCATCGCCCTGGTCACCAAGGAAGTCGGGAAGTAACCCGCCCGGCGCCGGAGCCCCCGTAGGGGGGCCGTCAGGCGAGCCCCCGGCGGGCGACCGCCGGGGGACGCAGCCCCTGGATGGACCGGACCATGTCCAGGATCTGCCGGGTCTCCGCGACCTCGTGGACGCGGTAGACCTGGGCGCCCAGCCAGGCCGAGACGGCGGTGGTCGCCAGGGTCCCCAGCAGGCGCTCTTTGACCGGCATGTCGAGGGTCTCGCCGACGAAGTCCTTGTTGGACAGGGAGACCAGGACCGGCCAGCCGGTCTCCGTCATCTCGCCCAGCCGGCGGGTGGCTTCCAGCGAGTGCCGGGTGTTCTTCCCGAAGTCGTGGCCCGGGTCGATCAGGATCGCGTCGCGGCGCACGCCCAGGGCGGCGGCACGCTGGGCCAGCCCCAGGGTGACCCCGAGGATGTCCGCCATCACGTCCGCGTACTCGGTCCGGTGCGGCCGCGTGCGGGGCTCGACCCCGCCCGCGTGCGTGCAGACCAGGCCCACGCCGTGCCGGGCGGCGACCTCGGCCAGCTTCGGATCGACCCCGCCCCAGGCGTCGTTCAGCAGGTCGGCGCCCGCCTCGCAGACGGCCTCGCCGACCTCGTGCCGCCAGGTGTCCACGCTGATCACCACGTCCGGGTGCCGCCGCCGCACCTCGGCCACGAAGCCGACGGTCCGGCGGGCCTCCTCGGCCGCGTCCACGTGCTCGCCCGGACCGGCCTTCACCCCGCCGATGTCGATGATCGCGGCACCCTCGGCCACCGCCTGCTCGACCCGGTCCAGGGCCGGCTCGTCCCGGAAGGTGGCGCCCTGGTCGTAGAAGGAGTCCGGGGTCCGGTTCACGATGGCCATGATGACCGGCTCGTGGGTGTCGAACTCGCGCCTGCCCAGTCGCAGCATCCCCTGTTTCCTCCTTTGACGGTCCGCCTGCGACCTTAACCGCCGCGGGTCCGTGCGACGATCGAGACCCCGGAGGTGTCGTCGCCGGAGGTGGTCGGCCGTCATGGGCCGTCGAGGGCCGTCCTGGGCCGTCCTGGACAGAGGGAGTGATCGTGTTCTGGTTCCTGCTGATCGCGCTGGTCGTGGTCGTCGCCGCGGTCACCCTCGCCGTGATCGGCGGTGGTGAGGAGGCGGTGCTGCCGGAGGCCGCGCCCGAGCAGGTCGTGGACGGCCTGCCCGAGCACCGGGCCGTCGTACGCGCCGACGTGGACGCCCTGCGGCTGCCGGTCTCGCCACGCGGCTACCGGATGGCGGAGGTGGACGAGGCACTGGCCCGGCTGGGCGCGGAGCTGGAGGCGCGCGACGCGCGCATCGCCGAGCTGGAGGCGGCCGCGGCGGCGCGCCCGCTGCTCACCAAGGGTGACCAGTGACCGCACCGGCCGTCCTCGCCGTCCCGGGGCCGGACGGGGCGCTGCGCTGCCCGTGGTCGCTGGCCACCGAGGACTACATCGCCTACCACGACGAGGAGTGGGGGCGCCCGGTCCACGGGGACGACGCGCTGTACGAGCGGCTCTGCCTGGAGGCGTTCCAGTCGGGGCTGTCCTGGCTGACGATCCTGCGGCGGCGGGAGGGCTTCCGGGCCGCTTTCGCGGGCTTCGAGATCGCCGCGGTCGCGGAGTTCGGCGAGCGCGAGGTGGAACGGCTGCTGGCGGACCAGGCGATCATCCGCAACCGCATGAAGATCGAGGCGACCCTGGCCAACGCGAAGGTGCTGGCCGGGTGGGAGCCGGGCGAGCTGGACGGGCTGATCTGGTCGCACGCCCCGGCGGAGCCGGCCCCCGCACCGCACAGCACCTCGGAAGTCCCGGCGGTGACCGCGGAGTCCACGGCCCTGGCCAAGGCCCTGAAGAAGGCCGGCCTCCGCTTCGTCGGCCCGACCACGGCCTACGCCCTGATGCAGGCCTGCGGCCTGGTCAACGACCACCTGTCCAGCTGCGCCTCCCGCACCCGCGGCTGACCGCGGGCGGGGAGGCCGGGGCGGCCGGACAGGGCCTGTCCGGCGGATCAGGCCCTAGCGGCCCAGGTACTTCGGGGCTTCCTTGGCCAGGAAGGCGGCCACCGCGATGGAGTGGTCCTCGGAGGCCCCGGCCAGGGTCTGGAGCTCGTCCTCCTTCTCCAGCGCCTCGGACAGCGAGTGCGAGGCCCCGAACGCCAGCGAGGCCTTGATCGCCGCGTAGGCGACCGTCGGGCCGTCGGCCAGCTTCCGGGCCACCGCCGCCGCCTCCGCCGCCAGGGAATCCGCCGGGACCACGCGGTTGGCGATGCCGAGCTCGTAGGCCTCCTGCGCCTTCAGGTTGCGCGGGAACAGCAGCAGGTCGGACGCCCGGGAGGCGCCGATCAGCCGTGGCAGGGTCCAGGACATGCCGGAGTCGGAGGTGAGCGCCACCCCGGCGAAGGAGGTGTTGAAGGAGGCGGTGTCGGCGACCACGCGGTAGTCCGCGGCCAGCGCGAAGCCGAAGCCGGCGCCCGCCGCGACCCCGTTCACGCCCGCCACCACCGGCTTCGGCATCCCGGCGAGGGCGCGGACGATCGGGTTGTAGTGGTCGGCGACCGTGGTCATGGTCAGCGAGGTGCCGCGCTCGCGGTCCGAGGCCAGGTTCCCGACGTGCTCCTTGAGGTCCTGGCCGACGCAGAAGGCGCGGCCGCCGGCCGCGGTCAGCAGGACCGCCCGGACCGCCGGGTCCCCGGCCGCCGCCTCGACCGCGTCCCGCAGGGCGACCTTCGCCTCGGTGTTCATGGCGTTCATCGCATCGGGGCGGTTGATCGTGATCGTCGCGAGTCCGTCGGTCACTTCGTAGAGCACGCTGTCGGCCATGGCGCGGGATTCCCCCTTCGTCGCGGGTGTCGTCTCGGGTCAGCATGGCGGAACCTCCGGGGCACCGGCACGCCCCGTTGTGTGATGTGCGTCAAAGATCGGAGGCGTCCGGTCCCGGCGGCGGGGGCGAAGTATCGCAGGCGGATCCCCGAAATGAGTGGTTTTGGACGAGCGCGTTGCCCAAGCGTTCCCCGCTGATGTTGGTCATCGGGTCCTGACATGCGGGATAATGGCCGGGAAGCAATGTGTTCGATGCCGGGTACTAGGCGCCTGAATGGGGCCGTCGGCTGACGATGAGCTGGTTTCAGGAAGGGGAACGAGCATGGCGGCCATGAAGCCGCGGACGGGTGACGGCCCGCTCGAGGTGACCAAGGAGGGGCGGGGCATCGTCATGCGCGTACCGCTCGAAGGCGGCGGTCGGCTCGTGGTCGAGCTGACCCCGGACGAGGCCGATGCCCTCGGTGACGCCCTGAAGAAGGTCGTCGGCTGAAGCGCCGGCACCCTTTGAATTCTTACCGCTGCCCCGGTCGCCCCGTGCGACCGGGGCAGCGCTGTATCCGTGGGCTGTATCCGTGCGGGTGTGTCCGTGCGGGTGTCGTGCGTGCGCGCGCCCGCCGGGGGTGCGGCGCCGGGGTCGCGCCGGGCCGGCGGCGTCAGCGCCGGACGGCGCAGAGGAGGCCGTCGCCCACCGGCAGCACCGCCGCGTCCAGGGACGGGCTCTCGCGGACCGTGCGGAGCAGCTCCCGGACCCGGAGCACCTCGAGGGGCTGGGCGGCCGAGTCGACCGTACGGCCGTCGGAGAAGACCCCTTCGAAGCACACCAGCCCGCCGGGGCGCAGCAGGCGCAACGATTCAGCTAGATAGTCCAGGGACTCGCACGGGTCGCCGTCGCAGAACACCAGGTCGTACCCGCCGTCCGCGAGCCGGGGCAGGACGTCCAGGGCCCGGCCGGGGATGAAGCGGGCCCGGTTGCCCGCGAAGCCGGCCGCCCGGAACGCCTGCCGGGCGAACGCCTGCCGGTCGGGTTCGGGGTCCACCGTGGTCAGTACGCCGTCCGGGCGCATGCCGTGCAGGAGGTGGATGCCGGAGACTCCGGTGCCGGTGCCGATCTCCGCGACGGCCTTGGCGTCGGCGGTGGCGGCGAGCAGGCGCAGCGCGGCCCCGGTGCCGGGGGAGACGGAACGCAGGCCCGCCTCCCTCGCCCGGTCGCGGGCCCACCGCAGAGCGTCGTCCTCGGCGACAAACGCGTCGGCGAACGCCCAGCTCGTCTGCCGGTTGCCGGTAATGACCCTCTCCTGTCCCCTTAGTTGGCGCAACGGTGACTGTATCCGTTGGTCGCGGGAACCCGCAGATGGGACCGGGCGTTGAAGTCGGAGAGGGGGCATTCGTCCCTCGACCCGTGCAAAGTTCGGGCAAAAACACTTATCCCAAGCTGACGGAGGGGGTGGCTATGGTAGGGGCTCCACTGGACACCACCAGAGCCGATAGGGGAGGTGCGGCTGCGCCTGTGGATCGTGGAGGTGTATTCAGACGCCTCTTCTGGTCGGCGGGTGAGCCGAAATCCGTGACCGACATTGCTGCTGCCGACCGCTTCCACTCCGCCGCCACCGCGACCACCGCGACCTTTGCCGCCGATGCGGGCTCCCAGGCGTGGACGCCTCCCTCGTGGGAGGAGATCGTCAGCACGCACAGCGCCCGCGTCTACCGCCTCGCCTACCGGCTGACGGGAAACCAGCACGACGCCGAGGACCTCACCCAGGAGGTCTTCGTCCGGGTCTTCCGCTCCCTCTCCACCTACACGCCGGGCACCTTCGAGGGCTGGCTGCACCGCATCACCACGAACCTCTTCCTCGACATGGTCCGCCGCAAGCAGCGGATCCGCTTCGACTCGCTCGCCGACGACGCCGCGGAGCGGCTGCCCAGCCGTGAGCCCTCCCCGCAGCAGGTGCTGCACGACACGCACTTCGACGCCGATGTCCAGCAGGCGCTGGACACCCTCGCGCCCGAGTTCCGCGCCGCCGTCGTGCTCTGTGACATCGAGGGCCTGTCGTACGAGGAGATCGCCGCCACCCTCGGTGTGAAGCTCGGTACGGTCCGCAGCCGGATCCACCGCGGCCGCTCCCACCTGCGCAAGGCGCTCAAGCACCGTTCTCCCGAGGCCCGGGCGGAGCAGCGTGCGCTCGCCGGGGTCGCCGGGGTCGCCGGGACTGGGGTCCTGGGCCGGTTCGGGGGAGGGGGCGGGACCGAGTGACCGGAGCCACCCCGTCGCCGTCACCGGCGGAACAGCATCTCGGCGACCGGCTCGCCGCGCTGGTGGACGGTGAGCTGAGCCATGACGCGCGCGAGCGGGTGCTCGCGCACCTGGCGACCTGCGCCCGCTGCAAGGCCGAGGCGGACGCGCAGCGGCGCCTGAAGGCCCTGTTCGTGGAGAGCGCGCCGCCGCCACCGCCGGCCGCGTTGCTCGCCCGTCTGCAGGGGCTGCCCGGACAGCCCGGGGGTCCGGGCGGCCCCGGCGCGCCCGGCGCGGACCCTTTCGCGTTCGCGCTGCCGGCCGCGCCGTCCGCGCCGCGGCAGGGTTTCCCGATCCATGAGGTGGGCGGGCGCCCCCGCCGGCGGTTCGCGTTCGTCGCCGCCGGCGCCGTTTCGCTGGCGGCCATCGCGCTCGGCGGGTCCCTGCCGATCGAGACCCGCGTCGAGCCGAACGCGCGCGGCGAGGGCGGGGCGAACGTCACCCCGTCGATCCGGCCGACGATGACCGGCGGAGCACTCCCGACGCCGGGTGGGGCGATGTCCGGCGGAGCGATGTCCGGCGGAGCCGTCCTGATGGCGGACGCGGCCCTGCACGGCCGCGCCCCCAGCCCCGCCCTGGCCACGGCCTGGCGCCCCGCCGCCCAGCCCGGCCCGCTGCCCCCGGCCCCGTCCCCCCACCCGGCCCGCCTCAGCCGCTGATCCACCTGCCGGTCCGGCCCCCCGCCGTACGGGCCGTCACCCCGGTGGGGTGACTGGACGCGCGGCGCGGGGTCGAGCTGGTTGAATCCTCCGCAGATGTGCCGTCCGACGGCGTGTACGTACGCGGGGAGTGTCCATGTCCGACAGCCAGGCGACCGACTCGGCCAAGCCGGGGCCGGTGTGGTGGAGCCGCCCCGAGGGTCCGGCGGAGGAACCTCCCGCCGGGCCCGGCGGAGCCGGAGAGGCGGCCGCGGCGGGCGGAGCGGCCGGTGAGCGGCCGGCCGCCGCCGTGCCGGCCCCCCGCTACGACCCCTGGGGCGAGGCCCCGCAGGCCCCGCTGCAGGTTTTCGACGCCGGCCGTCCCGCCGCCGGCCCCCGTCGCCGGACCCTGGTCGCCGCCGGCGTCGGCATCGCGCTGCTCGCCGGCGGCATCGGGGGCTACGCAGGCGTACTCGCCGAGCGGCAGGCGTCCACCCGCCTGGAACTCCCCCAGGCCGGCCCGGAGAGCAAGGGCCGGGCCCCCGAGAGCGTGGCGGGGATCGCGGCCACCGCCCTGCCGGGGGTGGTGACCCTGCACGTCAGCGGTGGCGGCGGTGCCGACGGCGGCGGCAGCGGCACCGGGACCGGCTTCGTGCTCGACCCGGGCGGACACATCCTCACCAACAACCACGTGGTCGCCGACGCCAAGCAGATATTCGTGACCTTCAGCACCGGGGAGAGCGTGGCGGCGAAGCTCGTCGGCCGCGACACCGGTTACGACCTCGCCGTCGTCAAGGTCGACGGGGTGCGGGGCCTGCGCCCGCTCGCCCTCGGCAACTCCGAGAACGTCAAGGTCGGCGACCCGGTGGTGGCCATCGGCGCGCCGTTCGACCTCTCCAACACCGTCACCTCCGGGATCATCAGCGCCACCGGCCGCCCCATCACCGCGGGCGGGGACAGGGGCGACGGCAGCGACGTCAGCTACGTCGACGCCCTGCAGACCGACGCGCCGATCAACCCCGGCAACTCCGGCGGCCCGCTGCTCGACGCCCGCGCCCGGGTGATCGGCATCAACAGCGCCATCCGGGGCGCCGAGAAGGGCGGAACCGGCCCCCAGCAGCAGAGCGGCAGCATCGGCCTCGGCTTCGCCATCCCCGTCAACCAGGGCAAACGCGTGGCCGAGGAGATCATCCGGACCGGCCGCGCCACCCACCCCGTCATCGGCGTCACCCTGGACCTGCGGTACGAGGGCGACGGCGCGCGGGTCGGCAGCCGGACGGCGGGCGGCCCGGCCGACCGGGCCGGGATCGAGGCGGGCGACGTGATCACGCGGGTGGACGGGCGGCGCGTGCACGGCCAGGACGAGCTCATCATCAAGATCCGCGCGCACCGCCCGGGCGACCCGCTCACCCTGACGGTGGTCCGCGACGGACAGGAGCGGAGAATCGAACTCACCCTCGGTTCGGCGAACGGTTCGTGACGTCCGCGGGTATTGGTGGAGCGAGGTGTCGGTCGGCCGAGAACGCCGGGTACCGTTGTCGGGGCCCGGAGGATGAGAGCCAAGGAGCGGCAAGGTGTTCAACGACATAGGCGGCCTTGAGCTGGTCACCATCGTGGTGCTCGCGATCCTCGTCTTCGGCCCCGACAAGCTGCCGAAGGTCATCTCGGACGTCACGGGGTTCATCCGGAAGGTCCGCGCGTTCTCGGACAGCGCGAAGCAGGACATCCGCTCGGAACTCGGCCCGGACTTCAAGGACTTCGAGTTCGAGGACCTGAATCCGAAGACGTTCATCCGCAAGCAGCTGGCGGAGAACGAGGACCTGAAGGAGATCCGCGGCAGCTTCGACCTGCGCAAGGAGCTGGGCGAGGTCACCGACGCCGTCAACGGCCGCGAGACGGATGCTCCCGCGCCCGGGACCACCAGCCTGGAGAAGAGGCCCGAGGGGCCCGCGGCGGCGCCGCGCCCGGCGGCGTACGACCTGGACGCGACCTGAGCGACGGGCGGCCCGGGCGACACGCGGCCTGAGCGACACACGGCCTGAGCGACACGCGGCCCGCGCGGGCGGGCGCTGCGGAAGAGCCTCCCGGAGGGGTGCGCGTGAGGCCACCCGGGGGGTTCTGTCGCCGCTTGCCCGGTGAGGGCGGGACGGGTGGCTATTCTCTCCATCTGTCCGGACGCAGGCCGCCCGTGGGTGGGGGCGCCCCCAGCGACGCGAGGGGGAGGGCCGTTCCGGATCCCACGGAACGAGAGGCCGCGTAGATGGAGACCACCAGTAGTAGCCGGGTAGGGGCGCAGCCCGCCGCGGAGGCGGACGCGCCTCCGACGCCGGAGCAGCAGGCGCCCGCGCCCGCCGAGGCGGCGCCGCAGCCGCAGGCGGAGGCGGAGACGGCGGCGCAGGCCGCCGCGGCGCCGCAGCGGCCCGTGCCGGTGGCCCGGCGCTCCGCCGAGGGCTTCCTCAGGGCGGATTTCCCCTGGTACGGGCTGGACGAGGCGTTCACCGGGCCGCGCTGGCTGATGCAGGTCGGCACCGGCGCCGACGGCACCGTCGAGCACGGCTCGGTCGGGCACGGGGACGAGCCGTCCGCGCGGGGTGAGCTCGCGACCGGCGAGAAGGACCGTTTCGCGGTGGTGATCACCGTCGCCAGCAACCCCCTGCGGCGCAGCGGGGACGGCACGGGCGTGCTGGAGGCCACCTCGGTGTCCTCGGCGGCCTGGCTGGCCGGCTCCGGCCTGCTGGCCTTCACCTGGCCGGGGCAGATGGACCACCAGCGGCGCAGCGACTGGCTGGAGCAGCAGACCGAGGCGGCGTGGGAGCTGGCCGACGACCTGGCGGGGCCGGACTGGTCGACGCTGTCGCTGCCGGTGGACGGCGTGCCGGTGCCCTTCCACTACCGGGAGTCCGAGTTCGGGTGGGTGCTGGCCGGGTCGACCCCGGCCGGGGTGCACGTGGGCGCGTACGGGCGGGGGATGAGCGCGTACGGGCTGGCGTTCGCGCAGACGGACCTCGCGGGGTACGTGTAGCCACCCGTGACCCATGGCCGGATACGGCGACGGCCACCGCCGAGGGCGGTGGCCGTTCACGTCGGGCGGGGTGTCAGAACTTGTTGCGCGGGGTGATGCCCAGGGACATGCCGGAGAGGCCCCGCTGGCGGCCGCCGAGCTTGCCGGCGATCGCGCGGAGGGCCGAGCCCGCCGGAGAGTCGGGGTCGGCGAGGACGACCGGGCGGCCGTTGTCGCCGCCCTCGCGGAGACGGACGTCGATCGGGATCTGCCCCAGCACCGGCACCGTCGCGCCGACCGTCTTGGTCAGGCCGTCGGCCACCAGCTGGCCGCCGCCCGTGCCGAACACGTCCACCATCTCGTCGCAGTGCGGGCAGGGCAGCCCGGACATGTTCTCGACCACGCCGACGATCTTCTGGTGGGTCTGGACGGCGATGGAGCCGGCCCGCTCCGCCACCTCCGCGGCGGCCTGCTGCGGGGTGGTGACCACGAGGATCTCCGCGTTCGGCACCAGCTGTGCCACCGAGATCGCGATGTCGCCGGTGCCCGGCGGCAGGTCCAGCAGCAGCACGTCCAGGTCGCCCCAGAAGACGTCGGCGAGGAACTGCTGGAGCGCGCGGTGCAGCATCGGACCGCGCCACACCACCGGCGCGTTGCCCGGGGTGAACATGCCGATGGAGATGACCTTCACGCCGTTCGCCGACGGCGGCATGATCATGTTCTCGACCTGGGTGGGCCTGCCGTCCACGCCGAGCATCCGCGGCACGCTGTGCCCGTAGATGTCCGCGTCGACCACGCCGACCTTCAGGCCGTCCGCGGCCATCGCCGCGGCCAGGTTGACCGTCACCGAGGACTTGCCGACGCCGCCCTTGCCGGAGGCCACCGCGTACACCCGGGTCAGCGAACCCGGCTTCGCGAACGGCACCTCGCGCTCGGCCTGGCCGCCGCGCAGCGCCGTGGCCAGCTCCTTGCGCTGCTCGTCGCTCATCACGTCGAGGGAGACGTCCACCGTGGTGACGCCCGCGACCCTCAGGACCGCCTCGGACACGTTCTTGGTGATCGTGTCGCGCATCGGACAGCCCGACACCGTCAGGTAGACCGTGACGGCGACCGCGCCGCCGTCGCCGATCTCCACCGATTTGACCATGCCGAGCTCGGTGATCGGCCGGTGGATCTCGGGGTCGTTGACCGTCGCCAGCGCGTCGAGGATCGCGTCCTGGTCGGGCGTGGCGGCAGCGGGTGTGTCGGTAGCCATGACCCGATGGTACGGCCCGGTAGCACGCCAACCCCAAGCCCGCTAGCGGTCGCCTTCGTCACTCTCCGCCGGGAACAGCCGCCGCTCGTCCATCTCCTTGATCAGGTCCTGGAACTCCGACCTGATCCAGTCGCGGGTCGCCACCTCGCCCAGGCCCATCCGCAGCGCCGCGATCTCCCGCGTCAGGTATTCCGTGTCCGCGATCGACCGCTCGTTCTGCTTGCGGTCCTGCTCGTGGGTGACCCGGTCCCGGTCGTCCTGCCGGTTCTGCGCGAGCAGGATCAGCGGGGCGGCGTAGGAGGCCTGCAGCGACAGCATCAGGGTCAGGAAGATGAACGGGTACTGGTCGAACCGCAGGTGCCCGGGCGCGAAGACGTTCCACAGCACCCACAGGATGATGACCAGCGTCATCCAGACGATGAACCGGCCGGTGCCGAGGAACCGGGCGATCTTCTCCGAGAACCGGCCGAACGCCTCCGGGTCGTACGTGGGCAGGATCGCCCGCCGCGGCGCCCTCGGCAGGTCCAGCCGGACCCGTGAACGGGTCAGCGCGCTCGACCCGGTCCGCTCCGCGGCCTCTTCGCCCCGGTCCCGCGACCTCGGCCGCTCGCGGTCCTTCTCCCGGTCGGCGAGCCCGTGCGCACGGGCGTGCCGGCTGCCCTGCTGGCGCGCATGCTGGCGGGCCTGTTCGCGCCGCTCCCGCAGCTGCTCCCGGCGCCGTTCGCGCGCGTCGTCGCGCTCACTGCCCACGCCCGGTCGCCTCCTCCGCGTGGAAATCCGTCTCCCGCCAGTCGTCCGGCAGCAGGTGGTCCAGTACGTCGTCCACGGTCACCGCGCCCAGCAGCGAGCCGCTCTCGTCGACCACTGGTACCGCCACCATGTTGTACGCGGCGAGGTAGCTGGTCACGGCGGGCAGCGAGGCGTCCGGCCGCAGCGGCGGCAGGTCGGTGTCCACGATGGAGCTGACCAGGGTGAACGGGGGGTCGCGCAGCAGCCGCTGGAAGTGCACGGTGCCCAGGTACTTGCCGGTCGGGGTCTCGTCGGGCGGCCGGCACACGTACACCTGCGCGGCCAGCGCCGGCGACAGGTCGGCCTGCCGGACCCGGGCCAGGGCGTCGGCCACCGTGGCGTCCGGGCGGAGCACGATCGGCTCGGTGGTCATCAGACCGCCCGCGGTGTTCTCCTCGTACGACAGCAGGCGGCGCACGTCGGCCGCGTCCTCCGGCTGCATCAGGGTGAGCAGCCGCTCCTGGTCGTCGGCGGGCAGCTCGGAAAGCAGGTCGGCAGCGTCGTCCGGGTCCATCGCCTCCAGGACGTCGGCGGCCCGTTCCTCCTTCAGCTTGCCGAGGATCTCGATCTGGTCGTCCTCGGGCAGCTCCTCCAGTACGTCCGCGAGCCGGTCGTCGTCGAGGGCGTTGGCCACCTCGGCGCGCCGCTTGGGCGTCAGGTGGTGCAGGACGTTCGCCAGGTCGACGGGGCGCAGCTGCTCGAAGGTCGCGAGGAGGCTCTCGGCGCCCTGCCCGTGCTCCTCCAGGGAGAAACCGGTGACCGCCGACCACTCCACGGTCAGGGTCTCGCCGCGGCGGCGCAGCGCGCCGCCCTTGCCCTTCCGGACGAAGATCTTGTCGATCTCCCAGTCGCGGCGGGCCGGCAGCTGCTGGATGGCCACGTCCAGGACGGTGACCTCCTCGCCGCCCTCGACCAGCTTCACCCGGCGGTCCAGCAGTTCGCCGAGGACCAGCCGCTCGGTCGGGCGCTGCTCGAAGCGGCGCATGTTGACCACACCGGTGGTGATCACCTGGCCGCCCTCGACACTCGTCACCCGGGTCATCGGGAGGAAGATCCGGCGCCGGCTGACCACCTCGACGACCAGCCCGAGGATGCGCGGCGGGCGGCCGCCGACCCGCAGCATCGCGACCAGGTCGCGGACGCGGCCCACCTGGTCGCCGTTGGGGTCGAAGACGGGTACGCCCGACAGATGCGAGACGAAGATCCGCGGGGCGCCTGCAGCCATCCGAGCGCCTCCTGGAGCGTGGTCGTGGGCGGGGTCCTGTCCGGGTCGTGCGGCCGGTTCCCCGCGGCTCGCTGTTCCGCCGGTTCCCGGGCCGTGCGGGCCCGCGGGCCCGTCGTCAGGGTCAGGCTAGCCCGTGGCCCCCGGATCCGCGCTGGTGGGGCGGCCGCCCGGGGCCCTGCGGGCGAACCCCGGCCGGGTACGCTGCCTGCTGCTCCGCAACCTGCTCCGCAACCTGCTCGGCAACCTGCTTGGCAACGACGACGAGAGGCACCCGCCCGTGACCGACTGCTCCTCCGCCGCACGGCTGCGCCGGGCCGCCCTCGCCGGGGCCCTGTGCGCGGGCCTGGCCGTCTCCGGCACCGGCTGCACGGGGGAGGACCCGGACAAGGGCACCAACGGGGTCGGGAAGCTGTCCGCCGAGCAGATCGAGGACAAGGCGCGGGCGGCGGCGGACGGCGCCGATTCGGTGCGGCTGTCCGGCACGGTGGTGAGCGGGGGCAAGTCCTTCACCCTGGACATGCGGCTGAGGTCGGACGGCGGTTCCGGCGAGGTGAAGTCGAAGGAGAGCACCTTCCAGCTGCTGCGCGTCGGGGAGCAGCTCTACCTCAAGGCGAACGCGGCGTTCTGGGGCCAGGGAGAGGCGGCCGGGAAGCTCGGCGACAAGTTCGTGAAGGTGCCCGAGGGCGACCCCTCGTACAAGCAGCTGCGCGGCTTCACGGACATGGACGTGATGCTGGACGGGCTGCTGGGGCTGCACGGGAAGCTGGCGAAGGGCGCCTCGTACACCACGGTCGGGCACACCCGGTCGGTCATGGTGACGGCGGACAAGGGCGCGGGCGGCCGGCTGACGGTGTCGCTGCAGGGGACGCCGTACCCGCTGCGGATGGAGCGTGCCGGGGGAGCCGGGACGGTCGAACTGGCGGACTGGGGGACGAAGTTCCAGATCGAGGCCCCGCCGGAGGACCAGACGGTGGACTACGGCTCCCAGCTGCCGACCACGCGCGGCACCGGCACCCCGTCGGGCTCGGGGTCCGGTTCGGGGTCCGGTTCGGGCTCGGGTTCGGGTTCGGGGTCCGGGTCCGGCCAGGGCGCCGACCCCTCGCAGGGCTGATCCCGGCGGCCGGGCCGCCCGGGCCGCCCGCCGATATCCTGGGACCGAGATCGGGGGCTTTCCTCATCCGGAAGGCAGCACGATGAACCGGCATCGACACCTCATGCTCCTCGCCGCCCCGCTCCTCGCCTCCCTGGTGGGCCTCGCCCCCGCCCACGCGGCGCAGGCCGGAGCCGCCGGAACCGCCGGGACGATCGGGGTCGAGCAGGCGGTGAAGGTCACCAAGGTCGAGGTGGTCACCCTGCTGAAGTCGGGGGAGACCGTCGAGTGCGACGGCACGCCCGTGGCCATGGCCTTCGACGGAAAGATCACGGCGAGCGGGCCGGGCACGGTCCGCTACCACTGGACCGTGAACACGAGCCGCGCCCGGGTCTCCCCGGGAACCCTCGTCTTCGGGGCGGGCACCGCCACCAAGGTCATCCTCCAGGTGGTGGACGTGCCGGCACCCCGCAACGCCAAGGCGGTGACCGGGTACGTCACCCTCCACCTGCCGGACCAGGGGAAGAGCGTCCGCAGCGAGCAGGTCACCTTCCCCTGCAAGTGAGCCGCCGGGACGGCTCACCGGCGACTCTCCCGGCGATTCCACCGGCGCCTGCGGCGGGGGCTGCTGCGGGAACTGTTGCGGGGACTACTTCTTCTTGCGCTTCAGGAGCAGCTTGGGCAGGCCCGCCGGAACGGGACGGCGGGTGATCCCCGGGGACGGCAGCGGCGCGGCCGCCAGCGAGCCCCCCGGCAGGTCCGTGGCCGCCGACTCCGGTGCCAGGCGCAGCAGGCGGCACTCGCGGGCCCAGCGCTCGGTCATCCGGTCCGAGTCCGGCGCGTTCAGCCGCTTGCCCTTCAACTCCGCGGCGGCCGCCTCCCAGGCCTCGCTGCCCGGCGCCAGTTCGCTCACCCGGGCCGTCCAGGCCACCAGCCGGCCGCCCTTGTCCTTGCTGCGGACGGTCACCTCGGCGGTGCTCCCGTCGGCCAGCCCCGGGAACGGCTGTTCGCCGGGCCCGTCGCCCAGCACGTGGGCCGCGCCGTCGACCCAGGCGTGCCAGAGCGCCCGGTCGGGGCCGGTGCCCCGGACCCAGATGAGGCCGGACTTCTTGGTGGCCTCCTCGACGAGGGCCAGCTCGAGTGCGCTGAGAGTCATGCGCACAGAGTAGGCGACGGTGTGCGCGCGCTCCGGGGCCGTCCGCCAGGCGGCCGGGGCGACGGGCACCCCTCTGGGGCCCGTCCAGCGGATCAGGGTCTAGAGCCAGCCGTTGCGCCGCAGCGTCCGGTGGATGGTGAAACAGGCCCCGAAGATCGTGGCCATTACCAGCGGATACCCGTACTTCCACTGGAGTTCGGGCATGTGCTCGAAGTTCATCCCGTACACGCCGCAGATCATGGTCGGCACCGCGATGATCGCCGCCCACGAGGTGATCTTGCGCATGTCCTCGTTCTGCGCCACCGTCGCCTGCGCCAGATTGGCCTGCAGGATCGAGTTCAGCAGCTCGTCGAAGCCCATGACCTGCTCGTGGACCCGCGCCAGGTGGTCGGCCACGTCCCGGAAGTACTTCTGGATGTCCGGGTCCACCAGCCGCATCGGCCGCTCGCTCAGCAGCTCCATCGGCCGCATCAGCGGCGACACCGCCCGCTTGAACTCCAGTACCTCGCGCTTGAGCTGGTAGATCCGCCCCGCGTCCGAGCCGCGCGGCGCGCCCTTCCCGGCGGGGGCCGCGAAGACCTCGCTCTCCACCAGGTCGATGTCGTCCTGCACGGCCGCCGCCACCGCGATGTAGCCGTCCACCACGTGGTCCGCGATGGAGTGCAGGACCGAAGAGGGCCCCTTGGCGAGCAGTTCGGGCTCGTCCTCCAGCCGGTGCCGCAGGCTCCGCAGCGAGCCCTGTCCGCCGTGCCGGACCGTGATGACGAAGTCCCGGCCGGTGAAACACATCACCTCGCCGGTCTCCACCACCTCGCTGGTGGCGGTGAGTTCGTCGTGCTCGACGTAGTGGATGGTCTTGAAGACCGCGAAGAGCGTGTCGTCGTAGCGCTCCAGCTTCGGCCGCTGGTGGGCGTGCACCGCGTCCTCGACGGCGAGCGGGTGCAGCCCGAACTCGGCGGCGATGCCCGCGAATTCGGCCTCGGTCGGCTCGTGCAGGCCGATCCAGGTGAAACCGCCGTCCTTGCGCACCTCGCGCATGGCCGCCCGCGGGGTGGGGCAGGCGGTCCGCGGCAGCCGGCGGCCGTCGCGGTACACCGCGCAGTCGACCACGGCACTGCTCGCCGAAGGGTCGCGGGTGGTCTCGTACCCGGGCTGGACGGGAGTGGACTTGCGCAGCGAGGGACGGACGACTGCGCGCAGGTCACGGATCATCGACATGGCTGGCTCCTACGCACGGCGGACCGCGCGGGTGGGAGACCTTCCGAAGAACCCTGGCAGGGATGACGGCGCGGAACGCGCTACCGCTGCGGGGCGGAGGAAGGAACAGGACGACGGGAGACGTGGTGGCCGGTACTGCCCGATCGACTTCGATCCACCGCAGCCCCACCTCCTCCGGCCGGTCCCCCGTGGGGGACGTCCCAATCCAGCGGTCAACACTATCAGCCGACAGGTGGTCAAAACCCTCCCTTTACCCGTCTCATATGAGTTCTATGCTCGCGGCATGGCAGATCTCCTGGCACTTGTCGAAGCCCGGCTGCGTACCGCGCTCGGCGAACCCGACGCCCGCGCCGCCGTCACCTTCCTCGGCACCGACCGCATCGAGGTGCTCCGCTTCGGCGAGGGCGACCTCGTCCGCTACGCCACCCTCGGCATGTCCGCCCAGCCGATGGGCGACCCCACCGCGGTGGTGAGCGACCCGGTGCGCGGCCCGCGCGCCGAACTGCTGCTGACCGTCCGGGCCGGCCTGGCGGACACCGACAAGGTGCTCCGCCCGCTGGCCGTGCTGGGGGCCAGCCCGCAGGTGGAGGGGCTCGTGGTGGCCCCCGGAGCCTCGCTGGACCTCGGCGAACCGCTCTGGCCCGGCGCCCCGTTCAGCTCCGTGCTGGTCGGCGAGTCCGGCGGGCTGGTCGAGGACCTCGTCCTGGACGACCCCATGGATCCCGTACGGTTCCTGCCGCTCCTGCCGATGACGCCGAACGAGGCGGCCTGGAAGCGGGTGCACGGCGCGGCGGCCCTCCAGGAACGCTGGCTGGACCGCGGCACCGACCTGCGGGATCCGCGGCGCACGGCGGTCGCCCTGGACTGAGGCCGGGGCCCCGAAGGGTCACGAATGGCGCCCGGACGGGTGATCGTCCCTTGACGCGGCACCGGCCGGAGAGGAACGTGGCTTCTTATGAGGGGCGAACCGAGTTGCCCGAAGTGCGGTGGCCGGGTCAGGGCGCCCGGTCTCTTCTCCGACTCCTGGCAGTGCGCCGTGCACGGCGCCGTCCAGCCCCTGCAACCGGTCGTCCCGCCCAGCGTGGAGGGGCTCGGAGTGATCGCCGCCCGGGCCAAGGTGCCGGTCTGGATGCCGTGGCCGCTGCCGATCGGATGGCTTTTCACCGGCGTCGCCGCCGCTGGGGACGACCGCAGCGGCGGCCGTGCCACGGCGGTGGCCTGTTCGGGCCCCGGGCCGGTGGGCGGTATGGGCGAACTGGTGCTCGTCGCCGAGGAGCTCGGGGTGGGCCTGGGCGCGCGGTACGCGGGCATCGACGGCCCGGACCCCGGCGCCTACTTGAACGTCTCCCGCTCACCCGACGCCAAGGTGATCGCGGGCGGCCGGCCGACCCCGCTCTGGCACGTCTCCGGTGCGCCGGAGGACCGCGCCGTGTTCGTGGGCGAGGCACGCGGGATCTGGCTGTGGGCGGTGGTCTGGCCCGAGAAGTCGGGCCTGCTGATGTACGAGGAGCTGGTGCTGGCCGACCTGCGGGACGCGGGCGCCGAGGTCGAGCTCGTCCCCTGTGGTGCTCTCAGCCCGCGCATCCTCGCCGCCGACTGAACGGGACGCCGGGCGAGCGCTGAGCGCGGCGCCGAACGGGCGCTGAACGGGACGCCGAACGGGCGCTGAGCGTGGCGCCGAACAGGCGCTGAGCGGGGCCCTGAGCGAGCCACTGAACCGGGCGCCTCCGGCCGGGCCCGGAGCCCGGGTTCCCGGCCGGGTCCGAGGCCCCCGGCGGGGCGCCGGGCCGTCCCTGTTTCACGGGTATCCTGGGGTGTCCCCATCCGTCCGTCCCGCCCCTGGAGCCGTGCTGTGCGCATCGATCTGCACGCCCACTCCACGGCTTCCGACGGTACGGACACCCCCGCCGAGCTGGTCCTGGGCGCGGCCGCCGCCGGGCTGGACGTCGTCGCGCTGACCGACCACGACACCGTCGGCGGGTACGCCGAGGCCGTCGCGGCCGTGCCGCCCGGTCTGACCCTGGTCACCGGTGCCGAACTGTCCTGCCGCCTCGACGGCATCGGACTGCACATGCTCGCGTACCTCTTCGACCCAGAGGAGCCGGAGCTCGCCCGCGAGCGCGAGCTCGTCCGGGACGACCGGACGCCCCGCGCCCTGGCGATGATCGGCAAGCTGCGGGAGCTCGGCGTGCCGGTCACCTGGGAACAGGTCTCCCGGATCGCCGGCGAGGGCTCGGTGGGCCGGCCGCACGTCGCCACGGCCCTCGTCGAGCTGGGCGTGGTCCCGGACGTCTCGGCCGCCTTCACGCCGGACTGGCTCGCCGATGGCGGCCGTGCGTACGCCGAGAAGCACGAGCTGGACCCCTTTGACGCGATCCGGCTGGTCAAGGCGGCCGGCGGGGTCACCGTCTTCGCGCACCCGGCCGCCGTCAAGCGCGGCCGGTGCGTCCCGGAGAGCGTGATCGCCGAGCTGGCGGCCGCGGGCCTGGACGGCATCGAGGTCGACCACATGGACCACGACACCGCCACCCGCGCCCGGCTGCGCGGCCTCGCGGACGAGCTGGGCCTGCTCGTGACCGGTTCCAGCGACTACCACGGCAGTCGCAAGACCTGCCGCCTCGGGGAGTACACGACCGACCCCGAGGTCTACGGCGAGATCACGCGCCGTGCGACCGGCGCGTTCCCGGTGATGGGCACGGGCGGAACCGCCTCCGCCCGCTGACCTCTCCGTACCGGGCTTCCTCCGGGCAGCGGACGCGTCCCCGTCGACGCGTCCCGGCCGACGTGTGCCGCGCACGCGCCGCCACTGCACTGGACTTCCCCTGTCGGCGCACCGCCGCGCCCCCTTCACTCCACTTGTACGACACTCCTGCAAGGCGTCTTCGTGTTCGACTTCGCGATCTTCGGATCCCTGTTTCTCACCCTTTTTGTGATTATGGACCCGCCGGGGATCACTCCGATCTTCCTCGCCCTGACGTCCGGGCGGCCGGTCAAGGTCCAGCGCCGGATGGCCTGGCAGGCGGTCTGCGTGGCCTTCGGCGTCATCGCCGTCTTCGGTATCGGCGGCCAGCAGATCCTGGACTACCTGCACGTCTCCGTGCCCGCCCTGATGATCGCGGGCGGTCTGCTGCTGCTCCTCATCGCACTGGACCTGCTCACCGGCAAGACGGACGAGCCGAAGCAGACCAAGGACGTCAACGTCGCCCTCGTCCCGCTGGGCATGCCTCTGCTGGCCGGGCCGGGTGCGATCGTCTCGGTGATCCTCGCCGTACAGAAGGCGGAGGGCCTCAGCGGGCAGGTGTCGGTATGGGCCGCGATCGTCGCCATGCACGTGGTGCTGTGGCTGGTCATGCGGTACTCGCTGGTGATCATTCGGGTGATCCGTGACGGTGGCGTCGTCCTGGTGACCCGGCTGGCGGGCATGATGCTGTCGGCGATCGCCGTCCAGCAGATCATCAACGGTGTGCTGCAGGTGATCGAGGCCGCCTGACCCCGGCGCGCCCGGTCTCCGCAACGGTCGAAGGCCCCGCTCCCGGACCGGGAGCGGGGCCTTCGACGCGTGGGCGGAGCCTCAGGCGGACACGGATTCGGCCGGCCGGATGAGGATGCGCTGGCCGATCGCCGCGGCCTGCTGCACGATCCGGTTGACGGAGGCCGCGTCCACGACGGTGCTGTCCACGGCGGTTCCGTCGACGTCGTCCAGGCGCAGAATCTCGAAGCGCACGGGCTTCTCCCTTCGTCAGTGTTCTCCTTGCAGAGGGTCCAACGAAGGATAGAACGAAATCATTCCCTACGCTAAGGAAATTTTTTCCTTGGCTAACGAATGGTGTGGGGCGGGGCGCCGGCGGAGTCCCAGAAGGAGACCAGCGCCGCGGCCGTGACCGACGGTTCCTCGGCACCCGGGGAGTGGTCCGTCCCCTCGACGACCACCCGGGCCGCGCCCAGCCGCCGGGCCATGTCGTCCATCTGCGTCACCGGCCAGACGTAGTCCGAGGATCCGGAGATCACCAGCTTCGGCAGCGGCACCCCGGCGAGCTCGCCGACCCGGTCGGGCTCGGAGATCAGCACCCGGCCGGTGGCGATCAGCTGCTCGGGGACGGTCCTCAGCCAGCGGTTCCGCAGGAAGGCGGCCAGCTCCGGCGTGTCCGGGACGGCGTCCTCCGGGTCCGCCGCGCGCATCGCCGCCCACACCCCCGGCATGTCCTCGCGCATCGCCTCCAGCGCGGCTACCAGCAGTTTCGTACGGGCCTGCTGGGCCTCGCAGATCGCGCCGGGACCGCTGCTCATCAGGGTGAGGCTGCGGAAGGGAGCGGCGTCGCGGATCACCGCGGCACGCGAGACCAGCCCGCCGAGGGAGTGCCCGACCAGGTGCAAGGGCGCGCGGTCCGCGCTTTCCGCGGCGAGTGCGCCGGCCTGGGCGAGCAGGTCACGGGCGAGCTCCTCCAGGGAGTACGCCGACTCCTCGCGCGGGCCGGGGCTCTCGTACTGGCCGCGGCCGTCCACGGCGATCACCCGGTACCCGGCGCCGGCCAGCGGCTCCAGCAGCCCGAGGAAGTCCTCCTTGCTGCCGGTGTAGCCGGGCACCAGCAGGGCCGTGCCCTTGGCCGGCTCGCCGGCCTCATGGACGGCGAACGCGCCCCGGGCGGTCTCCAGACGGCGGGCGCGGGCACACGAGGGCAGCGTCAGGCGCGGCGGCTTGCTCATACGACGAGGTTACCGGCCGGTTCACCCGGCCGTCGGGTACGACCGCCACCCCGGCGGCGCGGGCACCCCGGCGGTGCGGGCCCCGGCGGTGCGGGCCCCGGCGGTGCGGGCGGGCGCACCGGCCCCTGTCCGGCCGCCGTGGGGTCCGGCCCGGCGGCCGGCCCCCGCCCAGCCCCCTGCCGCCGGCCGCGTCGGCAGTCGTGCCCGACCCCGCGACCGCGGGGGGCTGCCGGCCGTTGCCACGGCCGCGGGGGCAGGGTGCCGGATGCGCCCGGCCGTGTGGGCAGTCGTGCCGCTGGGGCGGCACGGGTGGGCACACGGCACCCCGGTCCCGCGAGGGCTCGCGCAGCCTCCCCGCGCCCCGGTCCGGCTGCGGTCCGGGCCCCGTCCGGGCGGAGCTGCGCTCCTGGCGGTGCCGGGTCCGGCGAAGCCACCGCCCTGGCCGGGCGGCGCTGGGGCCGGAGCCGAGCCATGGCTTCGGTGGGGCCGGAGCGAGCTTGCTGGGCGGCGTTCCGGTGTGCCCACCCGTTCCGCCCTGCGGAACGCCTGCCCACACCTCCGGCGGAGGCCGCCCACACCTCGGCGGGGGCGAGGAGCACCTCGGCGGAGGCCGCCGCACCTCGGCGGGGGTCGGCCGCACCCTGGCGGGGCCCGGCTGGGCCTTGGCGGGGGTCGGCCGCACCTCGGCGGGGGTCGGGCGCACCTCGGCGGAGGCTGCCGCGCACCTCGGCGGGGGCCGGGCGCACCTCGGCGGAGGCCGCCGCACCTCGGCGGGGGTCGGCCGCACCCTGGCGGGGCCCGGCCGGGCCTTGGCGGGGGTCGGGCGTACCTCGGCGGAGGTGGCTGCGCACGCCTCCGGTGGAGGGTGTGCCTGTTCGCGCCCCCGGCACGGGAAAGGCCGAAGGCCCGGGCTTCCCTGGGGAAGTCCGGGCCTTCGGGGTGTTGCTAGCGGGAGCGGCGCGTGCGCACCGGCTCGACCGGGGGAGCCATCTGGAAGTCAGGCTCCGGGGTCTCCGACACCACGGGCTTGCGGACCCGCGGGCGGCGCACCTTGACCGGCTCGACCGGCGCGGCCGTCTGGAACTCCGGCTCCGCCGCCGCGGCCACGGCGGCCTTGCGGGTGCGGGTCCGCTTCGGGGCGGCGGGTGCCTCCTCGGCGACCGGGGTCACCGGGGTCACCGGGGCGGCGGTCTCGGCGGCCGGGGCCGTCTCCGCGGTCTTGCGGGTGCGGGTCCGGCGCGCCGGCTTGGCCGGGGCCTCCTCGGCCGCCGGAGCCGCCGGGGCCTCGGTCACCGCGGCCTTGCGGGCGCGGGTCCGCTTCGGGGCGGCGGGTGCCTCCTCGGCGACCGGGGTCACCGGGGTCACCGGGGCGGCGGTCTCGGCGGCCGGGGCCGTCTCCGCGGCCTTGCGGGTGCGGGTCCGGCGCGCCGGCTTGGCCGGAGCCTCCTCCGCCACCGGGGCGGCCGGGGCCTCCTCGGCGACCGGGGTCACCGGAGCGGCCTCGGCGGGGGCGGTCGCGGCCGTCTTGCGGGTCCGGGTCCGGCGGGGCTTCACCAGGGCCTCGGCCTCTGCCGGCGCCTCCGCGACCGGGGTCACGGGAGCCACGACGGCCTCGGCGACCGGAGCGGCGACGGCGGTCTCCACGACCGCGGTGGCACCGCCGGCCGGGGTGCGGCCGACGCGGGTCCGGCGGCGGCGCGGCTTGCGCGGCTCCGCCAGGGCCTCGTCCGCCGGGGCGGCCGGGGCGACGACGGTGGCCTCGGCGGCCGGGGCCACCGCTTCCGCGCCGAGCTCCGCGCCACCGCGGGTCCGCCGCCGCTGACGCGGCGTGCGGGTCCGCTCGGGACGCTCCTGGACCGGCGCGGCGGCCTTGCGGCCACGGCCGCCGGTCTCGCCCAGGTCCTCGATCTCCTCGGCGCGCAGACCGGCGCGGGTGCGCTCGGCCCGGGGCAGGATGCCCTTGGTGCCCGCCGGGATGTTCAGCGCCTCGTACAGGTGCGGGGACGTGGAGTACGTCTCCTCCGGGTCGTGGAAGTCGAGCTCCAGCGCCTTGTTGATCAGCTGCCAGCGCGGGATGTCGTCCCAGTCGACCAGGGTGACGGCGGTGCCCTTGTTGCCCGCGCGGCCGGTACGGCCGACCCGGTGCAGGAAGGTCTTCTCGTCCTCGGGGGACTGGTAGTTGATGACGTGCGTCACGCCCTCGACGTCGATGCCGCGGGCGGCGACGTCGGTGCAGACGAGCACGTCCACCTTGCCGTTGCGGAAGGCGCGCAGGGCCTGCTCGCGCGCGCCCTGGCCCAGGTCGCCGTGGACGGCGCCGGAGGCGAAGCCGCGCCGCTCCAGCTGCTCCGCGACGTCGGCCGCGGTCCGCTTGGTCCGGCAGAAGATCATCGCCAGTCCGCGGCCCTCGGCCTGCAGGATCCGGGAGACCATCTCCGGCTTGTCCATGGAGTGCGCGCGGAACACGTGCAGGGCGATGTTGGCGACCGTGGCGCCCTCGTCGTCCGGCGCGGTGGCGCGGATGTGCGTGGGCTGCGACATGTAGCGGCGGGCCAGGCCGATGACCGCGCCCGGCATGGTCGCCGAGAACAGCATGGTCTGGCGCTTCGCCGGAAGCAGGTTGATGATCTTCTCGACGTCGGGCAGGAAGCCCAGGTCGAGCATCTCGTCGGCCTCGTCCAGGACGAGCGCCTTCACGCGCGAGAGGTCGAGCTTCTTCTGCCCGGCCAGGTCGAGCAGGCGGCCCGGGGTGCCGACGATCACGTCGACGCCCTTCTTGAGCGCCTCGACCTGGGGCTCGTACGCGCGGCCGCCGTATATGGCGAGGACGCGGACGTTGCGGACCTTGCCCGCGGTGAGCAGGTCATTGGTGACCTGGGTGCACAGCTCGCGCGTCGGGACGACGACGAGGGCCTGCGGGGAGTCGGTGAGCTGGTCGGGCGTGGCCCGGCCCGCCTCGACGTCCGCGGGGACGACGACCCGCTCCAGCAGCGGAAGGCCGAAACCGAGCGTCTTGCCGGTTCCGGTCTTCGCCTGGCCGATGACGTCCGTGCCGGAGAGGGCGACGGGGAGGGTCATCTCCTGGATGGGGAAGGGGGACACGATGCCGACGGCCTCGAGGGCTTCGGCGGTCTCGGGAAAGATCCCGAGGTCTCGGAACGTAGTCAGGGTGCTGCCTCTTCTGTGAGACGCGGCGCGAGGCGGCGAGGGGGGTCGTACCGTGCCGGGCTTGCCGTACTTGCCGTAGAGCTGCGTACGTACGAAGCTGCGCGGGACCACTGCCATCGCTCAAGCGCTCGTGCCGCTGAGGGGGCCCCTCATGGGAGATGGCACGCATGGACGTGCGCATCACACCGAGGGCGGTCGGTTGGAGCCGATCGGGCCACCGACCGGGCATCCTCATTCGGATGCGCCGCCGAAATACTCGGCAGGCGCAATACCACTGTACCCCGGATTCGCGCAGGTGTGTCGGGCGAATTCACCTGGGCGACATCCTGGCCCGGGGTCCGAGCGGGATCGGTGCGGGCCCGGCCCGGGGCTGCCGGGCCCCGGCGGCCGGGCCGGGCAGGCCGTTCCCGGGCCCGTCCGGCGGGCTATTGTGCGGAGCATGTCGACCGAAGAAACTGCTCAGCCCCCGGCCGAAGGCCCCGGCGAGAACACCGGAAGCGCCGCCGGGACCGCCACCGGGATCGCCGCCCAGAACTGGGCGGAAGCCTCCGCCTCGCCGCAGTACCGGGCCGCCGTCGTGGACCTGCTCGGCGCGCTCGCCTACGGAGAGCTCGCCGCCTTCGAGCGGCTCGCGGAGGACGCCAAGATGGCGCCCACCCTCGCCGACAAGGCCGAGCTCGCCAAGATGGCCTCCGCGGAGTTCCACCACTTCGAGCGGCTGCGCGACCGGCTCGCGGCGGTCGACGCCGAGCCCACCGCCGCCATGGAGCCCTTCGCCAAGGGCGTCGACGACTTCCACCGCCAGACCGCGCCCTCGGACTGGCTGGAGGGCCTGGTCAAGGCGTACGTCGGCGACTCGATCGCCAGCGACTTCTACCGCGAGGTGGCCACCCACCTCGACTCCGACACCCGCGCGCTGGTCCTCGGCGTGCTCGACGACACCGGCCACGGCAACTTCGCCGTGGAGAAGGTGCGGGCCGCGATCGAGGCCGACCCGCGCGTCGGCGGCCGGCTCGCCCTGTGGGCGCGGCGGCTGATGGGCGAGGCGCTCTCGCAGGCCCAGCGGGTGGTCGCCGAGCGCGACGCGCTGTCCACCATGCTGGTCGGCGGGGTCGACGGGATGGCGGCCGGCTTCGACCTGGCGGCCGTCGGCGAGATGTTCGCCCGCATCACCAAGGCCCACACCAAGCGGATGGCCGCGCTCGGCCTGGCCGCCTGACGTCCTCTGGGCGGGCACACCACGGCCCCGGTGCGGTGCGCTCCGGGGCCGGCTCACGGGAGGGATCCCGCACGGGATCACTCATCCTCCCGACGGGAGTGAAAACGGAGCCCGGCGGGCCGACCTCCCCGAGCGACCGGCCGGCCGCAGCAGCAGGGACAGCACCACCGCCGACACCAGCGCAGCGCCGAGCAGGCTCGCGGCCGGCGAATGGTGCCCCGGGCCCAGCGCGAAAACCGTCAGGTACTGCCCGAACAGGGCTCCCAGTACGCCGCTGACCAGCACCAACCGCGGTGAGGGCAGCCGCGCGCCGAGAAGTCTCACGGCGACCGCGGACAGGGCGAGACCCACCAGGGCGGAGCCGAGCACTTCCAGCAGCAGCATGAGGGCCCTCCCACGGGGTCAGGGAAACCGGGTCACTGCCGGTCCTACCCGAAGCGGAAGAAACGGAAACGGCCCGGTGGGGTACCTCCCACCGGGCCGTTTCCCGGGCCCGCACGCTCCGGACGGTGCCGGAGCCGCCGCTCAGGCGGCGCCGAAGCCGACCTTGCGGGAGGCCGGCTCGCCGATGTCGACGTACGACAGGCGGTCCGTCGGCACCAGGATCTTGCGGCCCTTGGTGTCCGTCAGCGCGAGCAGCGCCGTCTTGCCCGTCAGGGCGTCGGTGACGACGGCCTCCAGCGCCTCCGCGCTCAGCTCGGTCTCCAGCACGATCTCCCGGGGTGCGTGCTGCACGCCGATCTTGACCTCCACGGCTTGTCCCTCCGACGTCTCCGGGTCGCGCGATCACCGCGCCGTACTCCGGACACATTAGCCCGGAGTCAGGACGCGCACGGCGTCCCCGGCACACGCTGGCAGCGAACAGCCGGAGAACGCGCGGGGCAGCCGTGAACGGCCCCCGGAACACCTCCCGGGGACCGTGCGCCGGAACACCGTCCGGCGTGCGTTCGTGCTGCTCGGCGGGGAGCGGTGCCGAGCGGCGGGCTACTCCGCGGCCTGCGCGCCGGGCTGTTCGGTGGGCTGTTCGGTCGGCTGCTCCGTGCCGTGCAGCGGGAAGCCCGCGATGCCCCGCCAGGCCAGCGAGGTCAGCAGGCCGACCGCCTTCTCGCGCTCCACCGGGCTCTCGCTGGACAGCCAGTACCGGGCCACCACCTGCGACACCCCGCCCAGGCCCACGGCCAGCAGCATCGACTCGTCCTTGGACAGTCCGGTGTCCTCGGCGATGACCTGCGAGATCGCCTCGGCGCACTGCAGGGACACCCGGTCCACCCGCTCCCGCACCGCCGGCTCGTTGGTCAGGTCCGACTCGAAGACCAGCCGGAACGCGCCGCCCTCGTCCTCCACGTACGCGAAGTAGGCGTCCATGGTCGCCGCCACGCGCTGCTTGTTGTCGGTGGTCGAGGCCAGGGCCCCGCGCACCGCCTGCAGCAGGTTCTCGCAGTGCTGGTCCAGCAGCGCCAGGTACAGGTCGAGCTTGCCGGGGAAGTGCTGGTACAGCACCGGCTTGCTCACTCCCGCGCGCTCGGCGATGTCGTCCATCGCCGCCGCGTGGTACCCCTGCGCGACGAAAACCTCCTGGGCCGCGCCCAGCAACTGGTTGCGTCGGGCTCGGCGCGGCAGTCGCGTGCCCCGCGGGCGCGCCGCCTCGGTCTGCTCGATGGCTGTCACGCCGCCTCCCACTTTCTCTAGAACACAGTGCGCTGTGCGCCGCGCCCGCCATCGTACTTTTCGGTAACCGAATAAGGGGGGTCCGGACCGAGATTTCTCGCGGTACGGACGCGTTACCAGCGCCCGCGAGCGCTGGTCAGCGGTAGTCGTCGTCGTCGACGGCGATCACCCGCGCCTGCTCGGCGGCATCGCCTTCGGTGGCTTCACCGCGCTCGTGACCGGTGAGCGGTGCGTCCTCGCGCGGATTCAGCTCCGTGTGCTGCTCCGCCGCGTCCGCCTCGGGGGCCTCCGCGTCCAGTCCCTCCTCGAACCGGGCCTGGAAGGTCTCCGGCTCCGCAGGATCGACAGTCATGCCGCTCCCCTTCTTTCCCTCGCTCCTCCTATGAGCCTAGGAGACACGGCAGTGCGCCGCTACGCGGACCTGTGACTGCGGACACACCGGTTCCGGCCTTGATCGTCTCGTAACATTGGGCGCATGTCTTCCACCGAGCTGCCGGGTGTACGGTCCGCCGCGGAGCACCCCTCACCGGTGGGCGCGGTCCGGGTGGCCGAAGGCGAGCGGTTGCGCAGCGTAGCGCTCCCGGGCCTCACCCTCACCGTCCGCTCACGCCCGCCCGCCCGGGAAGGACTGCCACCCGCGCTCTTCGTGCACGGCCTCGGCGGATCCTCGCTGAACTGGTCGGCGCTGATGCAGCAGCTGGAGAACACCGTCGACGGGGAAGCCGTCGACCTGCCCGGCTTCGGGGACTCGCCGCCGCCCGCCGACCGCGACTACTCCGTCACCGCCCTCGCCCGATCCGTGATCCGCCACCTCGACGCGGCCGGCCGCGGGCCGGTGCACCTCTTCGGCAACTCCCTCGGCGGCGCCGTCGCCACCCGCGTCGCGGCCGTCCGGCCCGACCTGGTGCGCACCCTCACCCTGGTCTCGCCCGCCCTGCCCGAACTGCGGGTGCAGCGGACCGCGGTGCCCACGGCCCTGCTCGCGGTGCCCGGCGCGGTGTCCGTGGTCTCCCGCATGTTCCGCGACCTGACCGCCGAACAGCGCACCCGCGGAGTGATGGGGCTCTGTTACGGGGACCCCTCACGGGTGACGCCCGACGGCTTCCGGGACGCCGTCGCGGAGATGGAACGGCGGATGGCGCTCCCCTACTTCTGGGAGGCCATGGCCCGCTCCTCGCGCGGCATCGTCGACGCGTACACCCTCGGTGGCCAGCACGGATTGTGGCGCCAGGCGCAACGGGTTCTCGCGCCGACGCTCCTGGTCTACGGTGGCCGGGACCGGCTCGTCTCGTACCGGATGGCGCGCAAGGCCGCCGCAGCCTTCCGGGGTTCGCGGCTGCTGACCCTGCCGGAGGCCGGGCACGTGGCCATGATGGAGTACCCCGACCTGGTGGCCGCGGCCTTCGAGGACCTGCTGCGGGACGACCCGGCCGGGCACGCACACGAACTGCACACGGGCGAGGGCAAGGGCTGAGGATTCGTGGGACGACATAGTCGCAAGGCCCCGGCCTCCGGCCAACCCGTGCCCGCCCCGCCACCCCCGGTGCACCGGTCCGCACCCGCGGCGGGACCGGGGACCGGGGAGGGCGCCGGAAGCGGTACCGGGCGCCGACGACGCGCCGAGCCCTCCGTGACGCACCTCGGCTACGGGCAGCAGCCCGGGCCCGACGTGCGCTCCGGCCACCCGGAGCTGAGGGAGGACGGCGGCGGCTGGGGAGCCGCCCCCGGCGAGGGCCCCGCCACCGTGTACGGGGACTGGCGCGGGGTGCCGCGCAGACCCGCCGTGCAGGAGCCGGGCTTCGCCGCCCCCCGCTTCCGGGACACCGACACCCCGGCCTTCGGCACGCCCGCCTACGGCACCCCGGCCTTCGCCGCGGCCGCGCCCGCCACGGGCACCGGATTCCCCCAGCCCGGGCGGGAGTTCCCGCGCGGCTACCCCGGGCTCGCCGACGCCCCCGGTCCCGCCGACGGTCCCGCCACCTCCACCGGAGCGCACCGCCGGGTGCCGTCCACCCGGACCGCGCCCGAGGACGACGACCCGGCCCCGGACGGTCCGGCCGCCCCGCGGCGCGGGGTGAAGGTGCGCACCCTCACCGGCGTGGCGGCCGCCGCCGTCACCACCGTGCTGGCCGTGGTCGTCGCCGGCCAGGTCACCGGTGACGAGGACGGTCTGCGGCTCGGCGCGCACTCGGCCGGGGACAACGGCGACCGGGCGGTCCCCGGACAGTCCGCCGCCTCCCGTTCCGACGGTCGCGCCACCCCGAACGCCGCACAGGGCGGCGGGGCGGCCGTGCCGGCGCCCGCGCCGGAGCTGACCTTCGAACAGAAGATGGCCGAGCAGTTCCCGATCGACCCCAAACTCGCGGGCCCGGGGAAGTTCGACACCGTGCCGGGCGTCGCCAAGGCCCCGGGCAAGGGCAAGCTGGTCCGCTACCGGGTCGACGTCGAGCAGGGACTCGGCCTCGACGGCACGTTGTTCGCCGAGGCCGTGCAGCGCACCCTCAACGACGACCGCAGCTGGGCGCACAAGGGCGAGCGCACCTTCGAACGGGTGCCCTCCGGCGAGGTCGACTTCGTGATCACGCTGGCCAGCCCGGGGACCACCGGGACCTGGTGCGCCAAGTCCGACCTGGACACCACCGTCGACAACGTGTCCTGCGACTCCGCCAAGACCGAGCGCGTGATGATCAACGCCTTCCGGTGGGCGCAGGGCTCGGAGACCTACGGGGCGCAGGCGATGTTCGCGTACCGGCAGATGCTGATCAACCACGAGGTGGGGCACCGGCTCGGCCACGGTCACGTGAACTGCCGCACCCCGGGCGCGCTCGCGCCGGTCATGCAGCAGCAGACCAAGTCCCTCGACATCGACGGCGTCTCCTGCAAGCCCAACCCGTGGGTTTTCCCCAGCGGCTGACGGGGCGTCCGGTCGACTGACCCGGCCGCCCGGTTAGCGCGGTCGAACGCGAACCGTACGGGAAAGTTACGACTCTTCACCCCTTCCGGTGGCACGACGGACAACCGTCCGTCGCGCCCCCGGCAGATCCGCTTGAGTTCTCCCGCGGCGAGACCCGATCGCCGCGTACGGGAGAACGGGGGTGCCACGCGTGCGGATCGGATTACTGACCGACGGTGGTTCGAGGCAGTGGTGCGACCGGCTCGTGCGCGGTCTCCCACAGCACGAGTTCACGCTCTACGCACAGCCGCGGGAGTGGGCCGCCGACGGCCCGCGCCGCTTGCGGCGGCGGGACCGGGCGCGGTTCGCGGCCGCCTTCCGGCAGCTGGCCGCCGGCATCTGCGCGGCGCCGGACGCCGGCGCCGGACGCGACCACGAGCACGCCCGGGCCTTCGCCGACGGCCTCCACGCCCTCGCGGAACTCGCCCAGGAACAGGGCGGGCTGACCGCCGCCCTGCGGTCCGAGGACGCCCTCCGCGTCCTGGAGGCGGCCTGCCGCGCCCCGGGCGCGCACCGCGCCGTCCAGGCGGCCGGCGCCGCCGACCTGCTGGACGCCGCGGCGGCCCTGGAACGGGCGCTCCGCCCGCTGTCGCTGGACTGGTACGAGAGCCTGGGAGCGGCCGACGTGGTGCACGCCGCGACCGGCGGGACGGCGGCGCTGCCCGGCCTGGTGGCCAAACGCTTCTTCGGAGTCCCGCTGCTGGTCACCGAGTACGGCAGCCGGCTCCGCGCGCACTGCCTGGAGCAGGGCGGCACCAGGGCCGTGCGGGCGCTGACCGGCGGGTTCCAGGTCCGGCTGGCGGCCGAACTGTACGCCCGGGCCGACCTGCTGACCCCGGGGAACGCGCACGCCCGGCGCTGGCAGGAGCGGTGCGGGGCGCCGCGGGCGCGGGTGCGCACGGTGTACCCCGGCATGGAGGCGGACCGATTCGCCACCGTCGGCGAGGCGGACCTCGCCGAGGCAGAGCCCGCGACGCTGGTCTGGGTCGGCCGGGTCGAGCCGGCGCGGGACCTGATCGGACTGCTGCACGCCTTCGCCGAGGTCCGGCGGGCCGAGCCGGAGGCCCGGCTGCGGATCTTCTGCACGGACCCGCCCGTGCCGGACGGCTCCCGTGCCGCGGCCGGCTCCGGCCACCCGGGAGACCCGCGCCACCCGGCCGACTCGCGCTACCTGGCCGACTGCCGGGCCCTGGCCGCCCAGCTGTTCCCCGACGAGGCGGCGGACGCGGTCTCGGCCGGCGAGAACCCGGTGAGCTTCGAGGAGATCGGCGGACCGTACGCGCCGTCGGTGGCGGAGGCGTACGCGGCCGGACGGGTGGTCGTCTCCTCGTCCGTGGTGGAGGGCTTCCCCACCACGCTGGTCGAGGCCATGTTCTGCGGCCGCGCCACGGTGTCCACGGACGTGGGCGCCGTGTTCGAGGTGATCGGCGGCACCGGTCTGGTGGTCCCGCCGCGCAACCCGCGGGCCCTGGCGGAGGCGTGCCTCTCCCTGCTGCGGGACCAGGAGCGGGCGGCCCGCCTGGGCGCGGCCGCCCGCGCGCGGGCCCTGGAACTGTTCGCCGCGGACCGCACCGTGGCGGCCTTCGGGGAGATGTACGTCGACCTGATCGCCGCCGCCGGCGGCAGCGCGGCCCACCCGGAGCTCCCCTTCGCCATCCCGGCCGAGGCGCGCGTACCGGGCCACTGGACCACCCCGAGCCGAGCCGCGGAGGCGCCGGTATGACGGACTTCACCCCACCCCGCCCCGGCCTCCCCGACACCTCGCTCCAGGTCGCCTGGCGCGGGGGCGTCGTGCAGGGCTTCGTCCCGGACCAGCGGGACAACGCGCCGCAGGCCGCGCCACCGCTGCGGCGGCGCGGCGGCGGTGACCCCGTCAAGGCCCTGATGCACCGGCACCGCGAGCTCTGCGAGCGCGCCGTCGGCCCGCTGGAGATCGCCGCCGGACTGGAGGCCGCCGGCGTCACCGACCGGACCGCCGCCCGCTGCCGCCACCGCGACGTGTTCTCGCTTGCCGAGGAGATCCACGCCCGGGTACCCCGACCGGCCGCGATATTCGCCGCGGAATCCCGGCCCGAGCCCGCGCGCGACCGCCGCGCCGCGCTCCGGACCGCCCTCCGGTCCGTGGTCCCCGCCGGGCTCGCCGCCCTGGCCGCCGTACTGGCCGGGCCGGTCGCGGGCGGCTGGGCGGCACCGCTGACCGGCCTCGCCGTCACCCTGGCCTTCCTCTGGCCCGCCGGGGCGAAGGGCGCCGCCCTGCCCCGGGCCGCGACCGCGGCCGGCGCGGCCGCGGTGGCGTACGCCGTCCACGTGCACGGCCAGGCCCTCGGCCTGGGACTCGCCCTCGGCGCGCTGCCCGCGCACTGGGCCGCGTCCTGGTGCTCCGCGCACGCCCGCCGCCGGCTGCGCACCCTCCGCACCCTCGACGAGTTCGCCGCCACCGTCCGGCCGCTGCCGCTCGCGGCCACCGCCGCGTACGCGGCCGCCGCCCTGCCCCTGCTCGCCCTCACGGGCGCCCCGCTCACCGCCGCCGTGCCCCTGGCCCTGCTGCTCTTCCTCGCCCGGCTGCTCTGCGCCCACCACGGTCGGCGGCCGGCCGCCGCCTTCCTCGGAGCCGCCCTCGCGCCGGTGCTGCTGCCCGTCCCCGGACTCGGCGCCGTGCTCGTCGCGGCCGCCGCCGTGCACGCCACCGTCGCGCTGTCCCGCGCCTCCGCACACGCCCGGACCCCGCACCCGCGACCCGGACACCCCGTATCCCGACACCCCGTACCCCGACAAGGAGAAGACATGAACTGCCGGCGAATCGAGCAGGGGGCCGCGCGATGAGGGTGCTGCTGATCGGAGCCAACGGATACCTCGGCCGCTACGTCGCCGACCGGCTGCTCGCCGACCCCGCGGTCCAGCTCACCGCCCTCGGGCGGGGGGACGACGCCGACGTCCGCTTCGACCTGGCCACGGGCAGCCCCGGCGCGCTCACCCGGTTCCTGGACGCCGTCCACCCCGGCGTGGTGATCAACTGCTCCGGGGCCACCCGCGGCGGCGCCCGCGAGCTGACCCGGCACAACACCGTGGCCGTCGCCACCATCTGCGAGTCGCTGCGCCGCAGCGGCTGCGGCGCCCGGCTCGTCCAGCTCGGCTGTGCCGCCGAGTACGGGCCCAGCCAGCCGGGGTCCAGCACGGCCGAGGACGCCGTGCCGAGACCCGGCGGCCCGTACGGCGTCAGCAAGCTGGCCGCGACCGAGCTGGTGCTCGGCTCCGGGCTGGACGCCGTCGTGCTCCGGGTGTTCTCACCCGTCGGGCCCGGCACCCCCGCCGGGTCCCCGCTCGGCCGGCTCGCCGAGGCCATGCGCCGCGCCATGCAGTCCGGCGACAGCGAGATCAAGCTCAGCGGCCTCGGCGTGCAGCGCGACTTCGTCGACGTACGGGACGTGGCGCGCGCCGTGCACGCGGCGAGCCTGTCCGCCGCCCAGGGCGTGGTCAACATCGGCACCGGCCGGGCCGTGCGGCTCCGGGACGCCGCCGCCGTCCTGGCCAGGGTCGCCGGCTACGGCGGCGCCCTGCACGAGATCGACGCCCCGGACCGGCTGCACGGCCACGGCCTGCCCGCCCGGCACGCCGGTATCGGGGCCCCCCGCTCCGAGGCCACCGCCGAGCAGCTCGCCGCCGCGGCGGCGCCCCCGTACCCCTACCCCGACGGCTGTGGCGCCTGGCAGCAGGCCGACGTCCGCACCGCCCGCGACCGGCTCGGCTGGCGGCCGCGGATCAACCTGGAGGAATCCCTCGCGGACATCTGGATGGAGGCGGCATGCCGCATCTGACCACCCCGCCGGGCGCCGCAGCGGCCGCCACCGAGGCCGGCCGGCTCGGCCTTGGCGTGCCCGGCTACGCGCACCCGCTGCTCGCCCCCGCCGAGTGGGGCGAGCTGGCCCGGCCCGGCACCCCGCTGCACTGGGCCGTGCTCAACGTCGCGGACGGCCCCGGCCGGCGGCCCGACCCGCACTGCTCCGAGGCGGCCCACAAGCTGCGCGAGGCCGGGGGCACCCTGCTCGGCCATCTCGCGGTGCGGGACGGCGCGCGGTCCGCCGGGGAGCTGCTCTCCGATGCCCACCGGTACCTCGACTGGTACAAGGTCGGGGGCTTCTACCTGGCCGACGCCCCCTCCGACCGGGCCTCGCTCGCGGCCGTGCGCCGGGTCGTGGACACCCTGCGGACGCTCGGCGCGGCGCCCAGGATCGTGCTCGGGCACGGCACCCACCCCTACCCCGGCTACGCCGAGACCGCCGACCAGCTGGTCACCTTCTCCGGGGCCTGGGCGGACTACCGCTGGTCACAGGTGGCGGAGTGGACGTCCGAGTACCCGCCGGAGCGGTTCTGCCACCTGGTGCACGGGGTGCCGCGCACCCATCTGGAGGAGGCGATGCGGATCGCCCGCTGGCAGGGGGCCGGGACCGTCTGGTTCACGGACCGCTCGGACCGCGCCGGGCGCCGCGGGGACGGGGACCCCTGGGCCGGAATGCCCGCGTACTGGGACGAAATTGTCTCGCGTATCGGACAGGGTGTCTCGGAATGAAGAAGGGCGTGGCACTGTTACGGGAAGTACAACCATCAGTTCGCGTCCCGCGCCCCAGCGGGGACGCTCCCCATCTACGGAGTGCCCGTGTCGCTGCCACCCCTGGTCGAGCCAGCTGCTGAGCTCACCGTTGACGAGGTCCGTCGGTACTCCCGGCACCTGATCATCCCGGATGTCGGGATGGACGGCCAGAAGCGCCTGAAGAACGCCAAGGTGCTCGCCGTCGGCGCCGGCGGCCTCGGCTCGCCCGCCCTCATGTACCTGGCGGCGGCCGGCGTGGGCACGCTGGGCATCGTGGAGTTCGACGAGGTCGACGAGTCGAACCTGCAGCGCCAGATCATCCACAGCCAGGCGGACATCGGCCGCTCCAAGGCCGAGTCGGCGCGCGACTCCGTCCTCGGCATCAACCCGTACGTGAACGTGATCCTGCACGAAGAGCGGCTCGAGGCCGACAACGTGATGGACATCTTCAGCCAGTACGACCTGATCGTCGACGGCACCGACAACTTCGCCACCCGCTACCTGGTGAACGACGCCTGCGTGCTGCTGAACAAGCCGTACGTGTGGGGCTCGATCTACCGGTTCGACGGCCAGGCCTCGGTCTTCTGGTCCGAGCACGGCCCGTGCTACCGCTGCCTCTACCCGGAGCCCCCGCCGCCGGGCATGGTCCCGTCCTGCGCCGAGGGCGGCGTGCTGGGCGTGCTCTGCGCGTCCATCGGCTCCATCCAGGTCACCGAGGCCATCAAGGTCCTCACCGGCACCGGCGAGCCGCTCGTCGGCCGCCTGATGATCTACGACGCCCTGGAGATGCAGTACCGCCAGGTCAAGGTCCGCAAGGACCCCGACTGCGCGGTCTGCGGCCCGAACGCGACCGTCACCGAGCTCATCGACTACGAGGCCTTCTGCGGCGTCGTGTCGGAGGAGGCCCAGGAGGCGGCTCTCGGCTCCACCATCACTCCCAAGCAGCTCAAGGAGTGGATGGACGAGGGCGAGAACATCGAGATCATCGACGTCCGCGAGGTCAACGAGTACGAGATCGTCTCGATCCCCGGCGCGAAGCTGATCCCCAAGGGCGAGTTCCTGATGGGCAACGCCCTCCAGGACCTGCCGCAGGACAAGAAGATCGTCCTGCATTGCAAGACGGGTGTCCGCAGTGCGGAAGTCCTCGCGGTGCTGAAGTCCGCGGGCTTCGCCGACGCGGTGCACGTCGGCGGCGGCGTCATCGGCTGGGTCAACCAGATCGAGCCGTCGAAGCCGGTCTACTAGGCCGGTCGGTCTGGCGGGTCCGCCGGACCTGCCGGATGATGTGACGACCCGGAGGGGCCGTACCGCGCGGGATGCGGTACGGCCCCTCCGTACGTGCCTGACTTCCTGACCTTCCTGACTTCCTGGCTTCAGGCGGCGGTGCAGACCGTCTTCGCGGGCGGGACGGTGCCGTCGAGCAGGAAGCCGTTGACCGCCTTCTGCACGCACGGGTCGCCGCTGTTGTACGCGCCGTGCCCCTCGCCCTTGTAGGTCATCTCCACGCCGACCCCCGGGCCCAGCCGTTCCACCATGTGCCGGGTGCCCTCGTAGGGGGTGGCCGGGTCGCCGGTGCCGCCGATCACCAGGATCGGCGGGGCGCCGGGCGCACTCACGTTCGGCGTGTCCCAGGCGCCGGTCACCGGCCACCCGGTGCAGCTCATCAGGGCCCAGGCCATGAACTCGCCGAAGACCGGGGAGGCCTCCTTGAACTGCGGCAGCTTCGCCTTCGTCTGCGCCAGGTCGAACCGCTGCTTGGAGTCGGCGCAGTTCACGGCGGTGTTGGCCGCCAGGATGTTGCTGTACCTGCCCTGCTGGTCGCGTCCGTTGAGGTTGTCCGAGAGCGCCATCAGCAGCTGGCCCTGACCGCCCTCGGCCTCGTCCAGCCCCTGCTCCAGCAGCGGCCACAGGTCCTTGGAGTACAGCGCCTGGGCGATGCCGTTGGTGGCCGCGGACTGGGTGAGCTTGCGGTCACCGATGCCGGGGATGGGCTCCTTCTCCAGCTTCTGCTGCAGCTTGATGATGTTGTCCTCGATCTCCTTGACCGTGCTGCCCTGCAGCTGGCACGCGTCGCCCCGGTCCACGCAGTCCTGGGCGAAGTTGTCGAGGGCCAGCTGGAAGCCCTTCGCCTGGCCGAGCGCGCTCTGCTCCGTCGTCTCGGTCGGGTCCACCACCGCGTCGAGCACCGCCCTGCCGACCTTGTCGGGGAACAGGTGGGCGTAGACCCCGCCGAGCTCCGTGCCGTACGAGATGCCGAAGTAGTTCAGCTTCTCGTCGCCCAGGGCCTGCCGCAGCACGTCCATGTCGCGGGCGGCGTTCTCGGTGCCGACGTAGGGGAGCAGCGCGCCGGAGTTCCTCTCGCAGGCCTGCGTGTACCCCCGGATGCCGTCGGTGAAGGCCTTCTCCTGCGCGGGGGTGGTGGGGGTGCTGTCCTGTGCGTAGTACTCGTCCAGCTGTTTGTCGTTCTTGCAGAGCACCGGATCACTGCCGCCGACCCCGCGCGGGTCGAAGCTGACCAGGTCGTAGCGCTCGTGCAGGGCGCCGTAGTCGTCGGCGGCGGACGGCAGGGTGGTGATGCCGGAGCCGCCCGGACCGCCGAAGTTGTAGACCAGCGAGCCGAGGCGCTTGCTCTTGTCCTTGGCGGGGGAACGGATCACGGCGAGCTCGATCTGTTCACCGCCGGGGTCGGCGTAGTCACGCGGCACCTTGAGGGTGGCGCACTGCCATTCCTTGGACGGGGCCTCCCCGCCGCCCTGGGCAGGTGTCGGTGGCGGGCAGGTCTTCCAGTCGAGCTTCTGCGGGCCGGCCTGTGGACTGCCCGTGCCGCCGGTGCTCTTGGGCTGGACGGAGCTGTCGGAACAGCCCGCGGTGGAGAGCAGGGCGGCGGTGAGGGCGGCGGCAGCGGTGGTCCGCAGGGCTTTTCCCGTCATGAACCCATCCTGTGGGTGATTCCACCGGCCCGCCCCTGCCGTGACCCGTTCGGGGGTGAGCGTTCTGTGCCCGTCCGTGGTGACCTGGTGGGTATGAACCGCGAGAACGACGAGCACGGTGCGCCCGACGAGCACGGTGCGAAGGACGACCACGGCGGGAAGGCCGAGAACGGCGGGAGCCGGGTGGACCGCCCGCACCGGGAGCGGACCACGGTCGGCATCGGCGAGGCGGCGGTGCTGGCTGGGACCACCCCGACGGCGATCCGGCACCACCACCGGACCGGACTGCTCCCGGAACCGGAGCGCGGGCCGGACGGCCGCCGCCGATACGGGTACGAGGACCTGGTCCGGATCCTGTGGGCGGTGCGGGCCACGGAGCTGGGGCTGCCTCCCGGGGACGTAGGGCCGGCCCTTGAGCCGGGTGCCGGTGGGGAGGAGCTGCTGGCCCGGCTGGACGCGGCCTTCCGGGCCCGGCGATCGACGGTGGCCGGGCCGCAGCACCCGCTGGGCCGGGAGGTGGCGGCGTACGAGGCGGCCGGACGCCACGTGGAGGCCGCGCACCCCAGGCTGCGGGCGGAACGCACGCGGCTGGAGGCGGAGCTGTCGGCGCTGGCCGGGGCGACGGCGGACGACGTACGGGTGGAGCTGCTGGCCCACGACTGGTTCGTGCACATCCAGGCGCTGGAGGCGGCGGCGAGGGCGACGGGGTTCCCGGAGCCGGACTTCGCCGACGCGGAACCGGAGCACGGGCGTCCGGAACGCGTGCCGGTCCCGGCCTTCCCGCCCCGCGACCCGTCCCCGGCCCAGTCCCGCTGCGCGGAGCTCCTGGGCGCGATGCTCGACGACTGGTGTCCCCCGGAACCGAAGCCGGACCCGTACGACTGAACCCAGCCGCGGCATCGCTCCCTACCCCCGAGGCCCGGGCAGGCGTTCCGCAGGGCTGCGCCCTCCCGCACCGGTGGGGCACCTCCGCCGAGGTGTGGGCAGGCGTTCCGCAGGGCTGTGCCCTCCCGCACTGGTGGGGCACCTCCGCCGAGGTGTGGGCAGGGGTTCCGCAGGGCTGTGCCCTCCCGCGCCTCTGCCGAGGCCCGGGCAGGCACCTCCGCCGAGGTGTGGGCAGGCGTTCCGCAGGGCGGAACGGGTGGGCACACCGGAACGCCGCCCCGCAGGCTCGCTCCGGCCCCACCGAAGCCCTGGCGCGGCTCCGCCGCAGCCGCAGCCGCAGCGCCGCCCGGGCAGGGCGGTGGCTTCGCCGGGCCCGGCACCGCCAGGAGCGGAGCTCCGCCCGGACGGGGTCCGGACCGCAGCCGGACCGGGGCGCGGGGTGGCTGCGCGAGCCCTCGCGGGACCGGGGTGCCGTGTGCCCACCCTCCCCCAAGCTCTCGACTTCGCTCGAGCAGGGGGGGACCCCTATCGCCCCAGCGGCACGACTGCCCACACGGCCGGCGGGGTGGGCCGGCGCGCACCCCCGGCGCGGCGGAGCCGGGCCCGTACAGCCCCGCCGGGAGGCTAGATCGCTTCCTTGCGGGTCAGGTAGTTGAACGACACCCACCCCGGCAGCACCGGCAGCCAGAACGTCATCAGCCGGAACAACAGCACCGCCGAGATCGCGATCTCCTTGTCCAGGCCGGCCGCGATCAGACCCAGCGTCAGCGTGGTCTCCACCGCGCCCACACCGCCCGGCGTCGGCGCCGCCGAGCCCAGCGCGTTGCCCGCCAGGAACACCACCGCGATGCTCGCCAGCGAGATCGCCTCGCCGCCGCCGAAAGCGCGGATCGACGCGTCCAGGCACATCACGAAGCACCCGGTCAGCAGCAGCATCCCGCCGATGCCGGTCAGCAGCTTCTGCGGCCGCTGCAGCACGTCCAGCATGCGCGGCACCACGCCCGCGAACAGCGCCCGCACCCGGGTCACCACGAACTTCCGCAGGAACGGGATCGCCGTCACCACGAGCACCAGCACCGCGACCGTCAGCAGACCCGCGATGACCGTCCGCGACGGGGTCATCTCCGGGGTCTCCTCGGTCCCCGTCAGGTAGCCGAAGGCGAGCAGCAGCAGGATGTGGCAGCCCAGCCCGAACAGCTGCGAGGCGCCCACGCTCGCCACCGCCAGCCCCGGCCGCACCCCCGCACGTTGCAGGAAGCGGGTGTTCAGGGCGACACCGCCGACCGCCGCCGGGGCCACCAGCTTCACGAACGACCCCGCCACCTGCGCACACACCGTCCGCAGGAACGGCACCCGCTCCGGCACGAACCCCAGCAGGCTCATCGCCGCGGCGAAGTAGCTGAGCGCCGAGAAGGCCACCGCCGCGCCGACCCACGCCCACTGCGCCTCGCCGACGATGGTCCCGAAATCCACGTGCGTCAGCTGCGACAGCAGGAAGTACGCGGCGAAGGCACCCGCGATGAACGACACCAGGGTGCGCGGCCGGATCCGCTCCAGCCGGGCCGGCTCCACCGGCGCCATCGGCCGGATCAGCAGCACCTGGCGGCGGATCTGGCTGAGCAGGTCCTCCTCCCGGGCCTCGTCCAGCGCCACGTCCAGCGCCCGCTTCTCCGCCCGCTTCTCCGCCTTGGACTCGGCCTTCGCCGACTTCGCCGAGGCCGGCGCCTTGCGGGCGGCCGCCTCCGCCTCCCGCTGTTCCTTCGCCAGCCGCGAGGACTCCAGCACCGCCTCGCGCTCGCGCTGCGCCCGTTCCCGGGCCAGCCGCCGCAGCGTCGACCGGGTGGACCGGCTCAGTGCGATCGGCTGCAGCAGCGGCAGGCAGTCCGCCACCGCGTCCCCGCCGAGCACCGACACCGCCGCGGCCACCGAGCGCTCCGCGCCCACCCGCAGACCGAGGGTGGTCAGCAGCTGGGCGATGTCCATGCGCAGCATCAGATCGCCGGCCGCGATCTCGCCTCCGCGCAGGTCGGTGAGGGTGATATTGCCGGAACGATCCACCACCAGGGCGTCTCCGGTGAGCCGCCGGTGCGCGATGCGCCGCGAGTGCAGGGCCCGTACCTGCTCCCACGCGTTACGGGTCAGCCCGTCGGTGATCTCCTCGTCGGAGAGGGCGTCCAGGCTGCGCCCGCCCAGGTGCTCGTAGACCAGCATCACGGCGTCGGGGCCGAGCTCGGAGGTGGCGATCAGCTTGGGCGCGTTGGCCCCGGCGGCGATCGCGGCGTACGCGAGCAGCGCCTCCTGCTCCAGCGCCTGCCGCAGCGACTGCAGGCTGCGCCGGGTGGTGATGCCGCGCAGCGTGAGCCGGCGCCACACCCGGTAGAAGAAGCCGTGCGCCTGCTGCTCGCGGTCGACGACGGTGACGTCGAGCGGCGGGCCGTCCTCCAGGGTCACGTGGTAGCGGCGGCCCCGGTCCCGCTGCTCGGGCACCTCCGGGCCCTCCAGCGGTTCGGCGCGCATGGCGGTGACCGGCTGGAAGCCGACCCTGCGGAGGCCGGCGAGGAGGTTCTGGCCGGTGGGCCGGACGTTCGGGGAGCCGACCGCGTAGAGGGTCCCGTACGCCACGGTCCAGCCGATCAGCACCGTGAGGATGATCGAGAAGGGGGTGGTGTAGCCGCCGACCAGCATCGCGAAGGCGTCGAGCAGCAGCACCGCCCACAGCGCGACCCGCCAGCGCGGGCGCCGGGTCATGCCGACGGCGGTCATGTACGCGATGACGGGCGCGAGGTAGCCGTGCACCGGGTCGGTGAGGCCCTCGCCGGCGCCGGTGGCGCGGGTGAGGGCGTCCTGGATGCTGTCCGGGGCGGACTGCGACACCCAGAGGTCGGTGGCGAGGGTGACCCCGTGCGCGAGGACGGCGGCGAGGACGCCGTCGGCGATCCGCAGCCCGTCGCGTTTGATCAGCCGCTCGATGGCGAAGGCGACCGGGACGAGGAGCACGGCGATGCTGCCGACCAGCCCGGCCACCTTGATCAGCAGCGGCGGCGCCTCCTGGGTGCCCGCGCTGATGTCGGCCTCCAGGCCGGCGGCGGTGCCGTGCGCGAAGGCGGCGATGCCGAGCACCAGGGCGATGCCGAGGATGCCGATCAGCAGCCGCACCAGATCGGAGGGCCGGTGCACGCGGGCGGCGAGCAGCGGCTCGTCGATCTCGACCCGGTCGGAACTGGCATGCCCGCTCCGCGCCTCGGTGTCGGTGCCGGTGCCGGTGTCGGCCTCGGTCCTGGATTCGGCCCCGGTTTTGGATTCGGCCTCGGTCTCGGCTTCGGCCGTTGCGGCTACGGTCTCTTTGGCTTTGATCTCTTCGGCTGCTGCTTCGGTCTCTTCTGCTTCGGCTCTGGTTTCGGTTTCGGCTCCGGTTTCGGCTTCGCCTCCGGTTTCGGCAGCCTCGGCGGCCGTGCCGGACCCGGAGACCGGACCGGCCTCGTTCCCCGGGTCGTTCTCGGCGTCGTCCGAGCCCGTCCGGGTCTCGGGCGCAGCGCCGGTCCCGGTCCCGGTCCCGGTTCCGGGCGCAGGGCCGGATCCGGCGCCGGACGCGACGCTCCGACGGGGCTCCACGTCGGAGCAAGGCTCCGGCGCGGACGCGTCCCGCCCCGCGTCCGCGTCGTCCGGAGGACTCGTACCCCGCTGGTTCGCCTTCACTTCCGTCGTCTCTTCTTGATCACGTATCACCGGTCACCGCCCGGACGATGGTGGCACGGACCGGCTGCCCGGCGGGTCACCAGGGTGTGGGCCCACCCGGAAAGAAACGTTCCGTGCGGCCTTCCGGCCCGTACGGCACCATGTCCCGAATGAGCGAGCAGAACCCCGACCCGGGCGCCCTGCCCGAATACGCGGAGCGCGTGCTGGAGGCCGCCGAGCGGATTCCGCCCGGCCGGGTGATGACCTACGGCGACGTAGCCGAATGGCTGGACGAGGGCGGCCCGCGCCAGGTCGGGCGGGTGATGGCCCTCTACGGCGGAGCCGTCCCGTGGTGGCGCGTGGTCCGCGCCGACGGCGTGCCACTGCCGGGCAGCGAGCGGCGCGCCCTGGAGCACTACCGCGTCGAGGGGACCCCGCTCCGGGAGTCCGCGGCCGGGCCGCGACTGGACATGCGGCGAGCCCGCTGGGACGGCTCGGACGGCGGACGAGGTCTCTCTCACACTTGACAGCTTCCGTGATTCCGGCGCCGCGCGGAGGCTCTTCCGGACGATCACGGACCCGTAAGAGGGACGCGCGGACGGAACTGCGCCGGGCGCACCGCTTGCCGTAGCGTTGCCTCTTCGGCAGACGCAGACCCACCCCTCAGGACCGGACCGGCACCCCACGTGATCACCTCTTCCTCCCACAGCCGCACGCGGAACCCCGATGTGTACCGGCTGCTGCGCGGCGGACCGGACCCGGTGGCTCCCCCCGTGCTGGACGCAGCGCAGCGTGCGGTGGTTGACCATACGGAAGGGCCGCTGCTCGTGCTCGCCGGACCCGGTACCGGCAAGACCACCACACTCGTCGAGGCGGTCGCGGCCCGGGTCGAGGCCGGGGCGGACCCGGACCGGATCCTGGTGCTCACCTTCAGCCGCAAGGCTGCGGTGGAACTCCGCGACCGGACCGCGCTGCGGCTGGGCGGCGCGCGGGCCCCGCAGGCCACCACCTTCCACTCGTTCTGCTACGGGCTGCTGCGTGCCCACCAGGACGCCGACCTGTTCACCGAGCCGCTGCGCCTGCTCTCCGGCCCCGAGCAGGACGTGACCGTACGGGCCCTGCTGGAGGGGCAGCGGGAACTGGGCTCCATTCCGTGGCCCGACGACCTGCGGGCCGCGCTGACCACGCGCGGCTTCGCGGACGAGGTCCGGGCGGTGCTCGCGCGCAGCCGTGAGCTCGGCCTCGGCCCGGACGCGCTGGCCGGCTTCGCCCGGCGGATCGGCCGGCCGGACTGGGCGGCCGCCTCCGCCTTCCTCTCCGAGTACCTGGACGTCCTGGACATGCAGGGCACCCTCGACTACACCGAGCTGCTGCACCGGGCCGTGCTGCTGGCCGAACGCACCCCGTCCGTGGCCGCCCTCTACGACGCGGTCTACGTGGACGAGTACCAGGACACGGACGCCTCGCAGATCCGGCTGCTGCAGGCGCTGACCGGCGGGGGCGCCCGGCTGGTCGCCTTCGGCGACCCCGACCAGTCGATCTACGCCTTCCGCGGCGCGGATGTGAACGGCATCCTCGACTTCGCCGGATCCTTCCCCAGCGCGGCCGTCACCCCGCTGACGGTCTCCCGCCGCTCCGGCGCCGCGCTGCTCGCGGCGACGCGGCTGCTCACGATGCGGATGCCGGTGCCGCGCCTGCCCGCCGCGGCGGTCCGCGCGCACCGCGACCTCCGGGCGACCCGGGAGGGCGGCCGGCTGGAGGTCTTCACGTACCCGTCGCCGGCGGCGGAGCTCGACAACATCGCCGACATCCTGCGCCGGGCCCACCTGGAGGACGGTGTGCCGTGGCAGGACATGGCCGTCCTGGTCCGCGCGGGCGGCCGTACGCTCCCGTCGATGCGCCGCGCCCTGATCTCCGCGGGCGTCCCGGTCGAGACGGACGGCGCGGACATCCCCCTCCGCCATGAACCTGCGGCGTCCCCTCTCCTCACGGCTCTCCGCTTGTGCGCGGAATCGGCCCTGGCCTCGGCACTGGCTCCCACACGGCCGGAGACCCTTACCTCCGGCCGTGTGGGCAGTCGTGCCGCAGGGCGGCACGGGTGGGCACACGGCACACCGGCGGGCACTGATCGCGCAGCGTCCCCCGGCGATGCCTCAGCCGCCGAGTCCGGTTCCGCCGACGCGGCTCGCGGCGATGAGCTTGCCCTCACAGGCGCCGGCGCGCCGACGGCCGTAGCGGAGACCGGACCGCAGGCCGGCCCCGGTCAGCACACCGATGGCACCGGGCCTGCCGGACACGGCTCGGACTCCGCCCCGGGAGCCCCGGACCCGGGCATCCGGGAGACGGAAGCCCAGGAGGCGGGTGCCTCGGGGACCACCCCCGAGTCCGAGCCGACGCCCGAGCCCAGCGCCAGCGCCCCCCGCTTCGGCGTCGACGCCGCCCTCGACCTCCTGGCCTCCCCCCTCGGCGGCATGGACGCCGCAGAACTCCGCCGACTCGGCCGCGCCCTCCGCGACGAGGAGCGCGCCGCCGGGGTACTCGTACCGGCTCCGTCCGACGTCCTGCTCGCCCGCGCCCTCGCCGAGCCGGAACGCCTCCTCGCCCACGACCCGGCGTACGCCCGGGGCGCGCACCGCCTTGGCACGCTCCTGCGCAAGGCCACCGAGCTGCTCGCCGGCGGCGGCACCGCCGAGGAGGCCCTCTGGGCCCTCTGGGACGGCACCCCCTGGCCGCAGCGCCTCGAACGCAACGCCCGCCGAGGCGGCGCCGCCGGCCGCAATGCCGACCGCGACCTCGACGCCGTCTGCGCGCTCTTCGAAACCGCCGCCCGCGCCGAGGAGCGCACCGGCGGCCGCGGCGCCCTCAACTTCCTCGAACAGCTCGAGGCCGAGGACATCGCCGCCGACACCCTCGCCAAGCGCCACACCGGCGGGCACGAGGCCGTTCGTCTGATGACCGCGCACCGCTCCAAGGGCCTGGAGTGGAGTCTCGTCGTGGTCGCCGGGGTCCAGGAAGGGCTCTGGCCCGACCTGCGCCGCCGCGGCTCCCTCCTCGAAGCCGACCGGATCGGCCGCGACGGCCTCGCCGAGCCGCTCACCCCCGGTGCGCTGCTCGCCGAGGAACGCCGGCTCTTCTACGTCGCGGCCACCCGTGCGCGCGACCGCCTGGTCGTCACCGCGGTCAAGGCGCCCGCCGACGACGGCGACCAGCCCTCCCGGTTCCTCACCGAACTCGGGGTGCCTCCCAGGGACGTCACCGGCCGACCGCGCCGGCCCCTGGCCGTGCCCGCGCTGGTCGCCGAACTGCGCGCCACCACCGTGGACCCCGACGTCTCGCCCGCGCTCCGTGACGCCGCCGCCAGGCGGCTCGCCCGCCTCGCCGCGCTCACCGACGAGGACGGCCGTCCGCTGGTCCCCGCCGCCCACCCGCAGCGCTGGTGGGGCCTGTACGAGCCGACCCGCGCCGGCGTCCCGCTGCGCGACCGGGACCGCCCCGTGGCCCTCTCCGGCAGCGCCTTGGAACAGCTCGCCAACACCTGTTCCCTGCAGTGGTTCCTGGGCCGCGAGGTCAAGGCCGATGCCCCGTCGACCGTCGCCCAGGGCTTCGGCAACGTGGTGCACGTCCTCGCCGACGAGGTCGCCTCCGGCCGTACTCCGGCCGATCTCGATGTGCTCATGGAACGGCTCGACTCGGTCTGGGACGCCCTCGCCTTCGACGCGCCGTGGAAATCCCGGCAGGAGAAGGAGAACGCTCGTGCCGCCCTGGAGCGGTTCCTGCAGTGGCACCACTCCGACCGGGCCGGCCGCACGCCCGTCGCCAGCGAGCACGACTTCGACGTCACCCTGGGGGCGGGGGAGTACGAGGTCCGGATCCGCGGCTCCATGGACCGCGTCGAGACGGACGGGCAGGGCCGCGCGTACGTCGTCGACTTCAAGACCGGCAAGGGCGCGCCGACCAAGGCGGAGGTGGCCAGGCATCCGCAGCTCGCCGTCTACCAGCTCGCCGTGCGCGAGGGCGCCGTCGACGAGCACTTCGGCGGGGCCCGCCCCGAGCCGGGCGGTGCCGAACTCGTCCAGCTCCGGCAGGGCGCCGCGGCCCGTGACGGCGGGGAGCGGAACCCCAAGGTGCAGGCGCAGCAGCCGCTGTACGACGGGCCGTCAGGTGAGTGGGTCGGCGAGCTCCTGGCCACCGCCGCCGGGCGGGTCCTCGACGAGAGCTTCACCCCGAGCACCGGCTCGCACTGTGACCACTGCTCGTTCCGCGCGGCGTGCAGCGCACGGCCGGAGGGCCGGCAGACGGTGGAGTAGGGGCCGAGGGCCCGGGGTGGTGCGGGGCGGGGACCCGGGATGGGGTTGGGGGCGAAGGCCCCGGTTGTGTTGGGGCGGGCCTGGAAGGGGCCGGGGGCGGAGCCCCGGGACGGGGGCTGGGGCGGAGCCCCCCTGCGGCGGAGCCCCCCTGCGGCGGAGCCGCATATCGGTGCTGCCGGGAAGGGGCGGGGTGGGGGAATTGCCCCGCAGGGACCCCCGCGGCGTGTACGGAGCCGGGTTCGGCTGGGCGGGAGCGAGGTGTGCCCGGGGGATGCCCGTCAGTCCCAGTGTCATTACGTGCCGGCCGCCGGCGTCAAGGGCGCTCCTTCGTCGCGTCGGCAAGCCGATGGCCCGTTGGGCCACCCTTGACGCCGGCGACCGTCACGCAACGACAAGGACTGTCGGGCCGCCCCCGGGGGATGGCATGGAGGGACCAAGGCCGCTCCGGTTCGGCGTTGGCGGGCACCAGCTGCGGCTCCGCTCGGCCGGCCGCCCTCCGGGCGGGACGCGGGATGGAAGTGGATCAGATCTACGTCATCCAGGGCGGTCCGGGCGCATCAGATCGCTACGCGCTCCTGCCGGGTGGCGGGTGCGGGCCGCCTGGGGCCGGACATGGACCGCCGACGATCGCTACGCGCTTCGGTCGTGCGGCGGGTGCGGGCTGTCGGTGATCGCTGTGTGTTCCGGTCGTCTCGGCGACCCTGGGCGGTCGTGCCCGAGGGGTGGTGGGCGACGTGGACCGGGGTGTCGGACGGTCCGGCTAGCCTGGACGGGTGTCCGCCCGTGCCCCCCGCCTCACCGATCCCGAGCAGCTCAAGGAGCTGCTCGGGATCCCGTTCACGCCCGAACAGACGGACTGCATCACCGCCCCCGCCGCCCCGCAGGTGATCGTCGCCGGTGCCGGATCGGGCAAGACCACCGTCATGGCCGCCCGGGTGGTCTGGCTGGTCGGCACCGGCGCTGTGGCCCCCGAGCAGGTCCTCGGCCTCACCTTCACCAACAAGGCCGCCGGCGAGCTCGCCGAGCGGGTCCGCAAGGCCCTCGCGAAGGCCGGCATCACCGACCCCGACCCTTCCCCGGCGGAGGAAGATGCGGCGGGTGAGCCGCGCATCTCCACCTATCACGCCTTCGCAGGGCAGCTGCTCAAGGACCACGGGCTGCGCATCGGCCTGGAGCCCAGCTCCCGGCTGCTCGCCGACGCGACCCGTTTCCAGCTCGCCGCGCGGGTGCTCCGCGAGGCCCCGGGCCCGTACCCCTCACTGACCAAGTCCATCCCCGACCTGGTCAGTGACCTTCTCGCGCTGGACGCCGAGCTCTCCGAGCATCTCGTCACCCCGGATGCCCTTCGCGTTCATGACACCGCGCTGCTCGACGCGCTCGCCGACGCACGGCTCACCAACGAGGACCTCCGGAAGGTGCCCGAGGCCGCCCGCGGCCGTCTGGAGCTCCTTGAGCTCGTCGGCCGCTACCGCGCCGCCAAACGCTCCCGCGATCTCATCGACTTCAGCGACCAGATCGCGCTGTCCGCGGAGCTGGCCATGACCCGGCCCGAGGTGGGCGAGCTGCTCCGGGACGAGTTCAGGATCGTCCTGCTCGACGAGTACCAGGACACCTCGGTGGCCCAGCGGCTGCTGCTGTCCGGGCTGTTCGGTGGGGGCACGGGCCACGCCGTGACCGCCGTCGGCGACCCCTGCCAGGCCATCTACGGGTGGCGCGGTGCCTCCGTTGCCAACCTGGACGACTTTCCCGAGCACTTCCCGTACGCGGACGGCACCCCGGCCACCCGCTACTCGCTCAGCGAGAACCGGCGTAGTGGCGGGCGCCTGCTGGACCTGGCCAACAGCCTGGCCGCGCCGCTCCGGTCCATGCACGCGGGGGTGGAGGCCCTCCGGCCCGCCGCCGGCGACGAGCACGAGGGCTTCGTCCGCTGTGCGCTGCTCACCACCCACGCGGAGGAGCTGGGCTGGCTGGCCGACTCCGTCGCCCACCAGGTCCGTACGGGCAAGGAGCCCAAGGACATCGCGGTGCTGTGCCGGTCCGGCGCCGACTTCGCGGCGATCCAGGCCGCGCTGGTGGCCCGGGACGTCCCGGTGGAGGTCGTCGGCCTGTCCGGGCTGCTCCACCTGCCGGAGGTCGCCGACCTGGTCTCCGTCTGCGAGGTGCTCCAGGACCCGGGCGCCAACGCGGCCCTGGTCCGCCTCCTCGTCGGCCCGCGCTGGCGGATCGGCGCCCGCGACCTGGCCCTGCTGGGCCGCCGGGCCCGCCTGCTGGTCGCCCGGGAGCGGCCGTCCGACGGGGACCACGACCCGGACCTCCGCCTGGCGGCGGCGGTGGAGGGCGTGGACCCGTCGGAGATCGTCTCCCTCTCGGACGCCCTGGACACCTTTCTCGACGGCAGCGGCTCCCGGGCGGACGAGGGCCTCCCCTTCTCCGCCGAGGCCCGGATCCGCTTCGCACACCTCGCGCAGGAGCTCCGCGACCTGCGCCGCTCCCTGTCCGACCCGCTGATGGACGTCCTGCACCGGGTGCTCGCCACCACCGGCCTCGACGTCGAGCTCGCCGCCTCCCCGCACGCCCTGGCCGCCCGCCGCAGAGAGACCCTCTCCAACTTCCTCGACGTGGCGGCGGGGTTCGCCGCGCTCGACGGCGAGGCGACCCTGCTGGCCTTCCTGTCCTTCCTGCGCACCGCCGCTCAGTACGAGAAGGGGCTGGACAACGCGCTTCCCGGCGGCGAGAACACGGTCAAGGTCCTCACCGCGCACAAGTCCAAGGGACTGGAGTGGGACGTGGTGGCCGTGCCGGGGCTGTACGCGGGCGCGTTCCCGAGCGAACAGCCGCGCGAGTCCTGGACCTCGTACGCGAAGGTGCTGCCGCACGCGCTGCGCGGGGACGCGGCCACGCTGCCGACGGACCCGCCGTGGACGGCGGCCGGCCTGAAGGCCTTCCGGGCCGACATGCGCACCCACCAGTCGGTGGAGGAGCTGCGCCTCGGCTACGTCACCTTCACCCGCCCGCGCTCCCTCCTGCTGGCCTCCGCGCACTGGTGGGGGCCGACCCAGAAGCGACGGCGCGGCCCCTCGGGCTTCCTCACCGCCCTCCGCGAGCACTGCGAGCTGCCCGGCCGCGGCGAGGTCGAGGCATGGGCCGAGGAACCCGCCCCCGAGGCGGAGAACCCGGCGCTGACCGACACCACCGCCGACCCCCACGCGTGGCCCCTGCCGCTGGACCCGGCCTCGTTCCGTCTCCGCCGCGCCGCCGCGGCCCTGGTCGAGTCCCACCTGTCCGCTCCACCGGAGGATCCGTACCTCTGGCCCCCGTCGTGCGAAGACCCGTCGTACGAGGAGGAACCGCTCCCGTCCGAGGACGACCTGTGGGCTGCTGACGAGGCAGCCCCGGCCTCCGGGGATCCGGCCCCCGGTGTGCCCGCCGCGCGTGACGCGGGCGGAGCGGACCGGGTCCGGGGCGGGGCCCCGCGTCGTGCGGGCTCGCCCGGCGGGACGTCGTACGGGGACGACCCGTGGGCCGTCGAGGAGGCGGGTCCGGCCTCCGGCCTGCCCGCGCGCAGTGCGGAACAGGTCCCGGGCGCAGCCCCGGGGTCCGCGGGCCCGGCCGACGGGACGGCAGGGGATGACCTGTGGGCCGTCGAGGAGGCCGGTCCGGTCTCCGGTGTGCCCGCTGCGCGCGGCACGGACGGGGTCCGGGGCGGAGCCCCGGTTTCGGGATGGAAGTCCCCCCCGCGGAGCGAGGGGGAGGGCGGGGTGGGGCAATATCCCCCGGCCGGAGCCGAGGCGCGCCTGCCCGACGCCCCGCTCGCCGACGAGCCCGCGCCGCCGGCCCCGGCGTACGCGGACGACCCCTGGTCCGGAAACGGCCCGGCCTACGAGGACGAGCTCTGGCACGGGGCCGACGCCGCAGGCGAAGGCAGCTGGGCGGACGTCCCCCCGTACGGGGACGAGCGGGGCGAGAGCCCCGTCCAGGGGAGCCCGCGCCGACGGGACGGCGCCGCCGACGCGCCCCCGGGCCCGGGCGACGCACGGCTGCCCCGCCCCCGTCACCCCGCGGCCGCACCGGCCGACGCGCTCGCTCCGGAGGAGCACCGCACGGTCGACTCCTGGGACCGTGACCTCGACGCCCTCACCCGCGAGCTCCGCCGCACCCGCGCCGCCGTTCGCGACGTCCCGCTGCCCCCCTCCCTCTCCGCGAGCGACCTGCTCCGCCTCGCCGCCGACGAGCAGGCGTTCGTACGCGAGCTCGCGCGCCCGATGCCCAAGCCGCCGCAACCGGCGGCCCGGCAGGGCACCCGGTTCCACGCCTGGGTGGAGTCGCGGTTCGAGGACCTGCCCCTCCCGCTGCTCGACGTCCTCGACCCCGTCGGCGATCTCCCCGGGTCCGACCAGGAGATCGCCGACGCCCACGACCTCGACACCCTCAAGGCCGCCTTCGAGCGCACCGAGTACGCCGACCGCACCCCGCACCGGATGGAGGTCCCGGTCCAGCTGACCCTGGCCGGACGGGTCGTCCGCGGCCGGATCGACGCCGTGTACACGACCCCCGGCGGCGGATTCGAGATCGTCGACTGGAAGACCGGCCGGTCCACCGACGCCGATCCGCTCCAGCTCGCGATCTACCGGCTGGCCTGGGCGGAGACCACCGGTACCCCGCTGGACAAGGTCACCGCCGCCTTCCTGCACGTCCGCAGCGGACGCGTCATCAGGCCCCGGAACCTGCCCACCCGCGCGCGCCTCGAACGGATCCTCCTCGGCGAGGCGGACCCGGGCCCGGACCGCGGTGGCCGACCGTCCACAGGCCCGGCCGGTGACCACCAGGCGGACAGCTAGGCTCGTGGGCATGAGCCAGACCCCGGACAGCGCCGTCCGCACGTACATCGACACGCACCGCGCCGCCTTCCTCGACGACCTCGCGGACTGGTTGCGCATCCCCTCCGTCTCGGCACAGCCCGAGCACGATGCCGATGTACGCCGCAGCGCCGACTGGCTGGCCGGAAGGTTCAAGGAGACCGGGTTCCCGACCGCCGAGGTCTGGGAGACGCCCGGCGCCCCGGCGGTGTTCGCCGAGTGGCCCAGCGGGGACCCGGACGCGCCGACCGTCCTCGTCTACGGGCACCACGACGTCCAGCCCGCCGCCCTCGCCGACGGCTGGCACAGCGAGCCCTTCGAGCCGGTCGTCCGGGACGGCCGGATGTACGCGCGCGGGGCCGCCGACGACAAGGGGCAGGTGTTCTTCCACACCCTGGGCGTGCGCGCGCACCTGGCGGCGACCGGCCGCACCGCCCCTGCGGTGAACCTCAAGCTGCTCGTCGAGGGTGAGGAGGAGTCCGGCTCCACCCACTTCCGGGCGCTGGTCGAGCGCGAGCGCGAGCGCCTCGCCGCGGATGTCGTGATCGTCTCCGACACCGGCATGTGGAACGAGACGACCCCCACCGTCTGCACCGGCCTGCGCGGCATCGCCGACTGCGAGATCGAGCTGTTCGGCCCGGACCAGGACATCCACTCCGGCGCCTTCGGCGGGGCCGTGCCCAACCCGGCGACCGTCGCCGCCCGTCTGGTCGCGGCGCTGCACGACGCGGACGAGCGGGTGGCCGTCCCCGGCTTCTACGACAACGTGGTCGACCTGACGGACGCCGAGCGCGAGCTGATCGCCGAGCTTCCCTTCGACGAGACGGAGTGGCTGGCCAACGCCAAGTCGCACGGCACGCTCGGCGAGGCCGGCTACTCCACCCTGGAACGGGTCTGGGCCCGGCCGACCGCCGAGGTCAACGGCATCGGCAGCGGCTACCAGGGCCCCGGCGGGAAGACCATCGTCCCGGCCACCGCCCACCTGAAGCTGTCGTTCCGGCTGGTCGCCGGCCAGGACCCGTACGAGGTGGAGGCCGCGGTCCGGAACTGGGTCGCAGCCCTCGTCCCGGCCGGCATCCGGCACTCCATCGTCTTCGGCGCCCCGACCCGGCCCTGCCTGACCCCGCTGGACCACCCGGCCCTGCAGTCCGTCGTCCGGGCGATGGGCCGCGCCTTCGAGCAGAAGATCCGCTTCACCAGGGAGGGCGGCTCGGGGCCCGCCGCCGATCTCCAGGACGTGCTCGGCGCACCCGTGCTCTTCCTGGGCATCTCCGTCCCCTCGGACGGCTGGCACGCGCCGAACGAGAAGGTCGAGCTCGACCTGCTGGTGAAGGGCGTGGAGACGGCCGCCTACCTGTGGGCGGACCTGGCCGAGACCTGGAGGCCCGCGTGACACCGCCCCCCGCCTGAACCACCGCCGCCGCACGCCCGCGGAGCGCGTACCTCCCCCTCGAATCCCCGTACGCGCGAAGCGGCCGTACGCCGCCGAACCCGCACCCGCGGCACCGAGCCGCCCCGTCCCCGAGCCGTACCCGTACACCCAAGCCCGCACCGCGCGCTCCGCACCGCGCCGCGTCGCCCGCACCGAACAAGCCTGCCCGCACCTGTCCCACCACCGGGGGAGTTGGAATCTCACTGTGAGCATCTTGACCGAGCGGCCCGTCTCGCTCACCGCGCCCAGCGGAATCGATCGCGCCGCGCACCACCGCCTCGACGAGGCATGGCTGGCCGCTGCCTGGAGCCACCCGACGACCCGGGTCTTCGTGGTCTCCGGCGGTCAGGTCCTGATCGACGACACCCCGGACGGCGGTACGGGGATCGTGATGACCCCCGCCTTCGAGGCGCCGATGACCGAGACCCACCGCTACTTCCTCGGCACCGACGAGGACGGCGTGAGCTACTTCGCGCTGCAGAAGGACGCGCTGCCGGGCCGCATGGACCAGTCGGCGCGCCCGGCCGGGCTGCGCGAGGCCGGCCTGCTGCTGGGCCCGCGCGACGCGGCACTGATGGTGCACGCGGTGGCCCTGGAGAACTGGCAGCGGATGCACCGCTTCTGCTCCCGCTGTGGCGAGCGCACGGTCGTCGCGGCGGCCGGTCACGTCCGGCGCTGCCCCGGCTGCGGCGCCGAGCACTACCCGCGCACCGACCCGGCCGTGATCATGCTGGTCACCGACGAGCAGGACCGGGCGCTGCTGGGCCGGCAGGTGCACTGGCCCGAGGGCCGGTTCTCGACCCTGGCCGGGTTCGTCGAGCCGGGCGAGTCCATCGAGCAGTCGGTGGTCCGCGAGGTCTGGGAGGAGGCGGGGGTCCGCGTCGGCGAGGTCGAGTACGTCGCCAGCCAGCCCTGGCCCTTCCCGTACAGCCTGATGCTGGGCTTCACCGCCCGCGCGCTCTCCTCGGAGATCAACGTGGACGGGGAGGAGATCCAGGAGGCCCGTTGGTTCTCCCGGGAGGAGTTCCGCACGGCCATCGAGACGGGCGTGGTGCTGCCGCCGTCGGGGATCTCGATCGCGGCGCGGCTGGTCGAGCTCTGGTACGGCGAGCCCCTGCCGAAGCCGCTGGGCTGAGGGTCCGGGGCGGTGTGACGGAAACCACGAAGGCCCCCCGCGGCTGCGGGGGGCCTTCTCCGTCGTGCGGCCGGTCCGGCCGGCAGGACCTGTGACAGGACCTGCCGGTCAGACCGCGAGGGCCTGCTGGACCTGGGCCAGGCTCGGGTTGGTCATGACCGACTCGGTGCCCTGGGGGGAGACGATGAGGACCGTGGGGACGGTCTGGTTGCCGTTGTTCGCCTTCTCGACGAAGGCGGCGGACGCCGGGTCCTGCTCGATGTTGATCTCGGTGTACGCGATGCCTTCCCGGTCCAGCTGGGACTTCAGCCGACGGCAGTAGCCGCACCAGGTCGTGCTGTACATCGTCACGGAACCCTTGTCCTGCATGGGGCACTCTCTTTCGGGGCGAGGCGGTCGGTCCGGCACAGTGGAACGGTCCGGTTCGGGCCGGTCCGGAGCGGATCGGTCGGAAGCGGATCGTTCCGAAGGAGTGGAACGCACGGGACCGCCCGGCCATTCCCGGGCCGCCCCGGAGGCCACGCGGGGTGACCGTCCGGGCGCCCTGCGATGCCGTAAGGGGCCCGGACGGCGGCCGTCATGACCGCCGGTATGACCGTTGTGCACGGGCTGTGGACAAGTTTCCCGCCCGCCCCGGGGGACCTGGCAGCATGGCGGGGTGACAGCAGTAACGCACTCCTCATCCTTCCCGGACGTCGCCGAATCGGCCGACGCCGTGCTCCTCGGTCTGGACCCGGAGCAGCGCGAGGTCGCCACGACCCTGCGCGGGCCGGTGTGCGTGCTCGCCGGCGCCGGCACGGGCAAGACCCGCGCCATCACGCACCGGATCGCGTACGGGGTCCGGTCCGGCGCGTTCAAGCCGGCCAGCGTGCTCGCCGTCACCTTCACCAACCGGGCCGCCGGAGAGATGCGCGGACGCCTCCGCGGACTCGGCGCCGAGGGCGTCCAGGCCCGCACCTTCCACTCGGCCGCCCTCCGCCAGCTCCACTACTTCTGGCCGAAAGCGATCGGCGGCGACCTGCCCCGCCTGGTCGAGCGGAAGATCCAGCTGGTCGCCGAAGCCGGCGCCCGCTGCTCCGTCCGCCTCGACCGCAACGAGCTGCGGGACGTCACGGGCGAGATCGAATGGGCGAAGGTCACCCAGATCATCCCCGGCGACTATCCCGCCGCGGCGATCAAGGCGGGCCGTGAGGCCCCCCGCGACATGGCCGAAATCGCTCGGATCTACGCGGGGTACGAACAGCTCAAGCGCGACCGCGGAATGATCGACTTCGAGGACGTGCTGCTCCTCACCGTCGCCATCCTCCAGGACCAGCCCGTCATCGCGGACCAGATCCGCGCCCAGTACCAGCACTTCGTGGTCGACGAGTACCAGGACGTCAGCCCGCTCCAACAGCGCCTGCTCGAACTCTGGCTCGGGGACCGCGACAACCTCTGCGTCGTCGGCGACGCCAGCCAGACCATCTACTCCTTCACCGGAGCCACCCCGGACCACCTGCTGAACTTCCGCACCCGCTACCCGCAGGCCACGGTCGTCAAGCTGATCCGCGACTACCGCTCCACCCCCCAGGTGGTCCACCTGGCCAACGGCCTGCTGAACCAGGCCCGCGGCCGCGCCGCCGACCACCGCCTGGAACTGGTCTCGCAGCGCGAGCCCGGCCCCGACCCCGCCTATGCGGAATATCCGGACGAGCCCGCCGAGGCCGAGGGCGTCGCCCGCCGGGTCCGGGACCTCATCGCCGCCGGGGTGCCGGCCGGCGAGATCGCCGTCCTCTTCCGGATCAACGCCCAGTCCGAGGTCTACGAGCAGGCCCTGGCCGACGCCGGAGTGCCGTACCAGCTGCGCGGCGCCGAGCGCTTCTTCGAGCGGCAGGAGGTCGGCCGGGCGGTGCTCGCGCTGCGCGGAGCCGCCCACTCCGGCGCCCGCGACCCGCTGCTGGCCGACGTGGTGGACCTGGCCGGGCAGGTGCGGGCCGTGCTCAGCGCCACCGGCTGGACCCCCGAGCCGCCGGCCGGCTCCGGAGCGGTCCGCGACCAGTGGGAGTCGCTGGCCGCGCTGGTCCGGCTCGCCGAGGACTTCGGCCGCGCGCACCCCGGAGCCTCCCTGACCGGCCTCGTGACCGAGCTGGACGAGCGCCGGGCCGCCCAGCACGCCCCGACGGTCCAGGGCGTCACCCTGGCCTCCCTGCACGCCGCGAAGGGCCTGGAGTGGGACGCGGTGTTCCTGGTCGGCCTCACCGACGGCATGATGCCGATCACCTACGCCAAGACCGAGGAGCAGGTCGAGGAGGAGCGCCGGCTGCTCTACGTCGGCGTGACCCGGGCCCGGCTGCACCTGACCCTGTCCTGGGCGCTGTCCCGGGCCCCGGGGGGCCGTGCCTCCCGGAAGCCCAGCCGGTTCCTGAGCGGGCTGCGGCCCGGCTCCGCCGCCCCGGGACACCGGGCGCAGCCCGAGGTCGGCGGCACCCGCAAGCGGAACCGGCGCGGGCCGGTCCTCTGCCGGGTCTGCGGCAAGACCCTCACCGAAGCGGGCGAGATCAAGCTGATGCGCTGCGAGGACTGCCCGTCCGACATGGACGAGGGCCTCTACGAGCGCCTCCGCGACTGGCGCGCGGCCCAGTCGAAGGCCCAGGGCCTGCCGGCGTACTGCGTCTTCACCGACAAGACCCTCATGGCGATCGCCGAGGCCGCGCCCGCCGAGCCGGGCGAGCTCGCGATGATCTCGGGCGTGGGTGGCCGCAAGCTCGACCGGTACGGAGCCGATGTCCTGGCCATCTGTGCAGGTCAGGAGCTTGACTCCGAGTCGGCTGACGACGCGTAGAAACTCGTCGGAAAAATAGTTTGCACATGCCCTGGGGATCCCCATAGGTTCTTAACCACGAGAACAGCGGCTTCTTGGAAGCCCTGTCTTCGTGCTGTACTTATCCGAATACACGGGACAGGCCCACCAGAGCCCGTCCCCGAGACGCCGAGAGGAGGCGAGACCAGTGATCAGCTTCAACACCTTCACCAAAATGACCGATCGCCCGGTCGCCGCTTCCTGCCTGCTCGGCTCCACGTCGCTCCTTGCCGCCTCCGCCGCCTCCCTGGGTCAGGGCACCGGTCTGTCCGCGATTTCCGCGAACAGCCCCGCCGTCCTGGCGACCCTTCCGGTCCGAGAGCGCAACGAGCGACCGACCCAGGCACCGGTGGCAGTAGCGAAGCAGCAGGCGGCACATGGCGCCTATGCCTTTGCGGCGGCCGGTGCCGGATCCAAGAAGCAGACGACGCAGCACCACCTGATGTGGGCCTTCCGCGGGCTCGAACCCTGGAGTGATCCAGCCTGATCGCATGATCAGGCCGGCGCCTTCAGGGCCGCGGAACCCCACCAGGGATCCGCGGCCCTTCTGTTTGTCCCCGAACGGGGACGGCAGGGCGAAGGGGCCTCGGGACTGGCAAGACCAGGTACCAGCCACACCGGCCGACCGGCCGGAACGACCAGACGAGGAAGAAACCAACCGTGCAACTCGAAGCGCACGCCCCGTCCGTACCGCAGAACCGAACGATCTCCCCGCCCGCAGTCCCGGAGGACTCCACCTTGACTCCGCTCACCGCGCTCACCGCGCTCGACGACGCCATCGAGAAGCTCGGCGTACCCGTTCCCTGCCGCTCGTTCGACCCGGAGGTCTTCTTCGCCGAGTCCCCGGCCGATGTCGAGTACGCCAAGTCCCTCTGCCGCACCTGCCCGCTGGTCGAGGCCTGCCTCGCCGGTGCGATGGAGCGCCGTGAGCCCTGGGGCGTCTGGGGTGGCGAGCTCTTCGTCCAGGGCGTGGTCGTCGCCCGCAAGCGGCCGCGTGGCCGCCCGCGCAAGAACCCGGTCGTGGCATGAACACCGCCCACCGCACCGGATTCGGAACGATCGACCGCCCTCTGACGCACGACCCCCTGAAGCAGGCCCCCATGACCACCCACGCGACGAGCGAGCTGGCCCCCTCCAAGGCCGCCGCCACCACCGAAGACTTCATCACCGCCGGTGCGATCACCTCGCGCCAGAACAGGACCCGCGAAATGCAACTCATCCCAGAAGCCCTGGCCCGTGCCCATATGGCCGACCGCCTGCGTGAGGCGCACGCCGAGCGCCGCGCCGTCCGCCTGGTCAACGCGCGCCGCATGCAGCGGCGGGCCGAGCGCGTCTCGATGCGCGCCCGGCGCGCGCTGGCCATGGCCGTCATGCACTGACGTCCCGCGCGCCACGACAGCACCACCCTTGGGGGGGGCCGGTCCGAACGGACCGGTCCCCCCGGTGCGTTGCGGCCCGCTGTCAACGCCGTGCGGCGGTATCGTCTGGAGGTGGACCAGCCAACCCCCCACCCCGTACCGCAGGGGCCAGAGGACCGGACCGTCGTGTGCGCCCGCTGCGGCACCCGGTCCCCCGAAGGAGCCCCGATCACCTGGACCTGCTCCGTGGAAAACGGCGTCCGGGAGTACTTCTGCCACGACTGCGCCCGGGCCAACATCCGGGCGATCGAGGGAAGACTCGACTCCTCCTGGTGGTGATCAGTCCTCGGTGGTGAACCCCGGGAGCCATGCCTCCAGTTCCGTCCCGAGCCGCACCGTCGCGCCCAGCTGACACAGCACCCCGATGGTGCTCAGCGTCACCCGGTGGATCAGCAGGTAGGACGGTGGCAGGTTGAGCTGCTTGCCCAACTGGTGTGCGGGGGAGCGCGGATCGGCGAGCCGTGCCGCCTGCCCGCGCATCCACCCCCGGGTGAAGGTGAACTCCTCGACCACGGCGGGCTCGATGATCGGCCGGAGGTAGTCCAGGACCGCGTCCGGGTCGAGTTCGACGGTCTCCCTGACGAACCCCTCGGCGCTCAACTGCCCGTAGACCGCCTCGGCATCACCCTGCAGGGTCATCCGCAGCGACACCCCGATCGACCGGGGCAGCCCGCCGGGCAGCCGGTCGACCGTGCCGAAGTCCAGCACGCCCAGCCGGGCACGGCCGTCCGGTCCGGGCACCAGGCGGAAGTTCCCCGGGTGCGGGTCCGCGTGCAGCAGTCCGGTCCGGGCCGGCCCCGAGAAGAGGAACCGGGCCAGCAGCTGCCCCGCACGGTCGCGTTCCTCCTGCGTGCCGCCGGATATCACCTCCGACAGGGGGACGCCCTCGATCCATTCGGTGACCAGCACCTGGTCGCCCTGGTGCACCACGTCCGGCACCAGTACGTCCGGGTCGCCCTCGAACGCCTCCGCGTGGATCCGCTGGGCCTCCGCCTCCAGCTCGTAGTCCAGCTCCTCCGCGACCCGGTCCCGCAGCTCCCGGATCAGCGGCTTGACGTCCATCCCGGGTATGAGCGGCCCCAGCAGGCCGGCGAAGCGGCCCAGCTGCTTCAGGTCCGACAGCAGGGCTTCCCCGGCCCCGGGGTACTGCACCTTGACCGCGACCTCCCGACCGTCGTGCCACACCGCCCGGTGCACCTGCCCGATCGACGCGGCCGCGGCCGGCTTGTCCTCGAAGGAGACGAACAGCTCGCGCCAGTCATCGCCCAGCCGCTCCGCCAGCACCTGGTGCACGGTCCCCGCGGGCAGCGGCGGAGCCGCCTCCTGAAGCTTGGTCAGCGCGGCGCGGTACGGTCCGGCCACCTCCTCGGGCAGCGCCGACTCGAACACCGACAGGGCCTGTCCGAACTTCATCGCACCGCCCTTCAGTTCCCCGAGGACCCGGAACAGCTGCTCCGCCGTGCGCTGTTGCAGCTCCTGTGCCACGAACTCGGCCGATTTCCCGCCGATCCGCTTGCCCAGCCCCCAGGTGGCCCGGCCGGCGATGCCCAGCGGCAGCGTGGCCAGCTTGACGGTCCGGGCGACCGCCTTCCGGGGAAGATCAGACATGTGCCCCTCCAGTGCCAGAAACCGTGCCGCGAGCGGCGGTTACCCGGCCATTGTGTCTTGTGCTTCTCGCATGCCGGACGGGTGCCCCGGCCCTCCCGCGGCTCCGCAGCCGCACTCCGGATGGGCGGTCAGCAGGGTCTGCTGCCAATGCAGTCCGGGGAGGGCCGCTTCCCAGCGGGCCCCCGTGGACGCCGGCAGCCGGCCGTCGAGGAAGGCCAGCGCGTGTGCCGCCGCCAGCCCAGCGACCGCCGTGGCCAGCCCCACGTCGCAGGCCGGCACGGCCCGCCGCCGGTGTGTCGAGCGCCACTGCACCAGCAGCCGGGGCCACGCCGGGTCCCGTGCCACCCGGTCCCGCTCCATGCAGCCCGCGCACGCCGTCGCGCCCGGTAGCACCAGCGGCCCCACCAGCCCGGTCCCCTCCAGCACCCCCGCGTACAGATGCGGGGTCCCCGTCGTGATCCAGTCGGCGGCCGTGTCCGGGTCGGGCGCCCAGGCCTGCATGCCGTCCCGGGGCACGACCACTACCAGGGCCAGCCCGGGCTCCGCTCCGGGCGGGCCCGTGGCCGCCGGAGGCCGTCCCGGTGCGAGCGCCCGCACCAGGGCGGCTCCGGCCTCCGCCCGCGGCCGGCCCAGGGCGTTCGGGCCCAGCCCGCCCGGCGCGAGGTCCCCGGGCTCCACCCGTCCCCCGTCCATCACCTCGACCCGGCCCACCCCGGCCGAGGCCAGCACCGCCGCGACCGCCGCGCCCACCCGCCCGGCCCCGCGCACCCGGACCCGTAGCGCCCGCCGGGCCGCGAACCTCTCCTGAACCCCCGCCGGCTCCCGGCACAGCAGCGAGAGCGACCCCAGATCCGGGCCCAGGCCCTCCGGGGCCTCGCGCCGCAGGGCCTGGGCCGCCGGGTCGCCGGCCGTGGCGTCATCGACCAGCCCGGCCGCCGCCAGCCCGCGGACCAGCTCGTCCGCCCCGCCGTCGGGCAGCCCCAGTGCCCTGGCCTCGGCCCGCAGCAGCTCCATGCCCCGGGTGCCGTCGATCCGGTCGATCAGCGCCCCCGTGGCCGTGTCCACCGGGCCGAACACCACCGCGTGCGCGGGCGTCACCCCGAACTGCACGGTCTGCAGGTCCCGCCAGGCCCTCGCCAGCTCGGGCTTCACCTTCGGATGCATCGCCGTCCCCCTCACCTCGTCGCCACACCGTTCCGGCAGGCACCTCGCCCTGCCCGATGACCGAAGAATGCCCACCTCGGCCGACGCCCGTGAGAAGTTGTCCACAGGCCCGCCCATTCGTCATACGAGATGACGGGACGTCTGCCGTAGGCACCGGGTACCGTCGGGGGCGTGTCCGCCGAGCCCCCCTCCTGCCCCGTCGAAGTCCGCCGGAGCACGCGCCGCCGCAGGACCGTGTCCGCCTACCGCGAGGGCGACCGCACGGTCGTGCTCATCCCTGCCCGGATGTCCGAGGCGGAGGAGCGGCGCTGGGTGGGCGTGATGCTCGACAAGCTGGCCAGGCAGGAGAGCCGCCGCACCCTGGGCGACTCGGAACTGCTCGAACGCGCCGGACGTCTCTCCGAGCAGTACTTCCAGGGCCGTGCCCGACCGGGCTCGGTGCGCTGGGTCACCAACCAGAACACCCGCTGGGGCTCCTGCACCCCGGCCGAGGGCAGCATCCGGCTGTCCCACCGGCTCCGGGGCATGCCGGAGTACGTGGTCGACTACGTGCTGCTGCACGAGCTCGCCCACCTGCTGGTGCCGGGCCACGGGCCGCGGTTCTGGCAGCTGCTGGAGGCCTACCCGCGGACCGAGCGGGCCCGCGGCTACCTGGAGGGCGTGGCGGCGGCGGAACGGCTGCCCAAGCTGCCCGCACCGCGCGAGGAGTGACAGCCGGTCAATCCACAGGGCTTGGCCGAATCCGATCCGGTGCGGCTAGCCTGGCGCAACGCAAACACCATCGGATGGGGGACGGTCACAGCGCATGGCCAGGGAATTCCAACGCGGCCACAAGGCCAAGGTCAGTGACCTGACAGCGGGCACGGATCTGTACGTGGGCGTCCAGATCTCGGCCCCCGGGCTGACCTTCGACATCAGCTGCTTCGGGCTCGACGCGGACGAGCGGCTCTCCGACGACCGGTACTTCGTCTTCTACAACCAGCCGAAGTCGCCCGAGGAGTCCATCCAGCAGCTCGGCGCCCAGGCCGGGGATACCGAGTCTTTCCGGGTCACCCTGGACCGGATCCCGGCGGGCATCCACAAACTGTCCTTCACCGCCACCATCGACGGCGCCGGGACGATGTCCCAGGTCGGTCCCGGATACATCCGGGTCGTCGCGGGCGGCGAGGAGGTCGTCCGCTACTCCTTCAGCGGAGCCGAGTTCAGCACCGAGCGCGCGGTCATGCTCGGCGACTTCTACCTCAAGGACGTCTGGCGCTTCGCGGCCGTCGGCCAGGGCTTCGACGGCGGCCTGTCGGCCCTGCTGCAGAACTTCGGCGGCGAGGTCGCCGAGGAGCAGCCCGCGGAGCCCGCCCCCGCGCAGCCGGCCGCCGCGGCCCCCGCCTTCGCGCCCCCGGCCTTCGCGCCCCCGCCCGCGGCCCCGGCGGCCCCGGTGCCCGCCCCGGCCGCACCCGTACCCGCTCCGGCCCCGGCGCCCGCGCCCGCACCGGACTTCGGCACCCCGGCCCCGCACACCGCCGCCTTCGGCTCCCCGCCGCCCTTCGGCGCCGTGCCGGCGCCGGCCGCGCCGCCCGCCCCCGGCGCGCCCGCCCCCGCCGCGACGGCCCCGCCCTTCGGGGCCGTGCCCCCGCCCGGCGCGGCCGTGCCCCCGCCGTTCGGCGGGGTCCAGGCCGTCGCCCCGGTCCCGCCGGAAGCGGGTCTGCGCGTGGTCCTCACCAAGTACGCCGAGGCGGCCGTCGGCGACCGCTGGACCGAGCAGAACCCGCAGCAGGTCCGCGTCACCCTCACCAAGAACCAGTCCATCCTCGCCAGGCAGGGCAGCATGGTCGCCTACCAGGGCGACATCGACTTCGCCCACAAGGGATCCGGCCTCCTCGGCAAGCTCACCGGGCAGCTGACCGGCCAGGGCATGTCCCTGATGCGCTGCTCCGGGGACGGCGAGGTCTTCCTCGCCGACGAGGCCAGTCGCCTCTTCGTCATCCGCCTCGAAGGCAGCGACCAGCTCTACACCAGCGCCCAAGGCGTCCTCGCCTTCGACGAGTCCCTGAGCACCGAGGTCCGCCGCATCGAAGGCGCCGGCCTGCCCGGCGGCGGCCTGTTCTCGATGCTCTTCTCCGGCACCGGAGCCGTGGTCGTCAAGACCCGCGGCACCCCGGTGGTCCTCCCCGTCGGCCCCGCCACCTACGTCGACGGCAACGCCGTCATCGCCTGGTCGGCCGGCGCCCAGGCGGTCACCACCACCGCTCTGCGGCTGCGCCGCTCCGGGGCCGCCAGCCGCGGCGGGGAGGCCGTCAACCTCCAGTTCCGGGGAGCCCCCGGCAACTTCGTCGTCGTACAGCCCTTCGAGGTGTGAGGCAGTGATGGACACGCAGACCCTGGGCACGTACCGCCCCGCCGCCACCGGCGTCCGGATGGCCGTCCACAACGCCAAGACCCTCAAGGTCACCATGGTGACCGGCCAGGACCTGATCGCCAAGGCCGGCTCGATGATCGCCTACGACGGCTACGTGGGGTTCCACGGGGCACCCGCGAGCCTGCGCCGCTCGGCCGAGGAAATGGTCACCGGCGAGGGCGGCAGACTGATGCTCTGCCAGGGCGACGGAGACCTCTTCCTCGCCGACTACGGCGCGGACGTCCTCGTCGTCCACCTCGCCGACGAGGCGCTCTCCGTCAACGGGGCCACCCTGCTGGCCTGCGACGCCACCCTCCAGCTGGCCATCGAGCCGGTCAAGGGCCTGGCCAAGCTGTCCGGCTCCGGCCTCACCAACCTGGTCATCCGGGGCACCGGCTGGGTCGCCCTGGTCAGCCGCGGCGTCCCCACCGTCCTGAACTGCGCCGAGCGCGAGACCTACGTCGACCCCGACGCGCTGATCGGCTGGACCACCGGCCTCGACCTCAAGGCCCGCCGCACCGTCAAGGCGAGCGCGCTGATCGGCCGGGGCAGCGGCGAAGCCCTGCAGATCGGCTTCAAGGGACAGGGCTTCGTGATCGTCCAGCCCAGCGAGGACACCGGCGACCGATTCAAGATCCGGGGCTGAGAGGAGCACCGAGTCACCATGCACAGCACACTCTTCGCCCACGTTCCGGTGCAGTCCACCGGCCGCTACACCCTGCAGAACCCGCAGCTGCTCAAGGTCGACGTCAACCAGGGCAGCGGGGCCGTCCTCGCCCGCCAGGGCGCCATGGTCGCCTTCGAGGGCCAGATCGACTTCCAGAGCCAGTACCGCAACAACAGCTGGCGCAACGTCCGGCAGATGACCGGCGAAGGCCTCGAACTGATGAAGTGCAAGGGCGACGGCCAGGTCTACCTGGCCAACTTCGCCCAGCACATCCACGTCATGGAGGTCGGCCGCGGCCTGACCGTCGACAGCAAGTACGTGCTCGCCTTCGACTCCACCCTCGGCGTCGGCATCGTCGCCATCGACAGCGCCGTCGAGATCGCCTCGGCCGGCGCCTACAACCTCGAACTCAGCGGAGCCGGACAGGTCGCCCTGCTCACCTCCGGCGAGCCGCTGGTCCTGGAGGTCGGCCCGGGCAAGAACATCTGCGCGGACGCCGACGCCGTCATCGCCTGGTCCACCTCCCTGCGCACCCAGCTGCAGGCCCCCACCTCCACCTCCGGGGTCTGGCGCCGCCGCGGCGCCACCGGCGAAGGCTGGGAGATGCAGTTCCAGGGGGAGGGCCACGTCCTGATCCAGCCCAGCGAGCTGCTGCCGCCGACCCACCTGCGCGGCGGCGTGCTCGGCTTCGGCATGCGCGGCAACTCCCTCGGCGGCAGCCGAGCCTGACGGCTCCGCGGGGGAGAACCCACACAGCGGATTCCCCACACGGCGGATCCGGGGCAAGCGAAGGGCGGTCCGGCAGCACGCTGCCGGACCGCCCGTCCGCTTCTCCCGCTCCGCCGCGGGCAGCCCGCGTCACAACCGGGCGCGGGTCGCCTCCAGCAGACGGACCACCGACGCGTCCGCCACGTCCGCCACCTCGTCGTAGGCGAACCAGCGCAGGTCCAGCGACTCCTCGCTGATCTCCGCGACCGCCCCGGTCGGGGCCAGCACCGCGTACTGCACGTCCAGGTGCCAGTTGCAGGGCGCCGGGATCGGATGCCGGTCCAGCCGCACCGGACCGCCCGGCAGCAGCGTCAGCCCGGACCCGATGCCGGACTCCTCGCGCGCCTCGCGCAGCGCCACGTCCGCCAGCGTCGCGTCACCGGGCTCGCAGTGCCCGCCCATCTGCAGCCACATGCCCAGCTTCTTGTGCAATGTCAGCAGCACCCGCCCGCCCGAAGGGTCGATCACCAGCGCACTGCCGGTGACGTGCCCCGCCCCGCAGGGCTTGTAGACGCCGTCCGGGTGCTCCGACAGGTGCTCCAGGTACACGTCCCTCAGCTCGGGCTGGTGCTCGTACCCCTTCAGCACCAGCACCGCGTCCTCGTGCAGACTCACTTCGCGCCGTCGCCCTTGCCCTTGTCGCCGTCCGTGCCTTCCGTGCCGGCCTCGCCCGCGCCGCCCTCGTCCGCGCCGCCCTCGTGCTGGGCATCCCGCTTCTGCGCGGCCTCACCGAGCATCTTGTCGATCTCGGAGAAGTCGAGCTGCTCGCGGTGCACGAAGCCGTCCGGGTCGTCCAGGTCGGAGGCGGTCGGCAGCATGTCCGGGTGCTCCCACAGTGCGTCCCGGCCGTCCATCCCGCGCGCGTCGGAGAGCGAGGCCCACAGCCGCGAGGCGTCCCGCAGCCGGCGCGGACGCAGCTCCAGGCCGATCAGCGTGGCGAAGGTCTGCTCCGCCGGACCGCCGGTGGCACGCCGCCGGCGCAGCATCTCGCGCAGCGCGTCCGCCGAGGTCAGACGGGGCTTCGCAGCCTCGTGCACGACCGCGTCCACCCAGCCCTCGACCAGCGCGAGCGCCGTCTCCAGCCGGGCCAGGGCGGCCTTCTGCTCGGGGGTGTCCTGCGGCTGGAACATGCCGCCCTGCAGCGCCTCCTGCAGCTGCTCCGGGTTCGACGGGTCGAGCTGGCCGACCACGTCCTCCAGCTTGGAGGTGTCCACCTTGATCCCACGCGCGTAGCCCTCGACCGCACCGAACAGGTGCGACCGCAGCCACGGCACGTGCGCGAACAGGCGGGCGTGCGCCGCCTCGCGCAGCGCCAGGTACAACCGGACCTCGTCGGACCCGATGCCCAGGTCCTTGCCGAAGGACTCGATGTTCAGCGGGAGCAGCGCGGCCTTCCCGGCCGGACCCAGCGGCAGGCCGACATCGGTCGAACCGACCACCTCGCCCGCGAGCACGCCCACGGCCTGTCCGATCTGCTGGCCGAACATCGCCCCGCCCATGGAGCGCATCATGCCGAGCAGCGGGCCCGCCATCGCCTGCATCTCCTCGGGCAGCACCTGCCCCATGGCCGCGCCGACCCGCTCGGCGACCGGGTCGACGAGCTCCTTCCACACCGGCAGGGTCGCCTCGACCCACTCGGCGCGGCTCCACGCCACGGCCGTGCCGGCACCCGACGGCAGCGAGGTCACGCCGTCCAGCCACAGGTCCGCCAGCCGCAGGGCCTCCTCGACGGCCGCCTTCTCGGCAATGCCGACGCTGCGGTCCTTGACGCCGTCGGCCGTGCCCGCGGACACCGTCCGCCGGGCCACGTCCTTGGCCATGTCCCAGTTCACCGGGCCGCCCTCGTAGCTGAGCATCTGCCCCAGCTGCTGGAACGCGGCCCCCAGGTCGTTCGGGTTCATGGCGCCGAACATCGCGGCGAACGGATTGTCCGTGCCGCCCGGCATGCCGGCCCCGCCGAACCCGAACGGATTGGGCCGGCCCTTCTGCTTGCCCTCGTCGCCGTCCTCCGGCTCCTCCGGCGGAAGGCCGAATCCGAATGGGGTGTCACTCACGGGTTTCCTCGGCTCGTAGGGCCGCCGGCACGCGCCGGCGGGCAATGGTCCCGACAACACCACCCAGCGTAGACACCACACCCGCTTCCGGGCTCGGTGCTCCGCCCACTGCTGGGCTGCGGCAGGATGGACGTCACCTGGTAGGTACGCGTCAGGACGCCTACCTACTGAAGACAACCGCTGGAGACGCCCGGTGAGTTCCCCAGATCCGCAGGTTCGAGCGCCGCAGGACGGCGAAGACCGGCCCGGACAGGCCGCCCCGGCCGCCCGGGCCGACGCCCTGGCCGAGGCCGCCGACGGTGTTCGCCGCCCGCGAAACCAGGCCGTGCGCGGTCCCGTCGTCGCCGTGACCGGCGCCGCCGGAGGCGTCGGCGCCGCGCTGGTCGCCCGGCTCGCCGCCTCGGACGAGGTCAAGCAGGTCGTGGCGATCGACGAGCGACGCGGCGACTGCGCCGCCGCCCAGTGGCACGTGCTGGACGTCCGGGACCCGGCGATCGCCGACAAGCTCCGCGGCGCGGACGTGGTGGTCCACCTCGCTCTGGACCTGGACCTGGAGACCGACTCCGCGGCCCGTACGGCGTACAACGTGCGCGGCACCCAGACCGTGCTGACCGCCGCGGCCGCGGCCGGCGTGCGGCGGGTGGTGCTGTGCACCTCGGCGATGGTCTACGGGGCGCTGCCGGACAATGACGTGCCGCTGTCGGAGGACTCCGAGCTCCGGGCCACCGCGGAGGCGACGGGCGTCGGCGACCTGCTGGAGATCGAACGCCTCGGCCGCCGCGCCCCCCGCGCGCACCCCGGACTGAACGTGACCGTGGTACGCCCCGCGGTCCTGGTCGGCGGCACGGACACGGCCCTGACCCGCTACTTCGAGTCGCCGCGGCTGCTGGTCGTCGCCGGATCCCGGCCGATGTGGCAGTTCTGCCACGTCGAGGACCTGGTGTCGGCGCTGGAGTACGCGGCGCTGGAGAAGGTCGAGGGCGAGCTGGCGGTCGGCTGCGAGGGCTGGCTGGAACAGGAGGAGGTGGAGGAGCTGAGCGGCATCCGCCGCATGGAGCTCCCCTCCGCGGTGGCCCTGGGGGCCGCGGCGCGGCTGCACCGGATCGGCCTGACGCCCTCCCCGGCCGGGGACCTCGCGTACACCATGCACCCGTGGGTGGTCAGCGTCAGCCGGCTGCACGCGGCGGGGTGGCGGCCGCGCTGGACGAACGAGGAGGTGCTCGCCGAGCTGCTGCAGGAGGTGGCGGGGCGGCACACGGTGGCGGGCCGCCGGCTCGGCCGCAAGGACGCGACGGCGGCGGGGGCGGCGGGAGCGACGGTCGCGCTGCTGGGCGCCGCGGCGGTGGTCCGGCGAGCGCGGCGGCGCCGGGGTATTTGACCTCCGGTCCGGTCCGGTCTCGTACGTCGGCCAGTGCGGCCCGCCCGGTCCGCGGGGACGGCTGCGCCCGAGGCGGGGCCCCGCCGGGGCGCGGGCGATCCGGTGCCCTCGCGGGTCCCGGGCCCGGAGCCGCGCTGCGGCACAGGCCGACCGGTGCCCTCAGCGGGGCTGCGCCGGTGTGCCCACCTCCCCCAGACTCCGTCCGGGGGGACCCCCACCCCCGAGCTCTCGGCTTCGCTCGAGCAGGGGGACCCACATCGCCCTGCGGGACGCCTGCCCACACCCGGGGGAGGGAAGGCCCGCCCGCAGCGGGGTGGGGAATCGGACGCCTGCCCGCACCGGACGGCCTGGTCGGGCTGGTTTTCGCTGTAGGAGGCTCCCAAGCCGGGGGACGCCGGACGGGTGATCGGGGTATTCCGCCGCGTCTGCGGCGTAGGGCACGATGGAAGCTATGGCAGCGCATTTCGATCACCCCGGCGAGCAAGCCGCCGCGGACCCCATCCGGCTCATCGAGATCCGTGAGACCCCGCTCTCGCTCGACGAGGTCTTCCGGGCCGTCGGCGACGACTCCACGGGCGGGACCACCCTGTTCGTGGGCACGGTGCGCAACCACGACGGAGGGGCCGACGTCGAGGCGCTCGGCTACTCCTGCCACCCGACCGCGGAGGCGGAGATCCGCCGCGTCGCGGAGCGGGTCGTAGCCAAGTACCCGGTCCGAGCCCTGGCGGCCGTGCACCGCATCGGCGATCTCAACGTCGGCGACCTCGCCGTCATCGTGGCGGTTTCCTGCCCGCACCGCGGGGAGGCGTTCGAGGCCTGCCGGATGCTGATCGACGACCTCAAGCACGAGGTTCCGATCTGGAAGCACCAGACCTTCTCCGACGGCACCGAGGAGTGGGTCGGCGCCTGCTGAGCGGGCCCGCCGGGTCGCCCGAGCGCGCCCACCGGGTCGCCCGAGGGCGCCAACCCGGTCGTCCGAACGGGCTCGCCGGTCGCCCGTTCGGACGCGCAACACGCCCTCGATTTGCGTAACCCGGCCCCGGGCCCGAGCGTTGCAATCACCAACAGCTCGATCTCGGGGTAGGGAGGCTCGGAATGGCGTCACTGGCGTGGTTGCTGATTCCGTTCGTCGCCGCAATAGGCGCGGCCGTCTGGGGCCGCTGGGCGGCCCGTGACCGTACGGCCGGTGACATATCCGAGCTCGCGGGCTACGCGCGGTTCCGCGAGGCCATGGACCGGGCCGAGCGGGAGCGGACGGGGGCCGGATCCCCGGCCGCCACGGCGCCCGTCTCCGACTCCGCGTCCGTCTGACGGGCCGCGTACCGGCTCGTGCAGCCCCGTACGGACCGGCCCCGGGGGTCGCGCCCGCGGCCCTTCCCGTACTGTCGTTCCATGCCACGCCGCACTGCGACGATGCTCGCCTCCACGCTCATGCTGTTCGCGCTGCTCTGCGCGTGGGTCTTCATCAAGGTCCCGTACTCCGAGATGAGCCCGGGCCCGACGGTGAACACGCTGGGCGAGCACGGTGGCGAGGCGGTCCTCCAGATCTCCGGGCGCAAGACCTACCCGACCGCCGGCCACCTCAACATGACCACGGTCCGCGTCACCGGCGCGGACTACGACATGAGCCTGCTGGAGGCGGTGTACGGCTGGCTGGCGGGCGACAACATCGTCGTCCCCCACGAGAACCTCTACCCGAACGGCAAGACGGAAGAGCAGTCCACGCAGGAGAACGCCGAGGAATTCAGCCAGTCGCAGGAAAGCGCCAAGGTCGCGGCACTCAAGCAGCTGGGCATTCCGGTCACCGCCCGCGTGGCCGTCTTCACCGTGGTCAAGGACAGCCCGGCCGAGGGCAAGCTGCACGCCGGAGACGTGGTCAAGGCCGTGGACGGCGTCGCGGTGAAGGCCCCTGGCGACGTGGCCAAGCTGGTCACCAAGCACAAGGCCGGGGAGAAGGTCGAGTTCACGATCATCCCGGCCAAGGAGGCCGCCGCCGCGGAGAAGGCCGGCAAGGAGCCCCAGGGCGGCGAGAAGGTGGCCCTGACCACCGCGGCCGCCGAGGGCGACGGCCACGCCATCGTCGGCATCCGCGCCGAGACCGACCACACCTTCCCGTTCAGCATCGACATCAAGCTCGCCGACGTCGGCGGCCCGAGCGCCGGTCTGATGTTCGCCCTGGGCATCATCGACAAGCTGACCCCGCAGGACCTCACGGGCGGGAAGTTCATCGCCGGCACCGGCACCATCGACGACGAGGGCAAGGTCGGCCCGATCGGCGGCATCCAGATGAAGACCATCGGCGCCCGGGCGGCCGGCGCCCGGTACTTCCTGACCCCGGCCGACAACTGCGCCTCCGCCGTGAAGCAGGTGCCCGAGGGCCTGACCCTGGTCAAGGTCAACACCATCGACGACGCCTACAAGGCACTGGAGAAGATCAGCAAGGGGGACACGTCCCCCCTGCCGAGCTGCACCGCGAAGTAGCCGAGCTGCACCGCGAAGTAGCCGAGCTGCACCGCGGAGCAGCCGGGCCGCACCGCGGAGCAGCGGACGGCCGCGCCCCCGGCGGCCCCGGAGCCCCCGAGCCCCCGGGCCCGCCGGGGGCGGGCCGGCCGGCTCAGGAGAAGGTCGCCGCCAGCGCCTCCGCCAGGCCCGGCACCAGCCCGGCCCCGGTCAGCACCTCGCTCGCCGCGTCCTTCTCCCGCAGCCGTACGGCCGACTCGCGCGAGCCGTCCCGCAGCACGGCCACGGTCAGCCGGACCTCCTGCCGCTCCGGGTGACCGGCCACCCACTTGGCCAGCTGCTTCTCGTTCATGCCGCTGGGCACGGTGGCCTCCGCGGACGGCGGCAGCATCAGCCGCTCCACGGTCAGCGCGCAGCCGGCCACCGCGTCGGGCCAGGCGACCGTCCCCAGGAACTTGTCCAGGGGCGTCCCGGCCGGCAGCTCGTGCTGCTCGATCGGAGTGAGCTGGGCCTTGCCGGCGTCATCGGTGTCGAGCCCCAGCTGAGAGGCCAGCCGCGGCTCCGAGGAGCGCAGCCTGGCGGTGTCGACCAGGGCGAACAGGCGGGCCGGCTGGTCCCAGCCGAGACCGGCGGCGTATTCGTCGATTTCCAGGCAGGCGCGGGTCAGCGGGCTGGCCGCCATCGGTGCGCCCCCGGAGGAGGGTGAAACGTTGGACATGGCAACATCCTGCCTCCTTCCACCCCCATACCGGGAACTGACCAAACCCTCAGTGAGTTGCAAGAGTGGGCCCTACCATCAGGGGCCGACACGAGACACAGCGACTTTCGAGGTGCGCACCTTGGCTTTCCAGATGCCGGACCGCGGCGGAGGCCCCTCCGGGCCACGGATCAGAGTCGGCCGCCCGTCCCGGCGTGCCCGCACTCTCCTCATGACCCTGGGCGTTCTGGCCGTCCTGGCCATGCTCTTCATCATGTTCGCGGGCTTCTGGACCGACTGGCTCTGGTTCCGCTCGGTGAACTACTCGACGGTGTTCACGACCACGCTGTGGACCAAGATCGGCCTGTTCGCCGTCTTCGGCCTCCTGATGGCGGGCGCGGTCGGGCTGAACATCTGGCTGGCCCACCGGCTCCGGCCGCCGCTGGCCGCGATGTCCATGGAGCAGCAGAGCCTCGACCGGTACCGGATGAGCATCGCCCCGTACAAGCGGTGGCTGCTCCTGGGCATCTCGGTGCTGGTCGGCCTGATCGCGGGCGCTTCCGCGGCCGGCCAGTGGAAGACCTGGCTGATGTACGTCAACGGCGTGCCGTTCGGGAAGAAGGACCCCCAGTTCAACCTGGACGTGTCCTTCTACGCCTTCGACCTGCCCTGGTACCGCTTCCTGCTGGGCTTCGGCTTCGCCGCCGTGGTGCTGTCGCTGATCGCCGCCGCCGTGGTGCACTACCTGTACGGCGGCCTGCGGGTGACCAGCCCGGGCGCCCGGGCCACCGCCGCGGCCACCGGCCACCTGTCGGTGCTGCTCGGCCTCTTCGTCTCGCTCAAGGCGGTCGCGTACTGGCTGGACCGGTACGGCCTCGCCGTGAAGTCCAGCGACTTCAAGGCCTCGGACAACTGGACCGGCCTGCGGTACGTGGACGCCAACGCCTACCTCCCGGCCAAGACGATCCTCTTCTGCATCGCCGCGATCTGCGCCGCGCTGTTCTTCGCGACGCTGTGGCGCCGTACCTGGCAGCTGCCGGTGATCGGCTTCGGCCTGATGGTCCTCTCCGCGATCCTGATCGGTGGGCTGTACCCGGCGATCGTGCAGAAGTTCCAGGTCCAGCCGAACGAGCAGGCCAAGGAGTCGCCGTACGTCCAGAAGAACATCGCGGCGACGCGTGACGCGTACGGCATCGACCGGACGGACGTCCAGGACTACCCGGGCGTCCCGGACGCGAAGGCGGACAAGGCCAAGGCCCGCCAGGACGCCAACACCACGGCGAGCGTCCGGCTGCTCGACCCGAACATCGTCTCCCCGGCCTTCCAGCAGCTCCAGCAGAACAAGGGCTACTACGGCTTCCCGTCCACCCTGGCGGTGGACCGGTACAAGGGCCAGGACACGGTGGTCGGCCTGCGCGAGCTGAACCTCGCGGGCATCCCCAAGAACAACTGGATCAACGACCACTTCCGTTACACGCACGGCTTCGGCGTGGTCGCCGCCAAGGGCACCCAGGTGAACACGGACGGCACGCCCCTGTTCACCGAGTCCGGCCTCCCCGCCAAGGGCGACCTGGGCACCTACGAGCAGCGGATCTACTACGGCGAGCAGACCAAGCAGTACTCCATCGTCGGAGGCCCGCAGAAGGAGCTCGACTACGCCGACGACAAGGGCGAGAAGGAGACCACCTACCAGGGCGACAGCGGTGTGAGCCTGGGCAACCCGCTCAACCGGGCCGCCTACGCCCTGGCCTTCAGCGAGCCGCAGATCCTCTACTCGGGCGCGATCGGCGAGGGTTCGAAGATCCTCTACAACCGCACGCCCAAGGAGCGGGTCGAGGCCGTCGCCCCCTGGCTGACCATCGACGGAGCGGCCTACCCGGCCGTGATCGACGGCCGGGTCCAGTGGATCGTGGACGCCTACACCACGAGCAACGGCTACCCCTACGCCTCGCGCACCACCCTCGGCGACACCACGGCGGACTCGCTGACCGACTCCCAGCGCGCGGTGGTCGCGCAGGAGAACCAGGTCAACTACATCCGCAACTCGGTGAAGGCCACCGTCGACGCCTACGACGGCACGGTGAAGCTCTACCAGTGGGACACCCAGGACCCGGTCCTCAAGACCTGGATGAAGGCGTTCCCCAAGACGGTCAAGGACAAGAAGGACATCCCGCCGGCCCTGATGGATCACCTGCGTTACCCGCAGGACCTCTTCAAGGTGCAGCGCGAGCTCCTCACCCGCTACCACGTCACCGACCCGCAGACCTTCCTCAGCGGCAGCGAGGTCTGGGCCGTCCCGGACGACCCGACCAACAAGGAGGGGAACGCGGTCCCGCCGTACTACCTCTCCCTGAAGATGCCGAACCAGAAGGAGCCGAACCAGGTCTTCTCGCTCACCACGACGTTCACGCCGAACGGCCGTGACAACCTGAGCGCCTTCATGGCGGTCAACGCCGACCCGGGAACCCCCGACTACGGCAAGATCAGACTGCTGAAGCTGCCCACCGCCAACCCGGTGGACGGGCCCAAGCTGGTGCAGGCGCAGTTCAACTCCAAGCCGGAGATCGCCCAGGAGATCAACATCCTGAGCCGGGGCGACTCGCAGGTGGAGTACGGCAACCTGCTCGCGGTGCCGCTGGACAAGGGCATGCTCTACGTCGAGCCGGTGTACGTCCGCGGCGGCGGCCTGAAGTACCCGCTGCTGAAGAAGGTCCTGGTCACCTACGGGAAGCAGACGGCCTTCGAGAACACGCTGGAGAAGGCGCTGGACGTGGTCTTCGGGGCGTCGGCGCCGACCACGCCGATCCCGCCGGAGACCCAGCCGGGCGACGGCACGCAGAAGCCGCCGGTCACCACCCCGCAGGACCCGACGGTCAAGGCGGCCCTGGCCGACGCGCAGAAGGCCATCGAGGCGGCCGACAAGGCGCGGCAGGACGGCGACTGGGCGGCCTACGGCAAGGCGCAGGACGAACTGAAGGCGGCGCTGCAGCGGGCGATCGACGCGGAGGCCAAGCTGCCGCCGACACCGGCACCGGCACCCCCGTCGGGAGGCTGACCGGGGCGGCGGGCCCCGTCGCCGGGGCCCGCCGTCCGGCTTCCGTTCCGCGTCGTGGTACTGTTGTTTCACCGACGCGGGGTGGAGCAGCTCGGTAGCTCGCTGGGCTCATAACCCAGAGGTCGCAGGTTCAAATCCTGTCCCCGCTACTGAAGATGAAGGCCCGGATCCATGGGATCCGGGCCTTCGTCGTGTACATCCATGTACATCCGTGGACATCCTCGTGTCCACGGGGGTGAGTTGGGGGTTGCGCGTGTTTGACTTGTCCAACTGTGGGCATGTCGACAAAACGCTGAAGTGACCTTACTGGCTGCGACATACCAGGTGTACGCGGGTAGCAGGTGATGCGACGATGGGATTTATGGGGGACAGGTCAACTCTGCTGGAGACAGGGCGGTTTGTGCGGGCGGAGACCGAAGAGGGCACGGAAGCGACCGGGACGGCACACCCGGCAGAGCAGGGCACGGGGACCGCACTGACCACTGCGGAGACCACGGCGGGGACGGCTGCACCGACCGCTGCACCGACCGCTGCGCCGACCGCGGCCGGGACGTCGGCCGACGCGTTCGCCGAGACCGAGACCGAAGTCCCGAGCGACGACGTCGAGCTGGAGGCCCGGCACCGCGGCCCCGCCGACCAGGGGGACCCGGGCGCCATGAGCGTGCTCGGCGCACTCCTGCTGCGCCGCGGGGACCTGGACGGCGCCGAGCCGTACCTGCGCGGGGCCACCGCCGCCGGCGACCGCGCCGCCGCCAACAACCTCGGCGTCCTGCTCCTCCAGCGCGGCTACCCCGAGGAGGCCGCCGGCTGGTGGCGGGTCGCCGCCGTCGCCGGGTCGGCCCCCGCCGCCCACGCCCTCGGCCGGCACTACCGCGAGCGCGGAGACGAGCCGGCCGCCGAGTACTGGCTGCGGCAGGCGGCGGAATCCGGCCACGCGCTCGGCGCGTACGGCCTGGCCGACGTACTGGAGCACCGGGGCCACGACGGCGCCGAGCGCTGGTACCGGCAGGCCGCCGAGCAGGGGCATCGCGAGGCCGCCTACCGGCTGGCCCGGATCCTGCGCCGCCGCGAGCGCGCCGAGGCCGAGCAGTGGTACCGGCAGGCCGCCGCCCGGGGCCACCGCCGGGCCGCCCTGCACCTGGGCATCCTGCTGGAGGCGCGCGGCGAGCTCAAGGAGGCCGGGCGCTGGTACCTGACCTCCGCCAAGCAGGGCGAGGCCCGGGCCGCCTGCGCCCTGGGCTTCCTGCTGCGGGACGCCGGGGACGAGGAGAGCGCGGCCACCTGGTGGCTGCGGGCCGCCCAGGACGGCGACGGCAACGCGGCCAACGCGCTGGGCGCGCTGCACGCGGCGCGCGGCGAGACCCAGACCGCGGAGAAGTGGTACCGGGCCGCGATGGACGCCGGGGACCACAACGGGGCGTACAACCTGGCCCTGCTGTGCGCCGCGCAGGACCGCACCGCCCAGGCGGAGCAGTTCTACCGGCGGGCGGCCTACGCGGGCCACCGCGAGGCGGCCAACGCGCTGGCCATCCTGCTGCTCCAGGGCGGCGACGCGGCCGGCGCCGAGCCGTGGTTCTCCAAGGCCGCCGAGGCGGGGAGCGTGGACGCCGCCTTCAACCTGGGCATCCTGTTCGCCAGCCGGGACGACGACCGGACGGCGCTGAAGTGGTACGAGCGGGCCGCCGCGGCCGGCCACACCGACGCCGCCCTCCAGGTCGGCATCGCCCTGGTCCGGGACGGGGAGGAGCGGGCCGCCGAACGGCACCTGCGCTGCGCCGCCGGGGGCGGCAGCGCCGAGGCCGCGTTCCGGCTGGCCTCGCTGCTGGAGTCGCTGGCACCGCCACCGGAGCCGCCCGCGCTGGGCGCTCCGGCCGCGGCGGCGAAGACGGAGAGCGAGGAATGGTACGAGCGGGCCGCCGAGCACGGCCACCGGCGCGCCCAGGTCCGGGTCGGCATGCTGGCCGCGGGCCGGGGCGAGCTGGGCGTGGCCGCGCGCTGGTACCGGGAGGCGGCGGAGGCCGGCTCCCGCAACGGCGCGTTCAACCTCGGGCTGCTGCTGGCCAGGGAGGGCAGCGAGCCGGAGGCGGCGCTGTGGTGGACCCGGGCGGCCGTGGCCGGCCACGGCCGGGCCGCGCTGCGCCTGGGCCTGCTGGCCGCACGCCACGGCGACCTCGCGGAAGGCCAGAAGTGGTGCGCCCGTGCCATGGAGCTGGGCCCGGCGGAGGTCTCGCAGCGCGCGGCGAAGCTCCGCGAGGCCCTCGCGGAGGAGCTGTCCGCGTAGCCGGCGGTCGCGCGGCACCGCACCGTTAAGCGATTTGCGCTGCTCGGGGGCTTTGACGTAACGTGGGGTTCACCGACGCGGGGTGGAGCAGCTCGGTAGCTCGCTGGGCTCATAACCCAGAGGTCGCAGGTTCAAATCCTGTCCCCGCTACTGATGCCGAAGGGCCCGGATCCAATGGATCCGGGCCCTTCGGTGTATCCGGGATGCGTGTGCGGAGGCGCGTGGCCGGGCCGGTGTGGGCCCGAAGGCCCACCGTCCACCGCCCTAGGCTCCGGCGCAGGTGGGGCAGATGCCGCGGTAGGTGACCTCCACGCCTTCGAGCGTGAAGCCGAAGCGCTCCGAGGCGGGCAGGTCCGCCAGGGGGTTGCCGGTCGGGTGGACGTCGCGGATGGCGCCGCACCGCGCGCAGACCAGGTGCTGGTGCGGCCGGTGGGCGTTGGGGTCGTACCGCTTGGCGCGGCGGTCCGTGGAGACCTCCAGGACCTCGCCGAGGGACACGAGCTCGCCCAAGGTGTTGTAGACGGTGGCTCGAGAGATCTCGGGCAGCCTGTCCACCGCGCGTGCATGCACCTCGTCGGCCGTCAGGTGTACGTGGTCACCGTCGAGCACCTCGGCCACGACGCGCCGCTGCGCCGTCATGCGCCAGCCGCGTCCGCGAAGCCGTTCCAGCAGGTCACTCATGGGCCCCAGGGTAACAGTGGCCGGAAACCGCCTGGCTTCCCGCCGAGAGCGGTGGGACCGGGCCCCGTGCGCAGGTCCGGCCCCACGGCTCCCGCCGCCTACGCGGCCATCGCGCCGCGCCCGGTCCGGACCCAGCAGCGGATGATGTCGCGGACCGAGACGATGCCGACCGCGCCGCCGTGCTCCAGCACGATCAGATGCCGGAAGCCGCCGACGGCCATGGCCTCGGCGGCTTCCTGAAGGGTGGCGTCCGGGGTGCAGAACACCACGTTGTTGGTGGTGTGCGCGCTGACGGTCTCCAGGTCGGGGTCGTGCCCCGCGCCGATCGAGTTGAGGATGTCGCGCTCGGTCAGGATGCCGATGCCGCTGTGGTCGGGGTCGAGGACGACGGCTGCGCCGACGCGCCGGCCGGACATCAGGCCGGCGGCCTGGCGGATGGTGTGGGCGGGTCCGAGGGTGAGGATCACGGTGCTCATGGCGTCACGGACGAGCAAGAGAGCCACCTCCAGGGGCGAGAATCCCCGCTCGGGCGGAGCGCCCGGAGCCCGTTCCGCCTAGAGAACGGATTCACAAGCGCACAAGCGGAGGATTCTCAGATTCCCACGGGCACCCAGGGTCATCAAGAGGGCGCGCAGCGCATCCGTCGGAGTGACGGGCGGCGCGCCCGGGCGTGTCTCAGGCGCTCGGCCGCAGGTGGGTCAGCATGGCCTCGTGGAGCAGCCCGTTGGAGCCCGCCGCGTTCCCGCCGTGCACCCCGTCCACCCCGTCCAGGCTGGTGAACCGGCCGCCGGCCTCCTGTACCACCACCGCGATGGCGGCCATGTCCCACAGGTTCAGCTCGGGCTCGGCGCACAGGTCCAGTGCGCCCTCGGCGACCATCATGTACGGCCAGAAATCGCCGTAGGCGCGGGTCCGCCAGCAGGCTCGGGTGAGGTCCAGGAAGCCGGGCAGCCGGCCCTGCTCCTCCCAGCCGCTCAGCGATGAGTAGGCGAACGAGGCGTCGGCGAGCGAGGCCACCTTGGAGACGCCGATCCGGGTCTCGTCGGCGAGGCTGCCGCCCGCGTACGCGCCCCCGCCCTCGCTGGCCCACCACCGGCGGCCCAGGGCCGGCGCGGACACCACGCCGACGACCGGCCGGAACACGCCGTTCTCGTCCGCCTCCATCAGTGAGATCAACGTGGCCCAGACCGGCACCCCGCGGACGTAGTTCTTGGTGCCGTCGATCGGGTCGATCACCCAGCGCCGGGGGCCCTCGCCCACCAGCCCGTACTCCTCGCCGAGGATCGCGTCCTGCGGCCGCGCCTCCTCGATCAGCCGGCGGACGGCCGCCTCCGTGGCGGTGTCGGCCTCGCTGACCGGGGTCATGTCCGGCTTGGTCTCCACCTTGAGGTCCAGGGCCTTGAAGCGGGCCATGGTGACCGCGTCGGCGGCGTCGGCAAGGGCGTGGGCAAGGCGGAGGTCATCGTCATACTCGGGCATGGCCGAACATTATCGGCACCGTTCCGGCCGGACCACACGGGCCGTCTTGACACCTCGTCAGGCTCCGTCAACCCTGTCCCGAAGGCCGGCGGCCCCCGGGCGGCCGGCGAGCGGAGGCGTGCGGGAGGCGCGATGCCGGCAGCGCGGGAGTCCTTGCTGGAGGCGGCCGGAGCGGCGCTGGCCGCACGGCCCTGGCCGGCCGTGCGGATGGTGGACGTGGCGCTCGCGGCCGGGGTGTCCCGGCAGACCCTCTACAACGAGTTCGGCGGCAAGGCCGGGCTCGGGCGGGCCCTGGTCCGGCGGGAGTCCGACCGGTACCTGGCGGGCGTGGACCGGGCGCTGGCCGGGCCCGCCCCGGGCGCGGCGCGGCTGGCCGCGGTGGCGGACTGGACCGTGCGGGCGGCCGGTGCGCATCCGCTGGTCCGGGCACTGCTCACCGGCGCCTGGCCGCCGGGCCTGCCGGCCGGCCGCGCGACGGTGGCGCCGTCCGAGCTGGTGCGGGCGGTACGGGACCGGGCCGTGGCCGTGCTGGGGCCGGCCGGGATCACGGCCGAGCACTGCGAGCTCGCCGTACGGCTCGCGCTCTCCTACGTGGTCGCGCCGGCGGACGGGCTGCGCGAGCTGCCGGGGGCGTAGCCGCCGCGCGGGCCGTTTCCCCCGTCCCGTCCCGTCCCGTCCCGCCTCGCCCCTCCCCTCCGCTCTCCGGAACCGGGGCTCCGGCCCGGCTCCCCTCGGGGCTGCGGCAGGGCCGTCGGGATGGCGCGGGCGTCCGCGGGGGTCGAGTCAGTGGGAGGAACCCGAGAGCTGGAGACCGATGACGCCCACGATGACCAGGGTGATCGAGACGATCTTGAGGGTGGAGACCAGGTCGCCCAGGAAGACCATGCCGTAGATCGCCGTGCCGGCCGCACCGATACCCGTCCACACCGCGTACGCGGGGCCCACGTCCAGCTTCCGGAGCGCCAGGGTGAGCAGGCCGAAGCTGCCGAGCGCGAAGCAGGCGAAGGCGATCGTCGGCCACAGCCGGGTGAAACCGTGGGACAGCTTCAGACAGACCGCGAAGCCCGTCTCCAGGAGCCCCGCGACCACCACGAGCAGCCAGGCCATGTCGAAATGCCTCCCCGCGTCATGTGACACGGACGGTCCGGCCGCGCGCCACTTGGTGCGATTATGCATTTACCAGACATGCCGCCCGGCAAACGTGCTCCGGCGGTCCGTGTCCCCGGGCGATCGATTCCGCTGGACGATCGGCGCCCGGGCGTGGCCGATGCCCCGGACGTGGGCGGCCCCGGGCGTGGCCGATGCCCCGGACGTGGACGGCCCCGGGCGTGGTCGATGTCCGGGGACGGTCAGTCCCCTTCGCGCCGCTCCCGCGTCGCCAGCAGCCGCCGCAGCGAGTCCAGCCGCGCCGGCTCCGCGTGCCCCTCGGCCACCCAGGCGTCCAGGGCGCAGTCCTGCTCGTCGTGGCTGCACGCCCGCGGGCAGCCCTCCGTACCGTCCACCAGGTCGGGGAAGGCCAGGATCACCCGGGACGGGTCCACGTGGTGCAGGCCGAAGGAGCGCACGCCCGGGGTGTCGATCACCCAGCCGTCCTCGCCCGGCAGCGGCAGCGCCAGCGCCGAGGTGGTGGTGTGCCGGCCGCGGCCGGTGACCGCGTTGACGCGGCCGGTGGCCCGCCGCCGGTCCGCCGCCACCAGCGAGTTCACCAGGGTGGTCTTGCCCACGCCGGAGTGGCCGACGAAGGCGGTGATCCGGCCCGCCAGGCGCTCCCGCACCCGGTCCGCCGCGTCCCCGTTCTCCAGCTCATCGCGGTTGGTGACCACGTAGTTCAGGCCCAGCGTGGAGTAGGTCTCCAGCAGCTTGTCGGCCGGCGCCAGGTCCGACTTGGTCAGCACCAGCAGCGGCTCCAGCCCGGCGTCGTACGCCGCCACCAGACAGCGGTCGATCATCCGTGGCCGCGGCTCCGGATCGGCCAGCGCCGTCACGATGGCCAGCTGGTCGGCGTTGGCGACGACCACCCGCTCGTACGGGTCGTCGTCGTCCGCGGTGCGCCGGAGCACCGAGGAGCGCTCCTGGATCCGGACGATCCGCGCCAGGGTGTCCTTCTTGCCGGACAGGTCGCCGACCAGCGACACCCGGTCGCCCACCACCGCCGCCTTCCGGCCCAGCTCGCGGGCCTTCATCGCGGTGATCGGGCGGTCGTCGACCAGGCAGGTCAGCCGGCCGCGGTCGACCGTGAGGACGAACCCCTCGGCCGCGTCCTCGTGCTTGGGCCGGATGTTCGTCCGGGGCCGGTTCCCCTTGGGGTTGGGGCGGGCCCGGATGTCGTCCTCGTCGGTGTGCTTCCCGTACCGGCGCATGGTGTTACTCCCCGGCTCCCGACAGCATGTTCGCCCACATCTTCGGGAAGTCCGGCAGGGTCTTCGCCGTGGTGGCCACGTTCTCGATCTCCACACCCGGCACCGCCAGGCCGATCACCGCGCCCGCGGTGGCCATCCGGTGGTCGTCGTAGGTGTGGAAGATCCCGCCGTGCAGCTTCCGCGGCCGGATGTGCAGGCCGTCCGCCGTCTCGGTGACGTCGCCGCCGAGCTCGTTGATCTCCTTGGTGAGGGCCGCCAGCCGGTCCGTCTCGTGCAGCCGCAGGTGGGCCACCCCGCGCAGGGTGGACGGGGAGTCGGCCAGCGCCGCCACCGCCGCGATGCCCGGGGTCAGCTCGCCGACCTCGCTGAGGTCCACGTCGATGCCGTGGATCGCACCGGTGCCGGTGAAGACCAGGCCCGCGTCGGTCAGCTCGCAGGAACCGCCCATCTCGGTGAAGATCCGGCGCAGCTCGTCACCCGGCTGTGTGGTGCGGCGCGGCCAGTCCGGGACGGTGACCGTACCGCCGGTGATCATCGCGGCGGCCAGGAACGGCTGCGCGTTGGACAGGTCGGGCTCGACCACCATGTCGCGGCCCAGCAGCGCGCCCGGCGCCACCCGCCACACGTCCTTCTCGCCGCCGGCCTCCGGGGTGTCCACCTGGGCGCCCGCGGCCCGCAGCATCTCCACCGTCATCCGGATGTGCGGCAGCGACGGCAGGTTGCCGCCCACGTGCCGCACCTCGACGCCCTGGTTGAACCGGGGGGCGGAGAGCAGCAGCGCGGAGACGAACTGGGAGGAGTTGGAGGCGTCGATCTCGACCGTGCCGCCCTCCAGCGCCCCGCCGCCGTGCACCGTCATCGGCAGGGCGCCGCGGCCTTCGTCGTCGATCCGGGCGCCGAGGGCCCGCAGCGCCGTGATGACCTGGCCCAGCGGGCGCTCGTACGAACGGGGGTCGCCGTCGAACCGGATGTCACCGGCGGCCAGCGTGGCCACCGGCGGGAGGAAGCGCATGACCGTTCCGGCGTTGCCGACGTCCACGGTGGCCGGGCCGTGCAGCGCGGCCGGGATGACCCGCCAGGCCTCGCCGGACCCGGCGCCCGCCCCGGAGCTGGAGGAGACGGTCTCCTCGATGCCCACACCCATCGCGCGCAGCGCGTCCGACATCAGCTGGGAGTCGCGGGAGCGCAGCGGCCGGCGCACCCAGCCGGGCTCGGCGGCCAGTGCGGCCAGCACCAGCGCGCGGTTGGTCACGGACTTCGACCCCGGCACGGTGACGGTGGCGCGGACGGCACCGTCCGCGAGCGGGGCGGGCCAGAGGGCGGGAAGCGCGGGGGTCTGGGTCATGGCCCTTACTTTAGTTGTTGCACGCCCGCCGCCTCGCCCCGCGGCCGGGCCGTCTCAGAGGCCGAGCAGCCAGCGCCCGCCGCCGATCAGCGAGCTCAGCGACACCGCGTGGAACAGGAACAGCCACAGCGCGGCCGGCACGTTCGTCAGCCGGGACAGCTGGTCGGCGTCGGAATCAGGGGCGCCGCCGTGCCTCCGCTTGCCCTGCAGCTCGAACACCGGCCGGACCCCGCCCAGCAGCAGGAACCACACCGCCGCGTACGCGAACGCCGCCTGCACCCCGGCCGGGGCCAGCCAGGACACCAGCACGAAGGCCCCGCCGGACAGGATCACGGTCAGCGCCCCGTACGCGTTCCGGATCATCACCAGCATCACCAGAAGCAGCGCGGTGGCCACCCACAACAGCAGGGTGATCCGGTGCGCGGACAGCAGCCAGGCACCGCCCAGGCCCAGCAGCGAGGGCGCGGTGTACCCGGCGGCCGCCGTCAGGATCATCCCGATCCCGGTGGGCCGGCCCCGGCTCACGGTCAGCCCGCTGGTGTCGGAGTGCAGCCTGATCCCGTCAAGTCGCCGTCCGGTCAGGACCGCCACCAGGCCGTGGCCGCCCTCGTGGGCGATGGTGATCGCGTTCCGGGACAGCCGCCACAGCGGGTGCGGCAGGACGAAGGCCAGTGCGGCCGCCGCGGTCAGCAGGACCAGCCACTGCGGGGGCGCCGCCTGGAGACCGGTGAGCCGCTCCCACAGGCCGTCCGTGAGACTGCCCGCGGCCGAGGGGTGCGTGGCCGATATGTGGATGTCCGTGTTCATGGGGTCGGACGGCTCCTTGCCGTGGTGTTCCGGTGTTACCTCCAGCGGTGGCCGGTGGTAGTGACATGGCAGTGTGGCAGCCATGTGCGGACGCTATGCATCCAGTCGCCGGCCCGAGGAGCTGGCGGAGGCCTTCGGGGTCGAGAAGTGGGAGCCCGAGGAGACCCTGGCCCCCGACTACAACGTGGCCCCGACGAAGGAGGTCTTCGTCGTACTCGACCGCCCTCTGAAGGACGCACCGGACCCGCGTCCGGTTCGCCAGCTGAAGGTCCTGAAGTGGGGCCTGGTCCCGTCCTGGGCGAAGAACCCCGAAGGCGCCGCCCGGATGATCAACGCCCGGTCGGAGACCCTGCACGAGAAGCCGTCCTTCCGCCGGCCGTTCGCGCAGCGCCGCTGCATCATCCCGGCCGACGGCTACTACGAGTGGGTCACCGGGACCGACGAGCGGCAGCTGGAGGTCGAGGGCAGGCGGAAGCGGCCGCGCAAGCAGCCGTACTTCGTGCTGCCCGCCGACGGCTCGGTCTTCGCCATGGCCGGCATATACGAGTTCTGGCGCGACCGGACGCTGCCCGACGAGCACCCGCTCGCCTGGTGGGTGACCTGCTCGGTGATCACCACCGAGGCCGAGACCGGCCCGCTGGCCGCCGGACCCGCCGAGGGGCCGCGCTCGCTCGCCGACATCCACCCGCGGATGCCGCTGATGCTCACCCCCGACCGCTGGGACGCCTGGCTGGACCCGGCGCACACCGACGCCGAAGGCTCCCTGCGGGACCTGCTGGCCCCGCCGCCCGGCGGGCTGATGCGCGCGTACCCGGTGTCCACCGCGGTGAGCAGCGTCCGCAACAACGGACCGGAGCTGCTTACCGAGCTGGAGGCCCCCGAGGAAGGCACCCTGTTCTGATGAGCACGCGCACCCAGACCCGTACCGAGAGCGTGGAAACGCCCGCCGGGGAGGCCCGGATCACCTGGCACGGCGCCCCTTCGGCCCGCCTGGTGCTCGCCCTCGGCCACGGCGCCGGCGGCGGCATCGAGGCCCGGGACCTACAGGCCCTGGCCGCCGCCCTGCCCGCCCGGGGAGTCACCGTGGCCCTGGTCGAGCAGCCCTGGCGGGTGGCCGGGAAGAAGGTCGCCGCCGCCCCCAAGGTGCTCGACCAGGGCTGGCACGGCCTCTGGCCCGCCCTGGCGGCCCCCGGCCTGCCGGTGGTGGCCGGCGGGCGCAGCGCCGGGGCCCGGGTGGCCTGCCGGACCGCGGCGGAGCTCGGGGCGGTTGCGGTGCTGGCCCTCGCCTTCCCGCTGCACCCGCCGGGGAAGCCCGAGAAGTCCCGCGCCGCGGAGCTGACCGGGGCGGGCGTGCCCACGCTGGTGGTCCAGGGCGGCCGGGACGCCTTCGGGCGCCCGGAGGAGTTTCCCGAGGGGGCGTTCGAGCTGGTGGAGGTGGAGGCGGCCGACCACGGCATGGCCGTACCGAAGAGGGCCGCGCTCACCCAGGAGCAGGCGCTGGAACGGATCACCGGGGCCGTCGCGGACTGGCTCGGCCGACTTGACTCCTGACATGACAAACGAACCCGTGATCGGTTTCGCCCGGAGCTGACAAAGCCGTCCCGGAAACGGGACTTCCGCCCCCGGGAATGCGCCGACCGGCCCCTTGGTTGTTCCGGATGCCGCTACGCACGGCAATGCGAAGAGGAACCATGAGGGAGAGGGAGTGCCGCATGACCCGGGTCATCAGCCCGAACCGGACACAGGCTTCTGACCTGGATTGGTCGGTGCTGCCCGCGGCCAGGTACGCCCCCGGCCGGGCGGCGGATGGCCGGGATGGTCGACTATTCTCCGATTCGAGTGGGTCCGCATTCGGGTCCGCCACGCTGTCGGAGGAGGTGGGTCCTGTTTCCGGGACCGACGAAGGCCAGGCGGAGGAGACGACCGCGGAGCGCAACGCGCGCTTCGAACGCGACGCCCTCGGTTACCTCGACCAGATGTACTCGGCCGCGCTGCGCATGACGCGCAACCCGGCCGACGCCGAGGACCTGGTTCAGGAGACGTTCGCCAAGGCGTACGCCTCCTTCCACCAGTTCCGCGAAGGCACCAACCTCAAGGCGTGGCTCTACCGCATCCTGACCAACACGTTCATCAACTCCTACCGCAAGAAGCAGCGCGAGCCCCAGCGCAGCGCGGCGGAGGAGATCGAGGACTGGCAGCTGGCCCGTGCCGAGTCGCACATGTCCACCGGATTGCGCTCCGCCGAATCGCAGGCGCTCGACCACCTGCCCGATTCGGACGTGAAGGAAGCGCTCCAGGCGATCCCCGAGGAGTTCCGGATCGCCGTCTATCTGGCCGACGTAGAGGGCTTTGCGTACAAGGAGATCGCGGACATCATGGGTACACCCATCGGTACGGTCATGTCGCGACTGCACCGTGGCCGCCGTCAACTCCGCGGAATGCTGGAGGACTACGCCCGTGAGCGCGGGCTGGTCCCGGCCGGCGCGGGAGAGTCGAACGACCGGAAAGGCTCGGGCTCATGAGCTGCGGAGAGCCGCACGAGACGGAGTGCTCCGAGGTCCTGGACCACTTGTACGAGTTCCTCGACCACGAGATGCCCGACAGTGATTGCACGAAGTTCGAAACACACTTCGGCGAGTGCAATCCCTGTCTGGAGAAGTACGGCCTGGAACAGGCCGTGAAGAAGCTGGTGAAGCGCTGCTGCGGATCGGACGACGTACCGTCCGACCTGCGGTCGAAGGTGATGGGCAGGATCGAGCTGATCCGTTCCGGACAGGCCGTTCCGGACGAGGACATCACTGCCGGACCGGCCGCCGCCGGACCCGCCACCGGCTGATCACCGGCTGATCGCAGACTGGTTATCGGCTGACCGCCGGCTGGTTCGCCGCGATCACCGTGATCACCGTGATCAGCGCGGGAACCCCTCCCCCCTGGCTCGGCCGGGGGGACTCCCACCGGAAGAGGACTTCGTTCACCCGAAGGTGCTAATCCGGGGTTACCGGCGTGCCCTGATACGAAAATGCGGCACGGCCGCGCAGAGACCCCACCTATTCTCCCCAATCGGTACCGGTCCGATTCGGTACTCGCCCGCCAGGCCACAGGGGAGGAGAACACCCATGCGCGGACTTCCGCCGGGCGCGCGTCTTTTCCTCTGCTGCGCCGCCGCCGGTTCCGTCGCCTGCCTGGCGCCCGCCCTCACCGGCGCCGCCGCCGTGCCCTGGCCGGCCACGGCCCTGCTGTGCGCGCTCTACCTCTGCTGTGAACTGGTGAAGTCCGCCCCGTTCCCGGGCAGTCGGGTGCCCGAGGGCATCGGTTCCTTCTTCCCGGTCGTGCAGGCCGCCGTCTTCCTGCTGCCGCCGTCGGCCGCCGCGCTGGCCGCGGTGCCCGGGGCGCTCGCCGGGGAAGCCGCACAGCCCGCGCCCGGGGTGCGCGGGGCCTGGGTGCGCAGGACCTGGCACGCGGTCCAGCAGTCCATGGCCGCATGGACGGCCGGGCAGACCTTCGGCCTGCTGGGCGGGCCCGCAGCGCTCGGCGGCCTGGACCACGGGGCGGCGGGACCGCCGGACTTCCCCCGGGTGATGCTGCCGGCCGCCGCCGCGGCCCTCGCCTTCTGCCTGGTGCTCACCGCCCTCGACGGGAGCGTCCTGGCCGCCGCCGAGCGGCGGCCCGCCGCCACCGCCTGGCGCGGACTGCTGCCCCTCCCGCTGACGGCGTCCGGGTCCACCGGAACCCCGACCATCGCCCCGCACCTGGTCCACGGCCTGGCCGGCCTGATGATGGCCGTGCTGTGGCGCAGCCCGTACGGGCCCCCGGCCGCCCTCGCCGTGCTGCTGCCCGTCTGCGTCACCTGCTGGGTCTCCGCCCAGTACCGCCGCGAACGCGCCGCCCACCGGGCCACCATCCGCGCCCTCGTCCAGGCGGTCGACATCAAGGACCGCTACACCCGCGGGCACAGCGAGCGCGTCGGCCAGGCCTCCGCGATGATCGCCCGCGAGCTCGGCATGTCCGAGGAGCGCCAGGAGGCGGTCCGGATCGCCGGCATCCTGCACGACGTCGGCAAGCTCGGCGTCCCCACCCGGCTGCTGCGCAAGGACGGACCGCTCACCCCCGAGGAACGCCGCACCATCGAACTGCACCCCGAGTACGGCCATGAGATGGTCCGCGGCATCGGCTTCCTCGGGGAGGCCCGGGCGGCGATCCTGCACCACCACGAACGCGTCGACGGCTCCGGCTACCCCTACGGCCTGACCGGCGACCAGATCCCGGTACCGGCCCGGGTGGTGGCCGTCGCCGACGCCTTCGACGCCATGACCTCCACCCGCTCCTACAGCCGCGCCCGGCCCGTCCCGGTCGCCCTCGCCGAGCTCGAACGCTGTGCCGGATCCCAGTTCGACCCGGAGATGGTGCGCGCCCTGGCCGCCGCGATCCGCCGGCACGGCTGGCACCCGGTGGTCACCTCGGACGCCGACCTCCAGACCCTCCCCGCCGGCCCGGAACCGTCCCCGCCGAACGCCCTCTCCGACCGGGGCGGGGACACCGGCGGACGCGCGCACTCCGAATCCGTCCGGGCCGGCGGCCGCGCCGGGGAAACCGGCCGGACCGGCCGGACCGGCATCCGATGAGCCCGGGCATCGTGTGGGCCGTCCGCGGCACGGCCGGCGCGCTGACCGCGGCCGCCCTCGGCCACACCCTCTGGCACGGCATCACCGGGCCCGGCACCGCGTTGGTCTTCGGCCTGCTGATCACCGTGGGCGAGCTGGGCCGCGGGGACATCCGGGACCGCTCCGGCCGGCTGCCGCCCGGAGCCGGCCGGGCGGCGCCGCTCGCCTCCGCCGGCGCCCTCGCGTACGCCCTGCTCAGCCAGAACGCCGGCACCCCCGCCCACCACGGGGTGCTCCAGACCGTGGCCGTGGTCGCCGCCGCAGCCCTGGCCGGGACCGTCCCGCACATCGCCCGCGGCCACGGCCCAGCCCTCGACCACCTCGCCCACCGGGTGCTTACCGTGGCCTTCGCCGCCGCCTGCTTCCGGCCGCTCCACACCTCCGGAAGGCTGGACGAGATGGTCGGGCACGGCCCGTACCTGGTGCCGTTCCTGTTCTGTCTGCTCGGCCTGACCGCCCTGTGCGACGCCGCGACGGCCGCCGCCCTCGTCCGGGCCCGCACCGGCCGTCCGTACGGGCCGCTGCTCCGGGACGAGCTGCGCGCCCTCGCCGGGATCGGCTCGGCGATCTGCGCCACCGGGGTGGTGATGGCCCTGGGCGTGGCCGTGGCCGGGCTGTGGGCCCTGCCCGTGTTCAGCGTGCCGCTGCTGCTCACCCGGATGTCCTTCCGGCGGATCTCGGCGATCCGCACGACGTACCGGCAGACCGTCACCTCGCTGGCCCGGGCCACCGAGATCGCCGGCTGCACCCCGCCGGGCCATGCCCGCCGGGTCGCCGCGCTCAGCTGTGCCGTCGGCCGGGAACTCGGGCTGTCGGCACGGGAACTGACCGTCCTGGAGTACGCCGCGCTCATCCACGACATCGGCAGGCTGTCCCTGGCCGACCCGGTCCCGGCCGGGACCGGCGTCCCCCTGTCCGCCGCCGAGGCCCGCCGGATCGCCGGGCTCGGCGGGCAGGTGGCCCGGCAGACCGGAGTGCCCGCGGAGGTCGCCGTCGTGGTCGAGCGGCAGGCCGACCCGTACCGGCAACAGCCCGTGGCCGCCCGGATCGTCCGGGTGGCCGACGCCTACGACGAGCTGGCCGGCGGGGCCCGGAACCCCGGCGGCTCACTGGAGGCCCTGGAGCGGCTGCGGCTCGGCACGGGGCGGGACTACCAGCCCGAGGTGGTCGAGTGCCTGGCGCACGTTCTGCGAGGGGACCGGCCCCGGAGGGACACGGCCGCAGAGCGGCGCGGCCCGGGTGAGACGGGCCCCGACGTGATGGAATCACCGCTGTTCGGGCGGGGTAACCCATGGGTAATGAGCGGCCGTCCGAGTGGGCATGGTTGGATGCGAAGTGGAGAGTGTCCGCAAGGCTGCACCCACAGGCAGCACCGTTGGACCGGCAGGCGGGAACAGTGAGGATCTTCGGGAAGGTACGGCACAGGCCCTCCGCCTCTTGGCGGCAGGCCACCGACCGCGCGTTCACGCTGATCGGCGACGGTCGGTACGAGGACGCGGGCGCTCTGCTGACCAGAGCCGCGGACCTGGAGCCCTGGCTGTCGGAGTCCTGGTTCAACCTGGCCCTGCTGCACAAGTTCCGGCACGACTGGGAGCAGGCCCGGGCCGCCGGTCTGCGCGCCGTCGCCCTGCTGGACCGGGCGGCCGGCGCACCCGACTGGTGGAACGTGGGCATCGCCGCCACCGCCCTGCAGGACTGGCCGCTGGCGCGGCGGGCCTGGCAGGCGTACGGGCTGAAGGTCCCGGGCCATCCGCACGGCACGGGCGGCTCGGCCGAGCCGGTGGGCATGGAACTGGGCAGCGCAGCGGTACGGCTCTCGCCCGAGGGCGAGGCCGAGGTGGTCTGGGGCCGCCGGCTGGACCCGGCCCGCATGGAGGTCCTGTCGATCCCGCTGCCGTCCTCCGGGCGGCGCTGGGGCGAGGTCGTGCTGCACGACGGAGTCCCGCACGGCGAGCGGGTGACCGCGGCCGGGCCCGCCTACCCCGTCTTCGACGAGATCGAGTTGTGGGCGCCCTCGCCCGTGCCGACCTGGGTGGTGCTGCTGGAGGCCGCCGCCGAGGAGGACCGGGACGCCCTGGAGCGGCTGGCCTCGGACGCCGGGTTCGCCGCCGAGGACTGGTCCTCGTCGGTCCGGCTGCTCTGCCGGACCTGCTCGGAGAGCTCGATGCCGAGCGACGAGGGCGAAGGGGAGCACCTGGACCCGCACGACCACAGCGAGCCCGGCCACCCCGGCCCGCTGGGCCACCGTACGGCCGGCTCCGGCTCGCTCTGGGTGCCCGAGCGGGAGTGCGGGATCGCCGCCCCGGCGGGGCTGGTGCGCGGGCTGCTGGAGGGCTGGGTGGCGGACAGCCCCGACACCCGGTCCTGGCGGGATCTCGAGGAAGTCTGCTGAGCCCGGCACGTAGGCTGTACGGGCACACCAGAGACTTCAGGGAAGGCGTACGCGGGACATGGCGCAGCAGGAGAACGAGGTCCTCAGGGTCGATGACGACGGCTACGTCGTGGACACCGAGGACTGTGAGGCGCGTGAGCTCGCCTACCGGGAGCGCGGCACGGCCCGGCCGATCACCGTGGTCGGCAACCCGGTGCTGCACCGCGAGTGCAAGGACGTCACCGAGTTCGGCGAGGAGCTCGCCCGGCTGATCGACGACATGTTCGCCAGCCAGAAGGCGGCGGAGGGCGTGGGCCTGGCCGCCAATCAGATCGGCGTGGACCAGAAGGTCTTCGTGTACCACTGCCCGGACGACGAGGGCGTCTACCACACCGGTGTGGTGGTCAACCCGAAGCTGGTGGAGCTCCCGGCCGACCGCCGCGTGCTGGACGACTCCAACGAGGGCTGCCTCTCGGTGCCGACCGCGTACGCCTCGCTGGCCCGCCCCGACTACGCCGAGGTGACCGGCCAGGACGCCCAGGGCAACCCGATCAAGGTGCGGGGCACCGGCTACTTCGCGCGCTGCCTGCAGCACGAGACCGACCACCTGTACGGCTACCTGTACATCGACCGCCTCTCCAAGCGCGACCGCAAGGACGCGCTGCGGCAGATGGCGGAGAACACCCCGCGCTACGAGACCGTGCCGAACGAGTAGCGACGGGCAGAACGACGTCGGCGTACGGCGAGAGGGGCCCGCTCCGGATCCGGAGCGGACCCCTCTGCTGTTTCCGCTAACCCCACTGGTCGTCGTTGGTGCCGGTCGGGGCGGTGTTCCACCGGTCGTCGTACTTGCCCACCGGGGCGGTGCCCCAGTCGGAGTCGGCCGAAGCGGTGGTGACCGCGCCGCCCAACGCAAGAGCGGCGATGGCTGCGGTGGCAAGGAGACGTGCTGTGGCGCGCGACATGTGAACCTCCGGAACATCGGCGAAGTTGACGGACTGCACGGTAGACGGGCAGGGCGCCGCCGATATACGGCCAAGATCACAGCAAGTCGGGGAACAGGCGACTTCAAGCCACCCGGGGGCCGCGGAAGGTGCGGCGGAAGGTGTTCGGGGTGGTGCCCAGGGTGCGCAGGAAGTGGTGCCGCAGCGCGGCCGCGTTGCCGAAGCCGCAGCGGCCGGCGATCGTGTCCACCGTCTCGTCCGAAGACTCCAGCAACTCCTGCGCCAGCAGGACGCGTTGGCGGAGCAGCCACTGGTAGGGGGTGGTGCCGGTCTCGGCGAGGAAGCGGCGGGCGAAGGTTCGCGGGGACATGTGCGCCCGCTCCGCCAGCTGCTCCACCGTGATCTCCTCCGCCAGGTGCCGGGACATCCACTCCAGCACCTCGCCGACGGTGTCGCAGGAGGTGCGGGGCAGCGGGCGCCGGATGTACTGGGCCTGGCCGCCGTCCCGGTGCGGCGGGACCACCATCCGGCGGGCGATGGTGTTCGCGACCTCGGCGCCGTGCTCCTGCCGGACCACGTGCAGGCAGGCGTCGATCCCGGAGGCGGTGCCGGCCGCCGTGACGACCTGGCCCTCGTCCACGTACAGCACCTCCGGGTCGACCAGGGCGCGCGGGTATCGGCGCATCAGGGTGGCCGAGTGCATCCAGTGGGTGGTGCAGCGGCGTCCGTCCAGCAGCCCGGCCGCGCCCAGCACGAAGGCGCCGCTGCACACGCTCAGCACCCGTGCGCCCCGGTCCACGGCCGCGCGCAGCGCCTCCAGCAGCGGCTCGGGGTACTCCCGCACCGGCGCCCGCCGGTCGGCCGGCAGGCAGATCAGGTCGGCCCCGTCCAGCCGCTCCAGGCCGTGTTCGGGCCGGACCGTGAGCCCGGTGTCCGCGAGGGTCAGCGGGGCCTCTTCGCCGGCGCACACCGCGAAGTCGTACACCGGCAGCCCGTCACCGCTCCGGTCGATCCCGAAGACCTCGCAGAAGATCCCGAACTCGAAGGGGGCGACGCCGTTCATCAGCACCACGGCCACGTTCTTCAGCATGCGCCCAGTGTGGCAGTAATTCGATTCATCCTGACAGTCCTGCCACTGTCCGGTGGTGATCATCCTGGCGAGAGTGGAGTCATGAACACGCTCGTGACTGCGCTCCTGAACTACCTCACCGTCCTCGCCCTCGCCGCCCTCGTGCTGGGCCCCGCCCTGTACGGGGCGGCCCGGGAACGCCGGATCGACCGGCAGCTGCGCGAGGCGCGGTCCGCCGGCCGATCCGTGGAGAAGAAGACCCGGGAGTCCCGGAAGGCTCAGAAGTCCTCGTCGAGGTCGACCGTTCCCTCGACCGCGACCTGATAGGCCGACGGCCGCCGCTCGAAGAAGTTGGTCAGTTCCTGGACACCCTGGAGCTCCATGAAGGAGAACGGGTTCTCCGAGCCGTACACCGGGGCGAAGCCGAGGCGGACCAGGCGCTGGTCGGCGACGCACTGGAGGTACTCGCGCATGGACTCGGTGTTCATGCCCGGCAGCCCGTCGCCGCACAGGTCCCGGCCGAACTGCAGCTCGGCCTCCACGGCCTCCTTGAGCATGTCGGTGACCTGCTGCCGGAGGGCGTCGTCGAAGAGCTCCGGCTCCTCCTTGCGGACGGTGTCCACGACCTCGAACGCGAAGTTCATGTGCATGGTCTCGTCGCGGAACACCCAGTTGGTGCCGGTCGCCAGGCCGTGCAGCAGACCGCGCGAGCGGAACCAGTACACGTAGGCGAACGCGCCGTAGAAGAACAGGCCCTCGATGCACGCCGCGAAGCAGATCAGGTTCAGCAGGAAGCGGCGGCGGTCGGCGGCCGTCTCCAGGCGGTCGATCGTCTCGACCGAGTCCATCCACTTGAAGCAGAACTGGGCCTTCTCGCGGATGGACGGGATGTTCTCGACCGCGTCGAAGGCCGCGGCGCGGTCCTCCGGGTCGGGCAGGTAGGTGTCGAGCAGCGTCAGGTAGAACTGGACGTGCACGGCCTCCTCGAACAGCTGGCGCGACAGGTACAGGCGCGCCTCCGGGGAGTTGATGTGCTTGTAGAGCGTCAGCACCAGGTTGTTCGCGACGATCGAGTCACCGGTCGCGAAGAACGCGACCAGGCGGCCGATCATGTGCTGTTCGGAGGGCGTCAGCTTCGCGAGGTCCGCGACGTCCGAGTGGAGGTCGACCTCCTCCACCGTCCAGGTGTTCTTGATCGCGTCCCGGTAGCGCTCGTAGAAGTCCGGGTAGCGCATCGGGCGGAGCGTGAGCTCGAAGCCGGGGTCGAGCAGGTTCTTGGCGTTGGAGCTCATTACTGGCAGGCCTCGCAGGACTCGGGGTTCTCAAGGGAGCAGGCCAGCGCCTCGGCGTCGAGGGCCTGCGGCAGCTGGGCGGGGGTGGCGGCAGCGGGGACGGCCGTGCCGGAGGCCGCGCGGGCGATCTTCGTCGCCGGGCGCGAGCGCAGGTAGTACGTGGTCTTCAGGCCCTGCTTCCAGGCGTACGCGTACATCGAGCTGAGCTTCCCGATGGTCGGCGTCTCCAGGAACAGGTTCAGCGACTGGCTCTGGTCCAGGTACGGGGTACGGGCCGCCGCCATGTCGATCAGGCCGCGCTGCGGGATCTCCCACGCCGTCCGGTACAGCTCGCGCACCTCGGCCGGGATCCAGCCGAAGCCCTGCACGGAGCCGGAGGAGTCGCGGAGCGCCTCGCGGGTCTGCGCGTCCCACACGCCGAGCTTCTTCAGGTCCTCCACCAGGTACGCGTTGACCTGGAGGAACTCGCCCGACAGCGTCTCGCGCTTGAACAGGTTGGAGACCTGCGGCTCGATGCACTCGTAGACGCCGGCGATCGAGGCGATCGTCGCGGTCGGGGCGATCGCCAGGAGGAGGGAGTTGCGCAGACCGGTGGTGGCCATGCGGGCGCGCAGGGCGGCCCAGCGCTCCGGCCAGGCGAGCGTGACGTCGTAGTGGTCGGGGTGCAGGACGCCACGGGCGGTACGGGTCTCCGCCCAGGCGGGCAGCGGGCCGTTGCGCTCGGCGAGGTCGGTGGAGGCCTCGTACGCGGCCAGCATGATCCGCTCGGCGATCTTCGTGGAGAGCGCCTTGGCCTCCGCGGAGTCGAAGGGCAGGCGCAGCTTGAAGAAGACGTCCTGGAGGCCCATCGCGCCCAAGCCCACCGGACGCCACCGGGCGTTGGAACGGCCGGCCTGCTCGGTCGGGTAGAAGTTGATGTCCACGACGCGGTCGAGGAAGGTGACGGCCGTGCGGACGGTCTCGTCCAGGCGCTCCCAGTCCATCTCCCCGTCGGCGACGAACGCGCCGAGGTTGACCGAGCCGAGGTTGCAGACGGCGGTCTCGCCGTCGTTGGTGACCTCGATGATCTCGGTGCACAGGTTCGAGGAGTGGACGACGGTGCCGGGCAGCGCGGTCTGGTTGGCGGTCCGGTTGGAGGTGTCCTTGAAGGTCATCCAGCCCTGGCCGGTCTGCGCGAGGGTGCGCATCATGCGGCCGTACAGCTCGCGGGCGGGCATCGTCTTCCTGGCCAGGCCCGCCTGCTCGGCCTTGACGTAGGCGGCGTCGAAGTCGGCGCCGTGGAGGTCGACCAGCTCGGGCACGTCGGCGGGGGAGAACAGCGACCAGTCGGCGTCCGCGTTGACCCGGCGCATGAACTCGTCCGGGATCCAGTGCGCCAGGTTCAGGTTGTGGGTGCGGCGGGCGTCCTCGCCGGTGTTGTCGCGGAGCTCCAGGAACTCCTCGATGTCGGCGTGCCAGGTCTCCAGGTAGACGGCGGCGGCGCCCTTGCGGCGGCCGCCCTGGTTCACCGCGGCGACCGAGGCGTCCAGGGTCTTCAGGAACGGCACGATGCCGTTGGAGTGGCCGTTGGTGCCGCGGATCAGCGAACCGCGGGCGCGGATCCGGGAGTACGACAGGCCGATGCCGCCGGCGTGCTTCGACAGCCGGGCCACCTGGTGGTAGCGGTCGTAGATGGAGTCCAGCTCGTCCAGCGGGGAGTCCAGCAGGTAGCAGGAGGACATCTGCGGGTGCCGGGTGCCGGAGTTGAAGAGGGTGGGGGAGGAGGGCAGGTAGTCCAGCCGGTTCATCAGCCCGTACAGGGAGGCGACCTCCTCCACCGCGCGGACGCTCTCGTCCTCGGCGAGGCCGCAGGCCACGCGGAGCATGAAGTGCTGCGGGGTCTCGATGACCTGGCGGGTGATCGGGTGGCGCAGCAGGTAGCGGCTGTGCAGGGTGCGCAGGCCGAAGAAGCCGAAGCGGTCGTCGGCGCCGTCGGCGAGGGCGTGCCCGACCATCGCGTCGAGGCGGGCGGCGTGGGCGGCGACGAACTCCGCGGTCCGGTCGGCGATGAGGCCCTCGCGGTGGCCGACGGCGACCGACTCGGTGAAGGAGGTCACGCCCTGGCCGGCGGCCTCCTCGGCGATGGTGAGGGTCAGCAGCCGGGCCGCCAGCTTTGAGTACGCCGGGTCCTCGGAGATCAGCCCCGCGGCGGCCTCGGTGGCCAGCCCGCGCAGCTCGGCCTCGTCCGCGTCGGCGCTGCGGCCGCGCAGCGCGGCGGCGGCGACCCGGCCGGGGTCGGTGTCGGGAAGGTCTGCGGTCAGCTCGGTGAGAGTCCGCAGCAGTGCGGCCCCCGGTCCCTCGGTGCCCTTGGTGTCCCCGGAGGACGGGTCGGCGGACTCGGCGCGCGGTGCGGCAGGCGCGATGGTCACGGGGGGAGCTCTCCCTCGCTCGGCTCCGGAATCCCTGCGGGCGGGCGCGAGGCAGCGCGCGTACGGGAGCGGCGGGGCGGGAAGCGAGCGCAGCACCGTACGGCGTCCACCGGCCCAACCGCGAGGCCCGGACGTATCGGCACCCGGGACGGTCGTACCCGGGCGCACCGTCGGCAGGTACTCGGACTTTTCATACCGTTGCGGGACAGTTCCGGATTCTCACCGGATTCCCCTGCGTCGACAGCGAGGATGAGCATACATGTGGGGGCGGCCCTGTGATGCCACCCCCACATGTTGTGTCCCCTGGTCGGCGCTCCGGCTACTGATCGGTTCCGTACAGCTCCAGCGAGTAGGTGAGCAGCGGCACACTCGGGACCGGTGACCAGTCCCGCTCGGGCGTCCGTACGAAGCCCATGCGGGCGTAGATCCGGTGCGCGGCGCGCATGGCCGGCTGTGTGGACAGCACCAGGGCCCGCACCCCGTCGATGGCCCGGGCGCGGTCGATACAGGCACGGACGAGAGCCTCGCCGACGCCTTGTCCGCGGGCCTCCCCGGCCACGGCCAGCATCCGGAACTCGGCCTCGTCCGGCCCGGCGATGTCGCAGTAGCGGCTCCCGGGCGGAGCGAACGCGACCCCGCCGAGCAGCGTCCCGTCCTCCCGTACGGCGACCAGCACGGCGGAGTCCTCCGCCCGCGCCGCCACGTCCCGCAACACCCCGAGGTAGTACCCGTCGGGGTTGGCGTCGAGCAGCCCGTCCCCCACGTACGCCTGCGCGGTGATCTCCCCGAGGGCCTCGTACTCCTCGGGCCTTGCCTCCCTGATCACGATGTCCATGCGGTCGAGTGTGCAGGACGGCTGTCGGTGCCCGCCGCTATCGTCGAAGACAGCACCGTCGAGAAGGGCGAGCGAGGCATGACCGTGACGACAGACCGGCCCCACATGCTGACTGACGACTTCGAAGCCGTAGCGCGCATAGCCGCCCGCGAGAGGGAGGGGACGCGGCTGGAATTCATCGACGGGGTCATCAGGAGCAAGGCAATGCCGGACGGCGATCACGGGCGGATCATCCAGTGGCTGCTCAAGATCTGCATGCAGTCACGGCCCGACTTGTTCCTGCACCCGGGGCAGGGGATCAAGGCGCAGGACTACCGGACCGGGCGGGCCATTCCCGACGCGGTGCTGGCGCATCCGGATGCCTTCGTCGGGCAGGGTGACTGGGTCGAGCCCGACCCCATCCTCATGGCCGTCGAAGTGACGTCGTGGGATTCCGACACGCAGCGGCGGGACCACGTCGAGAAGCCCCGGGCGTACGCAGAGACGGGCATTCCCGTTTACCTGCTGATCGACCGGGCGAAGTGCGAACTCTCGGTCTACAGCCAGCCCAACGGCCGCCGGTACGAGAGTGTCCACATCGTGCCCTACGGCACGGACATCGCGCTGCCGGACCCTGTCGGCATCACCCTGCAGACCGAAATCCTCAAGGACTGGGTGCGCTGACGCACAACACGCGCGAGGGGCTCCGCCGGATCGGCGGGGCCCCTCGCGCGAGCGGATTGCTCAGCAGCAGCGGAACCCTTCCCGCGGGTCCGCCTCCCGGGCGTCCACCCGGGCCCGCTCGAAGTCCCTGCGGGTCATGACCTCGGCGTCCGGGTCGTGGCCGCGGGCGTGGGCGACGTAGCGGTCGTACGCCGCCTCACCGGAGAACTCCCGTACGTAGTACCGGACCTTGGCCATACGGTCCGCCAGCCGGTCCCGCAGGGCGGTCATGCCACCGGCTCCGAGACCTTGCCGCCGCCCGAGTCCAGGCCGGCCGCCGCCAGTTCGGCCTTCTCCTCGGCCGTCGGGAGCAGCCCGGCCGGAGCGACGATCTTCGACTCGGTCCACGGGACCTCGGAGAGGACGGCCGTTTCGGGCCGGCGGACGGCCTTGACGCAGGTCCGGGCCGCGTCCGCGAGGACGATGATGATCAGGATCGCGAAGAGGGCGCACAGGACGCCGTCGACCGTGGCGTTGGTGACCACCGTGTGCATGTCGTCCATCGACTTCGCGGGCGGCAGCACCTTGTCCGCGTCGATCCCCGCCTGGTACTTGTCGCGCTGCGCGAAGAAGCCGACCTTCACATCGTCCGAGAAGATCTTCTGGTAGCTCGCGGTCAGCGTCACGGTCGCGTCCCACACCAGCGGAACGCCGGTCACCCAGGCCCACTTGAGCCGTCCGGACTTGACCAGCAGGGTGGTGCAGACGGCCAGCGCGACCGCGGCGAGCAGCTGGTTGGCGATGCCGAAGAGCGGGAACAGCTGATTGATGCCGCCCAGCGGGTCCTTGATGCCCACCCACAGGAAGTAGCCCCAGCCGCCGACAACGATCGCGCTCGCGAACCACACGCCCGGCTTCCAGCTGACGTCCTTGAAGGACTTGTGGACGTTGCCGAGGGTGTCCTGGAGCATGAACCGGCCTACGCGGGTGCCCGCGTCCAGTGTGGTCAGGATGAAGAGGGCCTCGAACATGATGGCGAAGTGGTACCAGAACGCCTTCATCCCGGCGCCGCCGATCACGGAGGAGAAGATCTCCGACATTCCGAGTGCGAAGGTCGGTGCGCCGCCGGTGCGGGACAGCAGGGTGGCTTCTTCGACGTCCTTCGCGGCCTGGGTGAGCGCCTCGGGCGAGATCGCGAAGCCGAAGTTGGTGACCGCCTGGGAGGCGGTCTCGACCGTGGTGCCGACGACCCCGCCGGGGGAGTTGACGGCGAAGAAGAGTCCGGGCTCGATGATGCAGGCCGCGATGATCGCCATGACGGCGACGAAGGACTCGGTCAGCATCGCGCCGTAGCCGATCATCCGGACCTGGGTCTCCTTCTGGATCATCTTCGGGGTGGTGCCCGAGGAGACCAGGGCGTGGAAGCCCGAGAGCGCGCCGCACGCGATGGTGATGAAGACGAACGGGAACATCGACCCGGCGAAGACCGGGCCGTCGCCGCGCGCGGCGAAGTCGGTGACCGAGGGCATCTTCAGCGTGGGCATCGCGATCACCACGCCGAGCGCCAGCAGCGCGATGGTGCCGATCTTCATGAAGGTGGAGAGGTAGTCCCGGGGCGCGAGCAGCATCCAGACCGGCAGCACCGAGGCCAGGAAGCCGTACACCACCATCCAGATGACCAGGGTCTCCTTCTCCAGGGTGAAGGTGCCCGCCAGCGAGGACTCCGCGACCCAGCCGCCGGCGACGATGGCGAGCAGCAGCAGCGCCACGCCGATCACGGAGACCTCGGTGACCCGGCCCGGCCGCAGGACGCGCAGGTAGAAGCCCATGAAGACGGCGATCGGGATGGTCATGCCGATGGAGAAGACGCCCCACGGTGAGTGTGCGAGGGCGTTGACGATGACCAGCGCGAGCACCGCGAGCAGGATGATCATGATGGCGAACACCGCGACCAGGGCGGCGGCTCCGCCCACCGGGCCGATCTCGTCGCGGGCCATCTGGCCGAGCGAGCGGCCGTCGCGCCGGGTGGAGAAGAACAGGGTGACCATGTCCTGCACGGCGCCGGCGAAGATCACGCCGGCCGCGATCCAGATGGTGCCGGGCAGGTAGCCCATCTGTGCGGCGAGCACCGGGCCGACCAGCGGGCCGGCGCCGGCCACCGCGGCGAAGTGGTGGCCGAAGAGGACCCGGCGGTCGGTCGGATGGAAGTCGACACCGTTGTCAAGGCGTTCGGCCGGGGTGGCCCGGGTGCGGTCGACCTTGAGCACCCGGTTCGCGATGAACTTGGAGTAGAAGCGGTAGCCGATCGCGTACGAGCCGAGCGCGGCGGCGAGCAGCCAGGCGGCCGAGATCTCCTCGCCTCGGGAGAGCGCGAGCACGCCCCAGCCGATGGCGCCGACGAGTGCCACGAGCACCCAGATGGCGATCGACTGAGGCGTCATGCGCCGTTCTGCCGTTGTTGCTCCTGGTTCTGCCATGACCCTCGTCCCCTCGTTGATCACTGCACAAGTGCAGGGAATCTATGGGGGGCGGCACGCCCGGCGTAAGACCCCGTCCGGAATCCGGTCACGAGAATCCGTTGAGAGTTCGTGGAGGAACCGTGGGGGCCCGGTGGAGCGGTGGGGTCAGACGGCCGGACGCTTGAGCCGGGCCACGAACTTGTACCGGTCGCCGCGGTACACCGACCGCACCCACTCGACGGGTTCGCCGTCCGCGTCGAAGGAGTGCCGGGACAGCATCAGCATCGGCAGGCCCACGTCGGTGCCGAGCAGTCCGGCCTCGCGCGGGGTGGCCAGCGAGGTCTCGATGGTCTCCTCGGCCTCCGCGAGGTGGACGTCGTACACCTCGGCGAGAGCGGTGTACAGCGAGGTGTACTTGACCAGCGAGCGGCGCAGCGCGGGGAAGCGCTTGGCCGAGAGGTGGGTGGCCTCGATGGCCATCGGCTCGCCGCTGGCCAGCCGCAGCCGCTCGATCCGCAGCACCCGCCCGCCGGTGGGGATCTTCAGCAGGCCGGCCAGGGTGTCGTCGGCGGTGACGTAGCCGATGTCGAGCAGCTGGGAGGTCGGCTCCAGTCCCTGGGCCCGCATGTCCTCGGTGTACGAGGTGAGCTGCAGGGCCTGCGAGACCTTGGGCTTCGCGACGAACGTGCCCTTGCCCTGGATGCGTTCGAGCCGGCCCTCGACGACGAGCTCCTGCAGCGCCTGCCGGACGGTGGTCCGCGAGGTGTCGAACTCCGCGGCGAGGGTGCGTTCCGGCGGCACCGGGGTGCCGGGCGGCAGGGTCTCGGTCATCTCCAGCAAGTGCCGCTTGAGCCGGTAGTACTTGGGTACACGCGCGGTGCGAGTGGCTGCTCCGCCGTCCGGCTCAGTGAGCGCCCCTTCGGTGGCCATTGCCGCCCGCCTTCCCGACTCCAGTTCTGCTGCCGTCACCGGCTCCTCCGATATGTCGCTGTCACATCGTGACACGTGCCGGAGGGTGGACCTCGCCCCTCCTCAGGTGTCGGTCCGGTAACGGACCGAGCACCCGCTCATTAGACCCTTGACACCCCTAAAGGTCTAGGCCAAGCTCCGGGTACTGGTCTAAACCAATCATGAACCAGGTCCCAGCCCCACAGGCAGTACTTGGCGTATGTCATCGCGGCGGGCAAGGGAAGTGCAATGCAGCATCCCTGAGGAGGGTGGCGTGAAGCGCAAGCTCATCGCGGCGGTCGGTGTCGCGGGCATGGTGATCGGCCTCGCGGCGTGTGGCGGCGGGGACGATGACAAGGGGAAGACCGACGCGAACGGCAACAAGGAGCTCACCGTCTGGGTGATGGACGGCTCCGCGCCCGAGCCGTGGCTCGACGCGGTGAACAAGGAGTTCGAGGCCGCGCACCCGGGCACCAAGGTCAAGGTCGAGGTCCAGCAGTGGAAGGGCATCCAGGAGAAGGTCACCACGGCCCTCTCCGAGAACACCCCGCCGGACGTCATCGAGCTCGGCAACACCCAGACCTCCGGCTACGCGGTCACCGGCGGCCTCGCCGACCTCACCGCCGACAAGGCCAAGCTCGGCGCGGACGCCTGGGCCAAGAGCATGCTCCCCTCCGCCGAGGTGGACGGCAAGCTGTACTCCGCCCCCTGGTACGCCGCCAACCGTGTGGTCGTCTACGACAAGAAGGCCTACGCCAAGGCTGGCGTCACCCCGCCCAAGACCCGCGACGAGTGGATCGCCGGCCTGGAGAAGCTGAAGGCCGCCGACCCGGCCACCCAGCCCATCTACCTCCCGGGCCAGAGCTGGTACGTCCTCGCCGGCTTCGTCTGGGACGAGGGCGGCGACCTCGCCGTCAAGGACGGCGACAAGTGGAAGGGCCAGCTCGGCACCCCCGCCGCCAAGAACGGCATGGAGTTCTACAAGAAGCTCCAGGGTTATTCCACCGCCCCCAAGGACAAGGACGAGGCCACTCCGCAGCAGTCCACCGACATCGTTCCCAAGGGCGGCGTCGCCTCCTGGATCGGTCTCGGCTGGGAGGCCGCCGGCGCCGAGAAGGCCCTGAAGGACGCGGGCAAGGAAGCCGACTTCGGTTACTTCCCGATCCCCGGCAAGACCGCGGACAAGCCGGGCGCCACCTTCCTCGGCGGCTCCAACCTCGCCATCGCCGAGCGCTCCAAGAACAAGGACCTGGCCAAGGAGTGGCTGGCCCTCGCCGCCGGCAAGGACCAGATGACCAAGTACGCCGCCGAGCTCAAGGGCGCGCTGCTGCCCAACCAGGAGGCCGCGAACTTCAAGGCCCCGGCCGGCTCCTTCGCCGAGGCCATGGCCCAGGGCGCCGTCTCCGGCAAGATCACCCCGATCACCCCGGGCTGGGCGAACGTCGAGACCGAGCCGAACCCCATCAAGGAGTTCATGACCAAGGTCCTCAAGGGTGAGGACGCCACGAAGGCGGGCGAGGCGGCCGACAAGGAAATCGCGAGCCGCATCAACAAGTAACGCCCGGCTGCCGGACAGCACCACCCGAGCACCACCACGCACCGGGGGTGCGGCAGACGCGCCCCAGCGCTCGCCGTGCCCCCGGTCGCGCATTGACGCCACAGTCAACCGCGAGGAAACAACGACATGACCGTGCACTCCCGGGGAGCGACGACCAGCGCTCCAGAGGACGCACCACAGAAGTCCGCCGGAAGCCCGCCCGCGCCGCCGACGCAGACCGCTCCCGGACCGGACCGGCCGTCTCCTCGCGGGGGCAGGAAGTCGCTGCCGTCCGGCTGGCTGCCGTACGCGCTGATCGCGCCGGCCGTCATCAGCCTCGCCGGGCTGTTGCTCTACCCGTTCGCCAAGAACATCCTGCTGTCCTTCCAGCGGGTCAACCGGATCGAACTGATCCAGCGCAAGACCCCGTTCACCGGGTTCGACAACTACACCGAACTGCTCGGCGACTCCCAGTTCTGGACCGTGGTCGTCCGGACCTTCGCCTTCACGGCCGCCAACGTCGCGCTCGTCATGGTGCTCGGCAGCCTCATCGGCATCCTGCTCAACCGCCTGGGCAAGTGGATGCGCCTGGTCCTCTCGGTGTCCCTGGTGATGGCCTGGGCCATGCCCATCGTCGCCTCGGTCACCGTCTTCCAGTGGCTCTTCGACGAGCAGTTCGGCGTCGTCAACTGGATGATGCGCACGCTCGGCTTCTCCGGCTACGAGCAGCACAACTGGTTCGAGACCGGCTTCTCCACCCTGGCGATCATCACCGTCCTGGTGGTCTGGGGCTCCATCCCCTTCGTCGCCCTCAACATGTACGCCGGCCTCACCACGGTGGGAGCCGAGCTGTACGAGGCCGCCAAGATGGACGGCGCGAACGGCTGGCAGACCTTCTGGAAGGTCGTCTTCCCCAACCTGAAGTCCTTCTTCCTGATCACCACCTTCCTGGAGGTGATCTGGATCTTCAAGGTGTTCACCCAGGTCTACGCGATGCGGGCCGGCGGCCCCGACCGCGCCTCCGAGACCCTCCCGGTCTTCGCCTACATCGAGGGCCAGAGCCAGGGCCACTACGGCCTCGCGGCCGCGATCTCCGTGCTGACGATCGTCATGCTCGTGGTCGTCATGTCCTTCTACTTCCGCCTGATCCTCAAGCAGGAGGACGAGAGTTGAGCACGCACCCGCAGCAGACCACGCGCCAGACCCTCCGCACGCGCAGGCCGGTCCGGCCCGCCGCGGTCGCCAAGAACCTCGCCGCGCTCCTCCTGGCCGTGGTCTTCGTCTTCCCGGTCTACTGGATGATCTCCTCGGCGCTCAAGCCGTCCAGCGAGATCCTCACCAAGGACCCGGTCTTCGTCTTCACCCCGACCTTCGAGAACTTCGGCACCGCCACCGGCGTCGAGCTGTTCTGGACCTACGTGCGGAACAGCCTGGTCGTCACCGTCGCCGCCGTCCTGCTGGCCCTGCTCGTCGCCCTCGCCGCGAGCTTCGCCATCGCCCGGATGAAGTTCAAGGGCCGCAAGGGCCTGGTGCTCGGCGTGATGATGGCGCAGATGGCCCCCTGGGAGGTCATGGTCATCGCGATGTACATGATCGCCCGCGACGCGGAGATGCTGAACAGCCTCCCGCTGCTCACCGCGATCTACTTCGTGATGGTCCTGCCCTTCACCATCTGGACCCTGCGCGGCTTCATCGCCGCCGTCCCGGTCACCCTGGAGGAGGCCGCCCAGATCGACGGCTGCACCCGCGGCCAGGCCTTCCGCAAGGTGATCTTCCCGCTGCTCGCCCCGGGCCTGATGTCCACCTCGCTCTTCGGCTTCATCACCGCCTGGAACGAGTTCGCGATGGTCCTGATCCTGAACAAGGACAAGAGCGCGCAGACCCTCCCGCTCTGGCTCACCCAGTTCCAGACCGCCTTCGGCAACGACTGGGGCGCCACCATGGCCGCCTCCACCCTGTTCGCCCTGCCGGTGCTGCTGATCTTCGTCTTCCTCCAGCGCAAGGCCGTCGGCGGCATGACCGCCGGCGCAGTGAAGGGATGAGGCACATGACCGTCCTCGCGCACCGGGTGGACACCCTGACCCAGGACGCCCTGGCCGTCCTCCAGCCCGGATTCGAGGGCACCACCGCCCCCGCCTGGCTGCTCCGCCGGGTCTCCGAAGGACTCACCGCGGTCGGCCTGTTCGGCCGCAACATCGCCTCGCCCGGCCAGCTCGCCGCGCTCACCGCGCAGCTGCGCGCCGAACGCGAGGACGTCCTCGTCGCCATCGACGAGGAAGGCGGCGACGTGACCCGCCTGGAGGTGCGCGACGGCTCCTCCTTCCCCGGCAACCTCGCACTCGGCGCGGTGGACGACACCGCCCTGACCCGGGACGTGGCCCACGAGCTGGGCCGCCGCCTCGCCGAGTGCGGGGTCAACCTCAACTGGGCACCGTCCGCCGACGTCAACTCCAACCCGGACAACCCGGTCATCGGGGTACGGTCCTTCGGCGCCGACACCCACCTCGCGGCCCGGCACACCGCCGCCTACGTCGAGGGACTCCAGGCCGCGGGCGTGGCCGCCTGCACCAAGCACTTCCCCGGTCACGGCGACACCAACGTCGACTCCCACCACGCCCTGCCGCGCATCGACGCCGACCTCGACACGCTGCACGCCCGCGAGCTGGTGCCCTTCCGGGCGGCCATCGCGGCCGGCACCAAGGCGGTGATGAGCGCCCACATCCTGGTCCCGTCCCTGGACCCGACCCGGCCCGCCACCCTCAGCCCGCAGATCCTCACCGGTCTGCTCCGCAAGGAGCTCGGCTACGAGGGCCTGATCGTCACCGACGGCATGGAGATGAACGCCATCGCCGGGACCTACGGGATCGAGCGCGGCTCGGTGCTGGCCATCGCGGCCGGCGCCGACGCGATCTGCGTGGGCGGCGGACTCGCCGACGAGGCCACCGTGCTGCGACTGCGGGACGCCCTGGTCGACGCGGTGCGCGAGGGCTCCCTGCCCGAGGAGCGGCTCGCCGACGCGGCCGCCAGGGTACGGGCGCTCGCGGACTGGACCCGGCGGGCCCGTACGCAGGCCCCGGCCCTCACGCCGGACGCGCGGCCGGAGGGGAGCGGCGCGTCCGGCATCGGCCTCACCGCGGCCCGCCGGGCGCTGACCGTCTCCGGCGCCACGGCTCCGGTACGCCGGCCCTACGTCGCGACGCTCACCCCGGTCGCGAACATCGCGGTGGGCGACGAGACCCCCTGGGGCGTGGCCGCGGAACTGGCCGCGCTGGTCCCCGGCACCGAGGCGGGCACCTACGCGGAGGGGGCCGATCCCGCGGACGTCCTGGCGGCCGCGGGCGACCGCACCATCGTCGCGGTGGTCCGCGACGCGCACCGCCACCCGTGGATGGAAGCGGCCGTCGCCGCGCTGGTCGCGGCGCGACCCGACACCGTGGTCGTGGAGATGGGCCTGCCGCGCGCGGAGCCGGCCGGTGCGCTGTACATCGCCACGCACGGCGCGGCCCGGGTCTGCGGCCGTGCCGCGGCCGAGGTCATCGCGGGGGCCTGAGCGGGCCCGCGTCACCGACCGGGTGACTGCGACTCCGGCTCCGGCGTGTGCAGCGCCGCGCGCGCCGGCCCCGTACCGGCCCCCGACCACGCGCCGGTACGGGTACACCGGAGGCCGGGCTTCCCAGGGGGGAAGCCCGGCCTCCGGTGCTGTGTCAGCACGTACCGTCAGGGCCTACCGCAGGTCAGGGCATGTCCCAGAGCGTCAGCTCGGTGAGGAAGTCCGGCTTGCCGGCGTTGTCCTCCACCTTCGTGATCTTCATCATCGCCAGGTTCTTCTCCTGGGTGATGGTGCACAGGATCGCGCCCGGCGTCAGGTACCGCTCGATCGCGTCCGCGTCGAGCTCCTGGGACAGGGCGTTGCCGCCCGCCGCCTTCTCGCACTGCTCCGGAGTGGATCCGTCGCTCACTCCCATCGGGGTCAGGAACTTCAGCGCCCGGTAGCGCCTCTCGTCGCCCGCGGCGGAGTAGATCAGCTCCGTCTCGTTGAAGTCGGACCCGGAGGGCACCATCTTCGGGGTGTCCAGGTCGCCGTGGGAGTACCCGGTGGACGGGAAGCGCATCGCGAACGGCCGCTTCTCGAACAGCAGCTTGTACGGGCCGCCGGAGGATGCGGACGGTGCCGAAGGGTCGGCAGCCCCGCCGGATCCGGAGCCCTGCGACGGGGACGCGGCCGGCGGCTGCGAGGGTGCGGAGGACTGGCCGGAGGAGGCCGACGGCTGCGCGGCGGCGCCCGGCTTCCCGCCGGTGGCCCCGCCCGCGTTCGTGTCCGGATCGTCCTTCCGGGTCAGCGCCCAGCCCGCCACGGCCACCGCCGCCACGGCCACCGCCACGGCGCCGATCACCACAGAGCGGCCGGTACGGCGGGCGGGGGCGGGCGGCGGCACCGCCCCGGCGCCGGGAGGGCCGGGCGGCGGTCCCGCGGGCGGCCCGGCCGGAGCCGCGGGCTGCCGCAGGTGCGTCGCTCCGGTGTCCGGTCCGGGACCGGTGGCGTACTCGCCCGCGACCCCGGTGCCGTACCCGGCCCCGGTGGGCGCCCCGTACGTGTGTCCCGGCGGTACGGTCGCCCCGTACGCCGCCGGCCCCGCGTCGGACGGCTCGGGCAGCTGCCGCGCCGCCTGCTCCCGCCGGGCGATGTCCGCGGCCGGCGGGGCGGGCAGCCAGCCGCCGAAGTCCCGCAGCGAACGGCCGGAGAACTGCTCGCACAGTGCGGCCAGTTCGGCCGGTCCGGGCCGGTCCCGCGGGTCGGCGGCCAGACAGTGCGTCAGCACGGTCCGCAGCGGTTCGGGGTATCCGGACAGGTCCGGGGGCCGGGTCGCGGTGTTGGCGATCTGGGCGGCCACGGTGATCGCGCCGGCGTCCCCGTACGGATGCCGCCCGGTCGCGCTGACCGCCGCGATCAGGCCCAGCGAGAAGACGTCGCTGGCGGGCGTCAGCGGCAGGCCGCCCGCGTGCTCCGGCGACATGTACTGCGGGGTGCCGATGAAGCCGCCGCTCCGGGTGAGCTGGGTGGCGTCGGCGGCCCGCGCGATGCCGAAGTCGATGACCCACGGCCCGTCCGAGCCGATGATCACGTTGCTCGGCTTCAGATCGCGGTGGATCACCCCCGCCTTGTGCACCGCCTGCAGGGCCTCCGCCACGCATCCGGCGAGCTGGAGCGCGGCGGCCTCCGGCAGCGGCCCGTACGCGGCCAGCACCGCGTCCAGCGGCAGCCCCGGGACGTAGGTGGTGGCGAGCCACGGCTGCGGGCCCGCGGTGTCGTGGTCGACGACCGGCACGATGTGGTAGCCCTGCACCTGCCGGGCGGCCCGCGCCTCCTGCTCGAAGCGCCGCCGGAACTCCTCGTCCTGCGCGTACTCCCGGCGGATCACCTTCAGCGCGACCGGCTGGCCGCCCCGGGTGCGCGAGAGGTAGACCGAACCCATCCCGCCCTCGCCGATCCTGGCGAGCAGCCGGTATCCGGCCACCTCGCGCGGGTCCTGCGGGTCGAGCGGCCCCAACGGGTGCCATGAACCAGTGGTGTTGATGAGATCATCTCCCCCCGTCACGGGAGGGATGCTATATGTGCACGGAGCGCTGCAGAGGGTAAACGGCGCAAGAGCACCCAGCCGTGGGGGACATGTGGAACACCACCTGGCGGTCTCCGCCGAACGGGCCGACTATCTGGTCGAACTCTCCAACGTGGTGCGGCAGAAGGACATCGGGCCGCGCGGTCTCCGCTCGCTGCGCCGGCTCGGCCTGGTGCTCCGCGCCCTGATGGAACTCACCCGCGATCCGGACGTCTCCGTCCATCTGGTGGCCGACGCCAGCCTGCTGGGCGGTTGGCGCGAATTCGCCGACCAGGGCGAGGTCCGGCGGCTGCGCCGCTGGGTGGCCGACGGGCTGGTCGAGGAGGTCGGCGACGCCGACGAGCGGATCCTGGAGCTGGCCCGGATGACCGGCATGCGGGTGATCACCGGCGACCGGTACGTGGACCACCGCCTCGCGCACTCCTGGATCCAGGGGAACACCTGGCAGTTCCTCCGCCCCGAGCCGCGCGCCGGCGGCACGGTCGCCCTGGTGGCGGTGGACATGGGGGTCTGCTCGGCGTCCGAGATCTCCCGGAAGATGGAGCTCGACGCGCTGAAGAAGCAGGGCCTCCTGGGGCCGTCGAGCACCCCGCTCACCGAGGTGCTGATGCGCTCGTGGACCTGCCCGGAGCCCCGCTGTTCGCTCTACGACGCCGGGAAGGGCGGCCGGGTCCTGCTGCCGCGGATGCGGTGCGGCGTGCCGACCTGCGAGCTGCACGGCGGGCCCTTGGCGGACGCCGGTCCGCGCCGCGGCACCGCCCAGCTCAAGGCCGTGGTGGACGGGGCCTGCGTGGCCCGCTACACCCTGGCCGAGGGCGCCGAGGTCGCGGTGGGCAGGCTGCCGGTGCCGGAGGGCATCGCACTGCACAGCCTGCTGGCGCCGGAGATGGCCGCGCGTGTGAGCCGTACGCACGTGACCCTGTCGGCCGTGCGGGGCTCGGTGACGATCCGGGACGTCAGCAGCTACGGCACCCGGCTGCGCCGGGCCGGCAAGCGGGGCCGGTTCGGGCCGTGGGAGCCGCTGCCGAAGGACGGCGGGCGGGCGTTCCGGCCGGGCGACGAGGCCGAGCTCGCGCCCGGAGTGCTGCTGACCCGCAGCGGACGCCGCTTCCCCGCCGAACTGGCCGACGCCTGGCGGGCGGAGGCCGGAAGGCCCGGGTCGCCGGGCGCCGGGGCGACCACGACCCGGTACTGACCCGGTACTGAAGGGGCGGCCGGGGGCGAGGGCTACAGGCCCTGCCAGGCCGGCTTGTTGGCGTACGTGTGGCGGAAGTAGTCGGCCAGCTTCAGCTTCGAGGCCGCGGCCTCGTCCACCACCACCGTGGCGTGCGGGTGCAGCTGCAGCGCGGAGGCCGGGACCAGGGCGGAGAGCGGGCCCTCGACGGTCTGCGCGACGGCCTCGGCCTTCCCCTCGCCGGTGGCGAGCAGCACCAGGTGGCGCGCGTCCAGGATGGTGCCGATGCCCTGGGTGATGACGTGGTGCGGCACCTGGTCGATGTCGTCGTCGAAGAAGCGGGCGTTGTCCACCCGGGTCTGCTCGGTGAGCGTCTTGATGCGGGTGCGGGAGGCCAGCGAGGAGCACGGCTCGTTGAAGCCGATGTGTCCGTCGGTGCCGATGCCGAGCAGCTGGAGGTCCACGCCGCCGGCCTCGGCCAGCGCCCGGTCGTAGGCGCCGCAGGCCGCCTGGACGTCCTCGGCGGAGCCGTCGGGGCCCATGAACGAGGCCTCGGTCAGCCCGAGCGGCTCGACGACCTCGCGGAGCACGACCGCGCGGTAGGACTCGGGGTGGCCGGCGGGCAGGCCGACGTACTCGTCGAGCTGGCATATCCGGGCGCGGGAAGCGTCGACCTCGCCGCGCGCGACCTTGCCGGCCAGGGCCTCGTAGATGGGCAGCGGCGTCGAGCCGGTCGCCACGCCCAGGAGGGCGTCGGGCTTGCGGCGGACCAGGGCGGCCATGGCCTCCGCGATGAGCTCGCCGCCTGCCTTGGCGTCCGGGACGATGACAACTTCCACGCTGGGCCTGCCGATCTGGAGAGGGGTCCCCCGGTGCGGCCTCGGGGGTCTGGGCGGTGTGGTATAGACCAATCTAGCAGAGCCGTCCCCTTTCCGGCTGCGCTTTCCGGCCCTGCTTCCCGGCGGTGTTCCACGGCCGACTTCCATGGTGTTCCCGGCCGGCCGACCCGGCCTCCCGGCGCCCGCCCGACCCGTCCCGGACGTGACGGGCGGGCGCCCGGCGCGGTGCGGGTCAGAGCAGGGCGAGCTGGAGGCCGCCGGTCGCGGCCAGGTGCTGGCCGGTCACCCACTGCGCGTCCGGCGAGGCCAGGAAGGCCACCACACCGGCGACCTCGTCCGCGGTCCCCAGCCGGTGGAACACCGAGCGGGACTCCACGTGCGCCCGGGCCGCCGGGTCGGCCAGCCAGCCCGCGTTGAGGTCGGTCTCGGTCACGCCGGGGCCCACCGAGTTCACGGTGATCCCGCGCGGCGCGAGCTGTGCGGCCAGCGACACGGTCAGGGCGTTCACCGCGCCCTTCGCGGCGACGGTCGCCAGGATCGCGGGCAGGGCGATGTCCGGGGTGCCGGTCACGTTCACGATCCGGCCGCCGTCGCGCAGCCGCGGCAGTCCCTGCCGGATGACGAAGAAGGGCGCCTTGGCGTTGAGCGCGTGCGCCCGGTCGTAGGCCTCCTCGTCGGTCGCCTCGATGTCCGCGAACACGGGGGCGCCCGCGTTGTTCACCAGGACGTCCACCCCCTCGGTGCTCAGCGGGTGGGCCGCGTAGGCCGCCCAGAGCGCCTCCGCGTCACCCGGGACCCCCAGCTCCGCCCGGATCGCGAAGGCGCGCCCGCCGGCCGCCTCGATACCGGTCACGGTCTCCTTCGCCGCCGCCTCGTTGCTGCCGTAGTGGACGGCGACCAGGGCGCCCTCGCGGGCCAGCCGCTTCGCGATCGCCGCTCCGATGCCCCGGCTGCCGCCCGTGACCACTGCCGTCTTCCCGTCGAGCACGCCCATGGCGCACCCCTTTCCATAGCGATCGATACAGAACCTGACGACGGGGACCGTACCAGATTTTCTAGCGTGCGCTATAGAATTGGCGCATGGTGACCGGACAGCGCGGCAGGCCCCGCTCCTTCGACCGCGACGCGGCTCTCGACAAGGCGATGACCGCCTTCTGGGAGCGCGGCTACGAGGCGACCTCGATCTCGGACCTCACCAAGGCCATGGGCATCGGCGCGCCCAGCCTCTACGCGGCCTTCGGCGACAAGCGCAAGCTCTTCGACGAGGTCGTGGTGGTCTACGGCGGCCGCTACGGCGACTTCGCGAGCGTCGCGCTGGAGGAGGAGCCCACCGCGCGGGCCGCGATCACGCGCATCCTGCGCGAGGCCGCCGAGGTCTACACCGACCCGGCCCACCCGCCCGGCTGCCTGGTGATCAGCGCGGCCGTCAACACCACCTCCGAGGAGGTGGCGGAGGCGCTGCGGTCCCGGCGGGAGGCCAACCTGGCGGCCTTCGAGAGCAGGATCCGGGCGGACGTCGCCGTCGGTGAGCTGCCGGCGGACACCGACGCGCACGCGCTGGCCCGGTACTGCGGGGCGGTGCTCCAGGGGATGTCCGTGCAGTCGCGGGACGGCGCGAGCCGGGAAGAGCTGGAGGCGGTGGCCGAGACGGCGCTCCGCGCCTGGCCGGAGTGACCGGCGCGGGGGAGGACTCCTCTGGGCCACGGTGCCGGGACGGGACCCTCAACCCGTCCGGCACCGTAGCCCGGAGTTCTTCGGCCGGCAGGTGTGCGGTTCCTGCGGCCGGCAAGAGGTGCCTGCGCGGTCAGGGCAGATCGCGTGGCTTCCTCGATCCGTCCTCCTGTGCGGGGAGGACGGAAGCTGTACGGCGATTGTGGACTAGACCAATATCTTCTGTCCATCCACCCACGGAAACGGATTCCGAACCGTCGCTTCCTCCAAGGTTACGCGGCTCACCGTACTCATGGGTATTCCTGTGGGGAAAGTCTTGTCCGGAACCCGGGGTACGCTCGCACTCGTGCCCTCCATGAACGACCTCGTACGCCAGCACACCGCTCTCAGTGACACCGACCTGGAGTGGCTCCACATGCTGGTGTCGGAGTGGCAGCTGCTCTCCGACCTGTCGTTCGCGGACCTGGTCCTGTGGGTTCCCACCCTGGACGGCACCCGTTACGTCTCGGTCGCCCAGATGCGGCCCAACACCGGTCCCACCTCCTACCAGGACGACATGGTCGGCCACCTGGTGCCGCGCGGCCGCCGCCCACTGCTGGACGCCGCCCTCGACGAGGGGCGGATCGTGCGCGAGGGCGACCCGGAGTGGCGGGAGGAGGTCCCGGTCCGGGTCGAGTCCATCCCGGTGCGCCGCGAGGGCCGGGTACTCGGAGTCATCGCCCGGAACACCAACCTGCTCACTGTGCGTACACCGAGCCGGCTGGAGCTCACCTATCTGCAGTCCGCCTCCGACCTCGCGCAGATGATCGCCGCGGGAGCCTTCCCGTTCCCCGGTCAGCAGGTCGACATGGACGCCTCGCCGCGCGTCGGCGACGGCCTGATGCGGCTGGACGCCGACGGCGTGGTGACGTACGCGTCCCCGAACGCGCTCTCCGCCTACCACCGGCTCGGCCTGGCCTCCGACCTGGTCGGCCAGCACCTGGGCACCGCCACCGCCGAACTCGCGCCGTCCCGTGGGCCGGTGGACGAAGCGCTGGTCAAGCTGGCCAGCGGCTGGGCGCCGCGGGAGACCGAGGTCGAGGGCAACGGCGGGGTGATCCAGCTCCGCGCGATCCCGCTGAAGCCCAAGGGCACCCGGATCGGCTCGCTGGTGCTCTGCCGGGACGTCACCGAACTGCGCCGTCGCGAACGTGAACTGATCACCAAGGACGCCACCATCCGGGAGATCCACCACCGGGTGAAGAACAACCTGCAGACGGTGGCCGCGCTGCTGCGGCTGCAGGCCCGGCGCATGGACACGGCCGCCCCGGGCGGGACCAGTGCCCGGGAGGCCCTCAACGAGGCGGTGCGGCGCGTCGGTTCGATCGCGATCGTGCACGAGACGCTCTCGCAGAACCTGGACGAGCGGGTCGAGTTCGACGACATCGCCGACCGCGTGATCGCGATGGTCGCGGAGATCTCGCCCGGGAAGGTCGACTGCCGGCGCCTGGGCCGGTTCGGGATCCTGGACGCCGAGGTGGCCACGCCGCTGTCGATGGTCCTCACCGAGATCCTGCAGAACGCCCTGGAGCACGCCTTCGCGCCGGGGGAGCGGGGCACGGTCGAGGTGTCGGCGACCCGCAGCGGCACCGGCCGCGACGACGCCCGCCTGCTGATCACGGTGCTCGACGACGGCCGCGGACTGCCCGAGGGCTTCGACCCCCAGAAGGCCGGCAACCTCGGGCTGCAGATCGTCCGGACCCTGGTCGAAGGGGAGCTCGGCGGCAGCTTCGACATGGTTCCGGGTGACGGCCGTGGCACCAAGGTCGTGCTCGACGTCCCGGCCAGCCCCCAGAAGTAGCCCGCCGGAGACGGCTCCTCCGTCACGGAGAGTGTCCGCACGAGCATCACTCCGCGTAGCCGAACGGGCCGAACCGGGCGGCCGGCGCGTGGGCGAAACGCTGTGGACAAAGCACTGAGCCCCGGACCGGGGGGCTCCCGGTCCGGGGCTCAAGAGCACGTTGCCGTTCGCTACGGGGTTCTACGCGCTGCGGCTCGAGGCTCGAAAGTCGATGATCAGGCGCTGGCGTTGCGCGCCCGGTTGCGGGCGGCGCGGCGCTTCATGGCGCGGCGCTCGTCCTCGCTCAGGCCGCCCCAGACACCGGAGTCCTGGCCGGACTCGAGCGCCCACTGCAGGCACTGCTCCATGACGGGGCAACGGCGGCAGACGGCCTTGGCTTCCTCGATCTGCAGCAGCGCAGGACCGGTGTTGCCGATGGGGAAGAAGAGCTCGGGGTCTTCCTCGCGGCAAACGGCGTTGTGACGCCAGTCCATGGCTGCTCCATCTCCTTGTATTGCGGGCAGGTTGCTTGTGAATGTGAACGCTTTCACGAATCCCCCCGCAAGGGAAGGGCCAACGCCCAGTTTCCCGGGGCGGTCCGTGATTCGTGGAGGGGTTCTGGCGGTCTTCGTGGGTGCCGGTCCTGCGGGCTGTCCCGATCGCCATGTAGAGATTCGCAAACCTCGGACGGGGATACAACCCCTTCCGGAAAGTTTTTTTTGATTCGTCGGTGTCGACTAGGTCACAGCCGTACTTCTAGTGGGTGGACTGGCGCCTAAACGTTCGAGTGAAAGGACTTTGGCCCCTTCTACTCACACAATCACACGCAGTGCACGGCGAACGCCTGTGAACCGAACGCTGGTGCGCAGACCGAGGTGGTCTCCGTCCATCTGGAAAGGAAGCGGCACCTTCGAATGCAAGGTGAACTCGGTCAGATCGTGCAGGGACAGTGCATGCTTGCCCCGCGGACCGCGCTCAGGAGTCGAGGTCAGGAGCTGTGTCGCATAGCGCGCGACGGCCGAAGTTGACAAACGGTTCAGCGCCAACACGTCAAGTGCGGTGTCGAAGGACGCCTGCGGGGACGCGTACAGCGGGCGGTTCCCGAGGAAGGTCCAGGGTGAGGTGTTGCACACTATCGACAGCACCAGGCCCGGCACCGGGTCCGCGCCCGGCCGCTCCAGGGTCACGGTGCCCCGCCGCCGGTTCGGCTCGTCGAGGTACTGCCGCAGGAGCTGTCGTACGTAGAGGGAGTGCGTCGAACGCTTGCCGCGCTCGCGCTGCTGTTCGACCCGGCCGACGACCCCCGCGTCGAACCCGAATCCGGCGCAGAAGGTGAACCAGCGCGGCGGGACCCCCTGGTCGTCCGAACCCTCCGGGCCGTCCGCCAGCCCCAGGCCCACCGTCCGCTCGCGCCGCTCGCGCAGCGCGTCCAGCAGCGCGCCCGTAGCCTCGACCGCGTCATTGGGGAGGCCGAGCGCCCGCGCGAAGACGTTGGTGGAGCCGCCCGGTACCACGGCCAGGCCGGGCAGCCGGTCGGGGTCCGGACCCGCGTGCAGCAGGCCGTTGACCACCTCGTTCACCGTGCCGTCGCCGCCGAGCGCCACGACCAGCTCGATGTTCCCGCTCTCCGCCGCCTGCCGGGCGAGGTCCCGCGCGTGCCCGCGGTACTCGGTGGTGACCGCCTCCAGCTTCATCTCGCTGGCCAGGGCGTGGATCAGGACGTCACGCGTACGCGCACTGGTGGTGGTCGCTGCTGGGTTGGCCACGAGAAGTGCACGCATGAGCGTCAGAGTACCCACACCGTGTGGGCTCACCCATATTGCCTGCCCCGATGCCCGGCGGGCGGGCGCGGCTACCCTGCTGGGGTGAGTACGCAGCAGACCTCCGAGACCCAGTCCCTGCCCGGCCGGCTGACCGCCGCCGCGGCGCTCACCGCGCTGGAGGGCCTCGCGCTGGCCGGCCTCGGTGTCTATCTCCTCTATGTCGGCATCTCCGGCGATGCCGACTCCCTGCAGCAGGCGGAGACCGGCGGCCTCACCGTGCTCGGGCTCGCCGCGCTGCCGCTGATCGCGGCCCGCGGGCTGCGCCTGGGCCGCCGCTGGAGCCGCGGCCCGGCGCTGATCACCCAGTTCATGGCCATGCCGGTGGCCTGGACCCTGTGGACCACCGGCGGTGCGATGGCCTTCGCCGCGGTGGCCCTGGCCGTGGCCGCGCTGGCGGTCCTGGTGCTCCTGGTGAACCCGACGGCCACGCAGGCCCTGGGCATCGGGCCCCGCGAAGAGAGCCGCTAGCCGGCCCTGCGGCCGACGTGGAGGGGGCGGGCGGCGCGGCCCCCTGCGCACCTCGCCGCTACTCCTCGACGAGCAGCTTGTCCCGGAGCTGGGCCAGCGTCCGGGCCAGCAGCCGGGAGACGTGCATCTGGGAGATGCCGACTTCCTGGGCGATCTGCGACTGTGTCATGTTGCCGAAGAAGCGAAGCAGCAGGATCCGCTTCTCCCGCGGCGGCAGCCCCTCCAGCAGGGGCTTCAGCGACTCGCGGTACTCGACGCCCTCCAGCGCCTCGTCCTCCGCGCCCAGCGTGTCCGCGACGGCCGGCGACTCGTCGTCCGTGTCCGGCACGTCCAGCGAGAGCGTGCTGTAGGCATTGGCCGATTCCAGCCCCTCCAGCACCTCCTCCTCCGAGATCCCGAGCCTTTCGGCGAGCTCGTGGACCGTGGGGGAGCGGCCGTGCTGCTGGGACAGCTCGGCCGTGGCGGTGGTCAGCGAGAGCCGCAGCTCCTGGAGGCGGCGCGGGACCCGGACGGCCCAGCCCTTGTCCCGGAAGTGCCGCTTGATCTCGCCGACCACGGTCGGGGTCGCGTACGTCGAGAACTCGACCCCGCGGTCCGGGTCGAACCGGTCCACCGATTTGATCAGGCCGATGGTGGCGACCTGTGTCAGGTCGTCCAGGGGCTCGCCCCGGTTGCGGAACCGCCGCGCCAGGTGCTCGACCAGCGGCAGGTGCATCCGCACCAGCCGGTTGCGGAGCTCGGCCCGCTGCGGGGAGCCCTCCGGGAGTTCCCGCAGCTCCAGGAACAGGGCCCGCGCGCCGCTGCGGTCGCGCGGATCGTGCTGCTCCTCGTGGTGTTCGTGCTCGTTATCGCTCATAGGGCCCGCCCGTCGCTCCGCCGAGTCCAAAAAGCCGTCTGCCGCAAGACCGTCCGCCCGGCCGTCCGTCAGGTCCTCCGCCACCGGGTGCGGCCGGGCCTGCTGTTCCGGGATGCCGGAGGCGGACTCCCGCACCGGGGTCTCCCCGCCGTTCACGCCGCGCCTGGTCCCGCGCCGCGCTGTTTGTAGAGGCTGATGCTGACCGTGCGGTCCTCCTCGACCGTGGACTCGACCTTGCCGGCCAGTGCCGACAGGACCGTCCAGGCGAAGGTGTCGCGCTCGGGTGCGCGCCCGTCCGTGGTCGGCGCGGACACGGTCACCTCCAGCGAGTCCTCGATCAGCCGGAACACACAGCTGAGGACGGAGCCGGGCACGGCCTGCTGGAGCAGGATCGCGCAGGCTTCGTCCACCGCGATGCGGAGGTCCTCGATCTCGTCCAGGGTGAAGTCCAAACGTGCCGCGAGGCCGGCCGTGGCCGTTCGCAGCACCGACAGGTAGGCACCCGCGGCCGGCAGCCGGACTTCCACGAAGTCCTGGGTCCCGGGCTCGCCTGCGATCTGGGACACCCTCACCTCCAAGGTGGTACGAGCTCTGTTCGCCGGTGACGCTATCGCGATCCGGACGATCGTGTCGCGGCACCCCCGGGGCAACCCCATCCACGGCCAGTGACCGATGGTAAGCCCATGGGTACGCACAGTGGCTAGGGGTCTGCGGGTTCCAAATCGGGGGAACCGGCGGAGGGTTGACCTACCCCACCGCGCGCGATCGAACCTCAGACGATCGAGGCATCGACAAAACACCACCGCCAGGTCTCGCCCGGCTCGTAGCTGCGCATCACCGGATGCCCGGTCTGCTGGAAATGTGCCGTCGCGTGCCGGTGCGGGGAGGAGTCGCAGCACGCCACGTGCCCGCACCAGAGACAGAGCCTCAGCTGCACCGGGTGGCTGCCGACGGCTTCGCATTCCGGGCAGGTCAGGGCGCGGGGGATCGGCTCGGGGCGCGGCAGTTCTGCAACGTGCGGGCACTCGCTCATGATGGCCAGGTTACGCAGGTCGGGGCGCGCGACGAGGTACGGAGGGTTGATCTTCGATGGAAGTACTGCCGCTGGTGGCACTGGTGGCGGTCAGTGCCGCGGTGGCGGGCCTGGCCCGCCGGACCCCGGTACCGGCCCCGCTGCTCCTGGTCGCCGTCGGACTGGCCGCGTCGTACGTCCCCGGGGTGCCGGCGTACGAACTGGACCCGCACGTGGTGCTTCCGCTGGTGCTGCCGCCGCTGCTGTACACGGCCGCGGTGGACAGCTCGTACCTGGACCTGCGGGCCAATCTGCGCCCGGTCGCGCTGCTGTCGGTGGGCTACGTCCTGTTCGCCACCCTGGCCGTCGGCTATGCGGCGTACCTGCTGGTGCCGGGGCTGCCGCTGACCGCGGCCCTGGTCCTGGGAGCGGTCATCGCCCCGCCGGACGCGGTGGCGGCGACGGCGATCGCCCGGCGGCTGGGCCTGCCGAACAGGATCACGACGATCCTGCAGGGCGAGTCGCTGGTGAACGACGCCACCGCGATCACCGCGTACAAGGTCGCCCTGGCGGCGGTGATCGGGGAGGGCGCGGGCTGGGCGGGCGGCTTCGCCGAGTTCCTGCTGGCCTCGGTGGGCGGCGTCGGGGTCGGCCTGCTGCTGATGGTCCCCATCCACCACCTCCGCACCCGGCTGCGCGAGCCGCTGCTCCAGAACACGCTCTCCCTCCTCATCCCGTTCGTGGCGTACGCGGCGGCCGAGCGGGTGCACGCCTCCGGGGTGCTGGCGGTGGTCGTGGTCGCCCTGTACCTGGGCCACCGGGCCTGGCAGGTGGACTTCGCCACCCGGCTCCAGGAGGAGGCGGTGTGGAAGATGGTCGCCTTCATCCTGGAGTCCGTGGTCTTCGCCCTGATCGGCCTGCAGCTGCCGGTGGTGATGAGGGGGCTCGGGGACTACGAGGGCGGGCAGGCCCTCTGGTACGCCGCCGCGGTGTTCCTGGCGGTGGTGGTGGCCCGGTTCGTGTGGGTCTTCCCGGCGACCTTCCTGCCGCGGATGCTGTCCGCGCGGATCCGGGAACGGGAGCCGGGCACCGACTGGAAGTCCCCGGTGATCGTCGGCTGGGCGGGGATGCGCGGCGTGGTGTCCCTGGCCATCGCCTTCTCCATCCCGATGACCCTGGACGACGGCGGCGACTTCCCGTACCGGAACCTGATCCTCTTCCTCACCTTCACCACCGTGATCCTCACCCTGGTGGTGCAGGGACTGACGCTGCCGCCGCTGATCCGCGTGCTGCGGCTGCCGCCGCGCGACACTCAGGCGGAGACGCTGGCCGAGGCGCAGGCGCAGAGCGAGGCCTCGCGGGCGGCGGACGACCGGCTGACGGAACTGCTCGCCGACCCCGCCAACGCCCTCCCGCCACCGCTGGCGGACCGGCTGCGCACGGTGCTGGAGCGCCGCCGCAACGCGGTGTGGGAACGGCTGGGGGAGACCAACCCGATGACGGGGGAGTCGGCGGACGAGGTCTACCGCCGGCTGTCCCGGGAGATGATCGCGGCGGAACGCGAGGTCTTCGTGTCCCTCCGGGACGCCCGCCGCATCGACGACGAGATGCTGCGGGCCCTGCTGCGCCGCCTGGACCTGGAGGAGGCGGCGGCGTACCGCGAGGAGTCGGCGTAGCAGGGGGCCGGCGGGCGTCAGGTCCCCGCGCAGGGCTCAGCTGGCGCTCATGCCGCGTCCGGGCCAGGCGCCGGACTCGGCGCGCATCGCGTTGATCTTCCGCGAGGCCTTGAGGAAGAGGAGGTCGGTCCGCCCGTCCTCGGCGGCGGACCGGCCGGTGACCCGCTCCACCACCAGGTGGCGCGACAGCTCCTCCGGCTCGGCCCCGAAGGCGTAGCGCACCCGTTCGGCGTCCTGCGAGACCTGCCGGAAATAGACGACCGCGGCCATCAGGGGCGTCCGGTGACGACGGCCGCGAGCGTGGTGCCGCGGGGGAAGGCGCCGTCCTCGGCCAGCCCCATCAGCGCCCAGAGCAGCTTCGCCACGTACAGCCGTTCCACGGGGATGCCGTGCCGCTGCCCGAAGTCGGCCGCGAACGCTTCGAGCGTGTCGGGCACGCGGCCGTAACCGCCGTGGTGGAACCCTTCGGCCAGACTCCAGTTCGACAGCACCCGCCCGTACGCGGCCGACTGGAGGGAACGTATCTCCTCCCCGAGGAAGCCGCCCCTGAGCACCGGCACGCCCAGCGCCCGCTGCCCGGGGCCGAGCCCGGCCGCGAGCCCGGCCAGCGTCCCGCCGGTGCCGCAGGCGACGGCCGCCAGGTCCGCCACCCCGGCCAGTTCCCGCCCGAGCCCGGCACACCCCTCCAGGGCCGGCGCGTTGCTCCCGCCCTCGGGGATCACGTACGCCCCGCCGGCCCCGGCCTCGGCCGCCAGCCCGGGGTCGGTCCCCTTCTCCCGGTACCGCGCCCGGCTGACGAAGTGCAGCCGCATCCCGTCGGCCACGCACCGTGCGAGCGACGCGTTGAGCGGCCGCCCGGCCAGCTCCTCGCCGCGCACCACCCCCACGGTCGCCAGTCCCAGCAGCCGCCCGGCGGCGGCGGTGGCCCGCAGGTGGTTGGAGTACGCCCCGCCGAACGTGAGCAGCTCCGTGTACCCCTGTTCCACGGCCACCCGGAGATTGGGCGCCAGCTTCCGCCACTTGTTCCCCGGCAGCTCGGGGTGCACGAGGTCGTCCCGCTTGAGCACCAGCCGCACCCCGTGCCGCTCGAACCGCTCGTCCCGCACCTCCACCAGCGGCGACGGCGGCCGTTCCCGGAGAGCGGCGTCAAGGTCCACGAAGCGGTTCACCCGTCCATTGTCCGGTGTGCCGGCCGGGGTGGCGGGCGAGGGCCCCGGCCCTCGCCCGGTCGGCTCATTTCAGGCGTTCCGCCACGCGGGTGCGCAGGGAGGCCATCGTGAAGCCCTTCGGGTCGATCTTGCCCGGCTGCCATTCGAGGTGGCCGATGACCGAGCGGGAGGTCCAGCCGTGGACGCGGCAGACGGCGGCGGCCGCGCGGGCGATGGCGTCGAGCTGGCGGGAGGGCCAGGGGTCCTCGCCGTCGCCCAGGTTCTCGCACTCGAAGCCGTAGAAGTGGCGGTTGCCGTCCGTGGTGGCCTGGTTGTCCAGGGGCAGGGCCTTCTCCGCGATGACGGCCCGCAGGACGTCGGGGTCGCCGCCGCCCGCGTGGTTGGCGCGGCCGTAGCCGACCAGGTGGACCCGGCCGTCCTTCGTGATCACACCGTGGCAGAGCGGGCCGGGGAGGCGGGAGTCGCCCTCGCGGCACAGCGAGACGGTGCTCGCCGTGCCGCGCGTGACGGTGTGGTGGATCATCACACCGTGGACCGGCCCCCACGGGCCCTTGTGGTTGCGGTTGTGCGTGCGCCAGGCTCCGACCTCGACGACGGTCAGCCCCTCGTTGCGCAGTGCCGTGACGAACCGTTCCGCGGACATGGGTGCGGCCATGACCGCCTCCTTCCTTGCGTACCGGGAGTGAGCATCCCCTACCGGATGTAGCGGAGGTGGAGGTTCCGCGGCTAGCCCATTCGTACGGCGAGCGAGTCGTTCCGGACACCGGACGAACGGGCGCACCCGGCTGCTTGCCGGGGGCTTTGTGTTCGGTGCGTCGGCGGAGCAGGCCCCAGCCCTGGGCGAGGATCGCCCGGTTCAGGCCCCGGTCCTCGCCGACGACCGCGCCGGTTCCTGCTGCGTCGATCGGGTAAGGGATCACGGCGAAGGCGCTATTCCCGGCACCGAGCCACTCGTTCTCCCGGCGGGCCTCGGTCAGCTGACGGCACTGTTCCGCAAACGAGGGCGCAGCCTTCCGCCACCGCCGCCAATGAGAGTGCTGCTCGACCGCAAGGTTCCATACAAACCGCGCCTGCGCGCAGTGCTCCAACATCCTCCGCTCTTGGTCAGGCGTGGGGTACATGCGGAAACGCGACATGCAGCCCACCCTCCGTTCTCCAAGAACCAAGACAGTGCGAGCAACCCAACGGACGCCACTGACAACGCCGCGAAATCCGGACTCCATCCTTCCGCCCCGGGTTCGCATTTCCGGCCGGCGCCAAGGCCGGTGCCTGGCCTCTCCGAAGGCATCGAGGCTCCTCAGTCACCAATTGGCATTTGAGATGCGCATCTAGGGCAGGGGCGACGGTCGTTTAGCTGCGGCCATTCGGCCCTAGGGGTGGGGCCCCGGACCCCCGCAAGGCCTCCAGTGGCAGTGGGCTGGTCGGCGCCGCCACCAGCGCGCACAGGGGCAGCCCCCAGGCGTGTCGGGGATGCTTGGCGCCCTTGATGGCGCATCAGGGCGCGCAGCGCTTGAGTGGCTGAAACCGGCTGGCGGACGGAGGGGCGGGACCTTAGACAGTTCCCCGACCCGGGCCTGAGTAGTCCCACCCTTTTGTGTAATGGTCCCGTCACGTTGCGCCCTGCAAGGCTTTCGTCCCGCACATCCAATGGAGTGTCGAAAGGGATAGACATGTCGGTCCAGGCAGGTTCCGAAACCGAGGCCCAGGCGCTGCCCCAGCGCAGTCTCGCCACCTCGGCCGCGCGGAACTTGGCAACCACGACCAAGTCCGCGCCGCAGATGCAGGAAATCACCTCGCGGTGGCTGCTCAAGATGCTGCCGTGGGTGTCGGTGCAGGGCGGCGCGTACCGGGTGAACCGGCGGCTCAGCTACTCGGTCGGCGACGGCCGGGTCACCTTCATCAAGACCGGGGACCAGGTGCAGGTCATCCCCGCGGAACTCGGCGAACTGCCACTGCTGCGCACCTACGAGGACGAGGGTGTGCTCGGGGAGATCGCCCAGCGCTTCCAGCAGATCGACTTCCAGGCCGGCCAGGAGCTCACCTCCTTCGGCAGCCCGGCCGACCAGGTCTTCCTCCTCGCCCACGGCCGCGTCGAGCAGATCGGCCCCGGTCCCTACGGCGGCGACGCCGTGCTGCGCACCGTCGCCGACGGCGCCTACTTCGGCGAGGACAGCCTCGTCGACGACGAGGCCATCTGGGAGTACACGGCCCGCGCGGCCACCTCCGGCACCGCGCTCGCGCTGTCCCGGCAGGACTTCCAGCTCCTCGCCGACCGCGTCGAATCGCTGCGCTCGCACCTCGACCAGGTCCGCAGCCTGCCCGAGCAGCGCACCAACGAGCACGGCGAGGCCGAGATCGACCTCTCCGCGGGCCACGTCGGCGAGCCCGTGCTGCCCGGCACCTTCGTGGACTACGAGGCCAAGCCGCGCGAGTACGAACTCTCCATTGCGCAAACGGTCCTGCGGGTGCACACGCGCGTCGCGGACCTCTACAACCAGCCGATGAACCAGACCGAGCAGCAGTTGCGGCTGACCGTGGAGGCGCTCCGCGAGCGCCAGGAACACGAGATGATCAACAACCGGGAGTTCGGCCTCCTCCACAACGCGGACTACGACCAGCGCATCCAGCCGCACGACGGCGCGCCCACCCCCGACGACTTCGACGCGCTGCTGTCCATGCGGCGCGACTCCCGGATGTTCCTCGCCCACCCCAAGGCCATCGCCGCCTTCGGCCGCGAGTGCAACCGCCGCGGGCTCGTGCCCGAGACCATCGACGTGGCCGGCAGCCGCATCCCGACCTGGCGCGGGGTCCCGATCTTCCCGTGCAACAAGATCCCGATCAGCGACGCCCGTACGACCTCCATCCTCTGCATGCGTACCGGCGAGGACGACCAGGGCGTGATCGGCCTGCACCAGCCGGGCCTTCCGGACGAGCTGGAGCCGAGCCTGTCCGTGCGCTTCATGGGCATCAGTGAGCAGGCGATCATCTCCTACCTGGTCACCGCCTACTTCTCGACCGCCGTCCTGGTGCCGGACGCGCTGGGCGTGCTGGAGAACGTCGAGATCGGCCGCTGGTACTAGCCCGTGAACGCCATCGCGACCGGTGAGGGCCAGGAGGCGGCGGCCCTTCTGGAGCACACCAGAGAGACGGTCAACCCCGAACTCCGGCGTGCGCTGCAGGAGTTGCCCGCTTCCATGCGCCGGGTGGCCCTGTACCACTTCGGCTGGGAGCGGGCCGACGGCACTCCGGCCGAGGGCCACACGGGCAAGGCCATCCGGCCCGCCCTGGTCCTCGCGGCGGCCCAGGCCCTGGACGGGGACCTGGACCGGGCCGTCCCGGCCGCGGTGGCCGTGGAGCTGGCGCACAACTTCACCCTGCTGCACGACGACGTCGTCGACGAGGACGTGCAGCGCCGCGGCAGGGCCACGGCCTGGACGGTGTTCGGGACACCCGACGCGATCATCGTCGGCGACGCCATGGCGGCGCTCGCCCTCCGGCGGCTGGCGGAGGACCCCCATCCGGCCTCCTCCGCCGCCGCGGCCCGGCTCGCCACCTGCGTGATCGAGCTCTGCGCCGGGCAGCAGGCGGACTGCGCCTTCGAGAAGGTCGCCGAGGTCTCTTTGGCCGAGTGCCTGACCATGGCGACGGCCAAGACCGGGGCCCTGCTGGGGTGCGCCTGTGCCCTCGGCGCGCTGTACGCCGGGGCGGGACCGGACGAGGTCGAGGCCATGGACGCCTTCGGGCGGGAGGCCGGACTGGCCTTCCAGCTGATCGACGACCTGATCGGCATCTGGGGCGACCCGGAGCACACCGGCAAGCCCGCCGGGGCCGACCTGATCGCCCGCAAGAAGTCCCTGCCCGTCGTGGCCGCCCTCACCTCGGGCACGGAGGCGGGCCGGGAACTGGCCGGGCTGTACGCGGGCCCCATGACCGGGGACGACGTACGCCGGGCGGCCGATGCGGTGGAGCGGGCCGGCGGCCGCGACTGGGCGCAGGCCCATGCCGCGGACCGGATGGGCCGGGCGGTGCACCAGCTCTCCCGGGCGGTCCCGGACCTCGCGGCGGCGGGCGGGCTGCTCGCCCTGGCGGAGTTCGTGACCCGACGCACCTACTGAGCACCGGGCCCACCGGGCTCCCGTCCGCCGAGCCCGAGGCTCGTTCCGGCACCTCCGGGGTGCCGGAACGAGCCTTTCCGCCTGTCCGGCCCAACTCTAGGATCACTCAAGGCTGTTGACGGTGAGTGAAGGGTGTTTCCCGTGGTGCTGGACATACGCCGGGCAGGTCCGTCGGACCGGGACGCGGTGGCACGGCTGCTGGACGAGGCGTTCCGGAACGACCCCGTGAGCTCCTGGGTCTTCCCCGACCCGGAGCACCGCCGTGCGGTGCACGGCAGGTTCCTCGGCGTGTTCGTGGACGTGGCCCTGGAGGAGGGGCGGATCGACTACGCCGCGGACGGGTCCTGCGCGGCGCTGTGGCTGCGGATCCCGGCCGGCGAGCCGGAAGGGGAGGACGAGGTGCCGGCCCGGATGCGGGCGGCCGCCGATCCCGACAACGAGCGGTGCGAACTGGTGGGCCGGCTCACCGGCGAGGTGCACCCGGTCCACGAGGAGCACGAGTACCTGCTGATGATCGCCGTGGCCCCGGACCGGCAGGGGGAGGGCCTGGGCACCGAGCTGATGCGCCCGGTGCTGGAGCGCTGCGACCGGGACGGCGTACCGGCGTACCTGGAGGCGAGCAGCGAGCGGAGCATGCGGCTGTACGAGCGGCTGGGCTGGGTGTTCACCGGCACGGCGGTGCGGCTGCCGGACGGGCCGCCGATGTGGCCGATGTGGCGCAAGCCGCAGGCGGTCTCCTGACGGCGGGATCAAAGACCGTTGCCCAACCACTGCGACTGAAGTACTTTGTTTGGCGTGCCCCAGGGTGGCGGCACGACCAACGGGGGAGATTACGTATGCGCAAGCTCACTTACTTCATCGGCGTCAGCATCGACGGGTTCATCGCTGCCCCCGACGGCGGCTTCGACTGGTGCTTCCCCTTCCTGGACCCGGAGTACATCGGGTTCCTGGCCGCGGAGTACCCCGAGACCCTTGCGGCGCCCGGCCGGGAGGCCCTCGGCCTGCCCGAGCCCGAGCTCAAGCGGTTCGATGCCGTGATCATGGGCCGGGCCACCTACGTGATCGGGGACGCCAGCCCGTACAGGCCGCTGAAGCACTACGTGGTCAGCCGCTCGCTGCCGGCCTCCGCCGACTCGGAGGACGAGATCATCAGCGGCGACGTGGTGGCCCGGGTGCGGGAGCTCAAGGCGGAGGACGGCCTCGGCATCTACCTCTGCGGCGGGGCCGACCTGGCCGGACAGCTGGTCGAGGAGATCGACGAGTTCGTCGTCAAGACCTACCCGGTCTTCCTCGGGTCGGGCATCCCGATGAGCCGGGCCGGGTTCGCGCCGCGGGAGCTGGAGCTGACCGGCGTCCGCTCCTTCAGTGGCGGCCAGACCGTGACCACCTACGCCCGCAAGCGTTCCTAGGTGCCCGCACCCGCAAGCGCTCCTGGGGCCGAACGCGGAGAACCGGCCTACCGTTGAAGGTATGACCGGTCATGATCAGCATCCGCACCGGACGGTTGCCCCGCAGGCCGGGCACGAGCAGCATTTCTGCCCGGCCTGCGGGCGTGCCGTCGACACGGTGGTCAAGCGGCGCAAGGTCCTCGGGGCCTGGGTCCCGGTGTGGGGTCCCGGCCCGTGCCGGAACCCCGACTGTCCGGAGTACGTACCGCCGGACGGCTAGTGCGCAATTGCAGTACTAGGCGCCGGCGCGCCTAGCGCTGCGCCGCCGCCAGGCCGTTCCGCCACAGGTAGTCGACCCGGGCGCGCTCCGTCGCGTTCGGCGTCGCGTTCTGGCACGAGGTGCCCGGACCGCCGCCCGACATCAGCTCGCTGCACGGACCGGAGTAGTGGTCCGGCAGGCCGAGCACGTGCCCGGTCTCGTGCGAGGTCACGCGGGTGGAGTTGTACTGCTGGTTCTGCCGGTAGTCGAGGAAGATGTACCCGCGGCCGTGCCCGTCGGTGCTGGCGTAGGAGCCGCGCGAATCGTTGCCCTCGCGGTAGGAGAAGCTGCCGCCCGAGGACACCTCCTGGAGCTTCACGTTCGAGACCGAGCTGTTCCAGATCTGCGTGGAGCGGGCTATCTGGGTGCGGAAGCTCGGCGCGTTGCGGGTGTTGTAGGTGACGGTCACGGCCAGGGCGCCGGGCTTGGCGGCCCGCTCCTGGGCCACCGCGCGCTGCACGGCTTCGAAGAACGCCCGGTTGGCGTCGGCGTTCTCCTGTGAGCGCTCGTACGCCGCGTAGCTCGCCGGGCCGCCCGCCGAGGCGGCGTCGGGGGCGGGTGCCGCGCCGGCGGTGGGCGCGGCACCGAGGACGGCGGCGAGGCCGAGGCCGATCGCGCTCGCGAGCAGACCCTTCCGGGGGCGGGGCGTGTCAGAACGGCGGTGGGCATGGCGGGAGAAGGGCATGTGGGGGGCTCCTACTCTCAACTTCGGTGCGGGGGGTGGGTCGTTCGGTACCGGAGTCTGCGGGAGTCCGGGCCCGGCGCGGATGATGTCAGCACCCGATAGCGCCGCCCTATCGAGGGTTTTCGGCTCCCCAATCCCCTTACGAACAAGAGAAATTGGCGTGAATCAACGGGGTGTCGGTGACTGGTGCGGCCGACCGGCCCCGACCTACCCTCGGGGCATGGAGCTAGAGGTGAGGCACCTGCGCGCACTCTGCGCCATCGCCGACGCCGGCAGCCTGCACAAAGCGGCCCGGCAGCTGGGCGTCAGCCAGCCCTCGCTCACCACCCAGCTGCAGCGGATCGAACGGGCCCTGGACGGCGAGCTGTTCCTGCGCGAGCGCACCGGCTGCCGCCCCACCCCCTTCGGCCGCGAGGTCCTCGGCCGCGCCCGCCCGCTGCTCGCGGAGATGGCCGCACTGGTCGCGGAGGCGCGGGCCCGCTCCCAGGGCCGGCGGCTGCGGATCGGCTCCACCGCCAGCCGCGCCCTGCCCGGCTGGCTGCGCCGGTTGCACCGCCGGCTGCCCGACACCGAGACCACCCTGGTCGTGGACGTCTCGGCGAACGCCCTGCTGCGCATGACGGCCGCCGGACAGCTCGACGTGGCCTTCGTGCACGAGGTGGAGGGCAGCCCGCTGGCGGTCCCCGCCGGACTGCAGGTGCGCGTGCTCATGGAACGGGAACCGCAGTTCGTCTCGATGTCCCGGAACCACCCCGCCGCCCGCCGGTCCGTCGTCGACCTGCGCGATTTCGCCGGGGACCGCTGGACCGTGGACCCCTCGGTGGACGGCGAATGGGACGGGCTGCACCGCGTCCTGGCCGGGGCCGGCCTCGACCCGCCCGTGCTGCACACCGACTACCACACCGCCGCCTCGCTGATCGTCTCCGGCGAGGCGGTCGCGCCCTGCCAGCCGACCTCCCTGCCCCGCGAGGACATGGCCATACGGCCGCTGCGCGGCGACCCGCTCGCGGTGCGGCTGCTGCTGGCCACCCGGCCCGGCGCGCACGCCGAGGTGTACGACGACCTGCGCGCGGCCTACCGCGAGGCCGCCCTGCGCACGGCTCCGTACCGCGCCTGGCTGCGCCGGACCGGCAGCCCGCTGCTGACCGCGGCCTGATCCGGCCCGATACGAAAGAGGCGACCCACGGGAAGGCCCCCCGGCCCGGGGATCACCCGGACCGGGGGGCCTGCATGTGCTCGCGCGGGGGACGCGAGCGGGGACGGGGACCTTCCGCGCCGAGGACGGCCGGCGGAGGGCCCTCCGGGCTAGAGGGTCTTGCCGCCGGCCGCCGCCTGCTCCGCGGCCTTGGCCTCCTTGGCGGCCTTGGCCTCCTGCTTGGCCAGGTACGAGCCCCACTGCTTCTTGGAGCCGGACTGCATGCCGCGCTCGATGCGGGCGTCGATGTCCTCCTGCAGGCGGGCCTGGAACTCCTCACCGGTGTAGCGCTCGCGGGCAGCCGCCGTGGCCTCCTCGGTGAGCTGCGCCGTGAGCTGCTTCGCCTGCTCCTTGAACTGGGCCTTCATGTCCTTCACCTGTTCCTTCGACTCGTTTCGGATGTCCTTGACCGTCTGCCGGAGCGACTTGCCCAGGCCGGGACGGCTCTTTGCCTTGGCGGGCTGGAGGTGGCCGGAGAGTTCCGCGATCGTGGGGTGCTGGAACAGCAGCCGGATCGACACCTCCAGACCCAGGGTCCGGCGCATGCGGCCGATGATCCGGGTCGCCTTCAGGGAGTTGCAGCCGAGCGCGAAGACGTTGTCGTCGATGCCGACCCGGTCGACACCGAGGACCTCCGCGAACAGCTCGCAGAGCGCCTCCTCCTGCGGGGTCCGGCCCGCCCGGTACCCCCCGGCGGTCACCTCGGCGACCGGCTCCGGGGCGGCCGAGGCCCGCAGCGCGAGCAACGCCGGCAGGGTCTGTGCGGGGAGGCCCTCGCCGGCCGCGGCCGTGCCGGGACCGGCGGTGCTCCGCTCCCGTCCGTCGTCCGGCAGCACGTCCAAGGCGCCGACGGGTCCCGCCGGGTCGGCGGCGATCCGCGTGAGCACGGTGTGCAGCCGCCCGGCGATGTCGCCGACCGCGGCCGGACCGAACACGTTCCGGTGGTACTGCAGGGTCAGCCGGACCTGCGGGTCCGTCTCCACGATCAGCGCCAGCGGGTAGTTCGCCGCCCCCTCCGCGCGGGTGCCGGTGACCTCGATGCCCGCCGCCGCGGTCGCCTCGGCGATGCCGGCGTGGTCCACCGGGTACGACTGGAAGGCCACCAGGGTGTCGAACAGGGCGTCGAGTCCGGCTGCCTGGTGGATGTCGGCCAGGGCTGCGTGGTGGTGGTCGAGCAGCCCCGACTGGCGGTCCTGCAGGCCGGCCAGCAGCTCGGCCAGGGTGTCCTCGGGAGCGAAACGCACCCGGACCGGCAGGGTGTTGATGAACAGGCCGACCATGGACTCCACGCCCGGCAGCGCCGCCGGACGGCCGGAGACCGTCGCGCCGAACACCACGTCGCGGCGGCCGGTGAGCCCGCCCAGCAGCACCGCCCAGGCGCCCTGGACCAGCGTGTTGACGGTGATCCCCAGCTCGGAGGCGCACCGCACCAGCCGGCCGGACTCCTCCTCGGACAGGTCCAGGCCCACCTCGTCGGCCCCGGAGGTGGCACCGCGCTCGACGGTCGCCGGGACCAGCAGGGTCGGCTCGTCCACCCCGGCGAGCTCCTCCGCCCAGACCCGGGCGGTCTCCGCCCGGTCCTGCCGGTCCAGCCAGGCCAGGAACTCGCGGAAGTCACGGACCCGGGGAAGACCGGAGGCATCGCCCTCCGAGGCGTACAGGCGCAGCAGGTCCTGCATCAGGATCGGCTCGGACCAGCCGTCGACCAGCACGTGGTGGGTGGTCAGGACCAGCTCGCTGCGGTCCTCGCCGAAGCGCACCAGGCTCAGGCGGACCAGCGGCGGGACGGTCCGGTCGAAATGGCGGGCGTAGTCCTCGGCGAGGAACCGCTCGAAGGCGGCCTCGCGTCCCTCCTCGCCGAGGCCGGAGAGGTCCAGCTCCTGCCAGGGCAGCTCGACCCCGTCGACCACGAGCTGGACGAGGTTGTCCTCGGCATCGGGGACGAAGGCCACGCGCAGGTTGGCGTACCGGTCGAGCAGGGCCTGCCCGGCGGCCCGCATGCGGGCCGAGTCGACCGGCCCGGACAGGTGGAACACCGTCTGCATCTGGTACGCGTCGTAGCCGGTGTCGCTGAGGGCGGCCTCGAAGAGGATGCCGGACTGCAGCGCGGTCAGCGGCCATGCGTCCGACAGGCCCGGGTAGCGCTGCTGCCAGGTCCGGAACGCGGCCGAGTCCGGTGCGGCCAGCGGGGCGGTGGCGACGTCCTCCACGGCGTGGTCCGCCGCGGTGGCGACCTCGGCGAGCCTGGCCACCGTACGGGACTGCAGGATCTGGCGCGGGGTGACCTCCAGGCCGCGGGCGCGGGCCCGGGTGACGACCTGGATGGCGCGGATGCTGTCGCCGCCGGCTGCCAGGAAGTCGTCGTCGATGCCGATCCGTTCGGTGCGCAGCACCTCGGCGAAGACGGCGGCCAGCAGCTCCTCGGTCGCCGTGCGCGGCGCCCGGTAGGCGGCGGTGGCGAACTGCGGCTCGGGCAGGCCCTTGCGGTCCAGCTTGCCGTTCGGGGTGAGGGGCAGCTCGTCCATGACGACCACGGCGGCCGGAACCATGTACTCCGGGAGACGGCCGGAGGCGAGGCGGATCAGCTCCGCGGTGTCGAGTCCGCCCGCCGGGCCGGCGGCCTCCTCGGCGACCACGTAGGCGACCAGGCGGTTGGAGCGGGCGACGACCACGCTCTGCCGGACCCCGGGGTGGGAGCGCAGGACGCTCTCGATCTCGCCGAGCTCGACGCGCAGGCCGTGGATCTTCACCTGGAAGTCGGCGCGGCCGATCAGCTCGATCATGCCGTCCGGGCCGAACCGGGCGACGTCGCCGGTGCGGTACAGCCGCTCGGCCGGCAGCAGCTCGCCGTGGGACCAGTCGAGGAAGCGTTCGGCGGTCCGCTCCGGCTGGTTCAGGTAGCCGCGGGCGAGGCCCGTGCCGGCCAGGTACAGCTCGCCGGGGACGCCCGGGGGCACGGGCTGCATGTCCTCGTCGAGGACGTACGTGCGCTGGTTGGCCATCGGTCGGCCGTACGGGATGCTCGTCCACTCCGGGTCGGTCTTCCCGACCTCGAAGATCGTCGAGTGGATCGAGGCCTCGGTGGCGCCGCCCATCACGACGAAGCGGAGGGAGGGGGAGAACACCCGGACGCGGTCGGCCAGCGGAACCGGCACCCAGTCGCCGCCGAGCAGGGCCAGCCGCAGCCGCGCCAGGTGCGCCGGGTCCGCGCCGGTCTGCTCCAGCTGGTCGGCCAGCAGGCCCAGCAGGGCCGGGGCGGAGTTCCAGACGGTGATGTTCTCCGCGAGGGCCAGCTCGGCCCAGTGGGCGGGGTCCTTGGCGCGCCCGGCGGCCGGCACGACCACGGTGCCGCCGGCGATGGTCAGGCCCAGGAACTCGTACACGGACATGTCGAAGCTGGGCGAGGACAGCGCGAGGACGGAGTCCCCGGCGCCCACCTCGAAGCGGTGGTTGAGGTCCGCGATGTTGTTGAGCACGCCGGCGTGGCGCAGCGCGATCGGCTTCGGCGCCCCGGTGGAACCGGAGGTGTGGATGATGTAGCAGAGGTGCTCGGGACCGGCGACGGGCTCCGGGTCGTGCTCGGGACGGGCGGCCAGTACGGCGGCGTCGCGGTCGAGCAGCACCAGCGGCGGGCTCTGGTCTCCGGCGTCGGGCAGGTTGCCGGTCAGGTCCTCACGGCTGATCATCACCGCGCAGGCGGTGCCGCCCACCATGACGGCGATGCGGTCGGCCGGGTAGTCCGGGTCGAGCGGGACGTACGCGCCGCCGGCCTTGAGGACGGCGAGCTCGGCCACGAGCAGGCCGGGGGAGCGGTCCAGGCAGAGGCCGACGCGGACGTCCGGGCCGACACCGAGCTCGCGCAGGTGGTGGGCCAGCCGGTTGGCGGCGGCGTTGACCTCGCGGTAGGTGAGCCGCTCGGTGCCGTGGACGAGGGCGACCGCGTCGGGGGCGGCCGCCACCCGGGCCTCGAAGGCCCGGTGGAGGGTGCCGTGGGTGTGCTCGGGCAGCTCGGTCGCGGTGCGGTTCCATTCGATCAGCGTGCGGTGCAGTTCCTCGTCGGTGAGCAGGCGCAGGCGGCTGACCGGGCGCTCCGGGAACTCCAGACCGTCGGTGAGCAGGGTGCCGTAGTGGTCGAGCAGGCGGGCCGCGGTGTCGCGGTCGAACAGGGCGGGGTCGTAGTGGAGTTCCGCCTCCGGGCCGCGGACCAGCAGCTGGAGCTCGTACGGGGCGGGCCCGTCGGTGTCGGTCGTGCCGGTGCCGGTCGGAGGGGTGTCGGTCGTGTCGGCGGTGCGGGCCGGGAGGGCGGCGAAGGCGGTCACCGTGGAATCAATGATTCCGGATTCCGTGGAGGGAATGCCGGCCCCGGCCAGCCCGGTGAGCGTCGCCGCTCCGTCCACCGGGAAACGGAACCCCCCGTCAGGACCGCCCAGGGTGATCAGGTCCTGGCCGGTGTAGCGGAACAGCAGGGCGGCGAAGGCGGCTGCCAGCACCTCGCCCCGTACGGCCTGGGAGGCCGCGGACAGCACGTCGAAGGTGGTGTGCACCACCGCCGAGCACCGGGGCGCCGTGTCCGGGAGGCGCGGCCGGTCCGACGGCACGAGCGCCGGCGGCCAGGCCTCCTGGGAGGCGTCGTGGCGGCGGTCGAGGGTGGTCATGGTCCGACTCCGATCAGTTCTGCGGAAACGCTGCTGGGGCTCTCGATGGGAAGGGGGTGCCGGGCGCACAGCCACCGCACCTCCTCGCGGGTCCTGGCGACCAGCGCGGGGTCGATCCGGTACTCGGTGTCCGTCAGGGCGGTGGTGCCCTCCAGGACCGTGTGCATGAGGAGCGCGCACTCGCGCATCTGCTCGGGGCCCATGCCGCGCTGGGCGAGGATGTTGGTGCCCAGCCGCAGTCCGCTGGTGACCAGCGGCGGCTTGGTGTCACCGGGGATCCGGTTGCGGTTGGCGAGGATCCCGCACTCCTCCAGGGCCCGTTCGGCGATCACACCGGTCAGGCCGACCCGCGCGGTGTCGATGAGGACGATGTGGTTGTCGGTGCCGCCGGTGAGGATCCCGTAGCCGAGCGAGGACAGCTCGCCGGCGAGGGCCGAGGCGCTTTCGACGATCAGCCGTGCCGTGTTCCGGAAGCCCGGGCCGGAGGCCACGGCGAAGGCGCGGGCCTTCGCCGCGATCGAGGCCGGGCTCGGGGTGCCCTGGGACTGGGGGAACACGGCCCGCTGGATCAGCCGGTTCAGCGGGGTGCGGCCGTCCGGGCCGGGGGCCTGGTAGTCGCGGCCGCTCAGGATCAGACCGCCGCGCGGGCCGCCGAGCTGCTTGTAGGTGCTCATCGTGGTGATGTGGGCGACGTCCACCGGGCTCGGGTGCTGCCCGGCGGCCACCAGACCCGCGATGTGCGAGATGTCGGCCAGCAGGTACGCCCCGACCTTGTCGGCGATGGTGCGGAAGCGGACGAAGTCCACCGTGCGTGGGTAGGCGCTCGCGCCGGCGATCAGGACCTTCGGCCGGTGCTCCAGGGCCAGGGCCTCGACCTGCTCGTAGTCGATGCGGCCGGCTTCGTCCAGGCCGTAGTGCACCGCGTGGTAGTGGCGGCCGGTGACCGAGGCCCGGGAGCCGTGGGTGAGGTGGCCGCCGGCGTCGAGGTCCAGGCCGAGGATGGTGCCGCCCGGGGGGACCAGGGCGGCCAGCACGGCGAGGTTGGCCGAGGAGCAGGAGTGCGGCTGCACGTTGGCGTAGCGGGCGCCGAACAGGGCCTTGGCCCGCTCGACGGCCAGCCGCTCCACCTCGTCGAACTGCTGGGCGCCGGGGTGGTACCGGGCGCCGGGGTAACCCTCGGCGGTCACGTTGGACAGAGCCGCTCCGCCGGCCGCGAGGACCGACGGGTCCGCGATGCTCGCCGACGCGATCATCGCGAGCACGGAGTTCTGCTGGCTCACCTCGGCATCCAGGAGCGCGGCGAGCTCGGGGTCGGTGTCGTTCAGGGCGTCCATGCCGATCCGGAGCAGTTCTGCCTGCTCACCGCCCACGACTAGCTGACGGGTCATCACCTGTACCTCATCTCGCGCTTCCGTAGCGCCTCGAAGGATCAACGGTCGGTCACCTGCGGGTCGGTGCGTGGCTCAGTGGGTGCGGTCCTTGTTGAAGTGCTTCATGGACCAGAGGAAGCCCAGGACGGTGATGCCGGCGCACCAGGCGAGGGAGATCCAGCCGCTGT